>JADILV010000036.1 GCA_017695115.1 Candidatus Cryptobacteroides avicola | reverse complement strand
AAATAAAATTATAATAAATCATAATTTCCCGGAAATCGGTTTGATTATTTTATACCATATTTCCGCAGTATCTTCATTACAGGCTTCTCAATGGATTCCGCCCAGCCGAGGTATCCCATATCGGACGGATGGGTACCGTCTACCGAACTCTCATGAGCGTTGCGGCCGGTATCGGTCCGGATGAAATATACGTTGTCATACTTCTTTACAGCCTCGGCCATGAGTTTCGCCGCCATTTCCATTTTGGCCTTCTCGAATGCATCGCTGCTGACACTGAAATTACGGCTTTCCCTGTAGATTGTCTGCATGAAAATCAGCGGGATGTCAGGATGGGCCTTGCGGACCTTCTCTATGAACGGGAACAGACGTTCCTCGATCATCCGGGCGGATGGGTTTGAAAAGGCATCGAATATCAGGGCGTCCACATCGGCATCGCAAAGGACATCGGCAAAATACGGCTGCATCTTGCAGTTGCCGCTGCATCCCAGACTCAGAATCTGAATGCCGGTATGCCGCATGAACTGCATCGGATAGCTCATGCCGGGACGGCTCGTACTGATCCCCTGGGTAAAGCTGGAACCGAAAATTCCGACCCTGTATCTGAAAGGTGACTCCATCGGCGAGATTTCCGAGCCTTTCTCCACTCCTACTTTCAGGGAATAGAGTTCGCTGTAGATCGGGAGATAAAGCATGCATTTCTTCACTCCCGGAGCCATGTCCTTGATAAGTACCAGATTGTTCTCTTCCTTGCCGTCCGCAGGGACTTTGGATGCCGCATACAGCCACTCCCCGTCTTTCATTATATAAAGGTCGTATCCGCGTAGCGAAATCCCCATGGTATTGCCTGCCCTGTTCATGTAACCGTATTCAGGCTTTACCGAAATGGTCGATGAATTCGTCTCGAACAGCACTGCCAGGCCGGCAGAACAGCGCACCTGGATATTCTCCCCGCTTGTGAAACCTTTGTACCTGCAGGTATCCACACGGTGGTACGGATTCGGTGTATCCTCCAGTATCTTCCCTGTCAAGGTCAGGTCGGAAGCCTCGGTAAATACATACTCTACGTTTTCGGGGGTCCGGGCGGAAAGCGCGGATACGGCAAGAAACAGCATCGATGCCGCAGAAAGAAGTCTGATCCGTTTCATAATTTTACGATTTATCGGTTTTCAAGATATTTCAGCATGCGAATTTAACAATTATTGCCCTTTCCATTGAAAATAGTACCTTTGTGCGGTTGAATTTTTTTGAAATCCTGCAATTAAATGAGTCTGTACACATTCTACCGGATCAGCAAGCCTTCAGCGGAACGCGTTCCGGAAGACAAAATCCAGAGCACATACAAATCACTGCGGAACAAGACGTTCTGGGGAGCGACGGCGGCATACAGCCTGTACTATGTCTGCCGTATGAGCCTGAGCGTCGTGAAGCAGCCGCTTATCGACAGCGGTACACTTACGGCCGGGCAGCTGGGCATAATCGGCTCGGCCCTGCTTTTCGTCTATGCTGTAGGGAAATTCATGAACGGATTCATTGCCGATTACTGCAACATCCGGCGTTTCATGGCTACGGGGCTGCTCGTCTCCGCTGCAGTCAACCTGCTGATGGGTATGGCCGGGCTTTTCTACAGTACCATCGGGCTGTCTACGATGCTGCTGTTCATCATCTTCGCCGTATTGTGGGGTATCAACGGCTGGATGCAGTCAATGGGCTCGCCTCCGGGAATCATCAATCTCTCCCGCTGGTTCCCGCTGTCCAAAAGAGGGACATTCTACAGCATCTTCAGTGCGACACCCTATCTGGGGGAATTCCTTTCCTTTATAATAACAGGAATCGTGGTATCCGCCTTCGGGTGGGAATACGGATTCATATTCTCCGCCGTCGGAGGTCTTGCCGGAGCAGCGATCATCCTGGTTTTCATGAGCGACACACCTGAAAGCAAAGGACTTCCGTCAGTGCAGGTCCTTTCCGGAGAAAAAATGCGGAAAATGGACACCATGCCTACCGCACAGGTACAGAAATTCGTTCTAAGGCATGCAGGGATATGGATAATCGCGGCTTCGAGCGCATTCGTCTACATAGCCAAATATGCCGTGGCAGGATGGGGAGTGCTTTTCCTGCAGAAAGCAAAGGACTTTTCTCTGGAAAACGCGACACAGATCATTGCCTTTTCCGCCGCATTCGGAGTAGTGGGGACAGTGCTGGCAGGATGGCTTTCAGACAAAGTGTTCAAAGGAGACAGAGTGAAACCGGCCATCGTTTCCGGGATTCTGAGCTTCATATCGCTGGACCTTTTCCTTTTCACAGAGGGAAGCTACATGGTGAATATATTTTATGTCGCCCTGTTCAGTCTGGCGACAGGGGTCCTGTACTGCATAGTGGCAGGACTGATGGCGGTCGACATCGTCCCGCGCAAAGCGACCGGAGCCGCACTTGGAATCGTGGGCATATCCAGCTACGTCGCAGCCGGCATACAGGATATAGCAAGCGGTTATCTGATCCAGGGCTACACGAAAGGAGCGGAAGACATCAGCACCGCTTCATACGATTTCGGTCCCGTATCGGTATTCTGGCTTGCGGCGACTCTCATCGCTTTTATCCTGCCTGTAATCTGCTGGAAGAAAATGAGGCCGGAAAACAACAGGATTGACACTGATCCGCAAAATTGAGAAAGCGTTTCAAGATCATGCAGATACGATTTACAATAAATTACCGTACCGAATGGGGTGAAAACCTGTTTCTGCACTACGGGAACGGGGAAAAGGCCGCGATGCGATGTATCAACGGCTCTGACGGGACATGGGAAGTGCTGATAGCCGATGCCGGGGTCCGGGATTTTGCCTGCTACCATTACGAGGTAGAAAAAGACGGACGCTTCGAACGGAGAGAATGGATGTTCCATTCCATAGGGACCGGCAATCCGGCGGCACTGCCGGAAAACGGCTGCAGTATGGAAGTGAAAGACAGCTGGCTGATGATGCCCCGATGTGCCGGTACGGCCGTACCGGTGTTCTCTTTAAGGACTGCGGAAAGTTTCGGTACAGGCGAATTCAACGATATAAGAAAACTGGCGGACTGGGCGGCAGCGACCGGACAGAAGTTAATACAGCTTCTTCCTGTAAATGACACGACGATGACCGGGACATGGGCGGATTCCTATCCATACCGGGCCGTTTCCATCTATGCCCTTCACCCACAGTTCATTCATCTTCCGGACGCCGGAGTTGAGACGGATGAAGAATACAGGGCCTTGCAGAAAGAACTGGACGCCCTTCCCGGAGTGGATTATGAAAGGGTCAATACAGAAAAGGACAGGCTGCTGAGGAAGGCTTTCCTGTCCGGATGGAGACGTACCTGCGCAACAAAGGACTTCAAACGGTTTTTCCGTGAAAATCTCCACTGGCTCATGCCGTATGCCGCTTTCAGGATACTTACCCGCAAATACGGGACAGCCTGTTTCACGAAATGGGGGGAATATGCCGTCTATGACGCGGAAAAAGTATCCGGACTGCTGGAAAAAGAAAAAAAGGAATTCAACTATCATTGTTTCGTCCAGTTCCATCTCCACCTGCAATTAAAGGCGGCACGCGACTATGCACACGGGCTCGGGGTATATCTGAAAGGGGATCTGCCTATAGGTATCAGTCCGGACAGTGCCGATGCTTGGGCGTCTCCGGAACTGTTCCACCTCGATTCGGAGGCAGGAGCGCCTCCCGACGCCTTTGCCGCCAAAGGACAGAACTGGGGCCTGCCCACCTACAACTGGGAAAGGATGGCACAGGACGGGTACTCCTGGTGGAAAGCACGCATGAAGAATATGGAACAATATTTCGATGCTTTCCGCATTGACCATATTCTCGGCTTTTTCAGGATATGGGAAATTCCGCTCGGGGCCGGAAGCGGCCTGCTGGGGCATTTCAGTCCGGCATTGCCGTACACGACAGGGTATCTGAGAGGTCTCGGATTCGACCTGCCCGATACGGGCCCGTCAGTGCCGGTATCGGAAAACGTGCTGTTCGTGGCAGACCCCCGTGCCAAAGGATACTGGCATCCGAGAATATCGGCTCAGGACACAAAGGTCTACAAGAGTCTCGACAAACATGCCAAAGACACATACGACAGGCTTTACAATGATTTTTTTTACCGCAGACACAACGGGTTCTGGAAAGAATCGGCGATGAAGAAGCTTCCTGAGCTGCTGGCTTCCACACAGATGCAGGCCTGCGGCGAAGATCTGGGCATGATTCCGGACTGCGTGCCGGAAGTCATGAAAGAGCTGCATATCCTTTCGCTGGAAATCCAGCGCATGCCCAAACTCCCGGGAGAAACCTTTGCCGATGTCCGGCACTACCCCTATATGTCTGTCTGCTCTACCTCGACACATGACATGAATCCGCTCAGGGCCTGGTGGAAAGAAGACAGGAAACTGACTGCAAAATTCTATCATGAAGTGCTCGGAGAAAGCGGGGAAACCCCTCAGGAATGCGAGCCCCGGATATGCAGGATGACAATAAAGATGCATCTGGACTCCCCTTCCCTTCTGGCAGTCCTTCCTATCCAGGACTGGCTGGCCGCAGACGGGAAACTGAGACATCCGGACCCTTGCGCAGAACGCATCAATGACCCGTCGGACCCATCCCACTACTGGCGTTACCGCATGCATCTGAAACTGGAAGACCTGCTCGGAGCAACGGAATTCAATGCCATGCTGAAAGAGATGGTAAAGACTGCAGGAAGATGACTTTTCATCCGGCGGATTGTCCCTGGAACCTTCCGGAAATGACCGGACGGTAACGGACGGACATATAGACTGTCCTCACAAGAAGGTGGACAAAATAGGCGGCAAGAAGGATATGGAGGACTGTCATGCCGTATGCTGAAACTCCTGTGCGCTCCATGCCGACGGCCGTTTCAGGTCCGCCGGAAAAGGCAAGCCCCAGAAAATAGGCGGCAAAGAATCCCGCAAGGGAAAGCAGGCCGGCATTGCGCATGCTTCCAGATGCCGTAGCCCCGACATAGATTCCGTCCCACGTGAAGGCGGCGCATCCGACAAGAGGCATCACCAGAAGCCACGGAAGGTATTCCTGTCCCAGGCCGATGACATCCGCATCATCGGTCATCATCTTCAGCAGCGGGGTCCCGGCTGCAGCATAAAGTACCATGAACAGGGCCGCAATGCCCATGCTCCAGATAAAGACATACCTTACAGTACGGCGGAACGCCTCCCTGTTCCTCTCTCCTATGTATCTTCCGGACAAGGCCTCTCCGGCATACGCGAAGCCGTCCGTAAAATAAGAGAACAGCATCATTATCTTCATGATGATGGAGCCGCATGCAAGAATGAGGTCTCCCTGTCTGGCGGCAAGCATCGTAAAACCTATATATATGCCTATAAAACACATGGAACGTATGAACAGGTCAGTGTTCATGCTGAAGAACTTCCTTGTCTCCCCTCCCTTGAATGCAGTCCGGAGCACACGCATGGCAGTCCCGCCGAATACACGTCTGCGGTATTTCATGAAAACGATGGATACGGCAGCTACAAGACCTGTATACTGTGCGGCAACGGTCCCGGCGGCTATGCCCTGGAATCCCATTCCTTCATAATGGAAGTCTCCTACCCTGAGCCCCAGAGCAAGTACCGCACTCGACACGGCATTGAGTATATTTACCGTCAGGTCGGCAGCCATAGGGCTCACGCCGTCCTGCATTCCGATGAACCAGCCCTTGAAAGCCATCAGGCTGAGCGTAGCCGGAGCCGCCCAAATACGGATATAGAAATAACGCTCCGCAAGAGCCTGCACTTCCGGAGTGCATTCTACGACCAGGAACGCGGCCTTGAGGAACAGCCATTGCATGGCAATCAGGGCAAAGGCGCAGGCCAGGGCTATTCCCACCGAGCGGCTCAGGATCCTCGCGCACTCTCCCATATCCCCGCGTCCGCATGCCTGGGCCGTAAGGCCTCCGGTCCCTATGCGAAGAAAACCGAAGTTCCAGTAAAGAAGGTCAAAAAGCATGGTACCTATCGCAACGCCGCCGATAAGAGTCGCCCCTGAAGACACTCCCGATGAGGAAACGTCCATGTGGCCGGCTACGGCAAGATCTACCATGCCTACCAGAGGCACGGTTATATTGGCCAGAATACTGGGAACGGCAAGAGACAATATGTTACGGTTGACAGACACCCGGATTACCTGTATTTCTGTTCTTCCTCCAGCATGCCGAGATAGGAAGAATAGCGTTCGTAGCTGATGGCACCGGACTCTACGGCGGCTTTTACTGCACAGCCGGGTTCGTGGGTATGGGTACAGGGAGTGAAGCGGCAGCCCTCGGAGGCCTTGAGCATTTCGGGGAAATACAGTGCGATCTCGTCCTTTCCGACATCGACCAGCCCGAACCCTCTGATACCTGGAGTATCTATAATATAGCCGCCGGATGAAAGCCTGTACATCTCATAGAAGGTAGTCGTGTGCTTTCCCTGCTGGTGCGACCTGGATATCTCCCCTGTACGAGGGTCCAGAGACGGATCCAGAGCCTTTATCAGAGAAGACTTTCCCACACCGGAAACGCCGGAAAACAGACAGACCTTATCCTTGCAGGCATCGCGCAGAGTCCCGACCCCTGCACCGGTAACTGCCGAAACATCAATCACAGGATAGCCGGCACCTTCATATATATTATGGAATGCAGCCACCCCCTCCCGGTGTTCCTCACCGTAAAGGTCTGACTTGTTGAGCACTATCGTAGCCGGGACACCGTACACCTCGCATGTCACCAATATCCTGTCCAAAAACGGGAGTTTCACCTCGGGAAAATCTATCGTCACGACGATGAATGCCATGTCGACATTGGCGGCTATGATATGGGACTGGCGGGAAAGGTTTGTGGAACGGCGGATGATATAGTTCCTTCTCGGAAGGATGTCCGTAATGAGGGCGGGACTCTCCACCGTAGCGATACCGGAGACCCCGTCCCGGGAGATATTGTCTTCCGGACAGGATACATCACGACATGCACAGGATTCGGACATTTCAGGCAAAGTGACGAGAACCCTGTCACCGACGGCGACCGGGTTGGTAGACGTGCTTCCTTTCTGGCGGATCCTGCCCCTGAGCACTGCAGGGAAAAGGTTCCATCCCGGAGGTACGGTCAGAAGATAATGGCTTCCGGTATGTTTTACTACTATCGCTTCCATACGGAGGGCAAATGTAGCAAAAATTCAAATAAATATTTACTTTTGCAGGATTGTAAACCTTTCTGCCATGATCAACGAAGCGCAAATCGAAGAAACCCTGAACGGGCTTTTTGAAAACCCGGGCTTTGCAGCCGAGCCGGCCGGACTGTATGACCCGCTCAGATATATGATAGGAATCGGCGGCAAGCGTGTCAGGCCAAGACTGTGCCTGACAGCCTATTCTCTGTTCAAGGACAGTTTTTCGGATGAGATCCTGCAGCCGGCCGCAGCCCTCGAGGTCTTCCATACTTTCACGCTCATCCATGACGACATCATGGACAACTCCGACATGCGCCGCAGCCAGCCTACGGTATGGAAAAAATGGAACGGGAATACGGCTATCCTGTCCGGTGACGTGATGTGCATCGACAGTTACCGCAGAATCGCCAAGGCGCCTGTGAAAGTACTGCCGCAAGTATTGGAACTGTTTACCGCCACAGCCGCGCAAGTATGTGAGGGACAGCAGTATGACATGAATTTCGAGGAGATGAAGGAAGTACCTATGGAAGACTATATGAAAATGATAGGTCTGAAAACGGCAGTCCTTCTGGCCTGTTCCGCAAAACTCGGGGCGCTGATCGCCGGGGCGGACGAAAGGACTTGCGACTACCTCTACAGGTTCGGATACAGCCTCGGACTTGCATTCCAGATTGCGGATGACTATCTGGACACATTCGGTGATACGAATGTCTTCGGAAAGAAAATCGGCGGTGACATCATAAACAACAAGAAAAGCTGGCTGCTCACAAGGGCCATCGAAAAAAGCGGGGAAATGGAGAAATCCGGAGTGATTTCCCACAGCATCGGCAAGACAGCCCTCCAGGCGGCTATGGCCATGAAAACCGGCAATGAAGCGGAAAGGAACGCCAAAATAGAAAAAGTAAAAAGCATCTATGTGGAGCTTGGCATAGACGAGGACGCGAAATACGAGATAATCAAGCAGCACGCACAGGCAATGGACTTTGCCGGTATGATCGGGCTGCCGCGCGTACGCTATGAAATGCTCCACCGCTATGCAGATCGTCTTCTGGGAAGGACGAAATAATCTCCGGGGATGGAAAAGAAAGACATCAACATAATGGCCCCTGCGGGCAATTTCGAATGCCTGCACGCAGCTATCCAGGGAGGAGCGGACTCGGTGTATTTCGGGGTGGAGAAACTCAATATGCGCTCCCACTCGGCCAACAATTTCAAGATGACGGACCTGCAGGAAATCTGCGACATCTGCCGGGAGCACGGGGTAGAGACATACCTGACGCTGAATATAGTGCTGTACAATGAGGACCTGGAAGATATGCGCCGCACTCTCGATGCGGCAAAGGCAGCCGGCGTGACGGCCGTAATAGCATCCGACATGGCGGCCATCATCTACGCCAGACAGATAGGGGTGGAAGTGCATATTTCCACACAGTTGAGCATATCAAACTCCGAAGCGCTGCGTTTCTACGCACAATACGCAGATGTAATAGTGCTCGCCCGCGAGCTGAATCTCCATCAGGTCAAGGAAATAAAGGACATCATAGACAGGGAGGGCATCACAGGGCCGTCAGGAAAGCCGGTGCGGATAGAGATGTTCGCGCACGGGGCGCTCTGCATGGCCATATCCGGGAAGTGCTACCTCAGCCTGCATGAATACGGGGCTTCGGCCAACCGGGGCTCATGCTATCAGATATGCCGGCGCGGCTATGAGGTCACGGACCTGGAGACCGGGAACAGGCTCGTAGTGGACAACAAGTATATAATGTCACCTAAAGACCTGTGTACCATCGAATTCATGGACAAGATCATAGATGCGGGCGTGACCGTATTCAAGATAGAAGGGAGGGCACGGTCGGCAGAATACGTAAAACGTGTGGCCTCCTGCTACCGGCGTGCCGCTGATGCCGTGTGCGAAGGCTCCTACACTCCGGAATTTGCCGCAGGACTGAAAAAGGAACTGTCGGAAGTGTTCAACCGCGGATTCTGGGACGGGTACTACCAGGGTGCGCGGCTCGGACAGTGGAGCGAGGTCTACGGCAGCAAGGCCACAAGGAAGAAAGTCTACAGCGGAAAAGTCACGAACTGGTTCGGAAAACTCGGAGTGGCCGAAATCCTCGTCGAGTCCGCCAGCCTGAAAAAAGGAGACAGGATACTCATTATCGGCCCTTCTACAGGAGTCGTGGAAATGACCGTCCCCGAAATCAGGGTGGACCTGAAAGAAGCGGCGCAAGCCGACAAAGGCATTTACTGTTCGATACCTGTTGAAGCGGCCCTGTTGGAGTCTTGCGGAGGGAAACTCCGACGCTCCGACAAGGTCTATATCTGGGAAAATACCGATACAAAAACCGAATAATATGAAATCCAAATCCATCCTCTGCTCCGGCGCCGCAATACTGTCGGTCTCTGCGCTCGCCGCAGCCCCGAAATGCGACAGGCCGAACATCATCTTCATACTCTGCGATGACATGGGTTACGGGGACCTCGCCTGCTACGGGCAGAAATATATACTCACCCCGAACATAGACAGGATGGCCGAGGAAGGCATGCGTTTCACCCAGGCATACGCAGGAAGCCCGGTAAGCGCCCCGTCAAGAGCCGCAATCATGACCGGACAGCACTCCGGACACGGACATGTAAGGGGCAACAAGGAATACTGGCCGGGGTCTCCTTCAGTAAAATACGGGGAGAATGACGACTATTCCACAGTGGGACAGGAGCCTTACGATCCTGAACATATCATCCTTCCTGAAATACTGAAACAGAACGGATACACTACGGGAATGTTCGGCAAGTGGGCAGGAGGTTACGAGAGTTCCTGCTCTACTCCCGACAAGAGGGGGATAGATGAATTCTACGGCTACATCTGCCAGTTCCAGGCACATCTCTACTATCCGAACTTCCTCAACAGATACAGCAGGTCAAAAGGAGACACCTGTACCGTGCGCATCACACTTGAAGACAATATCGGCTACCCGATGTACGGTGACGACTACAGGAAGCGTCCGCAGTATTCAGCCGACCTGATACACAGGGAGGCCCTTGCATGGCTTGACAGCCAGGACGGAGAAGAGCCTTTCTTCGGATTCTTCACCTATACTCTCCCTCATGCGGAGCTGGCCCAGCCCGAAGATTCCATATTGCAGTTCTACAAAGGAAGGTTCTTTGAAGACAAGACCTGGGGAGGCAGTGAAGGCAACCGGTACAACCCTGTCGAACATACCCACGCCGAATTTGCGGCCATGATTACGCGTCTGGACGCATACGTGGGTGAAATAATGGCAAAACTGAAGGAAAAAGGCCTTGATAAAAACACGCTGGTACTGTTCAGCAGCGACAACGGGCCTCATGAGGAAGGAGGAGCTGACCCGGAATTCTTCGGACGTGACGGGAAACTGAGAGGGATCAAACGCCAGTGCTACGAAGGAGGCATAAGGGTGCCGTTCATAGCATGGTGGCCTGGACAGGTTCCGGCCGGCACCGTGAATGACCATCAGCTGGCATTCTATGACATCCTGCCTACATTCTGCGACCTTGCGGGAGACAGAAGGTTCCCGAAGAAATACATAAACAAAGACCTTGAAGGGGACTGCTTCGACGGCATATCATTCGCCCCGACCCTTCTGGGAAACGGTGAAGGACAGGAAAAGCACGGTTATCTGTACTGGGAATTCCACGAAACCGACCAGATAGCCGTCCGTATGGGAGACTGGAAACTTGTCGTTATCAAAGGGATACCGCACCTGTATGATCTGGCTTCCGACATCCATGAAGACCATGACATCTCTACGGAGCATCCCGACATTGTAAAGAAGATGACAGACATCATATACAGGGAGCACCGGGAAAGCGAACTTTTCAAGGTAACCCTGCCCGATGTCACTCTGCCGTAAATTATGTTTGGAATTCGATTTTTTGTATTACCTTTGCAGCCGGAAATACATGTGGAAAGATTTGGCTGCTTGCAACCACTTAAAAAAATGCTAAAATGTTGACATACCTGTCGGCTGTAATGCCGGCGATAAAAATCAATATTTGTGTTCGTGCAGGCCGCAGCTTTCCGCTGACGGCTTTTTTATTTTACATATTATGAATTATCTATTTACTTCAGAATCAGTATCAGAGGGCCATCCTGACAAGGTGGCCGACCAGATTTCGGATGCAATCCTCGACGAATTCCTGAAACAGGACCCGGAAGCGAAAGTCGCATGCGAGACTTTCTGCAGCACAGGCCTGGTGGTCGTAGGAGGGGAAGTCCGCTCGGAAGATGCGTATGTGGACATCCAGAGCGTCGCGAGAAGGGTCATCAACAGGATAGGGTACAACAAGGCGGAATACATGTTCGACGGGAACTCATGCGGAGTGCTCTCCGCCCTGCACGAGCAGAGCCAGGACATAAACAGGGGCGTAGATGTAGCCGACCCTGAAGAGCAGGGAGCCGGAGACCAGGGAATGATGTTCGGCTATGCATGCTGTGACACGGATGAATATATGCCCCTGCCACTGGCGCTTTCGCATAAGGCCCTGCAGATACTTGCGCGGATACGTAAGGAAATGCCGGAACTGATGCCATACCTGCGCCCAGACTCCAAGTCCCAGTTCACTATAGAATACGACGGAGATACGGGCAAACCGGTAAGAGTGCACACCATCGTAATATCCACCCAGCATGACGAGTTCGTAGCGGAAGAACTCGGACACATGACATACAGGGAGGCCTGCGACCAGTACGGACAGGACAGGGTGGACGCCGCCATGCAGGCAAAGATCCGGAAAGATGTGCAGAACATACTGATACCGATGCTGATAGAAGAACTGCACCCGGAGACGGCGGCACTTTTCAAGGATGACTATATCCTTCATGTGAACCCGACCGGGAAATTCGTCATCGGAGGTCCGCACGGGGACACAGGACTCACAGGACGGAAAATCATCGTGGACACCTACGGCGGCAAAGGAGCGCACGGAGGCGGTGCATTTTCCGGGAAAGACCCTTCAAAAGTAGACAGGTCTGCAGCTTATGCCGCAAGATACATCGCCAAAAACATGGTCGCTGCCGGTGTCGCCCGGGAAATGCTTGTCCAGCTGGCCTATGCTATAGGCGTAGCCCAGCCTGTAAGCATCTTCGTGAACACATACGGCACCGCGGCATGTGACAAGAACGGCAGACAGCTGGGCGACGCGGAGATAGCAGAACATATCGGCAGCATGTTCGATCTGCGACCGGCCAAGATCATCGAGAAATTCCAGTTGAAAAAACCTATCTACGAACCTACTGCGGCATACGGGCATGTAGGACGCAAACCGTATCAGGACTATGTGGAAATATGCCGCCACGGCAGGAAATCCCAGGAATACGTGCAGTTTTTCGGATGGGAGCTTCTCGACTCCGTAGAAAGAATCCGGAAAGAGTTCGGACTGTCCTGAATTATTCCGTTACATTCGGGAAGGCGGAAATCCTGAGCCTGGCAGCCCCCATAGGGACAAGTGTCACATGCTCGTCCGGACCTGTCTGTACCCCTTCATCCGGAAGTACGGCACACAGTCCCGTCTCATCCAGAGTCCATGACGGAACCCTGCGGCCGGTAGCCTTGAACTCCAAAGGGACACTTTCAAGAGTAAACGGGAAATCATCCGCAGGCCAGTCCTTGCGCACTACCTCTATACCGGAAAGAGGGTCTCCCGAGCCGGACAGCACCAACGCATAGTTCCATGGGCTGTCCGGATAAATCTCGGTAGTAGGCCATTTGGAAGGGTCTGCGTCTTTCTGCCACTTGGAATCCCAGATGGCTGTTTCGGCGCTGTTCCTCTGCACATACTTCTCATCGATCTTCAGAGACAGGGTCAGAGGACCGTAATCCACGCTTACACTGTTCTTGTTTACCTGCCATGTCCTCATGCCCAGAGACATAGGGAATTCAAGAGTTATCCTGTCACCGTCTTTCCAGACACGGTCGATCTTCACGTATCTGCCCGGAACGGGACGGCCTGCTTTCCTGCCGTTGACAGCCACTGTCGCCCCTTCCGCCCATGAAGGTATGCGGAAATACATCGGGAAAGCCGCCTCAGATGCGGTGGATACAGTAAAATCTATAGTCTCGTCGAAAGGATACCGTGTCTGCTCATGCAGGACGATTTCATGACCGTCCGCCACTTTCACTGTAGCCCTGCATGCAGAGTAAATTACCGCGGCAACACCATTGTCAGGAGTGGCGTATATCAGGTTTTCGGCAAAATAAGGCCATCCGAAAGCATGGTTATGCTGGCAGCACCGGCTGCTGAACGGATTCATAGAAAGGAACGGTCCTGCGTTGGCTATACCCGGGTGGTGGTTCTCGGAATCGCTGACCGCATGATTCGGAGAAGTTATATATCTGAGGGCCTTGAAATCAGGCATGACTGCAGCCGGATAAGTATTGAAAGCCACCTCCTCGCAATGCCCGGCCCAGAAAGGGTCTCCTGTCATCCTGAGCATTATCTCATCGGAAGCCATCTGCTCCACTATGCCGCAGGTCTCCACGCCCTGCCGTGGGTCGATGTATCCGAGCCTGGCATTTTCGTCCGACCCGAACATGCCGCCGGGCACCTGACCGAAAGTGCGGCGGATAAGGTCATGCACGTTGTATGAAGCATGGAGCATAGTCGAGTCGCCTGTCAGCATGTAATATTCCGCAGGTTCGCGGAAGCACTGGGCGATATTGACATTATGCCAGTTGGGCAGTGAGGTCGGCTGCGTCCAGTCCGCCGTATTGCGGTGAATCTTTTCAGCAAGCTCAAGCAGGAAATCATCTCCGGTACGGTTGTAAAGCCAGTAGACGCTCAGGAGATTGTCGCCTCCCCTGCTGTTCTCCCAGTAGTCCTCGAGGAAATCCCCGTCAGGCACGGACAGCTGCCACCTGAAATAATCCGTCATGAGCTTTATCACCCGTTCATCTCCGGAATATTCATAATAAGACTGCAGGCACCAGAGCATTATCATCTGCGCCCACAGTTCCTTTTTGCCGTTCCTCATATTCACAGGGCCGAAATATCCGTCAGGACGGGCCGAAGCCAGAGCGCCTTCTATCCAGACCTTTGTCTCCTCTATCATATCCTCATCATTAAGGATATAGGCCAGATTGCCGTAGCCTTTGAGCCAGTACGGCACCTCTTCCCATCCGTGGTCACCGCCATCCGAAAGCCAGGCATTGCCGTCTTTCTCGAGCCATGCGCTTATCTCTCCCAGATGTCCGGTAAGACCGTCCCGCTGGAGTTCAAGATATTTTCTGACCCATCCTTCCGGCTGCACGTCACCTACCGGCAGCTTTATGAAATTAAGAGGCCGGAGCGGAGCCCTGTTGGACACATAATTCACATTTGTCTGTGAAACATCCGGTCTGCCCACTACCGTCACTTTCGTCTGTCCTTCCCCCGAAGAGCACGAGCAGAGCGCAAGGGCTGCAGAGCAGGACAATAAGATTGTCAGGTTCTTTATATTCATAATACTCAATTGACGTCAATCCGACGAAGTTATTTAATTATATTATTCTAATATTCAATGTTTTACTATTGACTACCGGAATCAGGACCGGGTCAGGTCCTTTCCGTTACGGGAGCCTCGACACGAAGTTCCAGTGTCCGGATCCGACCTTGTAGACAGAATAGCCGGGCTCGCTGCGCAAAAATACGGCTTTTCCGGATACTTCTTCAGCTTTTCCTTCTGCCGAAGGCACCCATATCTCGGCCGAAGTATTTGCCGGCAGGGTCACATCCCATTCGAACATACCGTTTTCCGTCTTTTTCCAGGCACTTGCGATCCTGCCTCTTACCGAATCGTATGAAGCATCTACATGATCCAGGCCTTCTACCGGATACGGTTTCATCTGCAGGCTGTTGAATGCCAAAGCCCCCGGAGCTGTCTTTATTCCAGCCAGATCTTCGTAGAACCATATCAGCAGGTCACCGAGAAGCATGACATGGTTCGCTGAATTCATGGCCGGGTCAGCAGTATCTCCGTTCCATAGCTCCCAAATGGTCGTAGCCCCGCGCCTGACCATATACCCCCAGCTCGGATAATCCGTATTGGTGGCAAGCCTCCACGCCAGGTCCGCCCTGCCGTATCTTGTGAGGGTCCTCATGAGATGGCAGATACCTATCACTCCGGTACTCACATGGCCGTCAAAATCATTCACTGTCTTATCCACGATATGTCCGAACACAGACTCCTCGCAGCCTTCCGGCACAAGTCCGTAGACAAGGGAAAGAAGATTGGCTGTAACCGTATTGTTCCCGTACCATACATCGGTTCCGGAATCGGACCGGTGCATGAATTCACGGTTATACGCTTCCTTGACGGTGGCTGCCATGCTGCGGAACGCATCTATATCGGCATCATGCCCGGTAAGGGCTGCGAAACGTTCCATCACGCCAAGCAGATAGTAATAGGTGGCGGTACTCAGAAGCCGGCCGTCAGTCTTGCGGGCCGGATCCTGGGAATGGATGAGCTGCGGAGACTCAGGAGGCATGCACCAGTCGCCGTACGTATCATTCGGGATTATGCCGTCCGACATGCAGTCCGAAGCCATGAAATCCATCCATTTTTTCATTGACTCATAGTGCTTCTGTATCGGCCCCAGATTGCCATACCGCTCGTAAAGCATCAGAGCCACGTTGAAGTAGGCGCTCGGCCACGTCACGTCATTGTTGTAAAGCTGCCAGAAATTAGGGCTCACATCAGAAACCGCCCCGTCTTCCCTCTGTGTTTCCGCTATGTCCTGCAGCCATTTGGCATACAGGAGATTATTGTCGAAAACATAGCTTTCCCCGAATGCGCCGGTAGTCCTGTCCCCGAGCCACCCGAGTCTCTCGTCCCTCTGCGGGCAGTCGGTAGGCATTCCATGATAGTTGCCCCTTATACCCCAGGTGGCATTCCTGTATATGCTGTTGACAATGGTGTCGGATGTAGAGAAGCTGCCTGAGAAAGGCATGCTGTCATATATCACTTCTCCTGTGAAATCTTCAGGATCAGGGACTCCGGGATATCCGGAAACCTCGACATACCTGAACCCGTGGAAGACAAAAGACGGCTTCCAGGTAAACTCCCTGCCGTTCCCGATGACAACATCCGTACATGCAGCCGTCCTGAGATTGGCCGTATAAAGGGAACCGTCAGGGTTCAGAATCTCTGCAAAACGGAGACGGACTTCCTGTCCTGCCGGAATCTTCCCGGACATCTTTACCCATCCGACCATGTTCTGGCCCATGTCCAGAATATATGTCCCGGGCTTCAGTTCCCTGACTGACACGGGCCTGACAGTATGCATGACCTTTATCGGAGGATTCTGCTGCGCCTGAAGCTTTCCTGAAGGTGCAGAAACAAGCCTTGCAGCGCTCCATCTCTTTCCCATATCCGTAGACGGATTTTCAGAAAATCCAGGTTCCGCCCAGCCCGGAATCTCTTTCCTGGAATCATATTCCTCACCGTCATAATAATTGTTGGCCCTTATCGGACCGTCTGTCGAGACTTTCCAGGTCCCGTCGCTGACCACTGTCTGGACACTCCCGTCACCGTATGTGATTTCAAGCTGTGCGAGAAGCCTCGGGTATCCGAAATGACGGAGACCGGGATTCCTCGGTGCGAAGAAAAGCCCGTTCCCGACTACCGCACCTATCGTATTCTCTTTTCCCGGCTCTATAAGGGATGTCACGTCGAAAGTATTGTAATTCACTGACTTTCCATAGTCACTCACTACCGGAGAATGGACATGGTCACCGACATGATGTCCGTTGACAAATGCCTCGTACATACCAAGGCCGCTTATGTAAAGCACCGCTTTTTCAACTTCACCGGCATCCTTCCCGGAAGCGGTGAAATCCTTCCTGAAATATCTCGCGGCCAGTCTGGTACATCCTTCAGTCTTTTCATCTTCCGCACAGGCATCCAGCCCTATCCACTGCGCTTTCCAGTCATTTTCAGAAAGCAGCGCCATAGTCCACATGGAAACAGGCGACCAGCCGGTCTTTCCGGCATTGGTCTTCACCTGGACTCTCCAATAGCAGGTCTCCCTGCTTTCAAGCGGATCCCCGCCATAAGGGATATACACTGTTTCAGACGATTTCACCCATCCCGAATCCCATTTGTCCGCCTTTCCGGCTGAAAGGGCCTCGCGGGACGACCCTACCTGGATGCGGTAGGCTGTCTGGCGGACATTCCTGGCATCCGAATCAAGTATCCAGCTCAGGAAAACGCCGTCTTCGCCTACCCCCATCGGATCAGACTGCATATTGCACTTCAAGTCCCCGACGGTAATCTTACCGTCTCCGGCGGACAACATTGCTGAAGAAAAGAGCAGCAGGGAAACCGCTGCCATCATTGCCTTTTTTAACATGTCGGTTATTAATTATAGTGTAACGATTTTTTATAATGCTATTGAAAATTTCCATGTGCCGGCAGGTATCCCGGTCTTCCAGATGCCGTCCCCGGTCTTTTCAGGATTGAGTCCTGGGCACTGCACCCGTTTTGCCTGAACGGAAAGGGTCGCGGAAGTATTGGACGGAACCTTTACCGTATATGTCACCTTGTTGCCTTTCCTTGTCCAGGATGAAGTGATGATACCGTCAGGAGCCAAATGGCTTGCCTCGAACCTGTCCAGACCGTCAGCAAACAAAGGAGTCAGTATTATATGCTTGAATCCGGGGTCGGAAGGGTCAGGCCGGATTCCGCCGAGCCCCTTGAAAAGCCATGCCCCGATCTCCCCGAACATCATGTGGTTGTCGGAAATGTCCCGGGTCGCTTCCAGATCCCAGTTCTCGAGCAGTGTAGTGGCTCCGTTGACTACCCACCATCCCCATGAAGGGTATGTATCCTGTGTCGCCACTTTATATGCAACTTCGGCATAGCCGTTCTCGGACAGTGCGTTCAGCAAGGCTTTCGCGCCGAGCACTCCGCAATCTATATGATAATCGGCCTCGGCGACTTTTGCGGCAAGGGCAGCCGCTGTCAATGGCCTTACTTCCTCCGGGACCACTCCCCAGAACAGAGGCACGCTCAGTTCCGTCTGGGTACCGGAAGCATAAATGCCGGTTTCCATATCAAGATATTTTCCGTTGATGGCATCCCTGATTTTCCCTGCCAGCTCTCCATAGTGCTTTCTGTCCTCTTCATTGCCGAAAATGGCCGCAGCCTCTGACAATATACGCGCATCGGTATAAAAATAGACCGATGATGTCAGTTCCTTGTCCGAACGGGACTTGACCGGCACCCAGTCTCCCCTGCCGTATGAAGTCAGATGTCCTGGACTGCGTCTGTCCACATAGTCGACATATCGCTTTATGCTTTCATAGCAGTCTTCCAGAGGCTTGGTGTCGCCGTAGAAAAGATAGAGATTCCACGGGATGATGGCAATGGTGCTTGTCCAGTCAAGACCATTGTCCGTACCGTATCCCCAGCCGCCTGTAGGGACAATATCCGGCAGAACGCCGTTCGGCTGCTGCTCGTCCCGGTGGTCGGCCAGCCATTTTTCGTATACGGTAATGCCGTCATAATTGTACAAGGCGGTCTCGATGGCCAGATGCCCGTCCCCGGTCCAGCCGTTCTTCTCGCGTTGAGGGCAGTCGGTAGGATAACCCATCAGGTTGGAGAGATATGCCATGTTCGTTGCCTTCCACAGTTTCCCGATAAGGTCAGAGGAAGAACGCAGGTCTCCTGCCGGAGCCACATCGCTGTGCATGAAGAAAGCCGTAAGGGCCGTATCGGGGATTTCCACAGGACGGTCGGTGACTACTTCTACATATCTGAATCCTTTGTAGTTGAACTTCGCCATAAATTCATCCTGACCTTTCCCGCTGAGGGTGATGATATCGGTCTGGAAGAAATCCTCATTGTCCTTAGGCCTGAAATATACGTCGATATTGGAAAGATCCGCATGCCCGTCCTCATGAATCCTTTCGGAATGGATCAGCCTGACTTCAGTCCCTTCTTCCCCTGAGAGCCTGAGCCTGGTGACGCCGGCCATGTTCTGTCCGAAATCGAAAAGCACGCTCCGGTCATCCAGCCTGCGCACCTCTACCGGACGGTACTCTGTGACATTCCTTATAGGGACTGTCTGCTGTGCGGTTATGTTCCGGGACGGAGCACTCCTGTAACGGACTCCCTGCCATGCGGAATCATCGAATCCCGGTTCCGCCCAGCCGTCCTGTTCCAGGCGTGCATCATAATGCTCGGAAGTATAGATACTGTTGAACCTCAGCGGACCTTCCGATGTCTTCCAGTCAAGATCGGTCTTCACCACTTCGGACGTCCCGTCCTCGTATTCGATACGCAGATCCAGGCAGAAAGCCGGCCTGTTGCGCCACGGGGCATTGTCAAAATCCCATACCGCCCCGGACTGATGGTTGTACCATCCGTTCCCGAGAAGGACTCCCACGGCATTCGCCCCTTCCTGAAGACGGTCGGTAACATCATAAGTAACATACAGATTCCTTCTGTCGAACCTGGTGTACATGGGATCCAGTCTGTGGTCGCCTATCCGTTCTCCGTTTATGTACAATTCATACAGGCCTCCGACGGCAATATACGCACGAGCGGCCCTTATTCCTTTCCCGACAGAAAATTCCTTTCTGAAATACGGGGCCGGCTTGTATTCCCTGTCATGCCCGTCACCGATCCAGCATCCCTGCCAGTTTTCAGTTCCCATCATACCGGTCTCGAAGAAGTCCACCCCGGACTCTATGGCCGTCTGGTCCTGATCCCATGCCGTCACTTTCCAGAAATATCTGGTAAAAGGTTCAAGAGGAATCCCTGAATACCGCACAAGGACATCATCGGATTCGACTATCCCTGAATTCCACATATTGCCTTCAAAAGAAGCCACTCCGGCCGAGTCTGTCCCTACGACTACCTGATAGCCGGTCTGCTTTACCACACCGTCAGGGAGCATCCATGAAAGGCGCGGGGTCCCCGCATCTATCCCCACAGGGGAATCAAGATGCTCGCATTGCATTTTCTGAATATTCCTGTCTTCCATTGCCATTACAGTGAACGGAAGCACAACGGCAAGTGCCGCCAAAACAACTTTCTTCATAGAATCGGTCAATCCCATCAAATACAAAAATACTATAAATACATTGAAAACCTATTACTTGAGAGGTGTGACAGAGTACGGTCTCAACACAACCGGACCTATCAGTCCCGAAGGCTGGAGAGGAGAGTCCGGGCCGTAAGGATTTATGTTTGTCCAGGTCCGGCGTTCATCTTCCGGCATGGAAGCATCCTTCACCAGACGGTTCATCCAGTTGTTGGCCACGGATATTTCTATCTTGTTTCTGCCGTCCCGGATAAAATCGGTAACATCCAGACTGTACGGATCCGTCCAGACACCTCCGGCATATTTCCCGTTCACTTTCACTTTGGCCATGACCATGACTTTTCCCAGATCGAGGACATACCTGCATCCCGCTTTCTTCTCCACTTCCACATCCGTCCTGTAGACCGCAGTCCCCGAATAATACTTTATCCTTTCGTCATCGGACAGAGACCAGTCTTCCGGGAAGTCATATTCAACGGAGAACGCTCCCGATGTGTCCTTGCCGTCAGCGCAGAATTCCGCATCCTGATTGAATGTCACTTCCCATGGGGTATGTACAGGCATGACATCCTCTGTTCCGTATATATGATCGGGACCTTTGTCCTTGCCGAAGACAACGAAGACACTTTCAAGCGGTTCCAGATCGGCATGGACATGGATCCTGCCGTCCCGGGCCGTATATCCGGCCGGCACACACTCTCCTGTAACCGGATTCCAGAACTGAGGCACCATACCTGAGACCCTGAACGACATATCTATGTGGTTTTCCCCGTCCCTCTGGTTGGACACGAACCATATTTCCCCTGCATCCGGAGCAGTACCGTTCTCATCAAGAGTCCTGTGTATGAAAAGGATATCGCCCTGCCCTCGAGCCAGGGAAAAATCAGGGGCCACCTCCATATCCTTGAATATCGTTTCGAGGGATGTCCCTGAAGGATAGACCTTTCCCTTGCCGAAATCGCGAGGCGAAGAAGAACCGCCCCACATTTCTGCAGCCATATCCCGGACCTTCGCATCAGCCACGGGGTAGTCTTCCATACTCGGAGAGCGTACAGGCGCGGGACCTGTAATTACAAGACCGCCGGCAACCAGGGACTTTATCTTCCCCAGCAGTTCCGGACGCATCGTCTCCTGGTCAGGAAGCACCAGTATACGGTATTCCATCCCGCTGTCCAGGACGAGCCTGCCGTTCTCCACGCGGGAATGCTTCATAAGGACTTCAGCATTGATATAATCGAATGAATAGCCGAAAGGCAGCGGAGGATTGCACGCCCCTGTCATCTTAGGGGCATCTTCTCCTATGAAATAGGCTACATCGGCGACATACCTGCCCTGCTGCAGCATAAAGTTGCACCTTTTCAGATAGGAAGTGAAAAGGTCCATATAGCCGAACCATGTATTGTTCCTGTTGAACTCGTTCCCGAACCATGCATCCAGGCCCGGTTTCCTGTCATCAGGCTGCTGGATATAAAGATGGAGCAATGTGCTGTTGATCCCTTCCGTAAAGAACCTGTCCACCCTCTGTTTCATCAGCCTCGGATAACGGGAGAATGCCGGTCCTCCTGAAGTGCAGGATTCGGCCCATATCTGCCTTTTTCCGTAGATGTGACCGCATGAAGAAGCGGCTCTGTTCTCAATATCTCCCAATGTACCCTCGCTCCAGAACTCGCCGGATATCTGGTCCGACTGTCCGCCGTACATCAGGAACTCGCCCGGAAATCCCCAATGTCCGTAATTCTCGAGCCATGTTTCAAGACCATGTTCGTGACATACCTCCCTCAGGCCTCCCACATAATCATACGCGACCCTGTCGGCGACAAGACGCCTGAGGTCCCACAGGAAACGTTCCGACATATCCTCACTGCCGACCACACTGCCCTGGAATACAGGAAGGAACGGCACCGGATCATATCCGTATTCTGTCTTGAAGGCCTCTTCCATGTCATCGGTCCAGTTGGTGCCTCCGGTTTCATAACTGTCCTGTACGACGACTTTGAATGTCTTCCTGTCCCGCTCTGGTATCCTTTCCAGTATTTTCCCGATATATGCATCGAAATGAGCCCTGACATGTTCTTTGCTCATCTTGTCCACCTCCAGCCCGGTCGCCTCAGGTACGGCCGGGGAGTTGGTGACCCCGGTAGGCACCATGTATGCAGCCATTATGCACCACTTCCCTTCCGGAACACTCCAGACAACGGCATTGTCCTGCACCTGATCCGTTATATCCTGTATTTCAGACATCCTGATGACTCCGGCGGCATATCCGCTGTTGTCAGGGGTCTTCCACATATATTCATCCCACATCGGCAGCGGGTACTGGAACATCTTTGCAAGGGTCTTTTCCGCATAACGTTCCACTTGCGGGATTTCCGACAAGGTAACTTCTATCTTGCCAGAGCCTTCATTCCCAGTCGAGAACAAGAATCTTCCGGAATTCAATCCGGGCATTGAAATCACTGTCGGTGCATACGGAGTGAATCCGACATTAAGGGCCGGATTGCTCCTGTCGAACAGGAATGAAGCAGCCGGCTCCTGAACCTCTCCGGAAACCGTTTCCAATTCGCACTGAGTACGGATCGGAGAGAAAGCCTTTACCGAAAGGCTCCTGACAGGAAAGCCGACGGAATCGAGAAGAGCTTCCAGCGGCCTGCCCTCTTCCTTTTCCAGTGTCCATGTCCGTGAACGGCCGGAAACCGCAGGGTAGGCCAGCACCCTGAACAGGGATGCGTCATCAGAAGGGGCCTTCAGTCCGATTTTCCGGACAGTACCGTCACCGGTAACCGTCAGGGTATCGGTCCTGACGTACCTCATTGCCTGCTCCGGCTTCACCCACGGGCCTCCAGACTGGCTCCATCCGGGACTGTTGAAAATACCTATCTCTATCCCCAGGTCGGATGCTGTCTTAAGCGCTGCCCTGGTGATATCCCACCATTCGTCCGAAAGGAACTTCACGTCCCCGTAAGGAACGCCATCCACTCCCATGCTTCCCAGAAAGGCCCTGTTTATCCCGGCATCCTTCATGGCATGAAGGTCTTTTATGACCCCGTCTTTGGAAATATTGTCCGATATCCAGTACCAATAGACTGCTGTCTGTATACTGTCCGGTATCTCCCGGAAGCCCTGCTGCAGACATTCCGCTGTTTTGACATCACAGAGCGGAGCCGATGCGGCGGACACGGGGGCAAGAATGCCGAGACACGCCGCGCAACTGAAAATAGCCGGATACAAATTCGTTTTCATACGTCGAATCTATTTTATCACCTTTACACCCTTCGGTGCCTTTATTTCCGATATCACTTTGCCGGACCCGTCCTTCTCATGGCGGACATATACCGGACCGTATGGGGTAGGAAATGTACCTTCCGCCCATTCAAGACTGCCGAGATGCGGCGTCACCCTTATCCTGCTGCAGCTGGGAGCCAGAATCTCTATTCCCAGGACATGCCGGCTCAACCACGATGTCGGGCCGGAAGCCCAGCCGTGACACAGGCTGTGTCTGAATCCCTTATAGCAGTATCCTCCGTAGTCCTTATGGACATCGGTCTTCCCTTCCGGTACCAGAGAATCTATCCTGGCCGCATTCTCTTTCCAGGAAAGGTTGAAATCCTCCCAGAATGTTGTCGCACCCAGATCCAGCATACCTCCCCAATATTCCTTTATAATATCCACAGCTTCCTGATATTTTCCTGCTGCGGCCAGAGCTTCCAGCATATAATAGCCGTAGAAAGTCGAAAAGCCGGCGGCACCTCCGGACAAGATGCATTTTCCGCACGCCTCATCCGCCGGGACTTCTCCGGAAAGGGCCATAAGGGCGGCCGCCTGCTTGTTTCCGGAAGCCGAAGGGACGCCGGAAGAAAGGCTTTCCAGCCATGCGGACGCTCCGGATGAAGCTTCAAGTCTATGAAGGACTTCCCTGCATCTGTCCGCTCTGACGCCGTCTTCAAGTATATCGCAAAGCCGCGCCCCTGCATCCATGGCCATGACCATAAGGGAGTGCAGGCCGGCATCTACCGCTTTTCTGTTAGGTTCGGACGGCCAGTCCAGGAATCTCATCCCGTCAAGGTGCTCCTTCCCGTTTCCATCGACTTTGGACATAAGCAGATCCAGCAGTCCGGCCACATAGTCTTTCTGTCCGGAAAGGTATTCCAGATCTCCGGTATGCATGTACCAGTCCAGCTGGATGAGAAGCCACCAGATAGAATAGGAACTGATTCCGTTCATCCATGCCGGCAGAGGGTTGGTGTCGCGGCTCAGGTCAAGACTGCGCGGCACGGCTTCATTGTACCCGAAAACCGAGCATACGGTCATGACTTCAGGATGCAGGTCGCCCACCCATACCAGACGGTCGCGCTTTACTCCCTCGGTAAGGTAGTTCTGGAGATTCAGATGAACGGTGTACGCCCCTGTCATCCATATAGAATCCAGACGGCTGTCACTGGAGCGGAAAGACCCTGCATACGGGATATCCTGATAGACCATATATGCGCATACTTCCTTTAGATACAGTTCCACGTCCCTGTCCAACAGATCTATGCGGACAAACCGGAACCCGGAATTCCCGGTTTCCAGTGTCCCGAGCCAAGGCAGGACAATTTCCATATCGCGTATCGCATGGTCATTGCAGGCTCCGTTCACACCGTCCATCTCACACATCGCTTCCGAAGCGGACTCACCGAATCTGACCCTTACCTTTAACGGCCTGCCGGACGGATACTGGCCTGTCACTATCCTTATGCCGCCCTGGAGTTCGCGTCCGAAATCCAGCAGGAGCGATGCCGTCGAGTCCCCTCTGCTCACCATACGGCAGACGTCGGAAGCCCCGAGGACGGCCTGACCGTCACCCCGCCCCAAAAGGAAATCCTCCCCGCCGATCACGGCAGGAGAAGAAGAACTTTTCCACAGCACCTTCCCGGGCGCAATGTACACTTTAGCCCTGCCGTCCCGGACAATCCTGTCTTCATCTCCGTTCCAGACAGGAGGGATACCGGCACTGCAGAGCCCTCTTGCAGCCAGCACTACAGCGAAAACTGCAGCCGCCACCCTTGAAATCCCACGAAATTCCATAATCATTTAGGCAGATGGAACACTTCCGATATCTCAGCCATCTGGGCCCTGGTCATACCGGCGGGCTCGAATCCCATTGCTCTGGCACTCATATAGATCTGGGCCGCCTTGTTGAGCACATCCACCTGATCGAAAGCTTTCATTATATCTTCATCGACAGCGAACACTCCGTGCTTCTCCCACATCACCACGTCATAATCTTCAAGCTCGCGGATTGTACCTTCTGCAAGTTTCAGAGATCCCGGCAGTTCATACGGAACGATTCCGAGTCCTTTCGGGCAGAACGCCTTCGTTTCAGGAATCATGCTCCAGAGCAGATATGTCAGTACGTCCTTTTCAAGGAACGGCCTGTGATGGGACATTGCCACCAGTTCTATAGGGTGGGTATGCAGCGAGGCCTTGTACGGGAGACCTTTGGCCTTGAACCAGTTGTGGACGGAAAGATGCGAAGGCAGTTCCGAAGTCGGCTTCACTGCCGCGTCCGCGACAATCTCATAGCTGAGCCCGTCCTCCATTACCCTGATTATAGAGCCTCCGGACATGGGATCCGAGGCAAGGTCACGCATCCTCCTGTTGGTGCCTTTGCAGAAAAAGAACTCCCCTTTCAGAAGCGGCACTTCCGCACCGATTGCCACAGGTCCGCCGACAGGCGGCACAGATGCCAGGGCATCATCTACGAATTCCGTAATATTCACCGTTATATTGCCGCCGTTGCGCTCGGCCCATCCTTTTTCCCACAGATATCCGGCCACCTCGGCGACCTTGCCGATTTCATCGGCAAGAGCCGGACGTGAGGACAGGACCGAATTGTCATTTATTACCATTTCGAATTATTTTAAAATCATTTTACAGTTCAGACAATACTCGGAAAGACAAGGGAGAAAATCAATATGGCAATCCCTGCAATGAGAACGGAGACAGTCTTTCCCGAAACGCCTTTCCATTCTTTCAGGATAAGCCCCCATACATTGCTGAACACTACATTCAGAGACATAAGTATGCACCACGCAAATGCAGTCAGCGCGGATCCGGGCTCGAAAAAGCTGACTCCGGCCCCCAGACCGAAAAACTGGGAATACCATAAAAGTCCCGCCAGCGCACAGAAAAACAGGTTGCCCGGCCAGACATTCCACCTGGTATAGTCAGAAAATGTCCTGTTCCTGAAATTCTGGAACAGACAATATACGATATTGGTCAGG
Organism: Candidatus Cryptobacteroides avicola; assembly: GCA_017695115.1. GTDB lineage: Bacteria > Bacteroidota > Bacteroidia > Bacteroidales > UBA932 > Cryptobacteroides > Cryptobacteroides avicola. The sequence continues at coordinate 93,918 of JADILV010000036.1, read as the reverse complement.
AATCCGCCGCATGTCACCATGAATGTCGCAGGAAGGGTCTTTACAAGCGGCTTCATCCCTTCTGTCTGAAGAGGTTTCCCGGCGTCGAGCCCGAGGGCGAAACACGCGCTCATGACTCCTGCGAGAAGAGCTACGGCCAGACCTTTCGTAAGCGAATAATCCACTATGGCTGCCTTGCGTTCCTCCTCCGGCAGACCTTTTGACCTCAAGCTGCCGGCATAGCCTATCACGGATATGCCTGCGAGGGTGATGCAGACTCCTGCAAGAAGGATCAGCCCATCCCCATGGAACAGGTCGGTACCCGCCATGATTGCAGGGAAAAGAGTCCCGAAAGCGGCACAGGTGCCGAGTGATATGGACTGGCCCATGGACACGCCCAGATATCTCATGCTCAGGCCGAAAGTCAGCCCGCCGACACCCCAGAGCACACCGTAGCCGGCTGCCGACAGGGCCGCCTTCGGATCAATCCCCAACACGTCCGCAAGGGTATGTCCTTCAGGGACCGCCGCCAGAGCTCCTGCAAGAGGGAAGATTATCCATGCGAATATTCCCTGTACAAGCCAGAAACTCTCCCAGCTCCATTCCCTGACCTTCCGTATCGGGACGTATGAGCTGCTCTGTCCGAAACTTCCGGCGGCAATAATCAGAAGACCTATCAGAATTTCCATTGTAATGTCAGTTCATCAGTCTATTTCCTTGAGGCTGCCACTTCCAGTCCGTACGAATGGACGCCATTGATATAGCCGGCTCCGGCCGGGACATCGTGTCTGAGGCAGTACATATCCCATACGGCTCCCCACGGCATGGACTTCAGTTCTTCCTGAAGGGCCAGTTTCTCGAATCCGCGGTCTTCCGCCTCCAGTTTTTCAAGCGTGGATGCCGGCTCAAGCAATGCCTGCAGGAAACATTTCTGAGTAGCACGGCTTCCGATGACGTATGCGCCTACCCTGTTGATCGTAGCATCGAAATAGTCAAGTCCCACATGGACCCTGTCCAGAGCTTTGCAGCGGATAACCTCTCTTGCCAGGTCCATGATGTCATCATTCATTATCACCACGTGGTCACTGTCCCAGCGTACCGGACGGCTTACATGCAGCATTATCTCCGGAGTGAACAGGAGCAGAGAGGAAATCTTGTCGGCTATACTTTCAGTAAGATGGAAATGGCCCGTATCCAGTGTCACGATCTTCCCCTTTCTGGCACCGTAGCCCAAATAGAAATCATAAGAGCCGACCGTATAGTTTTCGAGACCGATACCGAACAGCTTGGCCTCGATACAGTCTTTCATGTGTTCATACTGCGTTGAAAATATCTCATCCAGCGACTTCTCAAGAATCTGCCTGTATTTCAGACGATTGGCCGGCACTTCCTTGCTGCCGTCATGAATCCAGATGTTCAGCATGCACGGATCGCCCTGGAATTTTCCCATTTCCTCGCTTATGAGGCGGCACCTTTCGGTATGCTCGATCCAGAAACGCCGGATGCCTTCATCCGGATTGGCCAGAGTAAGATTGCCGCTTTTCGGATGGGAGAACGATGTACTGTTGAAATCCAGTTTCAGACCGTTTTCGGCGGCCCATTCCATCCAGCTCCTGAAATGCTCCGGCTCCACTTCGTTGCGGTCTACCGGCTTCCCGCCGAAATCTCCGTAGATCTCATGGAGGCTGAGACGATGGCTGCCCGGGATATATTTCAGGGCCTCAAGAATATCGGCCCTTACCTCGTCAATGTTGCGGGCCCGTCCGGGATGGTTTCCGGTCACCTGGATGCCGCCGGAAAGAGATTCTCCGAGGCTTTCAAAGCCTTTCACGTCATCCGTCTGCCAGCAGTGGAGCGAAAGTGAAACCTTGTCCATGTCTTTCAGGACCTTTTCTGTATCCACGCCAAGGGCGGCATAGCTTTCCGATGCAGCCGCATAGGCTTTTTCAATCTGTGCTTCTTTAACCATACGATTATTTGTTTTTAGTGTGTTCATTATATATCATTTCGTTCCCGGAAGGAAAACTTCCGGAGGGAATGTCCCGGCTATAAGACGCCTGTATTCCCACCTGTCCTTTACAAGTCCTGCCGCCTGGGCCTGGACCATACAGTTTCCTATGGCGGTAGCTTCTGCCGGACCGGCTATGACAGGCATGCCTATAGCATCCGCAGTCCACTGGTTCAGAAGGGCGTTTCTGGCTCCTCCTCCTATTATGTGCAGTCTTTGCACAGATACGGGAGACATGTCTGTAAGCATCTCGAGGACATCCCTGTATCTCTGTGAAAGGCTCTTGAATATGCATCTGACAAACGCACTGTCATCTGCAGGGACAGGACCGCCCTGCCGTTCGCACAGTGCGGATATGGCCCCGGTCATGGACTCCGGATTTGCAAGGGACGGATCATCCGGATTGATTGCCGGACATTCCGGCGCTTTCTCTCCGGCCATGGCCACGATACTGCCATAGTCATATTCCCGGCTTTCAGCAGCCCACTCTTTCCGGCACTGCTCCAGAAGCCACATGCCGGTTATGTTCCTGAGAAAACGTACAGTACCTTCCACCCCTCCTTCGTTGGTAAAATTATTGCGGAAAGCCTCATCCGTCAACACCGGTGAATCGGTCTCCACTCCCATCAGACTCCAGGTCCCGCTGCTCAGATAGGCGAACTTTTCGTCACTGGCCGGCACGGCAGCCACCGCAGAAGCCGTATCATGACCGGCAACGGCCACGACAGGAATCCGGCCGGCTCCCGTCTCGGCACATACCGAATCGGACAGCTCTCCGATGACGGTTCCTGGCATCACGACAGGCACCGCTGCAGAACCGGCGCCGGGCATACCGGCCAGGGAAGCCAGGTCCAAATCGAAAGTCCTGGCCACCGGGTCCAACATCTGCGACGTAGACGCCACCGTATATTCACATACCTGTCTGCCTGTCAGCATATACGAAAGCAGGTCCGGGATAAAAAGCATTCCGGACGCACATCCCAGGGCGGAACTCCCCTCTTTTTTCATCGCATAGAGCTGGTACAGGGTATTGAAATCCATTATCTGGATACCGGTCCTCCCGTACACTTCTTCACGGGACATTTTCCTGAAGAATTCTTCAGGCATCCCGGCCGTAAAAGGATCCCGGTAGGATCTCGGCAGACCCGCAAGACTGCCGTCAGCCATTATAAAGCCGAAATCGACACCCCAGGTATCTATACCCAGAGAGTCCGGATGTATGCCTTCCCTGACACATATCTTCAGACTGTCCAGGATTTCGGCATACAGGGCATATATGTCCCAATAGAATTTATTCTGAAGGCGTATCATGCGGTTCGGGAAACGCTTTATCTCCCTTACCGACAGCCTGCCTCCTTCAAGACATGACAGGACGGACCTTCCGCTGGTCGCGCCTATATCAAAAGCAAGGAATCTGTGGTCAGCCATTTGTACAGGTTTACAGGATTTTATATTTTTGTACAAATTTATCCACTATCACAATATTCAGATTACATATTCTGATATTATACTTTTATAATCTGACATAATTGATGACACTTGACCGGAACAATACCCTGTGCTACCCTGGCACCGGGGGCCATGATGAAATATGGGGAATGACAGTGACGACCGCCGGCAAACAGACCGTCTTGCCCGGTTCGGGCTATCCGCTGCGGTCCCATCCTGCAGACTACCTTTTCTCCACCCAGAAAGGACGCATCCTGAACGAATACCAGATAGTATATATAGTGAACGGAAGCGGGACCTTCTGCTCGGGAAACAGACCGCCGAGGAAAGTTACTTCAGGGTCCGTCCTGTTCCTTTTCCCGGATGAATGGCATACCTACAGCCCCGACAAGGAAACCGGATGGGAAGAATACTGGGTCGGATTCAGGAGCAGGCACATAGACAGCATCATAGCAAAACGGTCGTTCACCAAAGAAGATCCGGTTCATAATATCGGAATAAGCACAGGCATAATCAGCCTGTACGAAGAAATAATATCCGTGCTACAGCACGAAAAGCCGGGACATCTCCAGCTGGTCGCCAGCATAATAATACACATACTCGGCTCCATATATTTCAAGGAAAAGAACCTTTCCTATGCGGACACCGCCACAATAGAGAAAATCAATGAAGCCCGCATGCTCATGAAAGACCCGGAATGCCGGTTGAGCACGGAAGGCATCGCAGAATCTGTAGGCATAGGGTATTCGAAGTTCCGGAAGATATTCAAGGAATATACAGGGGTACCGCCTACGCAGTACCGGCTCCAGCAGAAACTGTCCAAAGCGAAGGAACTGCTGACTTCATCGATGATGAACATTTCGGAAATCTCATATACACTGAAATTCGACAATCCGTGCCAGTTCTCCATCTTCTTCAAGAACAGGGAAGGCATATCCCCGAGTGAATTCAGGGAGCGCAACAGGATGAGGTAACGCATCCTTACATGTCGAACGACAGCCCGGCCGTAAATCTGGCCGGCTTTCCGCTCTGGAAGAAAGAGTTTCCGACGGATTTGAAGTAAAACACGTTGTAATCGGCATCCGTAAGGTTATCCCCTCTTAAGAACAGATCAAACCATTTGAATTCCAGCCGGATGTCCGCTCCCAGAACGGCATAGAATGGTTGGGACAGCGTATTGGCCTCATCCCACCATATCTTTCCCGTTCCGGAAAGGTCGGCCGAGACGGAAAGGCCCCGGACGATATCAGATCCCAGACCGAATCTGTAGCCGGCCCTGAGATTGAATGTATTGGAAGGAGAATACGGGATATGGTTTCCGCTGTAGTCGGACTGGCCGTCATTGTATGTTAAGAACCTTGCGTCCGTATAGCCGTAGGAGGCAGAAGCGGAAAAGCCTTTTATCTTATATGAAAGCTGCGCTTCGACACCGGCGCTGCCCGAATGCCCCGCATTGGCCATCATCCTGCCTGTGCCTTTGCCCTCCGGGAAGACGGTTATCTGCTGGTTCCTGCAGTCGATATAGAATAATGACGCCGCACCTGCAATCCGGTGATTCTCACCGGGAAGGTCGAAGCCGAAATTTCCTCCGAGTTCGTAATTGTAACTGGTTTCCGGAAGGTATGAAGTGTCATCGGCAGACGTGCCGCCGGCAGAGTTTCCGTCCGTCACGGATGTTCCCGCCCCAGGCATGCCCCCGCCGGGAATCAAAGCCCCCATGGCATCTGACATAAGGTCGCTTATCATCATATTCTGGAGGATGTCCGAGAAAATCTGGGTATTGAACCCTCCGGACTTGTAGCCTTTGGAGAATGTAGCATATAGTTTCAGCGCCCCTTTCCCTCCGAAATTCCCGAAATCGTACAGGACGGACACTTTCGGTAGAGCCTCCAGATAGGTGTTTTCCGTCTTGCCCTTGAATACAGTGCTTACTTCCCTGAAATCAGGGATCATCGGAGCGAATCTGTAATGGACTGTAGCCCTGCTGTCGTAACGCATGGCGTTCCCTTCATAATCAAGTCTGATACCTGCTATGAAGTTCCATCGTCCGGCAGTGAAGTAAGACTCATGGTATATGGCAGCCCCGTATGTCTGCATGATGAAATCGCTCTCTATGGGAAATTCTGTCTCCCTGAACGAAAGCATGCGGCGCACCATGTCGGGGATGGCTTCGTTGCCGAGAATCAGCTCGTCGATCCCGTCCTGTTTCATGGTAACAGGAGCCGACATGTCGTTGTGTTTATAGAAACCGTAAAGCCCCGTCTGCCACGTCCACCAGTCCGTATGCCATGAACCTTGCGGCTTCAATATGACTTCCTGGGTTACGGCATGCTCTTTCTGGCTCTGGGTCATGGTGAACATCGATGCGGGCGTGAAATCCTGGTCAAGATCCATCCTGTCCAGGAGAAACTGCCAGCTGGTCACGGAACTCAACGAAAAATCATCAGTGCGGTATTTCATTTTCAGAGCCTCGGTGATGTTGAGCCTGCGGTAGGAACTTCCGTCATTATAGCTGACAGGAGCAAGGCTGCCGCTCTGGTCATCGTACAGCCGGTACGGATAACCGCCCTGGTCAAGAGCGGATGCCCACAGGATGTTTTCTATGCTGAAACCGGAGATAAAATCCCTTCCGGCCCGGAACCGCAGGGAAAGGGCGTCGTACGGATCGCATTTCTTTCCAGTATATGAATTTGTATAGAACCCGTCGGAATGACGGTAATTAAGTGAAAGTCCGGTACCTGTCCCCTTTTCGGTCCTGTGATAATATCCTGCCCTTGCCGAGACCGTATTGGCGGAGCCGTATTCTACCCCTGCACGTATTCCCTGATAAGCCATAGGAGACAATGTGGTGAGGGACAGGACTCCGCACATGGCATTCCTGCCGTAGACCGTTCCCTGAGGTCCGCTCAGGAAATCCGCCCTGCGGACATCATACATGTCCAGGTCATAGCTGTTCTTGTTCAGAACCGGCACATCGTCTATGTACAGACCTATCACCGGATTGTCTATCCTGGAACCGAATCCGCGCAGGTAAATCGTCGATGTCATGGCCGAGCCATAATCCGGAATATGCAGATTCGGTATGATGGACGAGAAGTCTTTAGGATTTTTCAACCCTCTATTTTCCATATCCTTAAGGAATACCACAGTCACCGGGGAAGCCAGTTTCTCCAGAGGCTGCACCTGTTTGAAAGAGGTCACAAGCACGGAACGGGAAAGAGTATCCGACAGCACGGTCTCCTGCCCGAATTCCGGTGTCTCAAGTTCAGCTCGTTCCTGTCCAGGATTACCGGGAATACCGCATCCCGGCATAATAGTCCCGCCGGAAACGGAAAGCAACATGGAAAATATAAAAGTAAACAGCATTTCGGTCCTTTTCAAAATCAAGGCTGCAAAATTACCATTTCCTACTATGAAATTTTAGGATAAAAAGTTTCGCATTTAGGATTTTTTATACCAAAGACAGGCAGATTCCCTGCCAGGGACAAAGGACCTCGTCCGGAATGATATCCCAAGGTATACTGCCTGCATCGGCATAAAAAAAACATAAAATCATTAAGAAAAAGAAAAATCCAGACATCAACACTACGTAAAACAACCAAACCCGGAAAATAAGGTTATAGCTTTGCCGGATTTATAAAAACTGAACAGGCATAATGAAAAAATCAGAACTGATGCAAAGGCTTCAAGACATAGAATGGGATGATTTTGAAGTCAAAGAGGCAAAAAACGAGCTTCCGAAAAACATCTGGGAAACCGTAAGCGCATTTTCAAATTCTGCCGGAGGATGGATAGTATTGGGCATACGGCAGACAGGAAAAACTTTTGAAATCCGGGGGACAGAAAACCCCGAAAAACTGGAACAGGATTTTCTGGGCACTTTAAGATCCCAGAAATTCAACACGCGGCTATCGGCAAGATCGAAACTGTACGAGATAGACGGAAAGAAAATCATTGCATTCTACATTCCGTCCTCCCAACAGAAGCCCGTATATTTCGGATCTCCGGGAAATACATTCATAAGAATGGGCAGTGGAGACCAGAAAGCCACCGACAGCGAAATCATGGCAATGTATCATGACCAGTCGTTCGGGATAAGATCCGAACTGGAGATTGCCGACACTGACATATCGATGCTCAATGCGAACTCGCTTCACAGCTACAGACAGTACCTGAAAGCATACAACCCCCTTTCAGTTTATGAGGAGCTGGATGACAGCGGATTCTGTAAAAGAATGAATATATGCACCCGGAGCGGGAATCTCACATACGCCGGTCTGCTGATGTTCGGCAGCGGAGCCGATGTTCTCAGGTATATTCCGACTTTCTGCATGGATTATATCGAAATCCCGGGAAAAAGCGTTGCCGAAGCTGACACCAGATATACCTACCGTATTCCGGAGCAGGAAAATTTATGGGAAGTCTACCAGGTAGTTATAAGAAGGCTAAGGAGCTTGGTGGACACGCCTTTCAGACTGAACAGAATGGGAATTGCCGTAGATGACAACCGGCAAATGGAAATCCTCAGGGAAGCATGGATCAACATGCTCATGCATACCGACCATTTCAGCCCGTTCAGATCCTGCATCCATGTTTTTTCCAACAGGATAGAGTTTATCAATGCCGGATGCTTCCCTATATCACCGGAGCGTATCTATGGCACATTCTTTTCCCAGTCACGCAATCCGACTATAGCCAAACTGTTCAGGTTTGCCAGAATTTCCGAAAATGCAGGATTCGGACTTGACAAGCTCCGCAGCTGGAAACAGCTTACAGGAATGGATGTAACCATAAGAAATGAAAGGGATTACGCTTTAGTCACATTAATGCTGGAAAAGGATGTCGTAGAAAATGTCGTAGAAAATGTCGTAGAAAATGTCGTAGAAAAACTCCCGCCAAGGATGAAAACCATATTAAACGCCATACGGAATGACAGAAACATCTCCGCCGTACAACTTGCAGATATGTGCCGCACAACCGCAAGGACAGTCCAGCGCGACCTAAACAAGCTCCAGGAAAGGAATCTCATCAAAAGAACCGGTCCTGACAAAGGCGGATATTGGGAAATCATCGGCACACAAGAGCATGACTGACAGAATCCTCCTGTCATTCCTGTGAAGAACGGAATTCCGAAGGGGTCATGCCGGTGCACTTCTTGAAAAAACGGGAAAAATATGACTGGTCATCAAAACCGCAGCGGGAAGCTATGTCGATTACCGGCATACCGCTCTGGCGGAGAAGCTGTTTGGACAAAGTGACCCTGGATATGTCAATCCACTTTCCGGCACTGCGTCCTGTCCCGTTCTTCACCACCCGGTTAAGGTGGTTCGGGGAAACACCCAGTTTTACAGCATAAGCCGATACACCCGTCACTACCGCATCCCTGTCAAATACCATATCGAGAAACCTGCTGCACAGATCATTCTGCACACGGCCACGGCTGTCTTCCGCAAGAGAGGCTATCTGCCTCAGGAAAAGGTCCAGAGTGCCCGACAGCAATTCTCCGGACAGGTTACCGTTCTGCTGCTCGCGGAAAAGCTTCTCCGCCAGAGACGCCACAAACCCGCTTTCCTCTTCCGGAATATCCACCAGCAGCGGCGTGCGGCAGTACAGGATACCGAGAATGGGACTTTTGAGAAAAGAACGGGAGAAAGCGCCCATATAGCCTTTGCTCCCGTTATAATATTTTATGGAAAACGGAATCCCTTCCGGAATAAACAGGAATTTGCCTTCTCCCACAAGGAAAGGTTCAGTCCCCACATCTGTAAGCACCTCACCTTCTGTCAGGTAAAGGAAACTATCAGTCAGGAACGCCGAAGCCGGAATCTGCCGGTTCAGTTTATATCCGTCCGTATCCAGCCTTCTGATGACAAAAGGCCGGGATACAGCGGTATGAGGATTGTGAAACAATTATAGCGAACTGAGATTCATTGCATTGACGATATTCTTGCCTTCAGGTGTATAGGCGTACGCCATGCGGTCCTGATATGCCTGCTCCACCTTTCCGCGGACAATCTTCATGGTGCTGTTCACCATGTGGTTCTGCTCGGTGAAAGGTTCAGGAAGCACGCAGACTGCCGCAGGAAGCCACCTCTCAGGGAACGCCCCGTAGTTCTTTCCTCCTTTCCGGTATGAATTGACTTCATCCTGGATCTTTTCAAGCATCATTTTCCGGGCTTCATCCGAATCAGGTGCGATTCCTGGAGCCGTTTCCCTGACATAAGCCTTGAGAGCGTCCTTGTTAGGCACCAGAAGGGCTATCGTGTACGGGTCCTGACTGTTGTGAAGCACCACCTGGTCTATGTATTTTGAGTTTTCGACCAGAGACTCCTCGATTCCTTCAGGACTGTATTTTTCCCCATCGGCACTGATAAGAAGAGATTTGAATCTTCCCACCACATAAAGGAAGTCCTTGTCCCTCATATACCCCATGTCACCTGTATGCAGCCAGCCGTCGACGACTGTCTCTGCCGTGGCTTTCGGGTTTTTCCAGTAGCCGGCCATCACGTTCTCGCCTCTTATGACGATTTCCCCCTTCTCGCCGTAAGTCAGCTCATTGCCGTCAGCATCGCAGATCTTTATGTCCATAGGCTTCACTACACAGCCGGACGAGCCCAGGATATGCCTGGCCGGAGCATTCGCGGAAATGATAGGAGTAGCCTCCGACAGCCCGTAGCCCTGATACATAGGGATACCGATAGCATAATAATACCTCTGCAGGTCTATGTCGAGCAGGGCACCGCCACCCACAAAGAACTTCATCTGTCCTCCGAGGGCCTGACGCACATTCTTGAAAATCAGCTTGTCAAACAGGGCCAGCAAAGGCTTCTTCCATGCCTGGGAAAAACCGCCCTTATTGTACCCTTCCTTATTATACTCTATCGCCATCTTCAGAGCCGTATGATACAGCCTCTCCACTTTAGGGCCTTTGGCCTTCACCCCGGCCTCGATGTTCTTCTTGAAATTCTTTGCGAGAGCCGGTACGCTCAGCATCACGGTAGGCTTCAGTTCCTGTATGCTCATAGGGATATTCCTCAAAGCCTCCATCGGAGTGCGTCCGGCCGGAACCGTACCTATCGAAGCTCCGTATGACATCATGGTATAGAATCCAGCGACATGGGCGAAACAATGGTCGAGAGGCAGAATGATGAGCATCCTGTCCTCGGGCGTCACGCCGATTACAGACTGCGCCTGCTCCACATTGGCCGTATAGTTCCTGTGAGTCAGGAGGATGCCTTTCGGATCGGCAGTCGTGCCGGAAGTATAGCTGATGGTCGCATAGTCATCCGGTCCCACTGACTCATACCTCTGACGGAACATTTCACCGTTCTCCGACAGGAAACTGTCCCCCATTTCCATTATTTCCGATATCGGAATCTCTTTCTCTTGATACTCAGGGAGTTCATCAAGGACAATCACTTTCTCCACCAAAGGAAGTTCGGGAAGTATTTTCCTGATCTTCGGGAGCTGCTGGGCGGAAACCATCACATACTTGGAATCAGAATGCCTTATCCTGAATACCAGATCGTTGCTCTCTTCCAGCTTGACTGACAGAGGGACATTGACCGCTCCGGCATAGAGGATGCCGAGCTCTCCGGTCACCCAAAGATTGCGTCCTTCGGAAAGCAGGGAAACCTTCTCTCCTTTCTGCAGTCCGAGAGCCATCAGACCGGCTCCGATGCGTTTTCCTTCCTCCCGCGTCTGCAGGAAAGTGGTTCTGGTCCATTCCTTACCTTTTTTCTCCCAAAGAAATACATTTGAGGAGAATTTGTCCACGTACTTGTCTACGAACTGTATGATTGTCAGTCTCGGTGTCATCATAATCATGCGGTTTTAAATGTTTCAGGCATTATTTGAAAATGGCGTTCAGCACACTTGCAAGCCTGTATCCGGCCTTCTGGATCTGAGAATCCGCAAGAGACCACGCTGCAAGCTTGAAATCGTCGCCGAGCACGGCCCCTGGAGCCGCCCAGTCATATATGACCTTACAGTTACGGGCATTCTCACGCTCCCAGTCCACCGGGGTCCCGGCCACAATAGCCGCGGCTTCCTTTCTGTCCAGATTCCCCAACTGATGGTTATATTCCATATAGCTCCATTTGTGTATACTGCCGATAAAGCCGTCATCCCATACGGAATGGTAAGAGACCTCGCGTCCGCCGAATCTGACCTTGAAAGAATTGCTCTGTCCGGGATAATATACATGGCCCGGACAGTGCATGTCACCGACCAGATGTACAAGCATCTTTATGCCTACAGCTACAGTAGAATCGCTCAGTTCACGGTAGTTCCCGAGCTTGTCTGTAAGACGGAGTATTTCAAGAAGGGCGTCCCCTTTGTATTTGCCCTCAGGGAAATTTTTCCCCAGGCAGGGCTCGCCTTGCCCGTCGACATACGCCACATGCCAGCTGGTAGAAAACTTGTACTCCGGAGTCCTGCGCACATCGTCCATCCAGGAAGAATAATAGACAATTGACTTGCCGTCAAGATACTCCGAAATAATCTTCTTCGCCTTGGGAGTCAGGTTGCACTCAGCGATGTAGGCTATGGCATCATGACCCAAACGGCCCCATCCGAAAAGATCCAGCGCCACGCAGGCAAGCAGGATAAGCATAAAGAACTTCTTCATAAACAATAGTATTAGTTATTAGTATTTATAATCTGCCTGTCATTTCAAGCGAAGCCGGACCGGTACCGCCTGCCTACTTGCTGTCGGAGAAAAGGCCGAACAGCTCGGCGTCTATCTTGTCTGTAATCTGCTGGAAATCCTCCGGCCTGTTCTCGAACTTGATCCTGTCTACATCAATGACGAGAAGCCTGTGCCGGTAAGATGAAATCCAGCTTTCATAGCGCTCGTTAAGGCCTGTAATATAATCGATGCGGATGCTTTTCTCATACTCGCGTCCGCGTTTCTGTATCTGGGCGATCAGATTGGGGATTGAAGACCTGAGATAGATGAGCAGGTCCGGAGGATTGACAAGAGACATCATCAGGTCGAAAAGGTCCGAGTAATTCTCGAAGTCCCTTGTACTCATGAGCCCCATGGCATGAAGGTTGGGGGCGAAGATGCGCGCATCCTCATAGATGGTCCTGTCCTGGATAACGACATCCTTACGCTGCGATATCTCGACGACATCCTTGAATCTCCTGTTCAGAAAATAAATCTGGAGGTTGAACGACCATCGTTCCATATCTTCATAGAAATCAGCCAGATATGGATTATAATCAACCGATTCGAATCTCGGAGTCCAATTATAACGGGCAGCCAGCATCTTGGTCAGAGTAGTCTTTCCGCTGCCGATATTACCTGCTATGGCGATATGCATGACCGAAGAATTTTTGCTTTAACGGAGACAAATTTAATTCTTTTTGCATGGCCTCCGGAAATTTTATGCATTTTTTTAAAAGGGCAGGCTAAAATCACATGAACTGCAACTGTTTACAACTTTGTGGAAAATTTTGGAAAAGAGTGGAAGAAAATGGAAAATAATTCCTAATTTTGCGCCGGATAGCGGATACTTGCAATATGGTCAAATTCATCGGCGAATACAGCGGAAAAGTGGACGACAAGGGCAGGATAATCTTCCCTTCGGCGTTCAAGGCCCTCATGCCGCCGGATGGAGACATGAGATTCGTCATCAAGAAGGACATCTACGAGGAATGTCTCGAGATGTACACCTATCAGGAATGGGAAAGGCAGTCGGAAGAAGTGAAGGCAAAACTGAATTTCTTCAACCGCAAGCATGCCGCTTTCTGGCGTGAATACATGCGCAACCGCGCAGTGGTAGAACCGGATTCCAGATTCGGGCGTCTGTCCGTTCCCAAGAAGCTCCTTGAGTCGATAGGAGTCGTCAGGGAAGTGGTTTTCAGCGGAAGCGACCATAAGATCGAAGTATGGGCGAAAGAAAAATATGAAGCATCTTCCATCTCCGGAGAGGAATTCCTTGCCCTCACATGCGACATATTGCCGGACATCAGATAGGAGGGCCGTGCATGTCAGAGTACCATATACCAGTGCTGCTTGACGAGAGCGTGACCGCCCTCATTGGAAACGTCTCCGGAGTCTATGCCGACGCCACTTTCGGAGGGGGCGGACATACTTCTGAGATACTGTCCAGGCTCTCGCCGCAGGGAAGGGTCCTGGCGTTCGACCGTGACGCGGACGCTCTTGGCAACAAGCCCGACGACAAGCGGCTGACCCTCATACACAACAACTTCCGGTTTATATACAATTTCGTCATGTATGAAGGCTACCGGGACGGCATAGACGGCATCCTCGCGGACCTCGGCGTATCATCGCACCAGTTCGACACGGCGGAAAGGGGTTTCTCTTTCAGATACGACGCCCCGCTGGACATGAGAATGAACAAGGAAGCGGAGACGACGGCCGCCGACATCATCAACTCCAGCAGCGAAGACGAGCTGGAAAGAATACTCAGGCTCTATGGAGAAGTGGATGGAAGCAGAAGGATGGCCAGGATGATCTGCGCGGCCAGAGAGCAGTCCCCTATCAACACCACTGCGCAGCTGGACAAGGCGATAGAAGGCATGCTCCCGAAATTCGCAGCCCATAAATCCCTGGCAAAGGTCTACCAGGCACTGAGAATCGAGGTGAACCAGGAGATGCGGTCGCTTGAAAAGTTTCTGGACGGTGCGGTGAAGTCGCTTAAAAGCGGAGGCAGGCTGGTGGTAATCACATACCATTCCCTTGAAGACCGGATGGTGAAGAACTTCATCAAGAGCGGCAACATAGACGGGAAAATGGAGAAAGACCTGTACGGGGCCGTTACAGCTCCGCTCAGGGCGGTAAACCGCAAACCGGTGCTTCCCCAGGAAAGCGAGATAGCGGCCAACACACGCGCCCGCAGCGCGAAAATGCGTATAGCGGAAAAGATATGAAACCGGACTGGAGCAAAATATGGGAGTTCATCAGGAACAGCTTCAAAGCCACCCTCAGAGGGGAATTCCTCCTGAGGCTGAGGTTTGACAGGTGGTTCATACATATCATATACTTTTTCGTGCTGTGTGCCCTCAATATATGGATGACATTGGAAATAGAGCAGACCATGCTCAATGAAGAAAAGAACAAGGCAAGGCTGGAAGAGCTGAAAATATACCACGCCCAGAAGACCTGCGAACTGGTGAGCCTGGACAGGCTGAGTACAGTAGAAGATCTTCTTGAAAAGAACGGGTCGGCCCTGACGGTCCCCGAAAAACCGGCAGACAAAATAAAATAACGGCACATGCCTATGGCACAGGACAAAGACAAAGACGGAAAACGCAACCGTGACAGGACAGGGGTAATCCTTTCTGTGCTGCACTTCGGCGCATTGTGTCTGGCCATAGTCCTGGTCCTCCGGATAGCTTACATACAGTGGATCTACAAGCCCGATCCGGAACTTGAAAAATACCTCACTTCTTCAGTCAGGAAAGAACTCACGGACCCTGTTAGAGGTTCGATAATGGCGATGGACGGCCGGCTTCTGGCATCATCCACCCCAATGTACCAGATATACATGGACTGCACTGTCCAGAAAAAGAAATTCAGTTCCGAAGGCAGGAAGGGGGAAATCAAAGAAAAAGAATGGCTGGACAAAGCCCGGGAACTGTCTGCCGGCCTCGCTTCCATATACATGGACAGGTCTGCCGAAGAATACTACAGACTGATCAGCCGCGGACGCCGTGACGGAAGGATGTATGTAAAGATCGGATATCAGATAGACCACGGGGTGCTCCAGAAGGTGAAATCCCTGCCTCTGTTCAATGAAGGAGGATTCAAGGGAGGCATAATCATAGAGAAAATCGACACCCGCCAATATCCTTACGGTTCTTTGGCAAGACGTACGATAGGATATGTCAAGGACAACAATGTAATGTCCGGGAACAACCTCATCGGACTGGAAGGCAAATACAACTACCTCCTACACGGACGTGAAGGCGTCCAGTGGCTCCGCCGCACCGACAACCACGGCTGGATCGTAGACTATGACAGCACGGTAGTAAGGGTAACCGACGGGAAGGACATAAGGACCACCATAGACATAGACATACAGGACATTGCCGACAAGGCCCTGAGAGAAAGGATACAGGATGTGGAAGATGTGGAAGGCGGATGCGCCATAGTGATGGACGTGCAGACCGGAGCCATCCGTGCGATGACGAACCTCAAGCGCGACGAGGAAGGAAACCTGCGGGAAATCTACAATTACGCTATCGGAACGGCAGGGGAACCGGGCTCCGTATTCAAACTTGCCTCTCTTATGACACTCGTGGAAGAGGGAAAGGTCAGGCTCGAAGACAAGGTCCCTACCTTCCGCGGGAAATGGCCGTACAAAGACGAGAAGATTCCCGATGACCCGTATCTTAAAGAATGGGGAAAGAATGAAATAAGTATTTCCGACGCATTGAAAATATCTTCCAACAATGTGTTCAGGTATCTTGTCAGGGAAAATTACGGAGACAGGCCGAGGCACTTCATTGACAAGCTCTACGAATACAAGCTCAATGAAAGGTTCGATTTCGATATAGCAGGACTTGCCGCACCCGATATCCCTTCTCCCGGAGCGGACACCAGAATATGGAGCGGAACCACTCTGGAATCGGTGGCCGTAGGATACAGCATCAGTGAAACACCGCTGCACATCCTCATGTTCTACAACGGCATAGCCAACAACGGAAAGCTCATGAAGCCTTATCTGGTAGAATCCATAGAGAAAAACGGCAAGGTGGAAAAAAGGCTCGGCCCTACCGTACTCAACGGATCAATATGCTCCAAAGCCACTGCCGACACCCTGACCAGGGCGCTTAAGAAAGTCGTCACGGAGGGCACCGGCAGATATGCATTCAGGAACGCGGCCTGTGCGGTGGCAGGAAAGACAGGCACGGCAAGGATAGCCTTTGAATTCGAAAGGAACGGACGGCAGATCATCGGATACCAGGACGACTCCGGAAGAAAGAAGCACCAGGCCACTTTCGTAGGTTTCTTTCCGGCCGATGACCCGCAGTACACGGCTATAGTAGTGGTATATTCGAAACTTTCCAAGGCCAATTTCTACGGAGCCGCCTACGCGGCACCGGTATTGAGGAAAATAGTAGACAACGTATATACGCTCGACCCGCAATGGGGGAACGAGATAAAAACATACGGTCACGTCCGGGAGATGGAACAGGACGGAATAGAAACCGGGCTTGACAGGCTCGGTGAAGTACCCGACATGAAAGGACTCGGACTGAAGGACGCCCTGTATTCCATAGAAAACTGCGGTTACAGGTGCGTATACAGCGGAAGCGGACATGTGACAAGCCAGTCCCCGGCTCCAGGGACACCCTTGCAAAAAGGCGGGACTGTAAAACTGACATTGAAATGAAGATAAAAGACATAATCAAAGATTGCGGAGCGGTTTCCGTAACCGGGAACCGTGAGACGGAAGTCACGTCAGTCTGCAGCGACTCGAGGAAAGCCGCTGCAGGAGCGATGTTCATTGCCGTCAGGGGATTCGCCGGAGACGGGCACACTTTCATAGGGAAAGCCCTCCTGAGCGGAGCCTCGGCCATCGTCTATGAAGACCGGGCCACACTCGGGAAAGAGCTGGAAAGCATTTACGGGAACGGGGACATAGAGCGGATATCACTGGAAAAGGGACATGTTTTCATAAAGACCGGATCTTCCAGACATGCCCTTGCCATCATAGCGTCCAATTTCTACGGGCGCCCATCGGAACAGCTCACCCTGGTCGGCATAACGGGAACAAACGGGAAAACCACGACCGTCACCCTTCTCTACAGGCTGTTTACCGGCCTGGGATATCACTGCGGACTTCTGTCCACCATAGCGAACTATGTAGGTGAGAGGAAGTACGAAGCCGTAAACACCACTTCGGACCCTATTACCATAAACTCCCTGCTCGCCGGAATGGTGGATGAAGGATGCGAATACTGCTTCATGGAAGTAAGCTCCATAGGAGTGCAGCAGGAAAGGATTGCAGGCCTCAAATTCAAGGTCGGCATCTTTTCCAACCTCACGCATGACCATCTTGACTATCACAAGACTTTCGCCGAATACCTGCGCTGCAAGAAACTGTTCTTCGACATGCTTCCTGCCGATGCATTTGCAATCACGAACACAGATGACAAAAACGGGACTGTGATGGTGCAGAACACTGCAGCCCGGGTCATTACATACTCGTGCAAAAGCATTGCCGACCACACCTGCCGGATCATGGAGGAAAGTTTTGACGGAATGCTGCTGAGAATAGACGGCACCGAAAGCTGGACCAGGCTGACAGGCCGGCACAACGCATACAACATCCTCGCGATATATTCTACTGCAGTCACTCTCGGCGTACAGCCGGAAGAAGCTCTGGTCGCCATAAGCAGGCTGGAGTCCGCACCGGGAAGACTGGAGACACTGCGCGGTCCGAAAGACCTGTCCGTGGTGATAGACTATGCACATACTCCCGATGCTTTGGAAAATGTGCTCACCACACTGCGCGACATAGCACCGGAAAGGGAACTGATCTGTCTGTTCGGGTGCGGAGGAGACAGGGACAAGACCAAAAGGCCTGAAATGGCACAGGTAGCCCAAAGGCTCGCAGACAGGATAATAGTGACATCAGACAACAGCCGTACGGAACGCACTTCCGACATCATGGAGGACATAAAAGCGGGAATGGACGCGAAAGGCAGGGCCAGGACACTTTTCATAGAAGACAGGAAAGAAGCCATACGGGCGGCAATCATGATGGCCGGTCCGGGAGCCACCGTGCTTCTTGCAGGGAAAGGGCACGAGACCTACCAGATCATCGGGACGGAAAAACACCGTTTCGATGAAAAAGAAATAGTTGCGGAAATATTCAAAGAAATGTAGCAATGCCGTTCCGGACAGGGAATCCCGCAGGCAAACAAAGAAAAACATTATGCTGTACCATCTATTCGATTATTTAAAAGACTTCAACATACCGGGAGCGGGGCTGATGCAGTACCTCTCCTTCAGGGCCATATTCGCCAGTGTCACCTCCCTGCTCATCGCAGTGTTCATCGGAAAAAGGATCATCCGGTGGCTGCAGAAAAAACAGATCGGAGAAGAAATCCGCGACCTGGGCCTGGAAGGACAGATGCAGAAAAAAGGCACCCCTACAATGGGAGGCATCATCATCCTGCTCGCCATCCTGATCGCCGCACTCCTTTTCTGCGACCTCACCAACATATACACCATACTGCTCATCATAAGTACAGTATGGTTCGGTTTCTTAGGATTTGCGGATGATTTCATCAAAGTGTTCAGGCACAACAAGGAAGGCATGAGCGAACGCAGCAAGCTCATCGGGCAGGTCATCATGGGACTCGTAATCGGGGTGACAGTATGCTTCAACGAGCATATCGTGATCAGAGAGGAACTTCAGGCCGGGGAAGAATCGTCCGGAGTAGTGGTCTCCGCCGGCACTGCAGCATCCGCCGGCAATACTGCCAGACTTGAATACCCAGATACCGGACAATCGCCGAAACAGAAAGGGCATGACGTGGTAAAAAGCACCAAGACCACGATACCGTTTGTCAAGAACCACGAGTTCGACTATAAATGGCTGTCACCGTTCAAAGGGAAATGGGGATGGTACTGCAAATGGGGGATCTATGTGCTGATGATCGTACTCGTAATAACGGCATGCTCCAACGGCACCAACCTCACAGACGGAATGGACGGGCTGGCAACGGGCACTTCTGCCATAGTCGGAGTGGTACTGGGAATATTCGCATGGCTCTCCGGCAATATCATCAACGCCGACTACCTCAATATAATGTATATCCCGGGAACAGGGGAAATAGCCGTGTTCATGGCAGCCTTCGTCGGAGCTCTTGTCGGATTCCTCTGGTACAACGCTTTCCCTGCACAGGTGTTCATGGGCGACACGGGAAGCCTTGCGATCGGCGGTATCATCGGAGTCTGCGCGATTCTGATCAGAAAAGAACTGCTGCTGCCTATCCTGTGCGGAGTATTCTTCGTGGAAAGCCTTTCCGTAATAATACAAAGGTTCTATTTCAAATACACAAAGCGGAAATACGGGACAGGGCGCAGGGTGTTCAAGATGACGCCTCTGCACCATCATTTCCAGAAAGAAGGCATTCCGGCTGTCATAACGTCACCGGCAAAGGCCCTGCCCGAAGCCAAAATCGTCACCCGGTTCTGGATTATAGGAATCATACTGGCAGTACTTACGATAGCTCTTTTAAAAATAAGATAATATATGATGAACAAACGTATCGTGGTTCTCGGAGGAGGAGAAAGCGGTGTAGGCGCCGCCGTACTTGCGAAACTCAAAGGATTCGACGTCTTCCTTTCCGACAAGGGGAAGATCGGGGACAGCTATGCGGAAATGCTGCGCACATGGGAAATACCCTTTGAGCAGGGACAGCATACGGAAGAACTTATCCTCAATGCCGATGAAGTGATAAAGAGTCCCGGCATACCTGTTTCAGCCCCGATGATCCAGAAAATCATAGGAAAAGGAATACATATCATATCGGAAATAGAGTTTGCGGGAAGGTACGACACCGCCCGGAAGATATGCATAACGGGAAGCAACGGGAAAACCACCACGACATCACTCATATACTACCTTCTCCAGCAGGCCGGTCTTGATGTAGGACTGGGAGGGAACATAGGGAAAAGCTACGCATATCAGGTAGCAACTGCGCATCATGATATTTATGTTCTGGAAATCAGCAGTTTCCAGCTTGACAACATGTATGACTTCAAGGCCGACATCGCCATCATCACCAATATCACTCCGGACCATCTGGACAGGTACGACCACAACATGGAGAACTACGTGAAGGCCAAGTTCCGCATTACGCGCAACATGGACAAGGACGACTGCTTCATTTTCTGTTCCGATGACGAAATCACCATCAACCACCTGAGCCAGATAGTGCTCAAGGCGCAGATGCTCCCGTTCTCACAGAAACATGAAGAAAAACAGGGTGCTTTCATAAAGGACGAGAGAATGGTGGTCAAGTATCGCGAAAGCGAATGCGACATATATCTTCAGGAACTGGCTCTGGGAGGAAAACACAATGTCTACAACTCCATGGCTGCGGCCATTGCAGCAAAGGTCATGGACATAGACAATGAGGTGATCCGCAAGAGCCTGTCTTCGTTCCAGGCAGTAGAGCACAGGCTCGAAAAGGTATTGAGCATCAAGGATGTACTTTATATCAATGACTCCAAGGCTACAAACGTGGATGCCGCATGGTATGCACTCGAATGCCAGACAAGACCTGTAATCTGGATAGTAGGAGGTACGGACAAAGGCAATGACTACACCCCTCTTGTCCCGCTGGCAAAGGAAAAGGTCAAGGCTATGGTATGTATGGGACTGGACAACAGGAAATTCCACGAGTCCTTCAAAAATGCGGTACCGACCATCATTGATGTCGGATCTGCCGAAGAGGCGGTGAAGACGGCAAGCGGACTCGCCGTTGCCGGAGATGTGGTCCTGCTGTCCCCGTGCTGCGCAAGTTTCGACCTTTTCAAGAACTACGAAGACAGGGGCAGGCAGTTCAAGGAAGCTGTAAGGAATCTATAGAAGGACATGGGCATCATGGAGGAAGACAGGATATCCGAAAAGAAGTCATGGTTCTGGAATTTTGTGGACAACATCCAGGGCGACAAGGTGATACTTATCATTATCACCTTCCTCATCATGTTCTCGATCGTCGCGATATTCTCATCTACGTCGCTCCTCGCAAGTGCGGAAGTCAGCCGTCTGGACATTTTCAAGGAGCAGATGGTGACAGTACTTGCCGGGGTAGCCATAATAGCTATATGCTATCTTATACCCAAGATCTGGATATTCAGGTTCTTCTCACAGTTCGGCTTTATCGTGTCGGCCCTGATTCTCATCCTGCTGCACACTCCTCTCGGAGTGGAAGTGAACGGTGCGGTAAGGGCCATACAGCTCGGGCCGGTACAGGTGCATGCATACGAGGTGACGAAAGTGGCGATGATAATGTATCTGGCATGGGCGGTCCATGCATACAAGAACGACTCTTTCAAGATAGCCGGTATCCTGTCATCGAGATTCGGCAGCCTGGCCTTTCTGGCAAGACCGGGATGGAAGAGATTCATCTATATTTTCGCCCCGATACTGATTGTATGCATAGGGATACTGTTCGGCAGTTTCTCCAGCACCGTTTTCATCGGAGGGATAATGTTCATCACCATCCTGATCGGCGGGATAAAAATCAAGGATATACTGGCACCGGCCCTGCTATGCGTTGTAGCAGCAGGCTTGTGCGTAGGGATATACGCCATATCGGGCGGCAAGGTATTCGGAAGGTTCGGCACCGCCCTCAGCAGGCTGACGATGGACGAGAAACATCAGGACATCAAGGACCTGCGTCCCGGGTCGATAGAATTCCAGGAAGCGCTTGACGCCATCAAGCAGCCGGCAAGTGCAAAGATAGCCATCCACGAGGGAGGCCTGTTCGGTAAAGGTCCCGGAAACAGCACCCAGAAATATACGGTTCCGCTGATGTTCAGCGACTATATGTTCAGTTTCATTATAGAAGAATACGGAATGATCGGCGGAATCATAGTCATAATGCTGTATGTCAGCCTGCTGGCAAGAGCTTCGCTCATAGTGAGAGCCTGTGACAACGAATTCGCAAAGACAGCCGTGGCAGGACTCGCCGTGCTGATAAGCGGACAGGCGCTGATGCACATGTTCATAAATGCCGATCTGGGGCCGCTGACCGGACAGACCCTGCCGATGATCAGCCACGGCAAAAGTTCGTTTTTCGCTTTCAGTATCGCATTCGGGGTGCTGCTGTCTATCAGCAAGATGGCAAAAGCGAAAATACGTAAGGAAGAAGAAGAGTCCGAACCGTTGGTAGAAGGGTTGGGCATCCAGGATGAAAATGTGCAGGACACGCTGGCGGAACTGGATGATTTCGAATCCGGAAGGGGATAAGATTCCAGGAAACCCTCCCACTCCGTGGGGCCCTCCCTGTGCGGGCGCAACGTTTCCTGTAATCCAATCCCCTGCCCCACGCAGAAGAAGGACTTGGCGGTAGTGTTCAGGGCCATAAAAAACAACTGGAGGTCATTCCGGACCTGATCCGGAATCTGAGGAGGAAAATAAATTAAAGGATACAATGAAAAGGATACGTGCAATAATATCAGGCGGCGGAACCGGGGGGCACATATTTCCGGCAGTAGCCATTGCCGGGCAGCTTATGGAAGCGAATCCGGAGAATGAAATCCTGTTTGTAGGGGCTGAAGGAAGGATGGAAATGGAGAAAGTCCCTGCTGCAGGATACAGGATAGTGGGTCTGCCTGTGGCAGGACTGCAGAGGAGGCTCACCGTTTCAAACCTTGCCCTCCCGTTCAAAGTGCTCAAGAGCATAAGGATGGCCGGAAAGATAATCGACGGATTCAGGCCGGACATCGCCATTGGCGTAGGAGGCTATGCCAGCGCTCCGCTGCTGTGGAGTGCATGCCGGAAGGGAATCCCTACCCTGATCCAGGAGCAGAACGGCTACGCGGGGCTCACCAACAAGATTCTGGGAAAGAAGGTCGACAGGATATGTGTCGCTTACGACGGAATGGAAAGATTTTTCCCTGCAGAGAAAATAGTGAAGACAGGCAATCCTATCAGGAAAGGCATCGTCCCTGCATCAGCGAAGATGAAGGCCGATGCAATAGAGTGCTACGCCCTGGATCCCGAGAGGGAATGCATGTTCATTGTAGGCGGGAGCCTAGGTAGCGGAACCCTCAACAGGTCTGTCATGGAATGGATTGAAGCCGGCTGTCCGGGAGGCGACAATGTCGAAATACTTTGGCAATGCGGCAAATACTACAAGTCTTCCGTAGACGCCTTTATGGAAGACGCTGCAGCAAAAGGACTCGGCGGGAATACGCTGCGCCATATCCGTCATTTCGATTTCATCAAAAGGATGGATCTGGCATACTCGGCTGCAGATGTGGTGATTTCACGTTCCGGGGCAAGTTCGGTATCGGAACTCGCCGCAGTGCACAAAGCCGTTATTTTTGTCCCGTCCCCGAATGTCGCAGAAGACCACCAGACGCATAATGCCATGGCCCTTGTAAAAGAAAACGCGGCAGAGATAGTGACAGACGCGGAAGCTCCGCAGAAACTTATGGAAAAAGCATGCAGGCTGATAAAGGACAGGGACCGGATTGCAGAACTAGAAAAGAATATAGCTACCTTTGCACGGCCGGAAGCTGCGAAAGCCATTGTTGATGAAATCTACAGACTGGTATGACATACAGGAATATATATTTTATAGGTATCGGAGGCATCGGAATGAGCGCGATCGCCAGATACTGCCATGCCAAGGGGTATGAAGTATCCGGATATGACAGGACTCCTTCCGAACTGACGCATGAGCTTGAGAATGAAGGGATAAAGATCCATTATGAAGACAACACGGACTTCATCCCCAAAGACGCGGGCAGCACACTTGTCGTCTACACGCCTGCCATACCGCACGACATGGGTGAACTGGTGTATGTAATGGAACACGGCTACAGGACAGTCAAGAGATCACGCATCCTCGGAGAGATTTCATCGGGGCAAAGATGCCTGGCCGTTGCCGGCACACACGGGAAAACCACTACCAGCACCCTTCTTGCCCATATCTTCCGGTCAAGCGGAGAGGGCTGTTCTGCATTTCTCGGCGGTATATCAAAGAATTACGGGACAAACCTGCTTATAAGCAGGAACAACGTAATAGTGGCTGAAGCGGACGAGTTCGACCGCTCTTTCCTGCAGCTGCACCCTGAAATCGCCGTTATCACGGCAATGGACGCCGACCATCTGGACATATATTCCGATCTGGAGCACGTAAAGGCGGCATTCAGGGAATTCGCTTCACAGGTGAGCGGCACAGTCATAGCAAAACTCGGACTGGACATCACGCCGGATGACACCGAAGCAAGAATACTCAGATATTCATACGATGATCCCAGGGCCGATTTCTATGCATCCGACCTCCTTCATGATGAATGCGGATATCTCACATTCACCCTCAACTTCCCTCATGGAAAAATAGAAAACTGCCGCATGGGCATTCCAGGATGGGTAAACGTAGAGAACGGAGTCGCGGCTGCCGCCGTGGCACTGGCCTACGGACTGGAACCGAAGGAAATAAAAAAGGCATTAGGCTCGTTCCAGGGAGTGAAAAGGAGGTTCGACATCCACCTGAACACTCCGGAATGCTCGTATATTGACGACTATGCCCATCATCCGAAAGAAATCGCCACAGCCGTCAGCTCGATACGGGAAATGTTCCCGGGAAGGAAACTCACGGCCATATTCCAGCCGCATCTCTATACGAGAACGCGGGATTTCGCCGATGAATTCGCACAGGCGTTGAGCCGCGTGGACAAACTGATACTCCTGGACATATACCCTGCCCGGGAAGAACCTCTCCCGGGTGTGACTTCGGAGATGATATTCCGGAAAGTGACCGCTCCCGAGAAAGTCCTTCTGAAAAAAGAGCAGCTGATGGATTACCTGAAAGACGAGCATGTGGACGTGCTCATCACTTTCGGAGCGGGAAACATCGACAGATTTACAGGTCCGATAACGGAAATGCTGGAAAACCGCATAAAGACAAGAACACAATGAAAACGATAGTACGGCACATACTTGCACTGTCCCTCATCGCCCTGATGGCGGTCTGTCTCGCGACGGCCCTCGGCACCAGCGCGGCGAAGAAGGAGGCATTGACATGTACCGGACTTGAAGTCACCATAAAGGACAGCCTAGAAAACAACTTCGTTTCCGTATCCGACATCAGGAAATACCTCGATTCAGAATCGGGAGGATATATAGGACAGAAGCTCGGCAGCATAGACCTTGTAAAAATGGAACGCATAATAGACGGGAAAAGCGCCGTACTCAAAAGCGAAGCATACGTCACCAAAGACGGCATGCTGAACATTTCGGTAACGCAGCGCCGCCCTGCAGTACGGTTCCAGAGTAAAGACGGCGGCTTCTATGCCGACAAGGAGGGATACATATTCCCGCTGCAGAAGAACTATACGGCATACGTCCCGGTAGTCGACGGGGCTGTCCCCGTAACCGTCCCGGACTCGTACAAGGGCGAGGCGGGCAGCGAAAAGGAAAAGAAATGGATACAGGATATAATAAGTCTGGTGGACTACATGGACAAGAGCGGGGTGTGGGCTGAAAACATTGTACAGATAACGGTCCGGGACAACGGTGATCTGGTACTCGTCCCGCGGCAGGGGAAAGAGAAGTTCCTGTTCGGGAAACCGGACAACATTGAAGACAAGTTCTCCCGGATGGAGAAATATTATACCGGAATAGTACCGGCAAAAGGAGAAGGATACTATTCTACTGTTAATGTAAAATACAACGGACAGATTGTCTGCAGAAAGTAATCAGGATATGGACGAAAAACACATTGTAGCGATTGACCTCGGGACCTCGAAATTCGCGCTGGCCATAGCAAGGGTCAGCGGAGAGGACATACAGATAGTCTATTACAGGGAAGTGCCGTCCGCCGGGATAAGGTACAGCTATATTTTCAACCCGACCCAGGTGGTATCCGCCCTGAAGCCCGCGATAGAAACTGCGGAGAAGGAGCTCGACATCAGGATTACCCAGGCCGTTGTGGGCATGCCGAGATACAGCGTAAGGCAGGAGACCAACCAGGGAAGCATAAAGCTCAACCCGGACGAATGCATCACGGCCGATGACATCAACTATCTGAAGGACATGGCCCAGCAGGAATACCCTTTAGATGACCCGAAGGAAGTGCTTTTCGGGGCGGTGGCACAGTCGTTCTCCACATCGGAGGACTTCCAGCTGGTGGAGAAGGACATCATCGGCATGGCCAGTGACAAGATAGAGGGAAACTTCAAGATTTTCATCGGCAACAAACGATACCTGCAGAATATCGACTTGGTATTCAACAACATGAAGATAGCCGTCGCAGGCAAGTACTTCAACCCTGACACTACCGCCAAGGCAGTGCTTACAAATGCCGAGATGGAAACAGGAGTGGCGCTGATAGACTTCGGAGCAGGGGTCACATCGGTGAGTGTCTACTCCGGGGGCATCATGAGGCACTACGCCGCAATCCCGTTCGGCGGGAAATCCATCACCAATGACATCGACACCGAGTGCAAGATATTCTCCGAGACCCTTGCCGAGAACATAAAGCTCGCGCACGGCATCTGCATGCCGGAGAAACTGCAGAACATGAACGAGAAGATCCTGCGCATAAACATCGGCACGACAGCCCAGTACAAGGACCTGCCGGTAAAATACCTCTCCGAAGTCATCACCTGCCGCGTACAGGAGATCATGGAGGCCATCCTGTACGAGATACAGAAAAGCGGGTTCGCTGACAGGCTGCTGAGCGGTGTCGTCCTCACAGGTGGCGGGGCGAACCTGGCCAACTGCGGGAATTTCATCACCGAGCTTTCAGGCTATTCGGTCCGCATAGGCTATCCGAAGCCTATGTTCTCCGGAGGAGGCTGCATAGGAGTGCACGAAGCAGAGGCGGCTACAGTCATAGGAATGATCCTCGCCGCGGCGAAGGACAGCTGCGGGGACTGCTCCGTCCCTGAAGACGGCAAGACGAAGACAACAGTTGTCGTGGAGGAGGCCGGGGGCAGCGGGAATGCG
Organism: Candidatus Cryptobacteroides avicola; assembly: GCA_017695115.1. Lineage (GTDB taxonomy): Bacteria > Bacteroidota > Bacteroidia > Bacteroidales > UBA932 > Cryptobacteroides > Cryptobacteroides avicola. The sequence continues at coordinate 66,801 of JADILV010000036.1, read as the reverse complement.
CCGGAGGGCACGGAAGCCGGGGCGGAGACACACAGCGGCACCCTGTTCCCTGACGAAAAGGTGCCGCAGGAGACAGGAAGGAACCGACACCATGAGACTCCGCAGCCGAAAAAACAGCGTCAGGCAGTATCATGGAAAAAAAAGATCCAGAAAGCCGTAGACAAGTTCACAGGGACACTGTACAATATGAACGAAGAGATGAACAACGAAGAAATCTGACAGGAGGCACGCTATGGATGAAATACTTGACGATATGATAGTCCCGACAGACTGGACAGCCGAGAACTCAATAATCAAGGTTATCGGCGTAGGGGGCGGAGGATGCAACGCGGTAAACTACATGTACAACCAGAAGGTGCAGGGCTGCTGCTTCATCGTATGCAACACCGATGCACAGGCCCTCGGGCGGTGCGATGTGCCGATAAAGATACAGCTCGGGACAGGCCTGGGGGCAGGATGCGACCCTACCAAAGGCAGGAACGCGGCCATTGAATCAGAAGAAAAGATTGCCAGGATACTCGACAGCAACACCAAGATGGTATTCATCACCGCCGGGATGGGCGGCGGCACGGGCACGGGTGCCTCTCCTGTCATTGCAAGCATGGCCAAGGCAAAGGGCATACTCACTGTCGGCGTGGTCACGATCCCTTTCAAGAACGAGGGCGCCGACCGCTATGCCATGGCGATGGACGGCATCAACGAACTGGAGAAGAATGTCGACAGCCTCCTGCTCATAAACAACGAGAAACTGTATGACTATTTCGGCGAAATGCTCTCCCACGAGGCATTCCCGAAAGCGGACGAAATCCTCTCCACGGCTGTCAGGGGCATAACCGAAATCATCAGCAAGCCGGGCTATATCAATGTGGACTTCGCCGACATAAAGACCATGATGCGCAACGGCGGCATATCCCTCATGGGATGCGGTGTCGGCACCGGTGATACAAGGATCGAGGATGCGGTGAAGAACGCCCTCGAATCCCCTTTGCTGAACGACTACAACCTCAAGACAGCCAAGAACTTCATCGTGAACATCACCGGCGGCAAGAACAAGGACGGGCTATATGTCAACGACATAAAGAAGATCAACGAGATGATTGCCGAATACACCGGGAACGCGAACAATTTCAAGACAGGGCTCGTATGGGAGGAAGACCCGCAGTGGGGGGACAAGGTGAGCATAACGGTAATCGCAACAGGGTTCAAGAAAGACATACCGTCAATGATTAACCCAGGCAATATCATAATGATAGACAGCGACTTCAAATATGACAGGTCACAGTCTGCCGCAGTCCTCGAATTCGGCCTCTACGAAGAGACGGACAGTCCGACAAAAATCGGCTACAACAATTCGGACAATATCCGCAAGTTCAATTTCGAAGAGGGCCAAAGGCCTGTGCTCGACGTCGAGCCCGGCCAGAGCCTCGGAGAGCTTGAACAAACCCCGTCAATAAGAAGGATAACCAAACGAAACAATTCGAACATAAATAAGGTATACTGAATCGGGGACATGGCTTAATGCCATCCCAGGCGGAGCCGAAGGATCTGCCAGGAACATTGGAAACAAGACAAAAACATATAAAAATGGACCGCAAGACAAGAGTAAGATTTGCACCCTCCCCTACTGGACCTCTGCACATGGGAGGAGTCCGCACGGCACTTTACAACTACCTCTACGCCAAGCAGCACGGAGGGGATTTCATCATAAGGATTGAAGACACCGACTCCCAGAGGTTCGTCCCTGGAGCGGAGAAATATATCATAGAAGCACTCAACTGGTGCGGCATCATCCCCGACGAGGGGGTGGACGCGGAAGGCAACGTAGTGGAGACCCCGTCGGAAAGACATCCGCATGCTCCTTACAGGCAGTCCCAGAGGCGCGGTATCTACCGCAAGTATGCAGAGGAACTGGTGGAGAAAGGCTACGCATACTATGCATTCGACACAGCCGAGGAACTGGCGGCCAAGAGGGCCGAAGCCGAGGCTTCCGGCAGGACCTTCATCTACAACCATATCACACGCAATGAACTGCGCAACTCCGTCTCCATGCCGGAGAGCGAGTGGAAGCCGCTTCTGGAGACGCATACCGACTGGACCATCCGCTTCAAGATGCCGGATAACCGTGTGGTGAAGATGGACGATCTTATCCGCGGACACATCGAGGTAAATACCGACACTCTCGATGACAAGGTGCTCTGGAAAAGGGCTGACGAGCTGCCTACATACCATCTGGCGAATATCGTGGATGACCATCTGATGGAAATCACCGAGGTCATACGCGGAGAGGAATGGCTTCCTTCCCTGCCTCTGCACTATCTCCTGTATGAAGCATTCGGCTGGCAGGATTCACAGCCGAGATTCGCCCACCTGTCACTGCTTCTGAAACCGGACGGGAAAGGCAAGCTGAGCAAAAGGGACGGAGACCGTCTCGGCTTCCCTGTATTCCCGCTCAAATGGACCAATGCCCAGGGCGAGGTTTCACGCGGATATCGCGAGGACGGCTATTTCCCTGAGGCATTCGTGAACATGCTGGCCATGCTCGGGTGGAATCCGGGGGATGACAGGGAGCTTTTCACCATGGACGAACTGATCAGGGCTTTCTCTCTTGAGAGGGTCATCAAGTCAGGGGCAAGGTTCAACCCTGAAAAGGCGAAATGGTACAACAAGGAGTACCTGCGCACAAAAAGCGATGCCGAGCTCACTGACCTTTTCGTACCTGTGCTCGAGGAGCACGGCATACAGGTGGTCGCCTGCCCGAAATGCGCCCTGACGGCGGGAGCCGAAGTCACTGTCCAGGGAGCGGATTTCAAGAACCGGATATTCACGCATGACTATGTACAGAAGGTCGTGTCGCTTATCAAGGAAAGGGCATCTTTCGTAGCTGACTTCTGGGATATCGCATCATATCTTTTCGTTTCCCCTCAGACTTATGTCGAGAAAGATGTGGCGAAGTTCTGGAAAGAGGAGAATTACACTCTGGCGTTCCAGGTGGCGGATTTCATCGAGGGGTTTGACGGAGGAAACGGTCCTGCCGGCCCTGAGTTCACACATGAGCAGATCGAAGGTCCGATGGAGGAATTCATCCGCAGCCGGGAGTGGCCGATGGGCAAGGTGATGAACTGCCTGAGGCTCGCACTTGTAGGTGCGTCCAGCGGCCTGGGTATCGCCGACATCGTCTCCCTTATCGGAAAGAAGGAACTTGCAGTGCGTATAGAAAATATCAGAAAAACCCTGATGTAAGGCTTACATATCAGAATCAGGACATCTGCCCGTTGATGAGGACATTGGCTCCCGAAAAGGGAGGGGACCCGCTTGGTGGGGAGGATCTTCATCAACGGGCAGATGTCCTTTTAATCAAGCTATTTTTTACTCACCATCCAGCCACTTCTGTCCTTTTTCCGTTTTTGATATTATCAATATCACAATACAGAAAACCCCCATTGCTGAAAATGCGAAAATTGCTCCCATACACCTACTTTCTGTTTTTTATATTCCGATGCAGTCTCATACTGACATAAAACGCAATAAAGGTAATTAAAATACCGATACCATATACCAGCCATCTATATCCGGACATGTCTTCCATTATGGCCGTAATGACTACAGCAGTAAAACTATACTTCGATATATCCAACAAATAATCGATTATTTTCTCTCTCCACACACCTACTGGTTTTTCCGGCGAATGTACACAGAATCATATTCTGCACAACAAAGATATGACGCAACATATTCAGATTTTTCTTTTTCTTAATGTTTTTTCTTTTTTTTATATTCCCTGACAGGATTGCTATTCAAAATTAAAAATCATATCTTTAAGGATTCATTGCATAACCTTTAAAAACCGGTATCATGAAATTCTCTGAACTGTCAGCCAAGAACAAGACGGCTGTCATAATGTTAATACTGATATTCGGCGGGTACGGACTGTACTCCATCGTTGACAGCATCATCGGCCTTTGCCGTCCTGAAGCCGGGATTTTCATCGGCATCATCAAAATAATCTGGGGATTGCTGTTCATTGCTTTCAGCATCATAAATACGGCAAACATCTTCCGGAAGCCCGGCAAAAGCCAGAAACAACTTTAATATATCAGATACCATGACTTTCAAGGAAATATACAGACTGGACAAGACCAGGGGCATCATCGGCATCATGATCATGGTCAACATTGCCAGAAAGGCCGAAGGAAAGAAACCGCTTTAATATTCCATCAATAATCAGTACCTTTGGCGCGGCAAACGGAATTTTCATTAAAAACATATCAATATGACACTGGGCATTTGCTGTGACCATGCAGGGTTTGACTACAAACAAAGACTCATAGCCTACCTGGAAGAGAAAAAATATCAGATAAAGGATTTCGGGACGTATTCTTCCGAGAGTATGGACTATCCGGATGTGGCGCATCCGTTGGCGGAGGCCGTGGAAAGCGGTGAGGTTGAAAAAGGGATTGCAATGTGCGGGACAGGGAACGGGATGGTAATGACCCTCAACAAGCATCAGGGAATCAGGGCAGGACTTGCGTGGAATGAAGAAATAGGAAAGCTGGTGAAACAGCACAACGATGCAAACGTGCTGGTACTGCCGGCCCGGTTCATACCGTTCGACATGGTATGCAGGATTACGGATGTCTGGCTTGACTCGGAATTCGAAGGAGGCAGACACCAGAGACGAATCGACAAGATTCCGATAAAATAGGATGGATCCTGTTATTCTGAGAAAAGGAATGCACCTCTCGGATAGTATAGAAGACTATCCGGGAGGTATCATCATACCGGTGGACAAACCTTACCGGTGGACATCGGCGGACGTTATACGGAAAATCAAATTCGCCGCCACAAGGCATTTCCACAAGAAGAACCTGAAGGCAGGACATGCAGGAACGCTCGATCCTCTGGCGACAGGAGTCCTGCTGGTGTGTATCGGAAATGCGACAAAACTGGCCGAAATGCTGCAAAGCCATGACAAGGAATATATTGCAGGAGTGACTTTCGGTGCGACTACACCTTCTTACGATCTGGAGAAGGATATCGACGCCCGGTACCCTTATGAACATATCACAGAAGACGGGATCCGGGAACAACTGAACGGATTCCTGGGAGAACAGGAGCAGATAGCGCCGCTTTTCTCGGCAAAGTCAGTGGACGGAGTCAGGGCATACGAACTGGCCAGGAAACTCTACAGGAAACAACAGCAGATCCCGGGCGGTGAATCCGTACCCGGATCCGACACGGCCGCAAAAGTTTTCGATACCGCTGCAGAATCCGTAATCAGGGCCGCAAAGATCAGGATTTCAGATATAGAACTTCTGCATTTCTATCCGGAAGGGAAGCCGGTCCGGGACATCAACCTGAATGGGGAAACGTCGGGGAAGAATCTCAGGATCAATGTCGCAGACACTTCAGGGCTGCATCTTCCGACAGCGGAGATACGCATAGAATGCAGCAAGGGCACATACATCCGGGCGTTTGCCAGGGACCTTGGTGAAGCGCTGGACAGCGGGGCGCATCTGTGCTCCCTTGTACGCAGCCGCAGCGGTGACTTCCGGGTGGAGGACTGCCTCGGGGTAGAGGATGCGGTATCCGCCTTGCCGTTCCGGATACCGTCACAGGAGAGGGACTGAAATCAGCCCCATATTCCAACCCCAGAGCAATGACAGAATTTTTCAGTATCTTCGCGGCGCGAAATACTGATTTTTCTTAATATGGTAAAGACTCTCCCCTATTCATACCATCACATCTGGAAAGTAGCATACCCGATTCTGATAAGCCTGATCATGGAACAGCTTATCGGAATGACAGACACGGCCTTTCTTGGCAGGGTCGGAGAAGTCGAGCTCGGGGCGTCGGCCATAGCCGGAGTATATTGCATGGCCATATTCGTGGCCGGACTGGGATTCGGTCTCGGCTCCCAGATCATCATTGCCCGCAGGAACGGAGAAGGGAACTACAAGGAAACGGGCAACATCTTCTACCATGGAGTATACTTCCTCCTGGGACTTGCCGTAGTCATCATAGCCCTGTCGGAAATGATTTCCCCGTGGGCATTGCACCGGATGGTGTCATCCCCGGAAATAGCCGATGCGGCAATGGATTATGTACGGTGGAGACTGGTCGGGTTCATATTCGCGTTCGTCACGGTAATGTTCCGGGCCTTCTATGTCGGAACGACCCAGACGAAGACCCTGACACTGAACTCTATCGTCATGGTCCTCTCCAATGTCGTGTTCAACTGGATCCTGGTGTTCGGACACCTGGGCTTCCCGGCCCTGGGAATCGCCGGTGCCGCGATAGGCTCTACCCTTGCAGAGCTTGTTTCGCTCATATTCTTCATTGTCTATACCATACACAAGACAGACTGTGAGAAATACGGGCTCAACCGCAGGATAGACTTCAGCTGGAGCAAACTCGGGGGTATTCTCTCCATTTCTGTCTGGACGATGATACAGAACTTCCTTTCAGTATCGGTCTGGTTCATATTCTTCCTGTGCGTGGAACACCTCGGGGAAAGGGCTCTGGCCGTATCGAATGTTGTCCGCAGCATCTCAGGATTCGTGTGGGTATTCGCATCGGCATTTTCCTCCACTTGCAGTTCTCTGGTCAGCAACCTCATCGGGGAAGGCCATCAGGATACGGCAATGAGGCTGGTCAGGAGGGTAATCAAACTGGCTTATGTACCGGTTATTCCCCTGCTGGTATTTTTCTGCATATTCCCGAAGACCGTAATCGGCATATACACCGACATACCCGGTATAACCGACGGTTCGGTATCATCCCTTTGGGTGCTGTGCGGCGCATACATCTTCACCACGCCGGCACTTATCTGCTTCAATGCGATTTCCGGAACAGGGAATACCCGCACCGCATTCGGGCTGGAAGCCGTGGTCCTGGTCATATATACCGCTTTCTGCGTCCTCATTATAAACGGTCTTAAACCGCCTGTATGGGTAGCGTGGTTTACTGAAGTGATCTACGCCGTGGCGATGCTCATTGTCTGCGGACTGTATCTGAAGAGCGGCCGTTGGAAAGGCAAGGCAGTATAGAATCCCTATATAAGACGGTATTTCTTCACCTCCTGTTCCAGGACATGATGCACAGGGAATTTCGCACGGCTGCGGCGCATGGCAGAGAGCAGGCCGTGGAAATATTCTTTCGATGCCTTGACCCCGGAATGGCCGGGAGCGCCGTCCGACGCCTGCAATGAATCCACGAGAAAAGCAAGCCGTTTCATATTGTCGGAACACAGGCGTTCCAGAAGGGTATGGAACTCGGGGCCGTGGTCAGGATGCCGCAGGTGGGACAATTCATGGAGCAACACGTAATCGCACACAGGCTCCGGAAGGCGCACGAGATTCAGATTCAGGTTTATATTGCCCCGAGTGGAACAGCTGCCCCAGTTGGTGGAGTTGTGTTTTATAACCACCTTTCCGTATGAGAATCCGTACTTTCCGGCAAAAAAAGCCAGTTTCTGCGGCAGCAGGCTGCGGGCCTCGTCACGGAGTATTTTCACAAGTACCTGATTCAAAACGGAAGACAGTTCAGCAGAATCCTCTGGCGGCATAGAATCCGGGTAATCAACGTCTTTACGGGACAGCGGGAGATCCGGGCTCAGATAAAGCCGTCCGGTCTGCCTGACATCTTCCACAAGGGCCGAGGTCACGGTTATGGCTCTCTCCGGCACAGCATCCGGGACAGGACGTCCGGCTCCGCCATGAACGGCAGGCGGGATTCCGGAGCGGCTGTCACCCGGAACGGCGGAAGTACGGTGAAACCGGATTTCCGACAGCAATGTCCTGACTGTCACACCGTCGCGCAACACCCCTACTGCGCCTCCCGCCTTTTCCGCAACATCCTGTCTGAGCCGCTGACGGACCAATGCCTCCTTCACCCACTCCTTTTTCTGCAGGAAAAACCTTATTCCGTCATCATACTTCAGAAAATACGGCACGCTCACCGCCACTCCCCTGAGCGGATGTACCCTGATGCTGATGCGCCTGCTCCTCGCACTTTTCACTATGCGCACCTGCCCTATTTCCGGATCGATGAAAACTCTTTCTTTCATGGGATGCAAATGTACCTAATAATTTCCGATCAGCATTCTTCCGTGACAAAATAAGAGGGTGGCTAAAAAGGGTACTTTCTGCGCTACCCTTGATTAGTCACCCTCTCCGAATCAGTTCCGTACAGAACAGTATATTACTGCCAGTTAAGGAATTCGTGGGTATAGTGGCCCTTGTCGTTATTCAGATAAAGCCTTACATGAAGTCCGCTGCCAAGCCCGGAAGGATAAGTGTATACAAGGACATTGCCTCCCTTCCTTACCGGCTGGACATACCAGAGACTCTCGTCTGCATCCTGGGAAAGCGTTCCCTGATATGTAACGCCGTACGGCTGGTCGAAACCATCTCCTTCGCCGCCTGCGGTGACCATGAACTTATATGTATTTCCTGCAGAGAACGGCGCTGAAGCATTATTAACTTCCCACAGACCGTTACCCTGGTAATCCATCATTATATTCGTTGCATTGGAAGTATTCCTGCAGTATACTCTTGTCACAATCTGTACTTTCGCCTTACCGGTCTCTGTACTGAACCTTATCCTGTAAATGCCGTCAGAAGGGACAGTACCCTCAGCCTCGGATGCATCGGAAATTTCCTTGAAAGCACTTCCGTCAGCACTGACTGTATAGAAATAATCCTCATAGCCGGCATAGAAGTAGAACGGAGTCCCAGCCTGCAGTTTTGTAAATATTTCATAATTATAGTCAACCTCTTTCTTGTTCGAGCAGTCCTTATCTTCGAAGTCGGCAAGAGAAACGTTGAAATAATCCGATGGAATATACACCGTCTGCTGCCCTGTCTCCGAGCCGGCGCCTCCGATATACAGAGGATCTCCTGTCTCGAAAGGTTTTGCCTGCTGCACCACATTCAATGCGGATGATACTGACGAAGTCCAGGCATTGTCTCCGGCAAAAGAATTGACAGCCCATTTCAGAGAAACTGAATATTCGTCCGAAGCCAATGTTTCCAGAATAGCCTCAAAGTCTTCTCTGGAAACCGCTACGGACGTCTCGCTGACACGTGGTGACTTAAACAGTGGAGCACTGAAATCCCCGTCCGGTCTGTCAATTACCACTTCATAGCTGAGGTCTCCTTCCCCGAGCCATACAGGTGCCTCCCACGAGAAATCCACTGTCTCAGATTCCTGCAGATTCTTCATTACTACATCATAGCCATTGGCCGGAGCGAGAAGATCTGTCACTATCGCAGGATCCGGAGTCTTGGTCAGTATCAGATCACGGATCTCGGATGAAAGTTCGGAATAAAGTCCTGATCCTGACCGGGCGATAACAGCCCAGGAAACTGAAATCCTCTCTTTGTTGTCCGTAATTCCGGCATAGAACAGTTCATCCAGCATGGATTTAGGAATGAAGATCTTAGTGACACCGGACTGTTCGGCAGGTAAAATATAGACAGGTTCGGAGAAATCTCCTTCTGCATAGTCGAACACCAGATCATATTCAACATCCCCATATCCGGTCCATTCTGCGGCTGACCATTCAAATGCCAGCGTCTCGATGTTGTCCAGACTTATCTCGGCCCCTTCTTGCGGAGCAACCAATGTCTGCACGATAGCAGGCTCATCAAGCAGCCCGCCGCCGTTGGGCTGTTCCTCCGTACAGCCGGCAAGGATACCGGCTGCCAAAGCAGGAACAATAATATATTTCCGTTTCATATCAGTCTGCGTTTTCATTTAAAAACTTCTCAAGTCTCGCTACGCCCTCCATAAGGGAAGCGCCGCTTGTCTGTGCCCCCATGGAAGCGACTCCGCCACTGAACGGTGTTCCCCAATAATAATTGGCATACATCTGCGGGAACAGCGTCCTGTCCAGACTGGCATCAAGAGCTTCGGCATTATCCATAAGTAGCTCGTAGAGTCTGTCTTTTGTGGAGACTGTAGCTTTGTCATACATAATGTAATTGACGACATACGGGATAAGGACAGCCTTGAATATGCTCTGGTCCATACTTGTCCCTTCATCCCTGAGCAAACCGTTGTTTGTACACCGTCCGCTTGTCATAGCATAAAGAAGCACAGCGTCTGCCTTACGCAGGTACTTCCTTTCTCCTGTAATATCATACAGTTGCCGGCAGGCTTCCCCGAATGTACCCTGGGTGTATGAAAGAGGCGGCTCTTCAACACGCCCGTCATCGTACAGAAGATTGCCCTCAACGTAATCATACAGCATAACGGCATCATCCAGATAAGCCTCTACACCGTATTTCTGATAAAGTCTTGCCGCTACCAAACATCCGGGAGCATTTGTGCATGCATTTCTGGCATTTTCGGCATCGTTGTTCTGCCACGGCAGTCCGGTCAGGCCTTCTTCGCCGGTCCACACCCTTGTAATGATGTAGTTGTCGTATATTTCACGTGCAGTATCGGCATAGGTATCATCTCCGGTAGCTTCAGACATGTGCAGCAGGGTCAGGCATATCCAGCACATGTCATCCGTAAAGGCGTTGAAGAAGCCGCCTGCACCGTACTCCCCCTCGGAGTCATGGCTGTCATTGTAGTTTCCGCCGTCACTGGCATACCATTTCCTGAAATATCCGATATATTCTTCTGCCAATGCAGGATCCGTGTCCTTTATCCTCTCATAAGAATATACAAGGACATCCATAGCATGCGCCTGCTGCCAATAGATATTGTTTGCAGGCTGCACATTATCAGGAGTGGTCCAGAAAACGCCCCTCTCCTTGTCAAGGAAATTATCTACAAGTACGAATGTACAGCTGTCGGCGACTCCGCTCCAGTCTGTCACTGGTTCCTCTCCGGCCGGTTTTCCTGAAGGATCCGGCATAGTCATCCACAGCGGTTTCTCGCAACCGGAGAGCAACATTGCCAGCACAATCATTGAAGATATTATTGCAAAAGTCCTTTTCATGGTAAAAATGTTTTTTCGTCAGGAAATTACTGCCACTCCTCCACCCTGAGGTCATTGAGAGGGTCCCTGCGCAGGACAAGGGTTTCTATGGCCCTGTATTTTTTCCCTCCCGTCTCGAAAGTATATTCGAGGTCGATTTCAGGGCATGGTTCATCTCCTCCGTTGTAAGTGAATTCATCGCTCTTGTATACATAGCGTCCGGTGCCGGTGACTGCGATACCGCCCTCTGAAGAACTTACCGTGACATCATAATCGCCTACAGACTCCCCTCCGTTGTCAATAGTCAGAATATAGCCACCGTCTGAAAGGTCGGCAATTCCGGGCCTGCTGAGAGTATTGGGGCTGATGGTGGTAAGATACACGGTCTCATCATCAATAAGATCCTTGGAGCGGTACACGCGTGTAGTCCCGTAAACAGGGTTCCCCTGAGAATCCACCTCGGCCACTTCTCCCCTCACATACCATGTGCCGGAGAAAGAACTGACATATTTGACGGCCACTATCGAGTAGTCCGCACCTTCCCTGATCTGATCCATGGATGTCTCCACCACACTGAACGGAAGCGCATAATGTGTTTCAAGAGACAAAGGATCGGCATAGAATGCATCCGTAAAGCTGATTCCGACATCCGCTACAGGCAGGTTCGACTTGCGTACCCTGAAGGTATTGGGGTCGGACAGCTCGTAATATTCCTCAGGGAGAAGCTCAAGTCCGGTATTGTACAGCAGCGTAGGATCAATGACGAAAGTAGCCCAGTCCGCCATGTCCACTTCCCTTTTACCGCCGAGAGAGACGCCCACATATATTGACATGTCCCTGTCTGAAATCACTGTCCTGAGAGGAGATTGCATGGCGAACCCTGCAGTAGTAGTCTCATAATCCTTGATATAATCTTCATAACATGAAGTCAGGGAAAGCATTGAAACAAGTAAAACGATTGTTGTTCTTTTCATGATTATCTGTTGTTTTTCCTAATCCCATCCCATGTTGTTCTTGAGATTCGGGTTTTTGAGAAGTTCATCATTCGGAAGAGGCATATAATAATATCGGATCTGATCGAAAGGACGTTCTTCAAGGTCGATTACTTCGTACTCAAACCCGCCGTCCGTCCTGGTGACTTTCATTCCTTTCACCATTGTATTTATAGGAAGAAGATTCCTGCGCAGGTCCCAGAAACGGTGATCCTCAAATGCGAATTCCAGCCTGCGTTCATTCTGGATCAGAGCCCTGAAAGCGGCTTTGCCTTCTGAAGCCACCTGATCAAGATATGTCACGTCGGTTATTCCTCCGGACTGTTCGCGTACAATCCTTATCACATCGTAGGCACTGTACATGCAGCCCTCTCCCTTTCCCATAGGTCCCCAGGCTTCATTGGCAGCCTCGGCATAGTTGAGCCAGACCTCAGTCTTCCTGAGCATCGGGTTGTAATGTACGGATGTCTTCGGCACCAAAGGGTCAAGCATCTCATTGTTCTTGGTAGAAAGGAACTTGGAAAGATAATACCCTGAACGGCTGGCATACAGATGGAAACTTTCCGAATCCTTGCCTCCCTCCGATACATCTATCGTAGAGTCATAGGCTCCGAACTTCTTTCCCTGATAATAGAATGTCATGTCGAACCTGTTGTCCCTCTCCACAGCATACGGATCGTCCTCATCATATCCAGAAAGAGGATCCGTAATAGGGTATCCGTTCTTCGCAGGATAGGCCTCCGCAAGATTCTCTGAAGGTATGGTCTGCGCATTTCCGAGATAATACGGAGGAAAATGTCTGCTCTCCATACCGCTGACCTGCCCCATATATGTCCTGAAGATGAAATCGGCAGGAAGCGTACTTCCGGCATCAGCTATATCGTCAGCACTCATCGGAGTGAAAGTATACGATATGCCTTCATCCGCCAGCACCTGATTGGCGAACAAGGCAGCCCTTTCCCAACCTGACAGATATGCACCCTCATCAAGGACGTCAAAATCCCCTATTCCGTTGATCTGTATTACAGAAGGACTTTGGTAAGCAGGACTGGCCGCATACAGGAGGACCTTCGACTTAAGGGCATCGGCAGCAAGTCCGCTCGCCCTGCCTATCATGGTCGAACCCGTAACTACATCATCGCCTTCATAGACCAAAGGCAGCCTTTCGAACGCAAGTTCACAGTCTTTAACGATCGCTTCCACACATTCCTGATAGCCTGCCCTTTCGAATTTGAGGGGATCCGCCTCCTCTTTCTCGCCGATGAAATGGTCTGTCAGCACATACCCGAGTACCTGTCCGTCGTCAGTACGGCCGCCGTACATCTGCAACAGCTGGAACCCGCACCACGCCCTGAGGAAATAAGCCTCTCCTTCAAGCCTTGTCTTGATGGATTTGTCCGTAGCCTCGCTTACCCTGTTGTAGACAACGTCATCGGTAAGCCCCTTTTCCAGAAAAAGATTGATGGACTGTATTTTGTCATACATACCGGACCAGTTCCCTATCGGGTTTGTAGCCCGGCTGAAAGCACCTGTTCCTGCACGGTAGACACTGGAACCGTAACTTCTTGTGAGGGCATTGTCCGTAGCGGCATCCAGAAAGTTCCCGTCGTAATGGTCCGGAGTCATCATAAGATCTGAATATACCTGGGTAAGTACCGCTTCCGCCATATCCGGATTGGTCCAGACTGTCTCGTCAGACCATTCGTTGGTCAGTTTCGGTTCCAGCATATCGCAGGAGGCGGCCGTGCCAAATGCACATATCAGGATAAATATCTTTATATGTTTCATAATCATTTAGTTTTTATCAGAATGAAACGGAAACACCGCCTGTTACTGTCATGTATACAGGGTAATTTGTAAGTCCGGCATTAAGCCTTTCAGGATCCAGATCCTTGATACGGGAAACCGTAAGCAGGTTTGTCCCACGGGCAAAAACCTTGAAGTTCTTGACAATGCTTCTGGAATTCCTGGTCTCGAACGTATAGCTGAGCTCCACGTTCTTCAGACGGAAGAACGATGCATTCCTGGCCCAGAAACTCGAATCGCGGAAATTGTTGCTGTCGGTAGTGGTCGCCAGCCGAGGCATAGTCCCGTCAGGATTGTGCTCGGCATGCCACCTGTCAGCCGCCAGTACGGAATAGCCGTTCAGGCCGTTGTTCCAATAGTAGGAGTTGGTGCACATCTTGGTAATCCCGGTCTGCGCAGTACCCAAAACATACAATCCGAATCCCTTGTATTTCAAATCAATGGTAATGCCCCACGAAGTTACAGGGAAAGTCTGGCCCAGCGACATCCTGTCGTTATCGTCCACTATATCGTCCCCGTTCAGGTCCGCATAGGCTATATCTCCTTCACGGACAACCCCGTACGATTGGAGAACATGATCTGCAAGAGCGACATCCTTTCCGAAAAGTCCGATAGCATCCAGGCCGAAGACAGTACTGGTAGGACGTCCTATGGACTTCCGGTAAGACTCGACTCCATCGAGTTCATTCCATTTGAGCAGCCTGTTCTTTGAATATGTCATGTTCATTGACACACTGTAAGTGAAATCCCTGCCGGCACGGCCGTTCCACCCTATGGTCAGGTCTACTCCACTGTTTGCGACCTGGCCGATATTCTCATAAATTGTATAATTGCCGGCTACGGCCGCATATCTGGCAGTGTTGATGCCTATGATATCGCTTCTGTTTTCATAGAACCAGTCTGCAGCTATGCTGAGTCTTTTGTCCAGAAAGAGACCTTCGATTCCTACATTCACCTCCTCGGAGCGTTCCCACTTCAGATCAGGATTACCCCAGCGGGCAAGACCGACTTTACGGTCGATCTGATCCTGACGGAAATTGAAATCCCCGTTGTTGTTCCACCCTGTACGGTAAAGGAAGAAATCCGTATTCCCGGCATATCCCAGAATACCGTAGCTTGCCTTGAGTTTGAGAAAGTCAACGCCGGAAACACCTTTCAGGAAACTTTCATTGGAAATCACCCATGCGGCACCTACTGCAGGGGAGAAGAAAAACCTGCTTCCTTTACGGAACTTGTTGGAGCCCATACCGGCAAAAGTAACTTCAGCAAGATACCTCCCGTCGTATCCGTAATTCAGGCGCAGAGTAGCATTCGCATCCTTGAAATCCTGCGTCATGCCGGTGCTTTCATTCTTTGTATAACGGAAAGCCGCTACTGCCGACACATCATGCCTGCCGAACTCTCTGGCATAGCCCAGATCGGCATTGAAACCGAAATATCTGTATGTCTCGTTCGACTGGATGTTCTGGGTCTTGGGAAGATTAAGTTCCTTGAGCTGCGTATATTTTATCACAGGCTCCCCGTCAAGACCGGTATATGTATCCACTGCGTATGTCGGATAGGTATTACGTAAGGCCTGTCTGAGATAACTGTAGTTGTCGAATGTCACATAAGCATTGAAAGTCAAGCCTTTGACATATTTATTAAAATCGAACTTCGTTCCCAGATTGGTCTGGCTGTTCACATAGCGCTCTGAAGTGGAGCCGCCATAGGTCATCTCCCCGTATATGTTGGTAGTGACTCTTGTACTGCCTCCGAAGAAAGGAGTGCCGTCCTCATTAGGAGTGAACCCGTATTCCGCAAGAGTCTCGTTCGGGATTATAAAAGGAAATTCATTCGGCCTGTTTGTAGACAGATATCCGAACATTCCGCCTCCGTCCAAAGCTCCCCAGTCCTTGATCTCGACCCTTGCGGCCACATCTGCTGTCACCGTCAGAAAATCTGTAATCCTGATATCCAGGTTGCCGCGTAGGTTCATCCTGTTTAGATCCGACCTCTTGCCGATCTTCTCCAGTCCGGAACTTCCGGTATAACCGGCCACAACAGCATACCGTACCCCTTCAGTACCGCCGTTGTATTCTACGGTGGCCTTCCTGTAGGTATTCTGATTCAGAAGAAAATAATCATAATAGTCTACCGATGGGTACAAGACATCATTGACTCCTGTACTGTTCCGGTATCCTTCCAGCTGGGACTGCGAATAGAACGGTGTCATTCCATCATTTACGCGGGCCTCATTGAAAAGTGTAGCATAATCGTATGCTCCCAGAAATTCCGGAACCCTTGTAGACGGCTGGACACCGTATTCGAGCCCGACCTTGAAATTACGTTTGTTGACCTCTCCTCTTTTTGTCTTTATCAGCACTACTCCGTTGGTTGCTGCAGCGCCATAAAGAATCTTGGCCGTAGCATCTTTCAGTACACTTATGGACTCTATCTCCTCCGGAAGGATATCGTCTATCGAACGCTCTATGCCATCTATAATTACAATGGCATTATTGGTACCGTTGTTATGCTGTCCTCTGACGTAAAGAGTGGAAGTGTTATAGCCTATGCCTCCATCGCCGGATATCGCGATAAGACCGGCAGCCTGCCCCTGAAGGGCATTGGAAAGCTGGAGATCCGGATATTTCAGTACATTATCCATGTCAAGAGAAGAAACTGCCCCTACAAAATCCCTCCGGTATGTATTTCCGCCGTCTGCCCGCTCCATTTCATCTTTTTCGGAGGCGAACAGCTCCTCGACATTCATCTTTATAGTTTCCGGACAAAGCCTTGCGGCCTTTACCGGAACATCCACATAGCCCCAGGCTTCTACCAACAGCGGCTCGCCTGCCGACGCCTTGATCCGGAAATATCCGTTTTCATCAGTATAATTGACGGCCGATCCTTCGGCGCTGTATACCATGGCGCCTGCAATGGGTTTCCCTTCATTGTCCGTCACCTGTGCCCTGATGTCCAGAACCTCTTCCTTGGCTTTCTTCTTGCTTCCTTGTGCAAAAGACTGAACAGGAGCCGATACGGCCAGGAGCAGGAAGAGGATTAATATTGATTCAATATACTTTTTCATTGCAATCTGTTTTCTACCAATAAGGATTCTGCTGTAAATTGTCCAAAGCATCCACGTCATGCTGCGGAAGAGGATACCAGTAGTTCTTTATGGTATAGCCTCTTACCTCCGGAGTCAGATCGATCTGCTCATAGTCGAATGTAAGTGTCGTCTTGTCAGCAATGGATGCATGTCCGGATTCGCGCGGCGTAAATCGGACTCCCTTTATAGGATATGTGTCTTTGAAGGTTTCCTCAAGTATCATCCAGCGGCGAAGATCCCACCAGCGGTGGTTCTCGAACATAAGTTCTACCGCACGCTCTCTCCTGTATGCCTGACGGAACTTCTCCGGATCCGCTACTATATCATCCGGGAGATCCGTTACATCCATACGGCTCCTTATGACATTTATAGCCTCCTCTGCCGTCATCGGGCATCCTTCGGCAGTCGCGGTCGCGCTCCCCGTTGCTTCGAACAATGCTTCCGCATAGTCAAGATAAATCTGGGAAGCCCGGATATACACTGTCATGAAACGGTAATCCCACCAACAGTTCGGGTTGATCTTTTCCAGATACTGGTTACACTCCGGCCACATGAACTTCTTGCACATGAACCCTGAAAACATTCTCTGGTTGCAGTCTTTCTGGGTAAGCATGTGCTCGTACGCATCACCTCCCGCATAAGTGGTGATATAATACACATTGCCGTTATCATAATGTCCCCATGCCTCGCCCGGAAGAAGGATATTGTTGTAGAACCTCGGATCTCTGTTGTCGAACGGCCCTTTACCGGCATCGGCATGTTCAAGTTTATATCCGCTGCGCGGGTCATCTACAGGGTAGTATATGCCGTCTTCCCCTTTTCTGTCATACATGTTCACGATGTTCAGGGTCGGACAGCACATTGAGTTTCCGTCCGGTCCGGAACCGAAGGCAAGGTCTTCATACTGCCAGAATGTACGGATTGTCCTCTTCTGGTTCTGGTTCGCCGCATTTGGGAACTGTCTTTTTGCCCAGATGAATTCCGGCTGGTGGACAGGAGGGTACTTGAAATAGAATACATTGGTGTACTCGTCTTTTGTCGCCAGACCATAAGGATATGGAAAACTTCCGCTATTGTCCATATACTCTATTACGTCATACGCAGACTGCGCGGCAAGAAGGGCACGCTGCTTGTCATAGCCGTTGTTGACTATGGTATTAAGGTCATTCTGCATGAGAGGGCTCGCATCATAGAGCTGCGCCCATTCCTTGAAGGCCATTGCGGCAATCTTCGTAGGACGACCATAATCCTCGTCAGGCCAGTAGTCAGGAAGCATCTCTATAGCCCTTTCTATATCCTGCATCATCCAGTCATGGGACTCATGGTATGTCTTGCGCGGAATATCATCGTCACCGCCTTCGAACACCTTGTCAATAATCATCATGCCGCCGTAGCGTTTGATTATCTGGAAATAGAACCAGGCTCTGTAGAAATATGCCTGTCCTAGAATCTCATGTTTCTGCTCTTCAGAAAGAGGGGCAAGATCTATATCATTGATTATCCTGTTGTTGATGCGAAGGACCTTGTACGATCTGGCTATCGCGGTATTGCCGCCGTTGCCGATTTCATAAGTACTGCTGGTCTTGCTTGTGAACAGCCAGTTGCCGGAATGCATGGTGAATACGGCCGAAGCATTGTCGGTAGTCGCCATCTCGTCTGCAAAAAGTCCGCAAAAGGCCCTGGCATTCTCCCAGTTGTCCATGACCATCGTATTCTCCAGCTGGTTAAAGCTCTGGTCCAGGAATCCTCGCAGAGAATAATAGTCCCTGAACACATCGGATTCGTCAAGGCCTACGTCCTCCCTTTTGTCAAGGAAATCCTCGCAGCCTGAAGCGAACAGGCTTACAGCCAGAACCGGTAGTATGTAAAATATCTTTTTCATATAGTTCGTATGGAATTTTATCAGAATGATACTCTTAATCCGAATGTATAGGTCCGGACAATCGGATAGCTTCCTACACCGCCTGTCTCAGGATCCACCCTCTTGTCTCCTTTCCAGAATGTGAGAAGGTTGTTTCCGTTGACATATACCTGAAGGTTGGACATCTTTACCTTGGAAAGCAGTTTCTTAGGGAAAGAATATGCCAGTTCGACATTCTTGAGCCTCAGGTATGAATAGTTGGAATAACGGTACGTGCTTTCCGTCTTGTTGTAGGCATTGTTCAGATGTGTCGTAGGACGTATGACGCCGCTGCTGTTGGCAGTGGAAACAGTCCACCTGTCAAGGGAATTCGGCTGGACTCGTACGTTCGAATTCGGGAAATCCCAGAGATACTCATTGAACTGCAGTTTATAGACATCAAGAGGAGCATAAAGCAGAGCACTGAAACTCAAGCCCTTCCAGTCAAAGCCGAATGAAAGTCCCAAAGTAGTAAGAGGGTAGTTGAGTTCTTTGGTCACCACTTTGTCGTTTGCGTTTATTATACCGTCACCGTTATAATCTATATAGACCAGATCACCGGGAACCACCTGTGAAGGAGTAGTCCCGCTTATCGCAGTCTGGGCATAGTTGAACACGTCATCTATGGAACCGTAGTTGCCTATCGCTATATACCTGTCCTGATGTCCGATAGGCTTTCCCGCCTCCCTGAGGTGCTCGTCAGCGTTTCTCGGGTCATCCCTGTAGACTATTCTGTTTTCGCTTGTAGCGAATGTGAATGCCGCCCAATAGTTGAACGAACGTGCAATCCTGTCGCTCCAGCGCACCTCGAGTTCAAGGCCGTGGTTCTTTGTCTCTCCCTTGTTGATGGCATTGAAGCTGGCACCGACGATAGTGGACGTAGTCTGCGGAGTCATAAGGATATCGCGTCTGTACTCTTTGAAAAGGTCCATGGTAACATTCAGTTTCCTGAACAGGCCGAACTCTATACCGAGATTCTGCTTTGTGGCTTTCTCCCAGGTTGATGTCAGGTTGGCGATATCACCTTCAGTATACAAAGGAGTATGTGAAATCTCCTGTGTGTTTCCCAGAACAATCTCGCCGACAGAACTGAACAGCTGGACGTAGTTCCATCTGGCTGCCGCCGCATCGCTGCCGACAAGTCCGTATGAATACCTGAATTTGAGCCATGTAAGGACATCGCCTATGCTGTTTTTTATAAAAGGCTCTTCGGAAGCCACCCAACCCAAAGAGAAAGAAGGGAAAAGACCGAAACGCTCTCCCCTGGCAAATTTTTCGGAACCGGTATAGCTTATGTTCATTTCAGCAAGGTAACGTTCTTTCCAGTTGTAGGTTACCCTTCCTACCCACTCTTCGCGGTAGCTCGGGAAGATTATGACATTACCGCTCTTGGAATCACTTATCTGGCGGTTCATCAATGCAAGGACACTGACGTTATGATCTTTGAAAGACCTGTTGTATTCAAGGGAAAACTCATAATACAGTTTTCTGCTGTACCCGTCCAGATTGTCATACGAAACGTTAGGAGGAAGATCGATCTGTTCGTCATTAGGCCAGCGTTTCTCATAAATCATAGGATAAGTAAGGGAACCGTCCGCATTGAGTATCGGGTTGGAGTAGTCATACTGACGGTAGTACTTGATAATACTGTTTCTGGACTCGAAATCATTGTTCCCCCATATTTCTCCCGTCTTGACGCTTGAACGTGTAGTGGATGAGGATGTATATGATACCTTGCCGGCTACCTTGAGCCCTTCCGTGATAAAATCGAGCTTCTGTTCGAGCCGCACGTCATACCATCCCTGGAATGTCTTGTACAACTGGGCTCCGTTGGTGGCCATATTGCATATAGGATTATATCCTGCCGATGTGCCTTCTCCCCAATAACCGTCACTATATTTTATAGGGAACATGTTGCTCGGAGCGGATATGATTCTGGTGTAGACATCCTCAGCAAAATTATCGTTCCTATACCCCATCTTGCCGGCAATGTTTACAGAAAGTTTCGTGGTCTTTGTAAGGTTAAAATCCAGGTTCGACCTCCAGTTGTAACGTCTGTAGTAGTTGCGCGGATCGAAATCGGCATGTTTCTGCATATTGTAGATATCACCGTCATTCTGGTATCCGACAGAGGCGAAATACCTCATGAACTTCGTTCCTCCGCTGATATTTACATTATACTGCTGTGAGAATCCTGGCTTGACAAGTTCATCCCACCAGTCTACCTGTGGAAAGACGTCGTTGTATGGTCCGTAATTTCCTGTGGCGAAGGCGTTTTCCCAGGCCCTCATGACAGACTGCCCGATCTGCTGGTCCCAGTTGTTGTCATTGGCGACAGCCTCATTGTACATTTTCATGGAAGTCACGTAATCGGCCCACTCCATATTGGTGGTAGTCTGCTTGACTCCGAAACTTGCAGAAAAGTTGATCTGGGGCTTCTGTTCCTCTCCGCGCTTGGTGGTAAGGAGAATGACTCCATTTGCACCACGGACACCGTATACAGCGGTTGCAGAAGCGTCCTTCAGGATTGAAATCGATGCGATCTCATTCATATCCACATCATTCATGTTCCTTTCGATACCGTCTACAAGCACCAACGGGTCCGTATTCTGCCATGAGGCTTTTCCGCGGATATACATCTGCACGGAGTTGTCTCCCGGCTTGCCTGAAGAATTGATAGCCACCAGACCGTTCAGCTTGCCCTGGAGGGCTTCCGAGACCGAAGTGATATTACCACCTTTCAGCAGTTCCGCCCCATCCGTCTGGGTAATGGAACCTACCGAAGACACTTTCTTCTGGACACCATAACCCACAACAACCACCTCGTCCAGGAGTTCGTTCTCCAAAGACATTCTGACAGTCCCGTTAATCATGAGGTCTGCAAGAAGGATCTCTTCATCCTTATACCCGATATACGACACTTTCACATAAGCGTCATCCGGAATACCGCCGACATTGAAAGAATATCTTCCTTCAGTATCGGTGATTGTTCCTGTACCATCATAGCCGTCTACCGCAATGTAGACGCCGATCAAAGGCTCTCCGTTCGTGTCATCTACGACCCTTCCGCTCACTGTAACATCTGTCTGGGCCCATACAGATAGATGTGAAAGGCAAACGGGAAAGGCCAGACACAGAAGCCTAATCCAACGGTTAAATTGCTTCATTTCAATGGTTGATTAGTTAATAATAAGTTCTCAGAGTTAGCCATATATCCAGTGTTATTATGGTTTCACGGGTCAAGACAGCATAAACGACAACAGGCCGTATCCCTGAGGACACAGCCTGAATATATAACAGTAAATTATGTATGCCTGTTAACTAAAAGATACCCCCCGGTGCGGTTATCCTCGGGAAGAGCACATATATTTACAACTATCTGCAGCGACATGCCGGTCATAATTCAAATGTCATTATTGTGGTTCAGGCATCAAAATTACAACTTAGGCACATCCGACAATGTACGAATCCGTGCATTTTTAGTACGAAATGACACTATTTCCCGCCATAGTCTTTAGGGGAAACGCCATAAACACATTTATTTGAATCTATATAAAAATGACATTCGGACAGTACAATCTTACTCATTTTTACAACATCACAACTGCTTATAAAACACAGGAAACAATAACTTTGCAATGACAACAACCGCATGACGAAATGAAAACACTTGACATGGCCCTATGCATTGCACCGGCACTTATGACTCCGGCGGCAGCCCGGACTACTGACAGCACCGTGAAAGAAGACAGGCGCCCCAATATTGTCTTCATCTTGACCGATGACCAGAATTTCCAGACGGTCCACTCTCTGGGGAACAGATATATAGAAACGCCGAACATGGACCGTATCGTAAAGGCCGGAACGGCATTCACCCAGGCGCATGTGATGGGAGGACTGAACGGGGCTGTTTCGCAGCCGAGCCGGGCAATGCTTCTGACCGGACGCGGGCTGATGGACGTACACCGTAACGGCAGCATTATCCCGCCTGAAGAAAAGACGTTCCCGGAGATGTTCCGCGAAGCCGGATACACTACTTTCGGAACCGGGAAATGGCACAGTGACAAAAAATCCTTCAACCGGTCCTTCACCACGGGCGCCAACATATTTTTCGGCGGCATGCACATGCCTGGCAAGAACGGGGAACTCGGACACAGAAGACCGTTCCTGCATCAGTACGACCCTACGGGGAAATATGAAAACGGACAATGGACAAAAGCCTCCGACATCACATTCTCGTCCGAGCTTTATGCCGATGCGGCAATACAGTTCATAGACTCCATGAAAAACAGAAAAGAGCCGTTCCTGGCATATATAGCGTTTACATCCCCGCACGACCCGAGGAATATCCACCCGGGGTACGGCAAAAGGTATTCTCCGGAAGAAGTGCCTATGCCGGCGAACTTCCTCCCGGAGCATCCGTTCGACACCGGAGACCTTACAGTACGGGACGAAATGCTTCTTCCGACACCGAGGGATCCGGAGGCTGTAAGAAAGGAAATCGCATTCTACTACAGTATGGTAAACGAAGTGGATTTCCAGATAGGGCGTATACTTGACAAACTGGAAGACAGCGGTCTTGACAAAAACACCATCATAGTGTTCGCTGCAGACAACGGACTTGCCATAGGCAGTCACGGACTTCTGGGCAAACAGAACCTTTATGAGGAATCAGTCCGGATACCGCTCGTATTCTGCGGCCCTGGAATACCGGCAAACGAGACCAGAGATTCCTACTGCTATCTTTATGACATATTCCCGACACTCTGCGGACTTACAGGAAACAAAATTCCGGAAAGCGTTACAGGCAAATCCCTCCTTCCCGCAATCCGGAAAGACGGGAAAATCGCCAGAGACGCCCTGCTACTGACATACATGAACATACAGAGGGCGGTAAAAAAAGACGGATACAAACTTGTCCTTTACAACGTAGCCGGACAGAGACATCCGCAGCTTTTCAATCTGAACAATGACCCTTATGAGAACCGCAATCTATACGGAAACCCTGCATACGCAAAAGTCCAGAAAAAACTTACCCGCCTGATGTACAAGATGATGGAAGACGCCGGAGACTTCTGCGACCCTGAAAAAGCCGACTGGGGATACCCCGGAAAACTCACCGGAGCACAAGTAAAAGAGATACAACCCTAAAAACGGACAGCCATGAATACTGCATACGGACTGACATTCGCCTGTCTTGCCATACTGCCTGGAACGGCACTTGCGGCACAGACGGCCCGGAAACCCAATGTCATACTGCTGCTGGCCGATGATCTCGGCTACGGCGATGTATCGGCTTTCAATCCAGATTCGAAGATCCATACTCCGAATATCGACAGGCTGTGCCGCAGCGGCATCATGTTTACAGAGGCCCATTCCGCCTCGGCCGTAAGCACCCCGTCCAGATACGGGATCCTCACAGGCAGGTATGCATTCCGCACAAAACTCAAACAGGGAACATTGGGAGGATACTCCGACCCTCTCATTGCTCCGGAAAGGAGAACCTTGGGAACATTGTTCTCTGAATACGGGTACTCTACAGCCTGCATCGGCAAGTGGCACCTCGGCTGGGACTGGCACTATACCGACAGGAAAAGCAGGGAAGTCGACTGGACGAAACCTGTCGGGAACGGGCCGGTTACGCGAGGATTCGACTATTTCTATGGCATTAGCGCATCTCTGGATATGGCACCGTACGTCTATGTCGAGAACGACATGCCGACCGCGGTACCGACAAGGACCGCAGAAGAAAAGAAAGGACTCTTGCTCCAGAGGAAAGGCCCTCAGGGAGATGATTTCGAACATGCCGGCTGTCTTCCGAATTTCACGGAAAGGGCTGTGTCATACATAAAGGAGCATACAGATTCCCCGTTCTTCCTGTATGTCCCGTTTTCGGCGCCCCATACTCCTGTTCTCCCTTCAGAAGAATTCATGGAGAAATCAGGACTCAACCCTTACGGAGATTTTGTAATGATGCTGGATGCCATGATTGGCAGAATCATGGATGCCGTCGATCAATCAGGCATCGCCGATAATACCATCATAATATTCGCCTCCGACAACGGCTATGCACCTTACGCCGGCATGAAGGACTTTGAAAAGAAAGGGCATCACCCGAGCTACATTTACAGAGGCACGAAATCCGACCTGTACGATGGAGGCCACCATATACCGCTAATAGTATCATGGAACGGGAAACGGGCCGGTACAGTAGAGGACGGCCTTACATCACTTACTGATTTCTATGCCACTTTCTGCGAAATGCTCGGACACGACATGGAGGCTGATGAAGGAGAGGACAGCTTCTCATTCTGGCCTGTAATAGAAGGAACCGGCAAATCTGAACGCAGATACATCGTCCACCATTCCAATGAAGGCAGGTTTTCTATCCGCGACAACAGATGGAAACTGCTGTTCTGGCCCGGTTCAGGCGGGTGGAGCTACCCGACTGACAAAGATCTGAAAAACATGCCGGACGCTCCGGAGTTCCAGCTTTACGACATGAAGAAAGACTATGGAGAAACGCATAACCTCTACGGGAGAGGGCACAAAAAGAAAATTGAAGAACTCACTGAGGTCATGCGCAGGTACATAACCGAAGGACGCTCTACCCCGGGGCCTGCACAGAAAAATGATACGGGGAGCGAGTGGGAACAGATAAAATTCATCTTTGAAAAATAAACGGAACGACAGATATGACACGGGAAAGGCATACGGGATGACACGTCAGGGGTATCCTTGCGGACAGTCATTTAATTTTTTGTTAAACAACCGTTTGTTTTATCGGAATTTCTGTCTATCTTTGCGCCCGCTTGTCCGCCCGTGACGGGAAGACGGCATGGAAACATTATTAATCATTAATCTTTTTGCAAAATGGCTGAATATTTACAGGCTGAAAAGAAGCAAGAGATTTTCGCGAAGTACGGAAAGTCTAATACGGACACCGGCTCTCCTGAGAGTCAAGTTGCTCTATTTTCCTACCGTATCGCTCATCTGACAGAGCACCTGAAGCAGAACAAGAAGGACAATGTAACCCGCCGTTCTCTTCTCAAGCTCGTAGGTCAGAGACGTCGTCTCCTTGATTACCTCAAAGAGAGAGACATCGAGAGATACAGAAATATCGTCAAGGAGCTCGGTCTCCGTCGATAAAAGGATATCCGGAACCGGAAGTCACCGGTTTCAGGGAAGCATGGAAAGAGGCAAGGGTGCCATAATACGGCATTCAGCCTCTTTCTTTTTAAAAAGCTGTGCAGGAAAATCCGCGCCCAGCCAAAATCGGACGGTCAACGTGCCTGTTAACAAACCATTCAACCTGCGGCAGGCACAGGAACACAATATATATTTCGGAATGGTACAAAGGAAGAAGACAATAAATATTAATCAACTCCCATAGGGGGAGGCAGGTTGAAAAAGAATTCATGAATATCATTAACAAGAAAATCGAATTATCCGACGGAAGGGTAATAGAAATCGAAACAGGTAAACTGGCCAAACAGGCAGACGGTTCGGTAGTAGTCAAAATGGGAGGCACCATGCTTCTGGCATGCGTAACCTGCGCAAAAGACGCAAAAGAGGATGTGGACTTCATGCCGCTCCAGGTGGACTACAAGGAAAAATTCGCATCGGCGGGAAGGTTCCCGGGCGGATTCATGAAACGTGAAGGAAAGGCATCCGACGCCGAAATCCTTACTGCCAGACTCGTGGACAGGGCTCTCAGGCCATTGTTCCCTGAAGACTTCCACGCAGAAGTATATGTGACCATCAATCTTATCTCTGCAGAAAAAGACATCCAGCCTGATGCCCTTGCAGGTCTTGCCGCATCTTCGGCTCTTGCCGTAAGCGACATCCCGTTCGGGGGACCTATCTCTGAAGTGCGTGTCGCACGTATCGACGGACAGCTGAGGATCAACCCTAATTTCAGCGAGATGGACAAGGCCGACATTGACCTCATGGTCGCCGCTACATACGACAACATAATGATGGTCGAGGGAGAGATGAACGAAGTCAGCGAGGCCGACATGCTCGAAGCCATCAAGTTCGCCCATGAAGAAATCAAGAAGCACTGCAAGGTGCAGATGGAACTCATGGAGGAAACAGGAAAGACTGTCAAGAGAACATATTGCCACGAAGAGAACGACGAAGAGCTCCGCAAGGCTGTAGAGGCATTCTGCTACGACAGGTGCTACGCTATCGCAAAATCCGGACTTCCAAAACACGAGAGGTCGGACGCTTTCGACGCCCTTAAAGAGGAGTTCTACCAGACTCTCCCTGAAGAGGAGCGCGAGGATAAGAAGATGATGGTGGAAAGATACTACCACGCTGTCGAGAAACATGCCATGAGGAACCTCATCCTGGATGAAGGAATCCGTCTGGACGGACGTAAGAGCACTGAAGTGCGTCCTATCTGGTGCGAAGCAGGTTATCTCCCTTGCGCACACGGTTCGGCCATCTTCACCCGCGGAGAGACGCAGTCCCTTTCTACAGTTACACTCGGGACCAAGCTCGACATGAAGGAACTTGACGAAGTCCTTGTACAGGGTTCCGAGCAGTTCGTGCTCCACTACAACTTCCCTCCGTTCGCTACAGGTGAAGCCAAGGCCCAGAGAGGTGTAGGCCGCCGCGAAATCGGGCACGGGAACCTGGCATGGAGAGCGCTCAAGCCTATGGTTCCGCTCGCACCTGAAAACCCATACGCAGTCCGCGTGGTTTCCGATATTCTCGAGTCAAACGGCTCGTCTTCAATGGCTACGGTATGTGCAGGATGCCTTGCACTCATGGATGCCGGAGTGAAGATCAAAAAACCGGTAGCAGGAGTTGCCATGGGACTTATCACAGACGCAGAAAGACCTAACGACAGATATGCCATTCTTACCGATATCCTCGGAGACGAAGACCACCTCGGCGACATGGACTTCAAGGTGACCGGAACCAAGGACGGAATCACTGCCACCCAGATGGACATCAAAGTGGACGGACTGTCATACGAAGTGCTCGCAAAAGCACTTGAGCAGGCCCGCCAGGGAAGAATGCACATCATGGGCGAAATGATGAAATGCATCAGCGAGCCACGTGCAGACTACAAGCCGTTCGTTCCTCGTCTCGTCCAGATCAGGGTACCTGGCGAGTTCATCGGAGCCATCATCGGCAAGGGTGGAGAAGTCATCCAGAAGATACAGAGGGAGACAGGCACTACCGTCACTATCACTGAAGACAATGCCAACGGAGTCAGCGAGGGCATCGTAGACATCTTCGGAGACAACAAAGAGGCTATGGACAAGGCACTCGAATGGATCAACGGTATCTGCGCAGTTCCTGAGGTAGGCAAGGTTTACCACGGCACCGTAGTCTCTACACTTGAGTTCGGAGCTTTCGTAGAGATACTTCCAGGAAAGGAAGGCCTTCTCCACATCTCTGAAATCGACTGGGGAAAGACCGATAAGGTGGAGGATATCCTCAACGTAGGTGACGAAGTAGATGTGAAACTCCTTGAAATCGATCCTAAGACAGGCAAGATGAGGCTTTCACGCAAGGCCCTTCTGGAAAAGCCCGAAGGCTATGTAGAGCCTGAACGCAGGCCAAGGCCAAACGGCGACAAGGGTCCGCGCCGGAACGGGGACGACCGCCGCAGCCCTCGCCGTGACGACCGCAGAGGAAGCGACGAGCGCAGGAATGACCGCCGCGATGACCGCAGGGCACCTCGCAAAGAAAACAGGCAGCACACGGAAACCGCTTCCAACGACTATTCGTCAGATGCAGGTTTCGATGCACCGGACTACAACAACCCGGATATGTTCTAGTAACTGCCCGGTCAGACATAACAGTTCAGGGGCTGTGTCAAAATGATAAATTTTGGCGCAGCTCTTTTAGGTATGTACACCGCCTTTTTTATCGGAAAAACATGTCACTCAAACCAGCACTTGTACTCTTGCTCATGTTTTCCTGCCCGGCATTGATTTCAGGACAGGACCTGCAGCAGGACACTACAGAGGTCGTAAACCTTGAAGGTACGGTATTTACCGCAGAAAAAAAGCCCGTAATCTACAGACTGGACAAAAAGACAGTCAGCGGATCTTCTTCCCTGTCCGCTTCAGGAGGCTCCGCTGTAGATGTGCTTAAATCAATGCCTTCGGTCCGCGTTGATGCAGACGGAGAGGTATCGTTCCGAGGCAGCACCGGCTTTCTCGTATATGTGGACGGGAAACCGAGCATGCTGGAAGGGACGCAGGCTCTGGAGCAGATTCCTGCCGAAAACATCGAGGATATCGAGATTATCACTTCTCCATCAGCTGTCTACAGGACAGACGGGGATGCCGGCATCATCAACATTATCACCAAGAAACGTCATGCAGAGGGTTTAGGAGGCTCTGTCTCGGCATCCGGAAGCACCATAGGTACCTGGAGCGGAGACGTGCAGCTGAGCATGAACAGAGGCAGCCACAGATGGTACATAGGCGGGACTGCTTCACAGATACGCGGACGCAGCGAATTCCGTCAGCAGAAACACACTCTGATAGATGATTTTGAAACCTTGTCGGACGCTGACGGCTACCGTCACAGCACGGTATCGTCATACATCGGCAGGATAGGTTGGGAATTCCGCAATGACAGACACCATGCCCTGGTGGAATTCCAGTCAGGAGTGACGGACAATGCCCGTGGCGGAGACATGTCATATTACGAGAACAGGAAGCAGTCGGGAGAGGTCATAAATGACGCCACCTACGACAGTCATGACCGGTATTCGAACGAAAAGAGGCTCGCCCAGATTTCAGCGGAATATTCCTATATCCTGAACGACCGTGGGGACAACATCTCGGCACAGGGACGTCTGAGGTATGACTGGTACGCCCTGGAATATACCGAAAGCAATCTTTTCACGCAGACCGGAGCCAGATACGAAGGGACGCGTGGTTATGAAGACGAATATCACTGGGACTACGACTGGGACATCAAGTACACCATGAACTACAGGCCGTCCGGAAAGTTCGAAGCCGGCTATCAGATGACCTCGTACAGCGAAGTAGGCGACTACAGCATAAAATACTGGGACAGGGATGAGGAGGAATTCCAGTGGCAGGACGACATGTATGCCCCGTTCTTCTACCGCAGGCAGATACATTCGCTGTTCGCAATGGCTACCGACACTTTCGGGCCTGTGGACATCAATGCCGGAATACGCGGGGACTACACACATGACATCATGGACATCACCGTCAAGGATGCCAGCCGCAACCTGAAACGCTACGAACTTTTCCCTTCGGTACATGCCGCCTACCATGCTCCGCATGACAACACGGTTTCACTCTCATACGCTTTCCGCACCAACCGTCCGGGCATCTGGAAGCTGGAGCCATACATCACATACGAAGACTATTACACCCGTCTCATCGGAAACCCTGACATCAAGCCCGAATACATCCATTCTGCCGAACTGGGATACCGCAAGGTATTTGGCAAGAATCGCAACAGTCTGACATTCACCGGTTTTTTCCGGTCAAGAAAAGGAAAGACAGATCTAATCCGCCGACCGTACCAGCCCGGAGTGACCCTGGACTCCCTTATAAATGCCGGGAATGACATCACATTCGGACTTGAAGCCGAAGCCCGCATAAAGGTGGCCCGCTGGTGGGACATGACGGTAACAGGAAGTGCTTTCAGGTACAGTTTCAGGAGCAGCTATGAAGGAAGCACCGATGCGGCCAATTTCAGCTATACGGCAGGGATGATAAACAACTTCAGGGCCGGCAAGACGACAAGAATCCAGTTCGATGCCAATGCTCTCGGCCCGGCCATCCTTTCACAAGGCACGGAAAAAGGGTATTTCTACTTCGATGTGGCCGTCCGGCAGCAGGTCATCAAGGACAGGCTTTCCGCCTCACTGGTCTTCCACGATGCTTTCCATACCGCCAGGTATGAAAACAGGAGGGAAACTCCCGGCCTTCTTTCGCTTACCAATGTCAGGCCGGTCTATCCGAACATCATCCTGTCCCTGAGCTACACTTTCAACGTCAAGGACCGTAAGGAGCACAGCGGAGCCATCTCCACCGGAACCATCTTCGAAGGCAAGGATTTTTAACGCGGTGCATTTTTTCCTATCTTTGCACCTGTCATTCCGGATTGCCGTCCGTTACCGTCCGGAAGGCGTGGCCGCCCGTGGCCTCGTGAACGGGAGGGGCCCGCGCCACAGGCGTGGGAGGGATTTACCGTACCGGACGGTACTGGACGGCACCGGGAGCAATGCAAACGAGTTTGTAATTGCCACAGTATAAATGGCCGCAGGTCAAATATATAAAAAGAAAACTATGGAAGTCAGAGCAAAAAAATCCCTAGGACAGCATTTCCTTACAGACCTTTCGATAGCGCAGAATATCGTAGAGGCTCTGGAGACAGAGGGTTACGATGAGACAGCCGGAGGCGGCAGGTTCGAAACGCTTGAAGTCGGCCCAGGGATGGGCGTGCTTTCACAGTACCTTCTGGAAAGGAAGGACATTGACCTGAAGATGGTGGAAATAGACAGCGAGTCCGTAGACTATCTGCTGGTCAATTTCCCCAAGGCGGCAGGCCGCATCCTGCAGGCCGACTTTCTGAAACTGCGTCTGGAGAATTTCTTCAAGGGGCGCTTCCTGGTGACAGGCAATTTCCCGTATAACATTTCTTCACAGATATTCTTCAAGATACTTGACTATAAGGAATCCATCCCGCAGGTCGTGTGCATGATACAGAAAGAAGTGGCGGAACGCATAGCCGAGAAACCGGGCACCAAGACATACGGGATACTGTCCGTGCTTCTCCAGGCATGGTATGACATAGAATATCTCTTTACCGTCGGTGAAGGGGCGTTCAATCCCCCGCCAAAAGTGAAGTCTGCCGTAATAAGGCTTAAACGGAATTCCCGTGTATCGCTCGGCTGTGACGAAAAACTCTTCAAATCCACAGTCAAAATGGCTTTCAACCAGAGGCGCAAGACCCTGCGCAATTCACTTAAGCCTCTGATTTCAGCCAAGGCTGAGCGCGAAGGCTGGTCCGCAGACCGGACCGCAGAGTTCATCTCCTCCCCTGTCTTCGAACTCCGGCCGGAGCGTCTCAGTGTCGAAGACTTCATCGGACTGACACTCAAACTGGCATAATCTTCGCACCATTTTAGTAAATACACAAGAACTAAACAGAAAGTCAGCTATTCATGATTGTTTTTGGTTGTTTTGTGTTTTATGAGAAAAAATTATAACTTTGCAACACTTTTTCAGAACGAGTTATTCGTTTGGTTATTATAAGGAGGATGTATTATGGACTTTTTACAGCAACTTAAACAGTATTTTGCCGACACATCTCCGGAACAGTTAGAAAAGGACTATGAGGAATTGAGAGAATTCAATAACATTGGTCCTACAGTAGATGAATAT
Source organism: Candidatus Cryptobacteroides avicola (assembly GCA_017695115.1). Taxonomy (GTDB): domain Bacteria; phylum Bacteroidota; class Bacteroidia; order Bacteroidales; family UBA932; genus Cryptobacteroides; species Cryptobacteroides avicola. The sequence goes on along the minus strand of JADILV010000036.1, from coordinate 34,682 downwards.
CTTCAATGTGTGGGTGATATTCAGGAAATACGAATTTCAGAAGAATCAATATTGAATTTGAATCCAGAGTTTTCTCTGGATTTTTTGTATATAATAAAATATCAGCATTATGGGTCAAGATATAAAAAAAGCTGCATTTTCTCTTAATGGCTACCGTTTTAACAAAGTATCATTGGATTTAGCCGGTCTAAAACAGGATTCTGTATTTGATCTGGATTTTAAACCATCCGGTTTATTCCATCACAATACCGGTGTTTTTAGATTGACATTCTTGTTTTCTGCCAAAATTGCTAATGTTGAGGTAATATCTGTCAATTGTCAGGCAGAGTTCATGTTTGAGAGTGCCAGGACATTGGAAGATATTCCTGATTATTTCTATGCAAACAGTATAGCTATACTGTTTCCTTATGTACGCGCCTTTGTCAGCACCGTATCTTTGCAGGCTAATATTCCACCTATTATAATACCGACATTGAATCTTTCGCCATTGAAGGATTATCTTAAAGCAAATACGATAATTTCAAATGGCAAGTAAAAATATCACATTGTATCAAGCAGTTGAAGACCGGAATAATCGGGATGAGGTCGAACAGGATGGTCCATATAAATGTGTTTCCAGTAATGCATGGCTTGGAGCCGGCTACTACTTTTGGGATACTAATATAAGATTGGCTCATTGGTGGGGAAGGACTGCATACAAAGGAAAGTATATGGTTTGCCGTATAGATTATACCTGTGATTATGATGCTGTATTTGATCTGGTTGGGGACATGGCTGCTCTTCAGCTGATGAAAAATACTTTCGATTTTCTTAACAGTATAGGGAAACCATGTACGGGGTTTCCGGTGTCATTGAATATCTTAAGAGGCAGACGGATTTCGGGACAAAATACATAGCCGTCAGAGCCAAGGACGAGAAATTTCCCGAGAAAGATGACAGGATATTGTTCATCAGTGGTGACAGACCATATTTGAATCTTAATCCAAGGATACAGTTGTGTTTCTTTGACAAATCAGTATTCAATGGATATGAATATAAGATTGTTTATCCTAATGAATATGCAACTGTAGTTGACATGACTGATATGACTATCTGACTTTCTGTCTGACAGTCTGGATTTTTTCCAAAGAGCATACTCCGGTCACCAGGCCAGGAGTGGAATTTCTACAGCCTGGATGTGCGGGGGATGATAAAGGCACAGGCCAGGATGGCGGCGGTAAAGGCTATGGCTATATAGATGTAATTACTGATCACGAAGTCGCGGACAGGAGTTATCATGAAAACAGCGGAGACAATGCAGACCAGGACGGCTACCGCTCCGGCACCAATGGCAAGAGCCGTCAGACGGTTCCGCCTTTTGATAGAACGGACTAGGGACATTATGGCTTTTATGTCCGCCTGCTTCTCCTCTTCCGTCCAGCCCGACAGCGAAGCAGGGGTCGGCAGCAGCTCGATCTGGCGGACCAGCTCGGCCATAAAGGCCTCGCTGCCGCGGACCTGCGGCATGTTGTCATGGATGAATTGACGTATTTCCTTTTCTTTCATTTCTTTATGGTTTAATGGGCTGACAGTTTTTCCAGGAAAGCCTTCAGATGCTGTCTCCCGCGCGAAAGATGCGAACGGACAGTCCCGGAAGGCATCCCGGTAATTGCCTCTATATCCTTGATTGACTTGTCTTCCATATAAAACAGCAGTATCACCGTCCTTTCAGTCTCGGAAAGCCCGCCGATAGCCATATAAAGTTCCTGATTCTCGAAACGGGCAGCAGGATCAGCTTTTTCGTCAGGCGTCTTCTCGTACACCTGCGTCAATTCCTCTCCTTCCGCACGCCCGACCCGGGACTTGTAATCATAAAAACAATTATACGCAATACGGAAAAGCCACGTAGAGAACTTCGCCCTCCCTTCAAACTTCCCGAAGGACATATAGGCCTTCAGCATGGCCTCCTGCGCCAGGTCATCAGCCCGGAATGAATCCCCTCCGCACAGCACGCACAGGAACCTGCGCAAAGGCCCCTGCTCATGCTCCAGCTGCTGTATGAACTAATTCTTGTCCACTTCCTGACACTACTTCCCTTCAACCTCTTTTCCGTATCTTGAGGCCATCTGCCTCTCCTCCGATTCAATCTCCGGCTTCATCCATTTTCTTCCGACAAAGAACGCCACCAGAAGAGCCGCACCTACAGCGGCACAGATACCGCCGGTGATGAAAAGCCCTTCAGGGTCATCCACAAATGGGGCGCCGACAAGCATTCCGGCACCTGTCATAAAAAGGACCATGCCCCATACCAGCCTGTTCAGCAGTCTCATCTTCAATGTCTTGCTGCTCTTTGCATCAGCAAAAAGTGCAGGATCCACCTCCTGACCGTTTTCCACAGACCTGAGAAGGACATCCATCTTCCTGTCTATCTCATGATTCCTTGATCTGAAAACGATTGCTACAATCGCCACAGGCATCACCACGCACAGCACAGTAACTATCAATACAGCATTCCAGTCTACCATAATAATCCAGAATTTTAAAAGTTAATTTTACAAACCCGTCAGTTTCTCCGGGAATTTGTCCGTTAGACTCCGGAGACATTCGGAATGTTGCAGGCACCTGCAGTTTTTCCCGCAAAAATAATAACGATTCTCCGGCCGGCATAAAACAAAAAGGGCTCCGGAACTCCGGAAACCCTTTTGCTCTACACACACATTTTATTTTTCTGTAAAGATAGTAATTCCCCCCCCCTATTTTCCAAATTTTTCAATTTATTTTCCCGCTCATCTTTTTTTCAGTTTCGATTCAGATTCCATTGTGACTTTTGCATCAGGAAAATGAAACATAACATTTAAAACACATTTGACATGAAAAAGTTTTTTATCGCAGCAGCAGTGCTTTTCACAAGTGCAATATCCGCTTCAGCGGGGGATCAGGAAAGACCGACGACAGTAGACAAGCTCCCGGCCAACGCACAGGAATTCCTTGCACAGCATTTCAAAGGACTTAACGTCGCTTTCGTGGTAGAAGACCCGAAAATGGTGGGTTCTGAATATGAAGTGACCTATACCGACCGTACGGAAGTCGACTTCAACCCCCAGGGGGAATGGACCAGCGTAGAGTGCAAATACAATGCGGTACCGGCATCTGTCATCCCTCAGAAAATCGCCGAATATGTAGCCGACAGCAATTTCCCGGGACAGATCATCAAGAAAATAGAACGCAACCCGTACACATGGGAGATCGAACTTTCCGGCGGACTTGAAATCAAGTTCGACATGAACTTCAACGTCATCGGCTATGACGACTAGACAGTAATGAGCGCACAAAAATGACTGTGCGCCATAATTGCAAACTACAGCGTTATTATCAATTCCAACACACCTAAAGGGGCTGCGCCAAAATTCTTCATTTTGACTCAGCCCCCTGTTTCACCGCAAATGCGGCAGGTCCGGTCTGCCCGATAAAGGCAGAGACAGACTTTTATGAAAGAACTACTTCGTCCGTTTCACAGTGTGAAGGACATTACCGTCCTTGTCAAGCATGTGCAGATTGAGTTCAGTACTGTCGGCAGTAATAAGAGAGTACCCTGACTTGTTGCTGCAGAACACCGTACCGTCTACGGTCTGCACATCATCCCTGCTTAAGGAGCCTGATGTGTTCACCACATAATCGATGTCGCATCCGTTCTTGCGGATATGCTGGAAAGTATGGATATGGCCGCAAAGGTACATATCCACATTGCCGTATTTGCGGAGGACAGGGTCAAGGCGCTGCTGAAGATCAGTCCTCTCGCTCTCGCTCTTGTCCGTATAGGCATAGATCGGATGATGCCCTACTGCCAGCACCCAGTCCTCGTCCGCTTCCGAAAGGACATTATCCAGCCATGCGAGCTGCTCCATATAGTCAGACTTGGAGGCATCAGCATATTTTTCAGTTTCTCCGCGGTATTTGTCTATCATAGGCGTAGTATCCAGCATGATTACACGCACAGTCACGCCGTCTTCTTCCTTCACGAATGTATAGTACTTGGCCGGCATCTCCCAGCGGGCGCTGACAGAGCTGTACTGGACTACTGCGTCCGTATTGCTCCTGTACTCGTGATTCCCGCATATAGGATACCAGTCGATCATCAGATCCGGATGCGAGTAGACAAGCTCGTAATTGGTCATCCACAGAGGATCTGAAACACTCTGGACTCCCTCGAAATGGTGCACGTCACCGGCTGCCAGAACGAACTCTATATCGATGGTCTCGGCCATCCTGCCCATGGTCTCCGCTATCGGCTTTTGGTCATAGTAGCCGTTGCGCCCGAGATCATTGGCAAGATAGAAGTTCAGGGGCTTCTCGAGAGCTTTCCACTCCTGCGTATGATCCGCCGTGCTGAGCGACGGACCGGAAGCGCAGCCGGTAATGACAAACGCCAAAGAAAGAAGGGCTATTATACCTTTTTTCATTATTTTTCAGTTTAAAGTACAAATATAATTTATTCCTCCAGACCGAAAGCGCCGAACCAAGGTTGTACGGCAGGCGAAGTATATGTCTGCCCGTTCACGGTCAGACCTGAAACCGAATAGAACGGCTGCCTTGAAGCCTCAGACGGAGAATATGCACCCTCAAGCACAGGAGAACCTCCCTGTACGTGGAAATTCCAGCTGTCATTCCAGTCATACAGGGCAGGGTCCACATTGATGTCATAATTCACGAACATAGGGTTCAATGCCTCTGCTTCCTCTGCCGTCTTGGCGATCTTGCTGTTCACGTCAGCCGAAGGGTCATACTCTTCATGATTGTAGGCATATCCCTGATAAGGGAGCTTCACGCCTGAGTAGTAGAGGGTCTCTCCGTCATCATCGTATTCGCCCTCGAAGAACAGGTGGCTTTCGACATTTCCGGAAGCGTAGAAGTTGTAGTCTATCATGGAGTTTTCCCCGTCATAGCAGTCCTCGCTGCCCGGCTCGTCGTATGCAGGGGTGATAGCCCTGAACTTGCAGTTCACCAGAAGGTTGTTGAACACGCTCACATTGGCCATCTCCTCGACATAGATACAGCCTCCTTTCTCTCCGTCACGTCTCCAGCCGGAGTTGATTATAGTGTTGTTGTAAGCCTGGATGAGGGCCTGGTGCCTTACCTCGCTCTGGTCCGAACTGGAGAGTTTAAGGCCGTTGGTGTTAGGGCTGAACATAATGTTGCCGGCAACATCCACCTTGCATCCTGATTTTACATTCACGGCTTCTGCTCCGTCATATCCGGTAGCGCTGAAGATATTGCCAGCGATAATGGCATTGCCGCCCATCATGTAGATGCCGTCCGACCAGCCGTTGCGGATAATGCTGTTGGTGATCACATAGTTACCGTTGACATTGTTGGTGGTGATCTGAGGATATGCGTCATCTCCGGCGGTATAGTAGCCGTTTTCTGCCGCAGGCGAGCCCTCGATTACCTGTCCGCCCGTGTACTCGATGATGGTGTGGTCAATGAGCATTTCAGCGCAGGTGGCTCCGGCGACGATACCGCCCCAGAATCCTTTAAATGTATTGCCGTAAGTCCTGAGATCCTCTGCCACGGTAAGGCGCACAGGGGCATCCTCTGTACCGAGACAGTACAGATTGCCGTCCACGGTGAATTCGATGGCAACATGATTGACACCTACTCCCTTATCACTGAAAATCACGGTAACTCCTTCCTCTATGGTAAGGGACTCTCCCTCAGGAACGGTTATATGTCCTGAAACATTGACAGTGGAACCTGCTTTCCAGACACCGGAGACATTTCCGGAAATCCCTTCTTCCTGGTTGCCGTCTTCTCCCTGATCAGGAGTATTGTCGTCATCCTGGTCTGTCTGTTCCTGGTCATCCTTTTCCGGATCATCTTCAGTTGTCAGATCCGTACATGAAGCAAAGGCGGATACAGCCAATGCCGCCATAAAAAAATACTTGAATTTCATAAATTTTAATTTAAGATTGAGTTCAATTTATTTTTCTGTGAATTTGTATCTGATTCCGACGGACAGGGTCTGGGCATGCCATTCCTTACGCTCGATCACCCCTCCCCGGTATCTGGCATAATCTTTCAGGGATTCAGTCATCGGGTTCGGGTTTATGAAGCGGACTACAGGGGAATCCAGAAGATTGGATGCCTTGGCAAATACCGAAAGCCCTGCCCTGAAGCTTTTCTCGAGTGACGCATCCAGCTGGACATAGCCGGCTTCCCAGATGTCGTTGTCCAACCAGTTGGATATCTCGCTGAGCCTCCGTCCGGTATAGGATCCCGAGAGCTGGGCCTCAAGTCCGCATTTCTGGAAGTTGAACAGGAAAGAAAGGTTGGCCACATGTGCCGCCTGCCCGTACAGAGGCCTGGTCTGGTCTACGGTCTTTACCTCAGTCCCCTCGCGGACACGCTTGTTGGTGGTTATGCTGGAATGGGTATATGTGTAATTGGCCTTTATGCCGAACCAGTTGAAATATTTCATTATGTCCACTTCCACTCCTGCATTTGTGGCATCTCCGAAATTCATCGGCGTGATAAATGTGGCCTGTCCTTCGTTTATGAGCCCGTATTCGATCGGATTCCGGAGCTTTTTCCAGAAAAACCCTACCATGAACTGCTCGGAGGATTTGGGGAAGTATTCGTATCTGAGGTCAAGGTTGTCGGCGACCGTATGTTTCAGGTCCGGATTTCCTTTCTCGTCATAGTCTTCATTGAGGATGGTGTACGGGACAATCTCGAAAAATCCAGGACGGTTGATGGAGCGGCCGTAGGAGAAGCGGAGGTTGGCGTTCCTGTGTATCCCGTATTTGAGATGAACGCTCGGGAGGAAGTCCACATACTTCTGGTTCCCTTCCGAATCCGTCTTCCTCGGAAAGTCGAGCCGGTATCCCTGGTCAGTGTGCTCGGCACGGACCCCGGCTATGAGCTCCAGTCCTCTCCAGTTGAATTTGCCCATGAGGTAGCCCGCAGCGATGTTCTCCCAGGCGTCGTAGTTGAGAGGATCCCCGATGTTGCCGTAAGGTCTCGGGGTAAGCTGCAGCTGTTCGAAACCCGTCCAGTCCTCCCCGTAATACTGGAGGTCCTCCCTCCCTGTGGCGGAGTCGAATGTGTATTCGTTGAAGAAGCTGTCCCTTATCTTGTTTCTGTACATGCCGCCTGCTTTAAGCTGGAGTGAGGACAGTCCGGAGAAATCCCAGGTGTAGGAAAGGCTGGCGTATGCGGCGAAGTCCCTGTCGGAGTTGTGCTCCCAGCGTTTTTCGGCGGAGTCTGTGTTGTACAGGTGGGTCTGCTGCATGTTGATGTACAGCTTGGAGTTGTCCGGAGAGGTGCTGTATGCCCTGGAGAACACTCCGGACCAGTCAAGTTTCAGTCTGTCACCTTCAAGGAATGAGTGCTCGCCTTTAAGGGTCGTGTTCGCGATATACTGCCGGTTCCACTGCATCTTGACTATCCAGTCCTTCCTGTTCTGCCCGTCACGCACCTCGCTCTCACGCAGATCCATATATCCGGCATATAGCATGAGCTTGTGGCGACGGCCGAACCTGTAGTCGAGTTTCGCATGGACTCCCAGACGGTTCTGCTCATCGGAGTATGTCCTGTATTCGGTCCCGTTGCCCGATGAGCCCGGCATATAATAGAGATCAGTGTCCTTGCCGCGGAAGAGGTTCTGATAGCTGACTGCCGCCATTATGCCGAGTTTTCCACCGAAGTACCTGTCTCCGAAGGAAAATCCGCCTATGAGATCAGGTCGGGGCCTTGCCGACTTCACCCTCAGGTTTTCCATAGTGAAATCTTCCGCTGTCACCGCATAGTCCTCCGGACGGCCGAGCCTTTCATACGGGGACATCTTCTGTCCGGCCCTGTGGTTGAACGACTCGAAATCCCTGTCGAAAAAGAGGGCGCTATAGCCCGAGGCCAGGTTGGCGTTCACCTCCATCTTCTCGGGAGCGTCCTTCATCACCAGGTTTACAGCACCTCCGATGCCGTCGCCCTCCATGTCAGCCGTAAGGGATTTGGTGACCTCCAGACGGTCAAGCATCTCGGAAGGAAAGATATCCAGGGGGACAAACCTGTTCTTGTTGTCAGGGCTGGGGATCTTCACTCCGTTCACCAGCGTGTAGTTGTACCGTTTGTCCATGCCGCGCAGGATGGCATAGCGGCCCTCTCCGCTGCTGTTCCTCTCCACCGTGACTCCGGACATCCTCTTGATGACATTCGCCACGGTCACATCCGGAGAAAGCTCCATCGCCCTGGCGCTCATGACATTCACCACATTCATGGCGGCTTTTTCTATGCCTCTGGCACTCGCCTCGGTCTTGCCGTGGTTCTCGGCGGCTACGACAGCACCGTCCAGCACTATACTGTCTTTAACCAGACTGATTATCAATGCTTCATCCCCACCGGCATAAACAACTTCCATATCCTTGTACCCGATAAGGGAGCACAGCAGGGTCCTTGAGCTTCCGGCATCCACCTTCACCGTAAAACTTCCGTCCAGGCCGGACATGGCCCAGAGGTCTGGCTGCTCCTTCACCATGACGGCAGCCCCGATAATCTCCTCTCCGGTCTCCGCATCCACTATTTTCCCTCTGATTTCAACCTCGGCGGCTGAATCCAAGGCCGATGCAGCTTGCATTGCGATGGCGGAAAATGCCAAAGCAGCTGATAACAAACCTTTTAAAAACATACGAAACCATTAATCGGCCGCAAAAGTAGCCGCTATTGGTTTCGTAATGATGTAATTACCGCTAAAATATTGTTACGGTCCGTTAAATAAATATTTAAAAACAGATCTAAAGACCCAGTTCGTCTATTATACGGTACATGCCGGCATACTCATCAAGAGTCCACAGGATGAACCTGATATCCACACAGACGCACTTGTTGTATCCCGGGGTATAATAAGAATCGCCGGCAAGCGACTCCTTGTTCCCGTCGAACGCAAGACCGATGAGTTCCCCATCGGCATTGAGGACAGGGCTGCCGGAGTTGCCGCCCGTAATATCGTTGTCCGTAAGGAAATCGACAGGCATGGAGCCTTTTCCGCCCTGCCACCATCTCCCCCACTGTCCGCTTTCAAGGAGTCCCTTCCAGTCTTCATGGAGGGTATATTCATATTTTTCCGGGTCGTGCTTTTCGAGAATCCCCGCCGAGGTGCTCTGCCACGAGCATATCACTCCGTCGTAAGGTTCAACAGGGCCTACTGTCCCGTAAGTTATACGCATGGTCGAGTTGGCGTCAGGATACTGCGGAATACCTTCCGATATGTTCATCCGATAGAGGGCTCTGGTATATTCCCTGGAAAGGGAAAGAAGGTCCGGGTCCCCTTCGATATCATCCAGCACCGAGTTGAACTCCCGCACACCGATATCCTGGAAAAACATGTACAGCGGATCCTGCCGGTACTCATTCACTGTATGCTTCTCGGAGATGAACTTCTCCAGCCTTGAGGGGTCCGTCAGGAAACTTCCGCCCCAGAGCCAGTCCGTCAATGAAGCATAGTCGCATCTGCCGTCCGGACCCGTAAATCTTTTCTTCAGTTCTTTCTGGTAAGGGCCTGTCCAGACCGTGTCTATGTTCTCATAAAACGTCTCTATCGCATACTCCAGAAGGTCACGTTCCACCCGCAGGTCTATATCATCATATTCCCGCATCAGATAAGATCTGACAGCATCGAAATCCCTGCCGCAGAACCTGTATCCGCGGCAGCATCTGACCTCGGCGGAATCAGGTCCGCCACGGTCTATAACACGGTGCGGCCGTATACCCTTGCTTTTCAGCACATCATTTTTAAGAACATTGATCCTCGGCACGATACGGGAAAAGCGCGTCCCTCTCACAAGAGTCTCCCTGTAATACACAAGGTTCCGCTGCACCTGTTCTGTCGCAGAATATTTCCGCGAAGCGAGCGCCAGCATATCACCCCAGACAGCATCCCGTTCCGGTTCAGACTCAATCCATTCCTGCAACAGCTTCTCCAGGGAGGCTTTCTTCTCCACCACATTGAACCTCCTGTAGCACTGGACCTCGCCTTCGTTCATCTCCTGGACGTTGCTCAAAGAAAAATAATAGTCAGAATATTTCAGCCTTACGGACGGATCCCGCTCCATCCAGGAATTGATTATCGACATCTGGTCTGCCCTCAGGCGGTTGGAAACGGGAAGCGACACCCGTTTCTTGAAATCTACCGCATACGACGAGCTGTACCTGTGGGTTATCCCGGGAAAACCTATGACCATGGCAAAGTCCCCGGGTTCATACCCGTCCAGGGAAATCCGCAGCGTCCGGTCCGGCCTGAGCGGGATATTCCCGTCAGAATACTCTGCGGGAGAACCGTCCGGGGCAGTATATATGCGGTAAAGAGCGAAATCGCATTTGTGCTGCGGCCATTCCCAGTTGTCTATATCTCCTCCGAATGCGGCGACCGACACCGGCGGTGCGGCCACAAGCCTGACGTCCGAATACACTTCATACAATGCGACATAATACTTCGAGCCGGACCACATGGAAGAGAACCATGCCTCAAGTCCGCTCTGCTCTTTATATTTCTTCTCCATAAGGAACCCGAGCTTCCTGGAGCCCAGGACCTCCCCTCTGGATTCAGCCTCGGCAAGCATCCCTTCCGCCTCAGCTGTCACATCAAGCACTCTTTTAAGGAAATAGACTTTCTTCCCCTTGATCGGCACCTCCTGACCGGAAGTCATGGCCCAGTACCCTTCTTCCAGATAATTGTGTTCTTCCGTACTTAAGGCATAGACATCGGAATAGGCGCAGTGATGGTTGGTTATCATCAGCCCCCGGTCTGAAATCATGCTGCCGGTACAGCCGAACTCCAGGGAAACGACAGCATCGGAAATGGTAGTCCCTGGCGCGTCCGCATTATAGATCTCACCCGCGGAAAGCTTCAATCCCCGCTCCTGCATCTTCTTTTCCAGAGCCTGGTCTATGGCATTTATCATCCACATCCCTTCATCGGCTTCCGCCTGCAGGCATATAAAAAGCAGCGTCAGAATAAGTAAATATCTACGTTTCATCGCAATAATGTGCTGAAGCCTGGACCGGAACGGTGAGGAAACGTTGCGCCCGCACAGGGAGGGCCCCACGAAGTGGGAAGGTTTCCGAACGTTCCGGTCCAGGCCTTTTCTATTCAACAATATAAGGTTTTTCCACACCCGGTGTCCTGAAGGCCAGCTTGGCCGGCTCTTCCCTGACATCATCCTTGGAATAGGTTATGGTCCATGTATCCATAGTCATCAGTCTCCAAAGCTCATCCGAAGTCATCGGAGCAGTATAGCGCACCATGATGGCTGGCTCCAGATTCTCGTCCAGGTCAAGATAAATGCCTATGACACCGTCATGACGTGACAGATGATTGCTCAGGAAAGGCATATTCCTCTTTATTATCGGCTTCTCGTAATTCCTGTCAGCTATTTCATAGATATACTGAGGTTTGCCTTCAGCCTCTTCCATCCTGCTCTTGAACTCTGCCCTGAACGGAGAGAACATTTGGCGGACATAGTCTTCCACAGGTACATAAGACACCGTGTCCTCCAGCCCTTCAAACCGGAAAGACAGGTCATACTCCTTTGTACCGAGGACGAGCTTTTCCTTCTGGACTATGTCCTTGAACCATTCCTTGTCCGGATTCTCCGAAGGATCCATGTAGACCCTGACTATAAGAGGGCAGGCGAATTCCGACTCAAGCCCGTAGATCTTCCTGCCGGCAGTACGCATCTGAAGCCCCAGATAGTTCAGGTCCAGTTTGTCGTACATGTTCTCTGTCCTGATGGTCATGACCTTTATACTGTCGACAGCCTGCAGGTCCGGAGTCTGTACCCTGAAGCGCGAAGGGGTATATATCTCCGCCTGGATCTTTTCCTCGGATACGGCCGCAGGGTCATAAAGTATCTCCACCCTGTGGTGACCGACAAATGTCCTGACTCCATGCACTCCCTTTATCTTCTCCACCTTGGCCTTGAAAGCCATCGAGCTTCCGTAGCATTTTACAGAACGGAGATTCTCGAGGACAAGGGTCTGCAGAGATTTCCGGTCGACCAGATACACGGTTTCACCGTTTTCATCCACCTGCTCTATACCCCACGTCACATCTATGGTAGGAAGTTCGAACTTGCTCCCGGCCCACATGCCGGCAGCGACAAGGAGTACGGTCAGGACAGCCGGCAGTATCTTTTTTATGAATAAAGGCCTGCCGCTGCGGCAGACTCCTACATGCAGCGCCTTTGTCGGGCAGACAGCCGCACACTCCCCGCACAGGGTACAGTCCACCGAATTGACAGGTCCGGCTTCCCATGTGTTCACATCTATATGATAAGGACACTGCACCGTACATTTGCCGCAGTGGATACATACGGTATTGTCCTTCATTATATGCAGCACCTGCAGTTTTGGTCTTGCATAAAATATCTCGAGGAGGTAACCCGCAAAACAGAAGACTCCGAACACCAGCCACCAGGGAATGTTCACACCCGCAAGTCCCAATACACTGTACACACCTGCAAGCAACGCTGCGCAAGCCCAGAATTTCAAGGAGTTGGATACAGCACCCAGCGGGCAGATATATCTGCACCAGAACATGTCCACGAAAAAAGACCCGAGGATGACAAGAGAAATGGATATTATTGACATCCACAACGTTATCTCTCCCTTAAACCCGGTAGCCACTGCGTAATACGGGTCAAGGTTCTTGCAGAACAGCTCGCTCGTAGTGGCGGTCATATAGAATATCCAGAACAGCAGGACATATTTCACGATCCTGAGCGCCTTATCAGCCGCAGAGCCGTTACGGACACTGATACTTTTGGCATTAAGCAGGTCGCGGAGTTTCATCAGCAGATCCTGCACCGTCCCCAGAGGGCACAGATAACCGCAGAAAAGCTTGCTGAAAAGAATTACGGCGGCAGCAAGGGCTACCCCCATCATGATCTGCAATGTAGTCATGCTGCACGGCAGCGAACCGTTGACAAGATAGGTCGTCAGGGCCTGGAGACCTCCCACCGGGCAGTACGCCTCCGGGTCGGCAGGTTCTTTGCCGGGTATTATCCCTGTCAGGACAACAATCAGTGCCGCCAGCACTCCCCACTGCAGGAGGTACTTCGGCCAGTTTTTCAGAATTACGGATTTTTTCTTTGCCATAACCGGTTATTTGACTTCAAGGACATCGCCATGGTCCTTGGCGACAGCCTCTTTCCATTTTTCTGTATAGTCTTCATTGGAGATCGCACCCGGAATACGGTCGGAGTATCCGTTGTCGATGAACGACCCGTCAGGGTTCTGGCCTTTGATATTGCCGTCCATGTATTTAAGGAGAAGGAACACCTCCAGATTTACCCATTCATTGAATATGTTCTGGGCGGTGCTTACAGAATAGTCGGTGAGATATTTGTATACTTCCGAGAAATCAGCCTTTTCTGCCGCTTTCTTCTCCGATTTCACACCTGTCGCAGCTATGGCCTTGTCATACATCGTCCTGGCAAGAGCGTCCACCTCCGGGATGGCAGCCATCTGGGACACCTCGAACCCGTCGATAGCCGCACGCACTGTCGGAGCCATCACATTGTACATCCTGTAGCAGGCGTTGGCCACCCTGTTGCAGATCCAGAAAGCGGATGTCGGAGAATATTCCAGCATGCTCCCGTTGCCCTCCATGAAACATTCAGGCACAGCCCTGATACTCGTATATATAGGAGTAAGATATGAGGTGGCTGCATCATCAGTTCCGAACCACAGAAGGCCTCCGATCATGTCCGGAAGCCAGCCGCGGGACTGCCCCACGAACCAGAACCCGGTCTGCTGGGTGGCGATAGCCCTCTCGTTCACGTAAGTCTTGCCGTCATATTCAAATTCCATAGGTCTCCACCTGTACGGGAGGGCATTACCGCCTGCACCTATGTCCACAGTCATATCCATCGGCGTACCCTCGTAATGGTCGCGCATCACGTCAGCGACATTCTTCATGGTGATTTTACGGGCAGGCTTTACGAAAAGAGGGAATCTCTTGGATGCATCGTAGCCCATAGCATAGTCTATATAGTCATAGGCATCTTTCGTGACTTCCTGGCCGTTCTCATCGATGAAAGTGAACTTGCCGTCACAGAGGATGTTGAATGCAGACCACGCACGGGCCTCGCAGCCGCGCATACCACCGAAATTCAATGGATTATAGGCATCGCAGAAACTGAATTCCTCATCCGGCCCGTCATAATAGCCCATCTCCCTGGCAAAGGATATCACATCATCCGAATACATGCAGTTCTCCGGATCATCCAGAGGGAAAGTGCTGATACGGGACTGGTTGGCATGGGCGCATATATACCCGTCAGGGACTCTGCGTGCCACCCACACTATGCCTTTGCGGACATTCTTCCCGTTCTCCATCTTGATTCCCTTGCCGATGAGATCCATGACCCATACCTCGTCCTTGTCAGCGATCGAGAAAGATTCTCCGGAAGAATAATATCCGTAAGTATCCGCCAGATCCACGATCACTTCTATCGCCTCTCTGGCCGTCTTCGCCCTCTGCAGGGCAATGTAAATAAGCGAGCCGTAATCCATGACTCCCGTAGAATCCCACAGTTCCGGTCTTCCGCCATAGGTGGTCTCCCCTATTATGAGCTGGTGCTCGTTCATGTTTCCGACCGTCTGGTAAGTGTGCCGCACCTGGGGTATCTGCCCGAGATACTTATGCGTATCCCACTCATATACATCCAGCATCGCACCCTTTTCCCAGCCGGCGGCCGGATGATAATAAAGTTCCCCGAAAAGCTGGTGGGAATCAGCGGCATAGGATACCATGCACGAACCGTCCGCACTGGCACCTTTCGTCACCAGGATGTTTGTACAGGCCTCTCCCGGCAGACTGGCCAGGAAAGCCGCGGCTGCCGTCAGGGCAGCAGTGATTGTAAGTCTTGTAACCATTATGAATATTTTATAAATAATTTTCCTGAATGTACAGAATGCAAATCCGACAAAGTTATAAATTTTTCATATAAACCGCCAACCGGCACATCGTCATTTATTGTAAAATAGCGTATCCGCATCATCATTAATAGGGATACGGCGCTCAACTTTTGCGATTTTTGTTTAAGTTTGCAACCGTTCTTGACAGAAAACGCATCACAAATGCTTTCCTACGCATAGATTACGGCTTTTCAATGGATTGGAAAAACAAATATTTAGTTTTCATATTGTGCTTCATTTCAAGCGTTTGCATCTTAAAAGCGCAGGAAACCGGATATTATATCGAAGGACAGGTTACAGATTCCAAGACAGGGGAAGCGATATACGGTGCCGCCGTCAACATAAAAGACTCCGGGATATGGACTATGACCGACGACAAAGGGATATTCAGTTTCAGCAATCTGCATGGCAGCGGCACCATCACCGTATCATGCCTGGGCTACGTCGACATTTCAGTCCCGTTCACACAGGAAAGCGCTTCTTCAATCATAGAAATCAGCATGGACCTCAACACTTTGGCCCTGGATGAAGTGACAGTGACCGCACAGAGGAAAAAGGACGGGCTGAATACCAGCCTTTCTTTCGGCACCACGGCACTGGAGCATCTGCAGATGTCGAATATAACAGATGTCAGCGCCCTGCTCCCGGGAGGCAAGACCGTCAACCCTGACCTGACCGTGAACAACACATTGTCCCTCAGGGACGGAGGCTCTTCTGCCGGGAACGCGGCGTTCGGGACCGCACTTGAAGTGGACGGGGTACGCCTCGGGAACAACGCTTCCTTCGGGGAGCTGAGCGGATCCGGGACCAGAAGCATATCTACGGAAAACATCGAATCGATAGAAGTCATCACCGGAGTCCCTTCCGCCGAGTACGGGGACCTCAACAGCGGGATGGTCCGTATCCATACGAAAAAGGGGCGCACTCCCCTCAGCGTGACTATGGCCGTAAATCCTAGGACATGGCAGGCATCCGTATCAAAAGGCATTGACCTCCAGAAGGAAAGGGGGTTCCTGAACATCAGCGGGGAATGGGTGCAGGCGACACAGAAGCTCGCTTCTCCGTACACATCCTATACCAGGAGAGGCTTTTCGGTAGCCTACAGCAATACTTTCATGAAAGTGCTGAAGTTCGAAGCAGGCTTCACCGGCAACATAGGCGGGATGAACTCGAAGAATGACCCTGACGCATACACAGGGGCCTACGAAAGAATAAGGGACAATGTTTTCAGAGGCAACGTCTCGATGACCTGGCTCCTGGACAAAAAGTGGATAACCAACCTTAAATTCGACGCTTCGGTCAATCTGAACGACAACCTCTCCCATGAGCATACCTTCAACTCGTCCGCATCGGAGCAGCCATCCGTGCATGCCCTGGAGCAGGGATATTTCCTGGCCGGAAGCCTGCCTCTGTCATATTTTTCGGACAGGATAGTGGATTCCAAAGAACTTGACTATGCCGCCTCTGTAAAATACGGCTGGATACGCAAGGCAGGGAATATCAGAAGCGCACTTAAAGCAGGGGTGCAATGGAAGGCGAACGGCAACGCGGGCCGTGGAGAGTATTATCAGGATCCCTCCCTGGCGGCTTCCGGATACAGGCCTAGGCCGTACAACGAATATCCCTACATGCACAACGTGGCCGCGTACATAGAGGAAAACATCACAGTCCCCGTATGGGACGGCAGCACCCTGCAGATTTCAGCCGGGATCAGAATGGAGAACCTGTTCGTAAAAGGTACCAGATATAAGGATGTGCACAGCTTCTCACCGAGACTGAACGCCAGATGGGACATAAGCGACGCATTCGCCATCCGGGGAGGCTGGGGAATCAGCGAGAAACTCCCGTCCTTCTATATACTGTATCCGGAGCAGGAATACAGGGACATCCTGAGTTTCAGCGCATCGCACGGAGACAACACATCGTATGTCTACTATACGCAGCCGTACACATTGCAGTACAACCCTCAGCTCCGATGGCAGAGGAACAGTAATGCAGAACTGGGCATAGAAACATATTTTCTGGGTACTTCCGTATCCCTGACAGGTTATTACGGGAAGACATCGGACCCTTACAAGTTCTCCAACTCATACACCCCGTTCTCTTATAATACATACAAGCTCCCTGACGGATTCCAGATGCCGGCAGACCCGCAGATAAAGGTAGACAGCCAGAGCGGGCAGGTAAGCATCATCGACGGACAGGGCAACGAAGTCCCTATGGACCTGTCGGTCACGGACAGGAGTTTCTTCGAGTCGGAAATGGCGGACAACGGGGCGGACATCCACAGGGCCGGAGCCGAACTGATCATCGATTTCCCGGAAATCAGGCCTGTGAGGACAAGTTTCAGAGTCGACGCCAACTATGCTTATACATACTACATTGACAATACATTGTCATGGTACTACCGCACAGGATGGTCGCATACCTCGATAAAGAACCGCTCCTACCAGTACGTCGGCCTTTATGCCAACGGAGGGAACACCTCTTCGACCTCGAACGGGAAAGTCACCCACTCAATAGACGCCAACATAACGGCCATCACCCATATCCCGCAGGCCAGGATAATAATCACCTGCCGGCTCGAAATGTCACTGCTGAAAATGTCCCGCAACCTGTCTATGTACAAAGGGAAAGAATACGCATACAATGTATCTGAAGAAGGATATACCGCATCCGGAGGCTCCATCTATGACGGAAGCAGCTTTACGGCGGTGAGACCTGTCGCATATATGGACCTTAACGGAGAGATACATGAATTCACCGACGCCAACGCCAGGAATCCCGAATTCTCTAACCTTATCATAAAATCAGGGAACGCCTACACGTTCGCACAGGACGGCTACAGTCCGTACTTTTCGGCCAACATAAGCATTACCAAGGAAATCGGAGACCATGTTTCGGTGTCTTTCTTCGCGAACAATTTCACGAACTCCCGTAAATACGTCGTATCCAAGGCCACCGGGATAAGCGCCATCTTCACCCCGGCCTTCTACTACGGACTCACCTGTAAACTGAAATTCTGAAATGCACGCAAAATACATATACATATTGGCAACGGTTCTGGCTTCAGCCATCCTGCCCGGGTGTTCAGACTTGAAAAACGACAATCCGTACACCGCGACCCTCAACACGCTCACTGTAACCCCTGTATATCCTGAAGGGTACGGAGACGGTCCGCAGGCGGGGATCTCCGTCAATATTACCGAGACAGGGAAAGGGACGGAATATACCGCCACAACAGGAGCCGACGGGAAAGCCTCCATAAAAGTGCAGGACGGCATATACAGAGTAACAATCAGCTACAGGACTGACGAATACATATTCAACGGAAGTGCCGACAGGGTCAGGATAATTGGAGAAGACAAGAATCTGCCTGTGTCGATGGACATGACCGAACCCGGAGAAATAGTCATAAAGGAAATCTACTGCGGAGGATGCCTGTGCTATCCTCTTGAAGGGACCTATATGTCGGACAGCTATATCATACTTCACAACAACACCTCACAGGTGCAGTATCTGGACAGCCTGTGCATAGGTGTAGCCGACCCGTACAATGCTACAGGGACGAACGTTTGGGTCTCCAGAGACGATGACGGGACTTCGGTACTCCCGGATTTCGTCCCTGTCATCCAGGCCGTATGGAAGATAAAGGGCGACGGGAAGACATTCCCGCTCCAGCCCGGCGAGGATGCCGTTGTCTGCATCTTCGGAGCCATTGACCATACCAGACAGTATCCTCTGTCCGTCGACCTCAACAAGCCGGGGTATTTCGTCTGCTACAACATCGAATACTTCCCCAACACCCGCTACCATCCTGTTCCGGGAGACAACATTTCCTCAGACCGCTATCTGGACGTAGTCATAAAGACAGGCCAGGCCAACGCATACACATTTTCGGTGAATTCCCCTGCCGTAGTGATATTCAAGGCCGAAGGGACAACTATCGAGGATTTCGTCAGTTCGGAAGACGCAATAGTCCAGAAACCCGGCAGCAGCAGTGACCGTATAGTGAAACTGCCGATAGAATGGGTACTTGACGGAGTAGAAGTGTTTACCGGCAGTTCGGCCGGCAATGTAAAACGTCTGGATCCGGGCATCGATGCCGGATATGCCAATTTCTCCGCACCGTACCTGGGACACACGCTTTTCAGGAAAACCGATGCGCAGGCCAGCGAAGACAAAGGCTTTGAAGTATTGGTGGACACCAACAATTCCCTTAATGATTTCTATGAACGTAACGAGCAGTCCCTGCATGAATAAGACACTCAAGATATTCCTGATCCTGACCGCTGCCGGCCTTTATCTGACGGCGGGAGGTCAGCCGTACGACCGCATAGAAAGACGGAATTTCTGGAATGCCGGAAGGAATGTCAACGGACTGAGGACCGACTCCGTCTCCATCTCTTACGCCCAGCTCCGGGGAAGCTATGCTGCCGGAGGGCTCCGTGACACCTACATGGCACCGGAAGGCTGGAGCGCCGAAGCTGTAGCAAAGACCATCCTGCACCTGAAGAAATTCTCCATGAACGGAGCATTCTCATTCGAGAACTTTTCCGGAAAAGACATGTGCGGCTCCATGTCGGGACGTCCCGGATATTATCCTGTGGACGTGCTGGAATTCACCCCCGGGAAGAAGACCAGGCAGACCTACCATTTTGACGGAGGCATCACGGCAGACATCGGCGGGAACTGGAGGATAGGGGGAAAGGTATGCTTCACATCAGAGAACTATACCAAAAGGAAGGACCTCAGACACACGGATTATCTGCTCGGAATGACAGTAGTACCGGGATTAATGTTCCATGAAGGGGACTTTGCCGTCGGGGCCTGCTATATCTTCAGCAAAAGCTCGGAAACAATAACGGCAGAAGTACTCGGCATATCTTCCGGGTCATATTATGCATTTCTCGACAAAGGACTGATGTACGGTGTCTATGACATCTGGGACAGCCAGGGGACACATCTGAGTGAAACCGGAGTGAGCGGGTTCCCCGCAAGGGAAATATCCCACGGCGCGGCTGTGCAGGTACAGTGGAAGGACCTGTATGCGGAAGCCGAATACCTCCGGTCATCCGGAGATATGGGCGAGAAACAGTCAATCTGGTACCGGTTCCCGACTGATGCCGTGACAGCCAGGATAGGATATGCTGCCGGAGACGGGGACACAAGACATTATATCCGGATGGAGGCGGCATGGAAAGACAGGAGTAATTTCGAAAGCGTGATGGAAAGCAATACAGAAGACGGAGTCACCATCACCACCGTCTACGGACAGAACAGGATTCTCCGCCAGAGGGATCTGAGGCTTGCCCCGGAGTATGAGATCACCGCACCCGGGTGGGAGTTCAGGGCAGGAGCAGAGTTCGGTTTCCTGCAGGAACAGACCTCCCAGATATATCCTTACCTTTTCTACAGGGAGACATTCACCGGTGAAGGTTTCGTCAGCGGAATGGTAAAAGCCGGCAGGTTCGACATACGCGGCCGGCTGTCTTTCCGGCAGGGTACATCCTCGGAATCAGGGGGTATCGCCGATACGGAAATCCCTCTTCCGGACAGGCCTGCCAGATTGGAGGACTGGAACGGCATGCACATGGAATACCTGACCGCCCCACGCACAAGTGCCGGGCTTTCCCTCAGATTCAATTTCCGGAAAGGACTCTATGCTGAAATCTCCGGGGAATACACCAGGGGGTTCCGTCTGGAATTCCTTCCCGGGGCTGACAGATGGGGAACCGCGGCCATGATAGGCTGTACTTTCTGACAATAAACAAATATAAACCATAAAAAATCTGAATCATGAAAAAGTTAATTTATCTGACAGCGGCTGCATTGGCTGCGTTTGCATTCACAGCGTGCGAAAAGACCGGCGGCAACGAAAACGAAGAGACCGACCCGAACTTCACTGAAAACGAAGGCTCTTTCACCTATTACGGCGAGACCTACAAGACGGTCACTCTTGAAAACGGTTCAGTCTGGATGGCCGAGCCTCTGAGGTATGTACCTGAGGGATATACCGTTTCAGCAGACCCTGCAGATGACAATGCCCACATCTGGTATCCTTATGCAATTAATGAAGACGGCACAACCGCAGCGCTGACTGATGAGGCATCAGTCAATGCTTTGGGATATCTGTATGATCCGTATGCGGCATTCATTGTATCGGAAATCAATGATGATAACAAAAAATCGTTTGAAGGCATCCAGGGCATATGCCCTAAAGGCTGGCACATACCTACCAAAGCCGATTTTTTCGCTCTTTGCGGATATGCAAGTAAAGCCGAAGGAGAAGAAGCAGACCAGAAAGATGAAACAGCCTTCCTTTATGATGCTGCCAGCAAGGGATCGAATATAGGCATCTTCAACGAAGCAGGATGGAACTATGTATTCAGCGGAGCCAAGACAGGAACGTCATACAGCAAGGTAGTCATCGATGAAAACAAATGCTCGAATCCTGATTTTATCGGGAAGCCTGCTCTCAACTACATTATGGCTTCTACTTACTTCAATACCATGTCATCCGGGACCATACAGTATTATGCGCTGATGTCGACTTTTACATCAGCATATAAGCAAGGAAGGCTGCATCTTGCCGGAAACAATATTACAAATGGGGTACAGGTACGCTGCGTAAAGGATGCCGAATAGCAGGAGAGCATCCTGACAGAATATTGCCGGAAAATCCACAATTGCATATTGTGGATTTTCTTTTTAAATTTGCAGGATTGTGCCGGACGGCACACTGAAAACCATTGATTCCAAAGGAAATGAAAAATTTTTCTAAGACACTGCTGCTTTCGGCACTGCTTCTTCAGGCAGGTGCCGCTACAGCCATTGCCCAGGAACAGCAGGAACCGCCTGACATGCTGGAAATAGCCGAAAACGAGGCCGACAGGCTTCAAAGGCTTCTGGATCTTGAGGACTGGCAGGTATTCTATGTGGACTCTACTCTCAAGCACGATTTTCCGGCAATGAGCGAAGAACTTATGGAGCTCCAGGCCGCCAAGGTATCGAACTCGTCGCTTTATATCAGTGTCCAGGACAAATGGATGGAAAAGATAGACAGCACGTACAGGACGATCTTCACCGAGGAACAATGGGGTACATACCTCAAGAACGGTGCTGCCAAACAGCAGAAAGCACGGGAGAAAAGGAAGCAGAAGGCTATGGAGGCAGAGCGGAAACTGCAGGAAAAGCTTGAAAAGATGTAATTGCCGGCAAGACCGGATTATATTATATAGAACTATTTAATATGAATTCGATGAATTTAATTTATTAAATTACATCGAATTACCTTTTAGGAGCAATCTGCGACAGGGCCCCCGGAGAGGGGGCGGTCGGGGGTGACGCCCCTTAATAAGGGGCTGTTGCTTCAGCAACTGGGGTTTAAGACAACCGGATTTCGGAGAGATCCTTGACGTCAGTCCGACGGATTCCGGTTATCAAATGGTAAAATATTGAATATAAAGACAATATAATTAGAATAAATTCGTCGAACTGACGTTAATAGAAGTCATGAAAGAAAAGATAGAAGCCCTGCTGGCCGAAATCGAGGCCCTGTCTTGCAAGACACAGCAGGATATTGAAAACGCACGAGTGCGTCTACTCGGGAAAAAAGGTTCGGTCACAGCCCTTTTCGATGAATTCAGATCCGTTCCTCCGGAGATGAAAAGGGAATTCGGACAGAAACTGAACCAGCTCAAGAACGCCGCCACTGAAAAGATTGCGGCCCTGAAAGAATCCCTGGAAGAAAGCAGTTCGGCATCAGGTGCATCCTTCGACCTTACAATGCCAGGAGAACCGTTCCAGCTGGGATCGCGCCATCCCGTATCAATCGTCAGGGAAGAAATCATCGAAATTTTCCGCAAGTTCGGATATGATGTAGCCGAAGGCCCTGAAATAGAAGACGACTGGCACGTATTCGAGGCGCTTAACTTCCCTCCGGAGCATCCGGCAAGGGACATGCAGGACACCTTCTTCGTATCCACCGGGCACAAGGACCCGATTCTCCTGCGCACACACACATCAAGCGTTCAGGTAAGGGCGATGGAGACTCTTCCGCTCCCGATCAGGATAATCTGCCCGGGACGCGTATTCAGGAACGAGGCCATTTCCGCACGCGCACACTGCATATTCCATCAGGTAGAAGGCCTGTACATTGACGAGCATGTGACATTCGCCGACCTGAAGCAGGCCATACTCCTGTTCGCCAGAGAGATGTTCGGTGCCGATGCGCAGATCAGGATGAGGCCGTCCTACTTCCCGTTCACAGAACCTTCTGCGGAAGTGGATGTAAGCTGCAACATCTGCCACGGCAAAGGCTGCAACATCTGCAAAGGTACCGGATGGCTTGAGATCCTCGGATGCGGCATGGTCGACCCTAACGTCCTGGAAGCATCAGGAATCGACAGCAAAAAATACAGCGGATTCGCTTTCGGAATGGGTGTAGAACGTATCGCGATGCTCAAATGGCAGGTCAAGGACCTCCGCAACTACTTCGAAAACGACCTGCGTTTCCTGAAGGAGTTCGAGACTTCGATATAAGATATAAAAGTTCCGTAAAAATCAGAAAAGATTCTTTTTCTTCGCATACAATTCTCTGAATTCATGCGGAGTACGGTTCTTTTTCTTCTTGAAGATACGGTTGAAGTTCGAGATATTGTTATATCCGCACTCATAGCAGATTTCCGATATGGTCTTGTTTGTATCAATCAGCATACGGGTGACCATACCTATCCTTATATCTGACAGGTAATCGGTAAAGGTTCTTCCGGTATGCTGCGTGAAGAAGCGGCTGAAAGCCCCGTCACTCATATTGGCGATACCGGCCACTTCATGCAAAGTAAGGTTCCGGGAAAAGTTCTTCTTGATATACTCGTCCGCCTGCCGGATCCTCCGGCTCTGTGAATCATCTTCTACCTGGGCAAAGAAAGTGCTGGACAGCACTCTGGAATCAGTTGCGACTGACATCTCATAAAGAAGAGACAGGAATGTGATGACAGAATAAAACCCTTTCTCTTCATTCACGAGAGAATTTATAAGAGACCGGACTTTAAATATCGTAGCAAGAGAAAAACACAGCCCCTTGTTTCCCCGCTTCAACATATTGCCAATAGACATGAACTGCGTCTTATTGAGCAGGCTGTCCGAAAGCCACTCTCCGGAGAACTGGATTGTCACTTCTCTTATATTGCTGCCTGCAGGAAGATTATGGTTGAACCACCCATGTTCCAGATTTTCATTAGAAATCATGACCAGCTCATATTCGCCTATTTCCTCTATTGAATCCCCGACAATACGCTGTGCTCCTGCCGCATTTTCAATATAGTTTATTTCAAATTCCTTATGTGTATGAATAGGATAGTTGAACTCCGTCTTTTTCCTTTCAGTCACATACAGGCAGCTGCTTTCAGAAAGTGGCGTAATCTCATGCAGGACAGATGTTTTATGTGCTACCATAAGACGCAGACATTTATCATTCAGACCCTCTACTCAAAAGCTTCGAATATTTCCTTATCACCTTCAAAGTAGTCTTATCTTTCACAAATACAGAGTTGAGGCCTTGCTCTTCTTGTGCCGGATCTCCGGTATAGTCATCTCCAAGCTGCCAGAATTCATGTTCCGGTGCAGCATATCCTCCCCAACCCCAGAAATTGCATCCGGCAAAAAGGCCACCGTTCAGCATATTTTCATAGATATAAGAAAAGACAGCCTCATAATATGAGTCGCGACTATCTGCAGGACTGCCCGGAACAAAGCTCATGGAATCCCTCGGGAAGCCGAACTCTTCAAGAACCACAGGCTTTCCATATCTGGAGGCTACGTCAAGATGCTCGTCAATATAAGCTCTGGTATTGTCAATCGCAAGCTGGAGATTAGAAGAGACAGTACTTTCATTGATCCAGCCCCAGTTCTTCGGCCAGATATGTATAGTCATATAGTCGACCTCTGGAACGGAATGTATCTTTTCAAACAACGAAATATCCCCTTCACATCCGGCTTTTCCCTCACTTCCTATAGATACAAGATGGTTCTTGTCGTGGGATTTGATCTGGCATGCCACCGATGATATCCATTCATAGAAAGCTTCTTTGTTCCTGTCGCTGAATGCTCTTGGCTCATTCCCTATCTGCCAGGCCATTATCGCAGGATCATCCGTATATCTGATTCCTGAATATCTGTTGGTTCTGGACAGGATAAAATCAACATGCCTGGCAAAAAGCTGCTTGGCCATTTCATTCTGCATATACCCTTCAACATATTCGGAAAAAGCATTCCACCCGTCGACTGCAGGGACAGGAGCCTTACCGGCTCCAGCCCACTCCAGATATTGCGAATATCCACCTGACCATTCCCATGAATTGTTAAGATACAGTACAGCATACATTCCCCTCTTTCCCATTTCATTCAGGAGAAAATCGAGACCGTCCAGCAGTCTGTTATCATATATCCCCGCAGCCTTCTGAAGTGTAGGGCGGATATGTGACGGGATCCCGTCAGGCCCGTCACCGCCTACAAGGATCCGGAGATTATTGATCCCGCACCTTTTCATGTAATCAAGCTCCTTGACGAGCCTGTCCCTGTCACCACCTTCTCCTTCCGAAGCCAGAATGGCTCCATACCAGAAATTGGTCCCGACATAGCTGTATTGTTCGTCTCCGATATAGAAACGCCCGTTTTCTACCCTGACAAAATCACTGTCCTCTCTGGCAACTGCAGCTAATGACACTGCCAGAAGAATCACTGTCACCAATATTTTCTTCATGCCGAATGGAATTACTGTCTCACCATACCGTTCCGAACATCCGTACAGGCTTCTGCACTGAGCAGGGCCCTGGACCTGGCCACAGGAGAAATCTCTGCCTTGACATTGTCTATAACAAGTCCGGACACCCTGACAGCTTCTACAGGCACAGTAAAATACGGTTCGGTAATATTGCTGTCCCATGACATTGTGCCGTTTTCAAGAACCACCCAATCCGCATTCTCTGCGTAGAAAACAGGAGTATCAGACGCAAACAGTTCCTTGTCCTGTACAATGGTAGGGCGCAGGTCAATATTGCCTCCGGAAACTTCGGCCAGAGCACTCTGGGATACCTTGAAATCGAAATTGGAGAAATATATATTCTCGACCGTACATTCAGGAGCAGCATACACATAAACAGAATTCTCACTGCGTGTGGTGACATTGGTAAACCGGACATTCCGGATAGAACCCGTACTGTTCTCCGTCCCCCGGATAGCAGTAATCTTTATAGGTTCTCCCTGCCCCCACCAGTCTCCAGTATGAAGACGTGTCTCTATGTCGAGGTTCGCAAAATTGATATTCTCTATTCCAGCATAATCCCTTATGTTTATATTGACGCCGCAGTTTGAATCAAAGATAGTGATATTGCTGAAACTGTAGTCAGACATGACATTCTGATCCCATCCTCCGATACGGATCGCACTTGACCTTGAACGGAGAATGCAGTTGGAGACATTGATATTTTCTGAAGGTCTTGTTATCCTCTTGAATCCAGGGTCTCCGAAATGCCAGTCATAACCAGCGAGCACAATCGCGTCATCACCGCATGATATATAACAGTCTGAAACATTGACATTGCTTGAAGAAATGATGTCAAGACCGTCACTGTTCGGGATTACAAGGTTGTTGTCAATTTTCAGGTTATCCACCGTCACCCTGTCACAATGCACGACCAGGAAGCACCAGTACGGGGAGTCGATACAGGTGAAGTCCTTGAGTTCCACATTAGTACAGTTGCTGAACACTATCATCTGATGAAATCTGTCCTTAGGATACAGAGGCCCGTCACCGATACCTTCATACACCTTGCGGAAATTCCCTTTCTGGCGGACATAATCAAGCGCCGGACCAGAAATAACCTTGGCGCTGTCAGCATACATGAACTCCATTCCCTGTCCGAAAACGACTCCTTTTCCGGTAATGGATACATTGTCTGCATCCTCTGTATAGAATACTCCTGCAAGTTCATCATTATGCTTCTGGTACTGGGAAAGATCTGTCGTCGCCACCAGACGGGCTCCGGTATTGAACCTGAACTCCACATTTGAACGGAGATTCAGTGTCCCGACAAGATAATCCCCTTTCGGGACAGAGACCACACCTCCTCCCGCTTCAGAACAAGCGTCTATGGCAGACTGGATCGCTGCTGTAGAAAGCTTTTTCCCGGACCTGTCTGCTCCATAATCAAGAATATCGAATACACCGTCCGCATTATGGGCACATCCTGCTGCAAATATCACAGCAGCCAATGCAACCATGCAATTTCTTAATTTCACCATTTTCATTGACCGTTTTTATTTTTCCGGCATTATGCGGATGGCGAATCCGCCACTGCCGGCCATTTCTATATTAATGACACTGTTCCTGTCTATCCTCACTTCCTTTTTATCAAGAAGGTCAGGGTCAGATTCTGTATTTTCATTGTCACAGTATATTTCAGCGACATACTGTCCTTCTCCAAGGAAGTCGGTCTTGAAAGATACTGACCTTCTCTCAGTATTGTTTATAGCTCCGACATACCAGTTTTCCCCGTTCCGGCGTGCTACTACGGCATATTCGTTTACCGATGCATCAGGCACGACCGTCTCGTCCCATACGGTAGGGACCTGCTGTATGAATTCAAAGCCGGGCTGTCCGAGATAGGACATAGGAGAGTCACAGACCATTCCCAGATAACACTCAAGCACGACATACATTCCAAGCATATGGCTCCTGGTGACAGTGACCAGCGGGTTTGTATACTGTATCTTGAATTTATCAACGGGTACAGCCCTGAAGCCTCCGAGGTGATAATCAGTAACACCTGCAAGCAATCTTGTGAATGGGATGGAGACATCCAGATCGGCGCCAAGATCCTTTGACCACTTGAAACACTCGTAGTTACGTGTCCCTTCCCTTGCGAACTCGTTCGGATATGTCCTGTTCAGTCCGGTAGGCTTGCATGCTCCATGGAACTGGACAAAGATCTTATGTTCTGCAGCCGCTGCAAGTATCTCTTCCTGTATGCGGATCATCTCCTGGTCATCCCTGTCCATAAAATCCACCATCATACCTCTGACTCCCCATTTTTCAAACTGGGCAAGAGCCTCATCGAGCCGGGCATACAGAGGTTTCCAGTTGACCCACATATGCAGGCCCACGCCTTGCTGCGCAGCATAGGCTGCCACGGCATCCATATCCAGGGACTTGACTGTCCTCATCACATTCGCATCCGGGGCAGGATGCTCGAAATTCATGTTTTTATCCTCATACCATGGCTGTTCCGCATAGCCATAAATAGAATGGAAATCTATACCATGTCCGGCAGCAAAATCTATATAGTATTTGTTGGTCGCGAAATTGTTGCCAGGCAGAAATGTAGTGTCCGGGACTTCATTCCCGTTCCACCAGGAAAATGTAGTTTTTCCCGGTTTTATCCATGACGTGTCTTTTATTTTGCAAGGTTCGTTCAGACTGGTAAGGATATCCGATGAGATAAGAGTCCCCGGCTTTTCGCCGATCATCAGGACACGCCAAGGTGTTTTATGGGGAAGTTCAGCCTTGACTTTTTCTTCTGTCTGGCCTGGAAGTGGGGAAAGCTTCCCTTTCAGACAGCCTGACTCCTTCATCAGATACATTCCTGCATAATCACGCACTGCCGCCTCCGTAATAGCCATGTACACACCATCATAGCTGTACAATGCCGGCATCTCCATAAGCTCGCCCGAAGGGACTTCAGAGTATTTCATACTCCAATAGAATCCCTCATGAGATGTCGTATATGAACCAAGGAACATGGTGAGCACATCAGGATCGCCGTCCGGATTAAAAGAGGTAAGTTCATCCAGCATGACGTATGAACTCCAGTTCTCCTGCTCCGGGAATTCATACCGGAATGCAGCTCCGTCGTCAAATACCTTGACCGCGATGTTCACTTTACGGAAAGGCGCATTGTACTCTTCGAGAGGGATCACCATTTCGTTGTACGGATCTTCAACATGGGAGCTTTTCCCGACCACGAGATCGTACACCTCAATCCCGGATCTTTTCAGCAACTTGCCGGGTCTGGTCTTGTCCCCGAAGATACCGCTGTCAAACTCGAAACCCATACGGGCATCCTTTACAAGCTGCGTATCATTGTAGTAGACATCATATTCCGGAAAACTGCCTTCCTCCAGAGTGACAGAAAAACGGATATTCCCGTCCGGTGATTTTACAGACACTGTTTTCTGTGCCTGCAAACCCGCCGTAACCAGCATGGCAGCAAATAGAAGTAAATATCTTTTCATGATTATCTGATATCTTTGTTCATCAATATGCGCGGATATGAAAGCAGCTCCACAAAATCAGATGCCGCCGGATGTCCTTTATACGGCAGATAGAAGTGTCCAGGCTTGTCCTGTTCATATGCGTTTCGCCAGAAAAGGATGTAGGACAGCTCCCTTCCCTGCAGGAGGGGCCATATGACAGAAGTAAAGTAATCCTTCTGCGGGATGCCCTCGCTGCCCGTTTCCGATATGGCTGGAATCTTCCCTGATACAGAAGCGTAGTCTGTGACAATATCTATGTTCCTTGACATGGCTGCACTGTACCCTGAAGCATCATTCCCGTTCTGGTATATATCGAAACCGACAACATCCACATATTCATCCCCGGGATAACGTTCCATATATTCCTCTGCCGTCATGCAGTCACCAGGAGAATATGCTATAAGCAGATTATGTACTCCTGATGTCCTGAAGTAATCCACAGTCATCCTCCACATGGCGATATAGTCTGATGGTGAACAATGGGCTTTCCCCCACCAGAACCACGACCCTGTATGTTCATGGTAAAGCCTGAAAATCACTGGTATATCATTGCCTGATCTATCCTTCAGAGATTTGAAGAACAGCGCCAGTGAATCCAGCCATCCCATATATCTGTCATGGTTGGCTCCTCCTGGAAGCACGGAGCTCACTACTTCGTCACTGCTCACATCCCATGTCGATCCACCGGTAACAATATTGTCGCAATGCCAGCTTATCGTGGTTATCCCTCCCCTGGCATCAGTTTTCCGTATCTGTTCCTTCATGACGGAAAAATACACCGAATCGAGGTTGTGCTCATTACCGAGTTCAAGATGTCCGATATCCCAGCCGATTACAGCCGGATAATCTCCGGAAATCTTCTTCACATCAGAAACACCGGGCCGGTAATTCTGATGGCCGTAAGCCAGGTCGTCCTGGTGGCCTATCATGACACCTCTGGACATCAGATTTTCCATTCTGGCAAAGAGTTCCACGGTCCTTCCGGTCGCTTCCGGATCCGAAGGACGGCTATCTCCGGACTTTGCATGCATATCAACCGCAAACATCAGAAATAACAGGACAGACGCTATCTGCAATTTTCTTGACATGACTCGTTCTTTTCTATCAATTTATACAATGTCTCCACTGATGTACGGCTACGGAAACCGTCCTGGGATGTATTGAAGCAGTAGTCGAGAAGTCTGTCTACAGATGAGACCGCCACATGCATTCTGGTGTCACAGGACGCATAGTAGATGTATACAGTCCCGTCATCGTCGGCTATCCATCCGTTACAGAACAGGACATTGGACACATCCCCCACCCGCTCATCTCCGCGAGGAGCCATAAAATATCCGGCAGGTTCAGCAATCACCTTGTCGGGATGTTCAAGATCAGTAACATACAGGTAAAGCACATATCTCAGTCCCGCCGCACAGTTACGTACCCCATGCGCAAGATGCAGCCAGCCTTTCGGAGTCTTGATAGGATGGGGACCCTCACCGTTCTTCAATTCCTTTATAGTATGATACCTGCGGAAATTTATGATTTTCTCTTCCTTTATCTCCGCGTTGGCAATATCATCTACAAGGGCCCATCCTATCCCTCCGCCGTTGCCTGCATTGATGAAATCATCCTGAGGTCTGGTATATAGAGCATATTTACCGTCTACGAATTCAGGATGAAGCACTACATTACGCTGCTGTCCTTTACTTATCAAGTCCGGGAGACGCTCCCACTTCACCAGATCCTTTGTTCTGGCTATTCCTGCCGAGGCAACAGCCGAAGACAGATCATCGGAACTTCTGTCTTTCCTTTCTGAACAGAAAATACCGTATATCCATCCGTCTTCGTGTCTGGTCAGCCTCATATCATATACATTAGTGTCTGGATCCGATGTTTCCGGCATAAGCACAGGATACTTCCAGAAACGGAAACCGTTAATCCCGTCAGGACTTTCCGCCACAGCAAAAAATGATTTTCTGTCATAGCCTTCGACCCGTGCTACAAGGACATATTTCCCGTTCCACTTCATCGCCCCGGCATTGAACACTCCATTTATCCCGAACCTTTCCATAAGGTATGGATTGGATTCCGGAGACAGGTCATACCTCCATTCTAAAGGAGCATGCCCCGCGGTCAGAATAGGATACTTATAGCGTTCAAATATACCGTTTCCCGGAAGAAGAGGCTCATTCTGCCTGGAAAGGAGTCCGTCATATTCTTTCCTTACCTGTTCCAGCCTCTGCTCAAAAACATTAGATTCCATTATCGTATCAGATTATCAATTACAGTTGTATTTGAAATTACAGAACTATCTTCTTTGCAAACCTGAAATTCCAGCAATAGAACTCGACATCGCCAGCAAGCTCCCTGTTCACTGCCATCTTGAAATTGTTGTAGTCAGCTCCGACATACGGGTTCTCGGATATTTTCAGATAGCACTGCCCGTCTTTGCAGAACAGATCCGTGACTTCGAGGGAGATAGTCTGCCACTGGTCCATGGTATTCAGAGATACGCCTCCATTGCTTGCGCTCGGGTCCCAGTCATATATGAAGCCGTGGTCATCCTCGGCAAATCCTATCTTGACATACCTTGCCATCGGGACAAGCGCAGGAGTATAGAGCTCGAATTTGACTACATAATCCTCCGGGTTGTTCACAAGATCCCTCGCAGTCTCATCAAGGTAGAAATGGGTAATGAACACGTTGTCATACTGCCATGCCCCTGTATATGTACCTTTGACAATCACATACCAGTCAAACAGAGGAGCCTCTGGCTCGGCATCCGGATTATCCTTGAGATTCAGGCAAGTCTTGGCAAACCACGGTCCCATCAGGTGGGTATTCGGATCATCTGTCAGAATAGGAATACCTTCATCACGGAACGGGATCTGCACCGGAGTCTCCACCTGAGGGGTCTGGATACTCAGACTCGAAGCCACATCTTCAGGGGTTCCGTCCGGGACCTGGAGACTGACCGAAGTGGAGGTACAGTCAAATATCTTGATATCCTGACCGTTCAGCTGTACCTTGGCATTCACTGAATCTATCTGATAAAGGTCGAAGTTAGTTCCGACCAATCTTACTGTATCCCCATCAGCGGCGAACTCGTTTGAAAATCCAGAAATAGTAAGCTGAGGCAGCACAACCTCAAGAGAGGCACTCACCTCGCCGTCCGTTGTCCTGATATACAATGTATTGTTCACCTCACCTGGAAGGACTCTCGGAATAACCATCTCCAGCCTGTGCTTCTTTGCATAGACCTCAGACAGATCCACTTCTATGTCATTGATCTTGATTTCCTCGACATATGCAAGGTTGTCTCCGAAGACAGCGATCGACTGGTCAAGAGAAGCAGTGCTGATGACTGTCGAAGTGTCTGCAGAAGCGGTTATCTTCCTGATGACAGGGGCTCCGTCAGAGCCCATATCATCATCCCAGCCTTCATCGATATTCACCACATCATAGCAGGCGACGGCTGCCACAGATGTGAATATCAGGCATATTGCATTTCTCAAATATGTTTTTTTCATGACAATAACCAAATTAATCTAATTAACACACAGTATAAAATAATTATAACGCATATCTGCTAACTCCAGCCAGGGTTGTTTTCAGTAATTGAATCGTTAGTGTCAAGTTCACTTGAAGGAATCGGGAAAAGCCTGTGCCTCTCAGCCCTTGTCTTGTAGACACCCAGTTCATCAGAGCCACCGATTGCGTTCATGACGTCCACATAGATTCCGTATCTCAGAAGATCCCAGCGGCGGTCACCCTCGAAAGCGAACTCGATAGAGCGTTCCCTGAGGACTGCCGACCTGAATTCAACTATATCGGACACATTGCCGTCTCCTGACAGAGACAGAGGAGTCGCTTCGCTGCGGCTGCGCACATCGTTCAAGGCTGCAAGAGCCTTCCCGTCCGATGTACCGTTCACCTCTGCGTATGCTTCTGCGTAGATCAGTTTGATATCTGCAAACCTGAGCAGCGGATAAGGGCAGTCACCATGAGTATTGGTGTCATCAGACCGCTCCAGATATTTAGTCGTATAAGCGATATAATATGTATCAAACTGTTTGGAAACATATGTCCAGTCGTCATTGTAAGGAGCTTCCTTATTTTCCACCTTTTCCCTGTACTCGGCAGTATCCGGATAGTAGGCCCCTATCTTGTTTTCCACTTCATAGGTCCATCCTCGTTTCCATATATGGCGGATACCTTCTTTAACACGGAGATCCTTGCTTTCTACCATCTTGTACCAATGGTCCCTCTGCCCGTGCCAGAGCCCGTCAAAAATGTATCCATTTGCATCAAGAATACCGCATAAGTGGTATGAGAAAGATTCACAATACCTTGTATCTGAAGCATCCGGCTGCAGAGTCCACAGGAATTCAGGACCGGTAGAGTTGCTCATACCCCAGATTGAATCAAACGGGACAAGCGAATATGAACCATATTCCCCATTGATGACCTGCTCTGCCTTCTCATATGCCAGTTTATAATATTCCTTATAGTCAAGGCCTTCAAGACCTTCTACATTGTGTGTAGAGTAGTAGAGTTTCTGAGGCTCGGTATAAGCTTTCACTCCGGCAACCTCACTGTATGGTTTTCCGCCATAGACCCATATCTGCGAGCCCTCAGGCATGGCTCCGGACGCCATTGTAGCATATACCTTGGCAAGCAGTCCTGCTGCTGTCCCCTGTGTCACATGACCTTCCACATAGCCGGCATCAGTGTTCTTATAGCATTCTTTTTCTGCATCCTGAAGCAGTTCAATGATATAAGCATAGACATCCTTCACATCGCTTCTCGGTACATGGCGGTCTCCTGTCTCGCTTATGGATTCCTTACGCAGCGGAATAGCGCCATAGCCACGTACCAGCTGGAAATAAGTCCAGGCCTTGAGACATTTGAGTTCACCGTTGATTGCGGTCCTCACCCGTTCAGACACATTCTGCATCTGTCCTACATAATACATGGCGGAATTACATCTGTGGATCAGGGCATAGCCGTCCTCCCACATGGCATTCACCATGGTGTTGCCCTGGAAGTTACCTGCCCCGTATGTTCCGAACGCCCAGCTCGGTCCGGTCATATAGTCACAGTCATATTCCCAGATAAACGGGAAATTGTTCGAATTGAACATTGAGAGCAGTTTGCTGTAGGCACCGGTAAGCCATTGGTTGGCCCCGTCGTCAGAATCTTCTATCTCGTTCGGAGATATGAAATCATATGCCTCTTCCTCCAGCCAGTTTTCACAGGAGGTAGCACCGAAAACCAGCAGCGTTCCGGCAGCTATGGCACTGATATATCTGTATATTGTCTTCATGTTAAAATATCATCTATGGATTAGAAACTAAGTTTTACACCGAAAGAATATGTACGGCTGCTCGGGTACGAGAACAAGTCGACACCCTGGCGGGATACATCGCTAC
>JADILV010000035.1 GCA_017695115.1 Candidatus Cryptobacteroides avicola | reverse complement strand
TCCGCCGAGGATGCCCTCAGGCAGATAGACAGCAAGGGCTATCTGGTACCGTACACCGCCGACGGGAGGAAGCTGGTGAAGGTCGGGGTGAACTTCGACTCCGCCACCAGGACCGTCAGCGAATGGAAGGCTGTGGAGGAGTAGTATTGCCCGGATGTAGGTTCCAGGATCTTTCCGTGCTGAAACGTCGTCCGTTCCCGTTCAAGGGCGTTTTTATCAACCAGATCATGACTACAGTTCATCGACAGTATTTGAAACATTGTCAAAGAACATTACATAATATATCGGAATATAGGTCACTCCGTTTTTGGTAAAGACTGTCCGCTCGTTAGACAGGACGTATGCCCGTTTTATATTGTATTCTTTGTTTGAGATGAACCTGTCAAGCGCACTGTGTACAGTATAATCTTTGCCAGACTTGACTTCAATCGGTATATTGGACAGATTGTCAGGGTCGTCTATCAGGAAATCGACTTCGCCGTTTTTCTTGTTGTCATAGTAGTACAGGCCATACCCGTGCGCACGGAGTTCCTGTGCGACAGCGGTTTCGTATACCGACCCCAGATTGATGCTTCTGATGTCGGAAAGGATAGCCTTGATGTTGTTCCTGTAGAATATCCCCGAAAGTATGCCGACATCGTTCAGATACAGTTTCAGGAGATTTTTCCCGCTGTTTTCGACAAGCGGATATACAGGAGTGCTGACCGCCTTTACCTCCAGGGCGATTCCGGCAGAAATCAGATAGTCGAATTCATCGATATAATTTTCCGAGCGTTTCCATGCCTTGTCTTCTATATCTTTGATTACCACCCGCTTCTTCTTGTTCTCGAGATTGGAAGGAATCATTTCGAAAATACGGCGGATCTTCAGCCTCCTGCCGTGTTCCGCCTCATATTTGGATGCATCAATGCCGTATAGTTCATGGACTTTGGCCTGGATATTACGGAACTCGACGACATTCCTGTTCTTCAGATATTTGTCTACGGCATCGGGTAGTCCTCCGACCAGCAGGTATTTCTTGAAAAAATCCAGCATCTTTGCGTGAAGGGCCTCCGGCAATGCCTCCCCTTTCCGGAAACTTTCCCTCATGGCGCCGATAACCTGCCCTCCGACTCCGCAGGCTATAAGGAATTCTTCGAAATCCATCGGATACATGCGCTCCATGTCAAGGCTTCCGACCGGGACAGACTGTGTGTTCTTCAGGGCCACTCCCAGCTGCGAACCGCTTGCAATATACGTAAACCTCCCGTCGGCCATCAGGAATTTTGCCAATGTAAGAAGATGGTCATAAGCCTGGATTTCATCTATGAATACAAGAGTCGACGACTTGTCCTTCATTTTCTCTCCTGCTACCACACTGAGGGCCAGATAGAAATCCTTGACGGTCCTCGCATCCGCGAAAATACGGTCTCCGAGCTTGTCCTCCTCCATGTTTATCTCGATGTAGTTGGGGAACATCTTTTTCCCTATCCACCTGATAATATATGATTTCCCTATCTGCCTTGCCCCGTCTATAACGAGCATCCGCTCCGGGTCTGATGACAGGTATTTCTCTATCCTGTCTATGATTTTTCTATACAGCATACAGTCCGGCTTTTGAGGGCAAAGATAGGATATTATTTTGATTCGACTGCGTTTTCCTTTCATTTTTCGCGCATATTTACTGCGTTTTCTCATAATATCACACCATGCACCACTGCGTTTTCCGTAGGCCGACGCCCTGAAAAACGCCCCTTAAAAAGTGCATCGGAATCCGGTATCCGGAGGGGCATTGGGAAAGACGATTTACGTGTATCAATATTTATGTTTAACTAAGTTCATTTTGCTTATGAAAAAAGTAAAGTTGTTTTTCACGGCAATGATGGTGCTGCTTACGGCAGGCCTGGCTTCAGCGCAGAGCATGGAAGTCAAGGGTACCGTAAGGGATGCAGCGACAGGCGAACCTATCCCGTTCGCTTCAGTGGTCCTGCATGGCACCATGACCGGCGTATCGACTGCAGAAGACGGTTCCTACACTCTTTCTGTGCCATCGCTGGATGACGCCGTGCTGGAATTCAGTTTTATCGGTTACAGGACAACACGCGTACCGGTAGAAGGAAAGTTAGTAGTTGACTGCGAGCTTGAAGTGGACGCAATGGCACTGGAAGACGTAGTCGTTGTAGCTTATGGTTCCACAAAACGTGAGGCCATGACCGGATCAGTGACAGCCGTAGACGGCGAAACCATTGCATCAGCCCCTGTCACATCTGTTGACAAGGCTCTTGGCGGAAAACTTGCCGGAGTACAGGTGTCCACATCTACAGGACAGCCTGGTTCAAGCTCAAGCATCCGTATCCGCGGTATTTCATCTATTAATGCAAGCAACTCTCCTCTGTGGGTAGTCGACGGTATTCCTGTCCTGACTGGCAACTTCGCATCTTCCGGTGTGTCAGATACGCAGTCAGACCTGCTTACTTCGCTCAATCCTAACGATATAGAATCTATTACCGTCCTGAAAGATGCTGCCGCAGCAGCAGTTTACGGTTCACGTGCAGCCAACGGTGTCATCCTCGTTACCACCAAGAGCGGAAAAGAAGGGAAAGCCCAGTTCACGGCAAGGGCAAAATACGGTATCCAGTGGTTCCAGAGTGACACAGGTTACAGGATGATGACAGGAGAAGAACTCCTGAGGTACCAGAGGGCGGCTATTACAAATGCCGGATTCGACCCTGACGATCCTTCCGGCAACTACTATCGTCCTATGTCGCTCCTCAACGGAGAACTGACCAACTGGCTCGATCATCTGACCAAGCTCGGACAGCTTCAGGAGTATGAAATCAGTGCAAGGGGCGGTACAGACAAGGCAAAATATTTTTCATCCGTATCATACCACAACAATGACGGTATTGTAAACGGCATTGACTACTCAAGGATACAGGCCAGGACAAATGTTGACTTCAAACTTTTGAGGAATCTTGATACCGGAGTCCGCGTAAATGTGGCGTACACAGACCAGAACAACAACATCCAGACGGACGGTCTCGGCTATGAGAACCCGTTCTTCGGAGGATTGATGATCCTTCCATGGACTCCAAAATATGATGAGAACGGGAATCACAATACCAACATTCCTGAAAACTCCAATAAGAACCCTGCCGCCTCAGCAGAATGGAACCAGCAGAGAATCCAGACCTACCGTTTCAACGGGACAATGTTCCTGAAATGGGAACCTGTAAAAAATCTTGTCCTCGAAACCAAGAATTCCGCTGAAGTGGTGTTTACTGAACAGAGGCTGTTCTATAACGAACTTGCAGGTTATGCAAACCAGCTTCAGGAGGTGGACAACAAAATCATCCAGCTCACTACCTCTAATACGGCCAACTATGCCAATGTATTCGGAGGCTATCACTCATTCAGGGCTCTGGTCGGACAGGAGGCCACTTCTTACTATCAGACCCAGACTTACGCCGCAGCAAACGCTGGTGTAGACCCTAATATACCTTATTTCAATACGGCAGACCAGACCCAGACAGAAATAAGTACCGGAATAACGAGGGATGCACTGATGTCATACTTCGCTATCGTGGACTATAACTATGACAGCAGATATTTCGCGCAGGCTACAGTACGTACTGACGGAAGTTCGCTTTTCGGGGCCAAAAAGAAATGGGGACTTTTCTGGTCAGTGGCCGGCTCATGGAATATCAACCAGGAGAAATTTCTTCGGGACTTCAAGCCTCTCGACCTCCTCAAGGTCAGGCTAAGCTATGGTGTGAACGGTAACAACGGAATCGCAGCCTACAAGGCATACGGCGTATATGCAAGTGCTCTTTACAACGGCCTTACAGGGTTCCTTCCGAGCACACCTGAAAACCAGGAACTTTCATGGGAGAAGAATGCCACATGGAATGCCGGACTCGACTTCGCGTTCTTCAACAGGCTCAGGGGTAGCGTAGATGTGTACAAACGTGTGACTAAAGACATGCTCCTGGACAAGAATGTCCCTCAGACATCCGGGTTCAGTACCAATTTCGTAAACGTCGGCTCAATGAGCAATACCGGAGTCGAGATACAGATGGACGGCGATATCATCGCTACCAATGATTTTCTCTGGAATGTAGGCTTCAACATAGCGTTCAACCGCACCAAGGTGCTTGATCTTGGCGGGGTAGACAAGATTGAAGCAGGAAGCTTTGTGCACTACGTAGTCGGCAAATCTCTGTATTCTTATTATCTGTCTGACTATTATGGAGTCAATCCTTCAAACGGAGAAGCTCTCTGGGTGACAGAGGACGGAAAACTTACAAACCAGTACAGTAAGGCCAGAAAACATTACTGCGGTTCGCCGGAACCTAAATGTACCGGAGGCTTCAATACGACATTCAGCTGGAAGGGGCTTTCACTCAGCGCGTTCTTCGAGTTCAAGGGTGGCAACAAGATTATCAACCTCAATGAGTTGACATATCTTTCCACAGACGGTAAAGACGTAAGTGTAAACCAGATAGCAAGTGCAGGAAATTTCTGGACAACCCCTGGACAGACAGGAGTGAACCCTAAACCTGTAGCAGGAAACACAAGCAACTCCAATACAGCCCTCAGTGACAGGTGGCTTGAGGATGGCAGCTACATCAGGTTCAAGGACATAACCCTTTCTTATAACCTTCCGCAGACCGCACTTGATAAAATACGTGTAAAAGGGCTCAGGATATATG
This sequence comes from Candidatus Cryptobacteroides avicola, assembly GCA_017695115.1. GTDB lineage: Bacteria > Bacteroidota > Bacteroidia > Bacteroidales > UBA932 > Cryptobacteroides > Cryptobacteroides avicola. Next base: position 77,982 of record JADILV010000035.1, on the reverse strand, counting down.
TCAGCGGACTTAACCTCTATACATTCAGTGACGCGTCGGCTTTCGACCCTGAAGCCGGTGTGACTGGAGTCGTACAGGGAATATACCCTTACACCAAATCAGTTGTAGGCGGAATTGAATTGACATTCTAAAAAAGCAGTAAACATGAAGAAATATATATTTACAGCAGCACTCGCACTGTCAGTTCTGACCGGATGCAAGGATTTCCTTACGGAAGAGCCTGTGCTTTCCCAGAGTGACGTGCTGACCTTGTCCACATACGAAGGTCTTGACAAGGTAACAGCAGGAGCGTATGCTCCTCTTGCCTCTACTGCGTGGTATGGTGGCGATTTCATCATCATCAACGAAATGAAGACCGGTAACGGGAAAAAATACATCGGGTCAGATTTCGATACAGGACGCTGTACCGACTGGTACAATATCAACTACACTCCGGACAATACTTCTTCTCTCTGGGGTTACGGTTATTACGTAATTACAGCCGCCAACAATGTTATACTCAATCTTGAAGGCAAGAGCGACAATCAGCAGGATCTGAACAACCTCAAGGCGGAATGTCTTTTCCTCCGCGCTCTCTCGCATTTCGACCTTGTCAGGACATATGCGCAGCCGTATAACTATACTGAAGATGCCTCTCATCTCGGAGTGCCGGTAATAACCTCTGTCCAGGCGGCTACTGATATGCCAGCACGGGAGACTGTAGCAAAAGTATACGGGCAGATCGAAGCAGACCTTCTTGAAGCTGAAAAGATTATCGATCCGTCTTACGTTAGGGCCGGAGTCAAAGACACCAGGTCAGTCGTTTCCCTTGAGGCCATCCAGGCTCTTCTCAGCAGGGTGTATCTTTATATGGGTAACTGGCAGGGATGCGCAGACTATGCCACTAAAGTCATCAACAGCAAAAAATTCAGCATGTGGACCGCAGACGATCTCTCTTTCGTAAATTCAGAGAATGCCGCCGAGCGCGCCACGAACTATGAAAATTTTGTCTACAGTTTTGACTCGCACTCCGACGGGGAAGTCATCTTCGAAGTATACGGGGCATCAGGTCAGTCGTATGGCGGAGGGAACGAAGCTATCTGTTCTCTTACAAGCGAGAATCAGTATGGCGATGCAGGTGCCTGTGCAGACCTTATGGGGCTGTATGCTGAAGGTGATGTCCGCGGAACGATGTTCCAGAGCAAACTCAGTGAAAAGGACAGCAGGACCGTTTACTGGACAGCAAAATATTTCGGCAAAGGGCTTACTACTCCGGACTATACGAATACCATAGTCCTCAGGCTTTCAGAGATGTACCTCAATAGGGCGGAAGCCATATATAACGGTGCATCTATATCCGGAGCATCGACCTCTTCTGATATAAGAACGATTACTTCCAACAGAGGTGCTGCAGATATTCCTAACCCTTCCATATCCGATATATACGGAGAAAGAAGAAAAGAGCTTGCATGGGAAGGACATGAATGGTTCGATCTTGCCAGAACAGGCAGGACAATGACCAGGACTGACAGCGATGCAAATGCCGCAGCCAACGAAGTCAGACCAGGAGACACCAGATGGGCCATGCCTATCCCGCGCAGGGAGACTACCGTGAATGACAATCTGGAACAGAACCCTGGATATTAATCTTTAAATCCTGAAAAAATGAATAAGAATATATATAAATTCTTACTGGCTGGAATCGCACTGGCGGCAACGGTTGCGTCATGCGATCTGAACAAAGTGCCGGAGTTTGATGATGCGGATTCCTTTGCCGGATTTGATGCCACATCCTATACATTCGATGAAAATGTAGGAACTATCAAAATACCTGTGACAATCGCATCCATTGAGCCGAAACAGACTGTTGTGTCATATACTGTAATAGATGGAGAAGGAGAACAGGGAGCGAAAGTAGGAACAGATGTAATTGTAAAAGACGAGTCTTCTGTCCTGTCTTTTGACGGGACTGTAAGAACACAGTATATAGAACTGGAAATCAAAGAAAGGATGGAGAACGGTGTCGGCGCTTACACCGGTGACCTGACATTCACTATCCGTCTTGAAAGTGCAGGTTCAATCAATGTAGGTGCAGATAATCTTTGCACCATCACTATCACCGACCTTGATCATCCTCTTGCCGATATACTCGGCAAATATGCTGTGCAAGGCTCAATGAACGGCAGTCCTTACAGCTGGACACTGACACTCAGCAAAGATGATGAGGATCCGAACGTAGTATGGGCCGATGCTCTGGTGCCATTCGCCGTATCTTATCCGGGTGCCATGGAAGTTTACGGAAGGGTATCGGAAGACCATAAGAAAATCACTTTCGCAACAGGGCAAGAGACAGGACTTATGGCTGCTGATGATGATCCGTTTGTCCTTTGCGAATATCTGGGCGGATTGCAACTGACGACAGAGCAGACAGAGATCGTATTTGAATCTGAAGACCTGAAAGTATTCAGGACGGACAAAGGAATCTGCTTTGTGCCGCTTAAAGCTATGGCAGCTTATACAGGCGCGCTTATAGACCCAGGGACAATTACATGGACCAAGCAGTAATAAATAAAAAGCATTATATATGAAAAAGATATTGACATATATGAGCGTAGTGGTACTCGCTGCGGGCTGTGCAGAAATGTACGGTCCGGAGCAAGAGTCCACTCCAGTAGTCAAGTCGGACGGGATAGAGATAGCTCTTGTTTCTGACGATAAAGCAGATACGGACAGTACCGTGACTTTCACGCTCACACCGAAAGGTGAAGCCCTTTATTATTCATACGCAATTGAGGCATCCGCCCAGGACAGCAAGCCGGATTCATCAGTCGTCTATTCCGGTGCCCTGCAGACTGCGGTTGCAGACAGCGTCATCAAATGGACAGCCGAAAAGCCTTCGGCTACCATTACTGTCAAAGGTCTTATGCCTAATACACAGTATCAGATTTATGCTGTAGCAGGAAGTCCGACAGGTGTTCCGAGCAGCGTTTCGGTCCAGCCTTTCAAGACGACCGACAATGTCGCCCCAGCAATAAAGTCCGATTATGATGCCAATGTGCTCACCATTTCATTCCCCGAGGCCGTCACACGCAATAAAGACCTGCCTCTGGCTGTGAAGTACTATGGAATGAATACGACAAACATTGACACTGGAATCCCGGAAGGTGAGTTCCAGATCCCGGAGGACAGCATAAAGGTTTCCGCTTCAGGAAACAGCTGGACTATCTCGATTCCGGTAGCTGCCGAAGAAGATGATGAAGAGGAAGACGAAGTCACTCCACCGGCTGAAGGCTCGGCAGCAGAAGGACATGTACTTCCTGAAGGCGCTATTTACACTGTAGATCTTCCTGAAGGCGCGTTCAAGGATAATGCCGGCAATGCGACTGAGGCTGTGACCAGCACCGTTGTGTATGAAGAAGGATTGGGGATATCTCCATCCGGTATTTACGGACAGAACGATGCATCTACATACGGGTTTGCAAAGTTTGAAGCTACTTCATTCAATGACTGGGAACAGCCTGTCGTAGTGGAGGCAGCAGGTAAATACGCTCTTTCGTTGGATTATCCGTTCAGCAAGACTGCGGCTGCCACTGTCGTGTATAAGACAGGCTCAAAGAGTATAACATATACCTTGACTGCGGATTCTGATTTTGAGGTAACAGATGCAAGCCATATCGTATTTAAACTTCCAGAGGCTCCGGAGCTTGGCGCAGACGTTACCATTACACTTGCAGCCGGTTCCGTCCAGGACATATACGGCAATGTGAATGATGCCTGGACGGCAACTCTGAAGTATTCATACGGATATACCATGAAAGACGTATATGGCACTTACAGCTATTCCTGCATTAACGGGTTGACCGGACAACAGAATAGCGGACAGATGGTGATAACGGAAAGCGACGACCCTAAATATGGAAATGTGATGTTCACTTCATTTATGGGATATGATGAAACTTTTTTATATGGAACATTCGATCCAGTTGCAGGAACTTTAAGTGTTGAAACACTTCAAGACTTTGCTATTGAAGGGGATGTTATGATCGGATTCGGAAGTCTGATCCTTTCCGGTAATAATGTATCTTTAGACGGGGAAAATCCGACTGTATTCAATATGCCTGAGGCAGGACGTATAGTTTTCAACAACGGTTATTTTGGACTGTTCACAGCCACATTACAAGGTCAGATTCAGGGCCTTACCGGAGCGTTTACTATGTTCGAGGCTGTCAAAGAGAATACAGTATCAGCGAAATATACTCAGAAATCCTCTGCTGCGGAAATGAGAGTAGTGACAGGAAATATAGATACCCATCTTTTTGTACGATAGATGTTTCAAAGTAGAAACAATAATCAGATTATAGCAATGACTGCTCCGGCATCACCCGGAGCAGTCATTTTGGTTCATTATTGTAAGGCAAAACAGTCATCAAAACACAATAAGTCAAAATGAAACGGATACTGACCATGATTCTGCTGTGCGCAGCTGCGTTTGCCGCATCAGCCCAGACTGTTGAGGAATACCAGCCGACATCCACCTGGCCTTATATCTACTCCGACTTTATGGACGGGACTCTCCACCAGAGTACAGGCGGTGATATGGAAGGGAAATTCAACATCCATCTCCTTGAGAGCCGGCTCCACTTCATAGAGGGGAACCTCGTGAAGGAGGCCTCGCCTGCCGATGTGTATTCCGTTAAAATCGGACAGGACATATTTGTCAATGCCGGAGGTACTATGATGCGAGTCCTGGCCAAATCGGACAACGGCATTGTGGCACAGCTGACCGAAATAGACGTTACTCGTCTGAACGAGACGGGAGGGGCCTACGGTTCATCTTCCAATTCTATGGCTACAACGGCACTCAGTTCCATTGAGAATGTCGGTGGCATAGGTGCACGGGTGAACCACATGGAGATGAAAAATTCAAAGAATGAAGGTAAAATCCTTCCCGTTATAACCAAGCTGTATATTGTCACCGGCAATAAGGTGATATTCGCAACCAAAAAAGATGTATCGGAAGCATCGGACAAAGAAGCCTTCAAGTCTTTCCAGAAGGAGCATAAAATAAAATGGCGCGACCCGCAATCCCTGCTGCAGGTCGTTGATTTCCTGGCGGGGACCGGCAGTCATGACGGACAATCCGCAACTTCACGAACAAAATAAAGCAGTATGAAAAGAAGCTCGTTATCAATCATTTCCATTATTACCGCAATATTGGTGTCTTCCTGCTCCAGAGAGGGTCTTCCAGAACAGCAGAGCAAAGAAGAAGCACCTGTACAAGGAAAGGAAGAAATCTTTGAACAGGGTGTCATAGAAGTGAAATTCGATGACACCCTTACCGAAAAAATAGAAGCCGATCTGAAAGCAGGCGGAGCGGTGACCAAAGCAACGTCATCCGGTCTATTTGACCTGTATTCGTCTATGGGTATCATTTCTATGGAGAGGATATTTCCGTATGCAGGAAAATTCGAGCCCAGGACACGTGAAGCCGGACTGCACAGATGGTACAGAGTAGTGTATGAACCGTCGGCCGCTACGGTCACAAAGGCAGCAGACAGTTTCGCCGGCCTGCCAGGCGTCGAGTATGCAGAGCCTGTGAGGAAAAAGAAACTTGCGGCGGCAATCTTCAACGACCCGGATTTTCACAACCAGTGGCACTATTACAATGACGGAAGCCTTTCCTCACGTCACAGTGCAGGGGCCGATATAAATGTCGTACCTGTGTGGGAGAACTACACTACAGGTAATCCTGATGTCATAGTGAGTGTCGTGGACGGAGGAATTGACCGCAACCATGAAGACATCAAAGCCAATTACTATACCGGACAGAGTTTTGTAAAAGGATACGGAGTCGAAGCGCACGGACACGGGACGCATGTCGCAGGAACAATAGCCGCCGTCAACAATAACGGAATCGGCGTATGCGGCATTGCCGGAGGCAACGGAAAAGACAAAGGCATCCGTCTGATGTCCTGCCAGATATTTGTCGCAAATCCGGATGACCCTTCAAAAGACATCGGAGGAAGCACGTCCGAAGCTATCAAATGGGGTGCGGACAACGGGGCAGTCATCTCGCAGAACAGTTGGGGCTATAGCTATGAAACCGAAGCTGATGCCAAAAAAGCCCATGAGCAGGGACTTTCAGGACCGGACAAGGATGCCATTGATTATTTTATAAAGAATGCGGGACTTGATGAAAACGGCAACCAGGTCGGACCTATGGCAGGCGGGGTCGTGATATTCGCTGCCGGGAATGACAACTTGCCGTATGGCCTTCCTGCTTCTTATGAGCCCGTAATCGCAGTCGGATCAATGACATCACAGTTTACCAGAGCCCCATATTCCAATTACGGGAATTGGGTGGATATTGCAGCACCTGGCGGAGATACTTCTTACGGGCAGGGAGGAGTATTGAGCACCGTACCGGGAGGCTATGATTGGTATCAGGGAACATCCATGGCATGTCCCCATGTGTCAGGGGTAGCGGCATTGCTCGTCTCCTATTTCGGAGGACCGGGCTTTACGAACGGGCAGCTTAAAGAAAAACTTCTCGGCGGGGCCAGGGATGAATTCTCATCAATGAGGATCGGACCTGTAATGGATGCATACGGAGCTTTTGTCTATGGCGGCACCATCGCTCCGGAGCCGGTAACATCATTCAATACCGAGGCTATATCCAACAATATCGACATGAGCTGGACTGTCACCCGCGATGAAGATGACAGGAAAGCGTTCGGATATATTCTTGTGGCAACCAAGAACAGGTCATCGCTTGAGAACATCAATTTCAGGAGGTTGCCTTCGGATGTGGTTTCACAGACAGTGCTTGTAGGTGACCTGAATGTAGGTGATGAAATCAGCGGACGGATTACGGGACTCGATTTCGAAAACACCTATTATGTCGGCATAGCGGCATACGACTATAACCAGAATTATTCAGAACTTTCTGCTATACAAACTGTTGTGACACTTGAAAACAATCCTCCGGAAATAACGGTCGAATATGACGGCTACGTTCCGGGAAATGTCCTGCAGATAAAGTCTTTCGAAACTGTCCGAATACCGGTAAACGTGGTCGACAGGGACGGCCATGATGTCTCCATAAGCCTGACCCCGGGGTCGGATGCAGTGAAAGGGGCGGCTGAGCCGTCTTCCGGGAAATATGTGCTGACCATCACAGGAAATGCGGATGACCCGGGGAATTACACGGCCGTCTTGACTGCTACGGACAACTACGGGGCTTCCGCATCGCTTGAAATTGAATATGAAATACTGCCGAACAGGGCGCCTGTGACAGTCAAGGAAATGGAGAATATGATTCTCACATATGTTGGAGAAAAGACATCCTTAGATATGGCTGAATACATCCAGGATCCCGACGGTGAGCAACTGAAGTTCGACATCACAATTTCAGATCGTAATGTCCTTCATATCAATCCGTCAGGAAACACCCTCCATGTGACTGCTCTCAACTATGGGAACTGTGATGTAACTATAACCGCATCAGATGCCAGAGGGGAGTCTTGCTCCTTGACGTTCAGCGTGCTCATAAAGGACCCTTCCGCATCACTGGAGCTTTTCCCTAACCCGGTGACTGACTACCTGAATGTCAGGACCGGAGAGGAAATGGATACAAGAATAGTGGTGGTAAGTTCAACCGGGCAGACATTGTATGACCGGACCGCACCGGTAAGCGCGTTCTCTCCTGCAAAAATCGACATGAGAAGCTATGCGCCGGGACGTTACAGTGTGAAGGTAACTTATGGCGGGAACGAATACATCCGCAGCATAGTCAAACTGTAGAACCGATTAAAATGTAAGGAAATGAAAAGATATATCGTCAGAATTTTTATTTCGGTCGTGTGTGCCGGATTCTTGTTTCCGGCTGCAGTTTCAGCCGCTCCGGGCGGAGAAGCCATGCCGTTTGCCCGGATTGCCCGGGACCCCGTCTCGGCTGCGATGGGCGGAACAGGAGTAGCTTCGACTTCTGCATCGGCCTACGCATCTTTCAGGAATGCCGCGGCCATACCTTATGCGGAGAATACTCTTGACGTCGCCGCAGGATACATGAACTGGCAGCCGTCCGTTTCCCCTGTGCAGGATATCAGCGCAGGTGCGGCTTGGAACATAGCGGGAAAGTTCGGGATTGCTGCAGGTTTTTCTTACGGAGCCTGCGGGAAATACGACATCATGGACGCATCCGGCAAGGCTGCCGGCTCATTCTCTCCGTCACAGGTGCAGGCAGGTCTCGGCCTGGCGTGGAAGTTCCTGCCGTTCCTCTCCCTCGGGGCGAACGTAAAGTACCTGGGGAACACCCTGGCAGAGAGGCAATCCTATGGATCTGTCGCGTCGGACATATTCCTCATGACCAAGGTTGCCGGGCTGAAGGCCGCCGTCGGGGTATCTTCGCTCGGCAGCAAGGTAAAGTCGGCTTCCGGTGCCGGGTTCTCCCTTCCGGCATCAGCGACACTTGGTCTCGGGTACGGTCTGAATGCCGGGAAGAGACACGGAGTGGATGTCCTTGTCGATGCCGACTATTATTTCAGCGGGGCATTCGCCGCAGCTGCCGGTGCATCCTATACGTACAATGACCTTGTGTCCGTGCGTGCCGGCTACCGCTACGGCGGCGAATCCGTCATCCCGTCATTCGCCTCTGTCGGGGCAGGAGTGAAGTTCTTCGGTGTCCATATCGACATTGCCTATATCATCGCCACCGGTGATTCTCCGCTCAGGAACACGTTCTCCGTCGGTGCCGGGTTCGCATTCTGATTCCCGGCACATGCCCTCTTCTGTCATTTCGACCGACCGGAGGGAGTGGAGAAACCTGCCTGAAAATCCTGCAGAGCCCCCGGCTTCGGGCTGCGCCCTTCGCTCGGGATGACACCGATATGGTCCTTCGAGTCATGGACGCCCGGGGGCCATATCGGTGGATTATAGGATTTGCGGCATTTTTCAGACGGTAATTTTCATAACCGGGAAAAAATCCGTTAATTTGTAAGGATGTACTTGATAAGTACGGAAACAAAAGACATGCGGACTATGGAACGGACACAAAGGAGATACCCGATAGGAGTACAGACATTCGAGAAGCTACGGGAGGGAGGCTTCCTGTACATAGACAAGACGGCTCTTGTTTATGACCTGGTGACTTCGAACACCATCTATTTCCTGAGCCGCCCGCGCCGGTTCGGGAAGAGTCTCCTGGTTACCACGCTCGAGGCGTATTTCTCCGGAAGGAAGGAACTGTTCCGGGGTCTGGCGATGGAGTCTCTGGAGAATGACTGGACGGAATATCCGGTACTCCACTTCGACTTCAGCGGGACGAAGTATTTCAGCACGGGTGATCTGGAGGGACAGCTGCGGATACAGCTGTCACGCCTGGAGGAGAAATACGGGAAAAACCCGGATGAAGTGACTCCTGCCGAGCGGTTCGGCGGCATCATCCGCAGGGCATACGAGAAGACCGGGAGGCAGGTGGTGTTCCTTGTTGACGAGTACGACGCCCCTCTTCTGGACAGCAACGGGAACCCCGTGCTTCAGGAGAAGCTACGGAACATGCTCCGGAGTTTCTACAGTGTGGTGAAGATGAGTGACGCGATGCTGCGCTTCGTGTTCATCACCGGGATAAGCAAGTTCAGCCAGATGAGCATCTTCAGCGAGCTGAACAGCCTCCAGAACATCAGCATGAAGGACCGCTTCAGCGCGATCTGCGGGATCACGGACAGGGAGCTGAGGGAGCAGCTGGGGCCGGACGTCAAGGCGCTTGCGGCGAAGAACGGGGAGAGTTACGATGAGGCACTGGAGCACCTGCGCAGGATGTACGACGGATACCATTTCAGTCCGGAATGCGAGGACATATACAACCCTTTCAGCCTGCTGAACGCACTGAACAATCTTGACTATGACCATTATTGGTTCTCATCCGGCACCCCTACCTACCTGTTGGACTTGCTGCAGGAATATAATTTCGACATTGAAAGCCTGGAAGAGGTGAAGGCTATGCCCGAGCAGTTTGACGTCCCTACAGAGAAGATAATCAATCCCTTGCCGGTCCTGTACCAGAGCGGATATCTGACTATAAAAAGTTATGATCCGGTTTACGGAATATACACGCTCGCTTATCCGAATGAGGAAGTCCGGTTGGGATTTATACGGGCACTCATCCCGTATTATGTGAACGATGTAAACCTGAAGCGCAATTCCTTTGTCATAGGAGTCGTGTCTGATTTGAAAAAGGATGATCTCGCCGGCTGCATGAACCGCATTACCGCCTTCTTCGCGTCCATCCCTTATGATCTGGACAACAAGACGGAAAAACATTTCCACACGATCTTCTATCTGCTGTTCTCGATGACGGGTCTGTATGTGGAGAGCGAGGTCCGGAGTGCCGTCGGCAGGGCTGACGTTGTCATAAAGACCCCAACGCATATCTACGTGTTCGAGCTGAAGGTGGACGGCTCCGCCGAGGATGCCCTCAGGCAGATAGACAGCAAGGGATATCTGGTACCGTACACCGCCGACGGAAGGAAGCTGGTGAAGGTCGGGGTGAACTTCGACTCCGCCACCAGGACCGTCAGCGAATGGAAGGCTGTGGAGGGATGACAATCATAGGTATCTTTCGAGGCAAGTCTGACTCATCTTCTTTTGGTCCGTACTACAACCACCCCTTAACTGTCCTGTAAATTGTCTATCTTTGCAACCGGTTTCTGAATATTCTGTCCATGGGCATTATTCCTGACAAATACATATCGGATCTCGTCAAAGGATTCAGACGGGACGGCAGAAAACAAAGAAGCGGATGGGTGGCTCTGAGCCCGCTGGCCGTTTTCCTGGTTGTCTACCTGGTGTCTTCTCTGCTGGAAATGGATTTCTACAAGATACCTATCACTGCAGCCTTTCTGGTAGCATCAGTGTATGCCCTGCTGATCAGCAGGGGAACAACAGAGGAGAAGATAGCGACTTTTTCCAGCGGTGCAGGAGACAGGAACGTACTGCTGATGATATGGATATTCGTCCTGGCCGGAGCGTTTGCATCTTCCGCACAGGCAATCGGGGCGGTTGATGCCACTGTAGACCTGACTCTGAAAATACTTCCGGACAAGCTGCTGTATGCGGGGATTTTCCTTGCATCATGCTTCATATCGATGGCTATTGGCACCAGCGTCGGAACGATAGTGGCGCTCGTACCTGTCGCCGCAGGAATCGCGGCACAGACTGGGACAGAAACCGCCTTCATGACGGCCATCGTGGCCGGAGGGGCATTCTTCGGGGACAATCTGTCTTTCATTTCGGACACCACCATAGCCGCGACACGGACACAGGAATGCGCCATGAAAGACAAATTCAAGGTCAATGTCGCTATTGCCGCGCCTGCGGCACTGGCGGTTACGGCCCTTTATGTTTTTCTGGGATCCGGGACTGAAATACCCGGACAGACCGAACCGGTCGGGTGGCTCAAACTCATTCCTTATATAATGGTGATATGGCTTGCCCTTGCAGGGATGAATGTAGTGTCAGTCCTGGCCCTTGGCATCACGGTCAACGCCATATTGGGATTTTCCTGCGGAGATTTCGGATGGACCGGATGGCTGGTATCGCTCGGGAAAGGAATAGGCGGCATGGGAGAGCTGATAATAGTGACAATGCTGGCCGGCGGGATGCTGGAAATGATAAGGGTAAACGGAGGAATAGACTTCATCGTCTCAGGACTGACAAGAAAGGTATCCGGGAAACGCGGGGCCGAGCTGTGCATCGCCGCAATCGTGAGCCTGGCCAACATCTGCACCGCCAACAATACGATAGCCATCATCACCACCGGACGGATAGCCCGGGACATCAGCCGGAAATACGGAGTAGACAACAGAAAGAGCGCCAGCATCCTGGACACTTTCTCCTGCATGGTGCAGGGCATCATCCCGTATGGGGCGCAGATGCTGATGGCCGCAGGACTTGCAGGAGTTTCCGCCCTGTCGATTATCAAATACCTTTATTATCCTTACGCCCTCGGCCTGGTCGCCCTGCTGGCAATCGTCTTCCGTTTCCCGCGCAAGTATTCATAACGGCGTGGGAGGGCCCTGCCGCCGCAGCGGTCATTCTATCGAGTTCGCATCTATGAGGTTGTTGAGAAGCGCATAGACGGTAAGACCTGCCACTGTCTTGATCCCTGTCTTTCTGGTAATGTTTTTCCTGTGGGTGATGACAGTGTAGATGGATATATTGTAAAGATCCGCTATCTCCTTGTTCAACATGCCTTTAGCCACACATACCAGAATCTCTTTCTCCCTGGCGGACAGTTCCTGGCTGTCAGCCTTCGGGGCTTCTTTACGGTCCGAAAGGACAGCCCTGAGTTTTTTTATGATCACCGGAGGAGCGTCGTAGATGTTTATAGTGTCATCGTACTGACGCCAGACATCGTCCTCCATCTGGACAGTCTGAAGGGCCACTACGGCAGCATCGGTATATTCCGCAATCCTGGACCGGCCCATCGCCCTAGTCGCACAGTCGAATATCACCGGGTCGACCACTATCAGGTCGGCGTCCATATTCTTGAGCCTGACCTCACTCGTCCGCGAGAGATCCGTCAGTATCCCCTCTACGGAAAACTCGCCGAGATCGTGGAACACCCCTTCCATCCCTCTGGCTATGATCCTGGAAGGGATGACAAGAAGGACTTTCGTTCTATTTCCGTTTTTCATTTTCTTCAAGTCTTGTCATCATAGGTATCAGCACATTGTTTTCGATAAGCGTGTGCTTGTCAAGATCTTCTTCAAGATAGCAGATATGGTACAGGACATCATTCCTGAGCACCGTATCACATACTTCCGGAAGGTATTTCATCACGATGTTCTTCAGGTCGCAGAGCTTCTCGTCGATGTTGCTGTGATTCTCTTCGAACTGCTCGATAGAATAGCCCTCTCCCCTGCGGTTCTCCGAAAATGTCTCTATGTAAGGAAAGACCACAGTCTCCTCATACGCAAAATGATTCTCGACCTCTTTCCTGTATTCCGAAAAGAACCTGTCTATAATGAGCTTCTGCTTGGCATCGCAAGGCGCCACCAGCCTTTCAAGTGACCTTTCAAGCTCGGGAAGTTCATGCTCCAGATAGAACACATGCGACCCGTGCAGATACTTGACTATGTCCACCGGAGAGCCGGCGGAAAGGATGTCCCCCGACGGAATATAGTCATCATAAGTGTAGACATTGCAGATCAGCAGGAACGACCCTGCATCCAGGGAGTGCCTGCGGCATGCTTCCCCGACTGTGATCTCACCGAACCCGAGATCCATGCCCAGACGTGAAAGCACGCCGAGCAGATGATAGTTGAGATTCACCAGATCCGCCATTTTCATCGCCGGAGAGAGCACCGCCCTGTCCTTCATATTCTTTTTCTTTACCATAGCTTCGTTTTCCATTGTTCCAACCTCCAAATATATGTTATTTTATACAATTTTAAATGCGGTACCTTCACAGGCACCGCACTCAACAACAATTAAAAGGATCTAAACTTTTTAACTATATGGCCTAAAATCTCAATCTTCAGTTGCAAAGGTACAGACTCCAGGAACCGGAGACAATCCCCATTTGTCAGTAAAACAGGGAAACCGCATCACTATTGGTAGGTAATTTTACGGAAATGTCGGAATTTATACGGGTTGTCTTTAAAATTGTTGTATTTTAGCGGAATATGGAAATGTTTCATTTAAAATTCCCATTATACCTGATAAAATGAAAATCATTCTGGCCTGTATTGCTGCAACGATGTGTTTCATGGCATCCGCAGCGGAAAAAAGCGTTGCCGGACCCGGTTCTCCCGAACGGCTCATCCCGGCGCCTTCTCATATTGAAATGAAAGAAGGTGTGTTCTCACTGCCGGAAACTGATGCCGCCTATTATATAAAAGGAGAGACGAAGGATGGTCTGGCGGATTATATGGAAAAATCGGGACTAGAACTCTCCCCTGCCGGAAAAGCGTCTGAAGCCGATATTCTGATATCAATCGGTCCAAAGGAACTGAAAGGAGCCGCCACTCAGGGGCATGCGGATGAAGCCTACCTGCTGGAAATCACGCCGAGGCAAATCAAGGTGAAAGCAGGGACGGAAACAGGGGCGTTCTATGCCGTGCAGACACTGCTGCAGATGACCGTGGACGGGCAGACAAGACAGCTGCAGTGCTGCAGGATATCCGACGCACCGAGATTCGGATACAGGGGCCTGCATTTCGACGTGTCCCGGCATTTCAGGTCCAAAGAATTTCTGCTCAAGCAGATGGATGCCATGGCACTGCTGAAACTGAACAAGATGCACCTGCATCTGACCGATGGAGCAGGATGGAGAATCGAGATAGAACAGTATCCGAGGCTTACGGAGTTCGCGGCATGGAGGCCTTACGGGAAATGGACAGACTGGGCGGCGGACCCTGTCTATTGCGAACGGACAGACCCGGAGGCTTCCGGAGGCTATTACACCAAGGATGACATCCGTGAAATCCTTGAATATGCCCGGAGCAGACACATTGAAGTGATTCCGGAAATCGAGATGCCGGGACACAGCGAGGAAGTCATGGCGGCCTACCCGGAACTGTCATGCAGCGGGGAACCATACAAAAATTCAGACTTCTGTCCGGGGAAAGAGGAGACTTTCACTTTCCTGGAGAATGTACTGACCGAGGTCATGGAACTTTTTCCGTCAGAATATGTGCATATCGGAGGCGATGAGGCATCAAAAAGCGGATGGAAAACCTGTCCGGACTGCAAAAGGCGCATGCAGGAAGAAGGTCTCGAAGATGTGGATGAACTGCAGAGCTATCTGATACACCGCATCGAGGAGTTCGTGAACTCGAAAGGGAAAAAGATAATCGGCTGGGACGAAATCCTTCAGGGAGGGCTTGCCCCGAACGCCACAGTGATGTCATGGAGAGGCACGGAAGGCGGCATAAAGGCGCTGAAATCCGGACATGACGTCATCATGACCCCGAGCGGGTTCTGCTATCTGGACTACACGCAGGACGCTCCTTTCAAGGAGCCGGAGTCCATCGGCGGCTATGTGCCGCTCGCCAAGACCTACTCTTACGAACCGGTAGAAGACGGGATGACGGAAGACGAGGCATCGCATCTGCTCGGAGTGCAGGGTAACCTCTGGGCCGAATACATCACTCAGGACAGCCATGCGGAATACATGTACTACCCGAGGGCATTCGCCATTGCGGAAACCGGATGGAGCCCTGCCGGGAAGAAGGACTACGACGGATTCCGGGAAAGGGCCCTGGCGCTGTGCGACATGCTTCAGGGTATGGGCTACAGGACATTCGACCTCAGGACGGAGTACGGAGACCGCAAGGAGAGCCAGGCTCCGCTGGAGCATCTGGCCAAAGGCTGTAAAGTCACCTACAATATCAGATATGCGGACCAGTACCCTGCAGGCGGAGAAAGCGCCCTGACGGACGGAGTCTGCGGCGGATGGACCTACGGTGACAGAAAATGGCAGGGGTTCTTCAGCGATGCAGATGTCACAGTTGATTTAGGAGACGTGAAGCCGATACATTACGTAGGGGCCACATTCATGAATGTAACCGGCGCCTGGGTACACATACCGCAGAAAATGGAGGTGTACGTATCCGAAGACGGAGTGAATTTCAGCCTTCTCGGGACAGCGTGGCAGGACATATCCGACAAACAGAATTTCATATTCTTCAAGCAATATTCGGTAATCTGCAATACAAAAGCCCGATACATAAGGGTTTACGCACAAAGGGCGACAAGACCGGGCGCCTGCCTGTTCATCGATGAGCTGGTGGTGAACTGATTTTTACGGACATATAAAAAACACAACGATATGAAAAATCCATTGACAATAATGGCTGCAGCGGCCGCCGTAACACTGGCTGCAGGCTGCGCCCCCAAAGCACAGACACCGGACATCATCCCGTTCCCTAACTCACTGGAAATGCACGGCGGGACATTCAACGCCGCCGGAGCGACATTCTACTGCACCGGAATTGACGACCCGCTGACACTTGCGGCAGTGGAAAAGTTCGCCGGGGAGCTGTCGCTGGCTTCCGGCATGACATCGAAAGTGGAAACCGGCACCTCCGGCAAGGGCATCGGTTTCATCACCGACCCCTCCCTTCCGGACGAGGCATACCGCATTGACGTGAAAAAGAGCGGTGTAAAAGTGAAGGCTTCCTCCCTGAACGGATTCATCTATGCGCTCCAGACCCTGCGACAGATGCTTCCTGTGGAAATCTACGGACACAAAACGGCAGCAGACAAGGACTGGAGCCTGCCTTGCCTTACCATAAACGACGCGCCGCGCTTCGCGTACAGAGGAATGCATCTGGACGTTTCCAGACATTTTTTCAGCACCGACGAGGTGAAAAAATACATAGACATGATGTCCATCCACAAGATGAACACACTCCACTGGCACCTGACCGATGACCAGGGCTGGAGAATAGAAATAAGGAAATACCCGCGTCTGACCGAAGTCGGATCCATCAGGAAAGGCACCGTCATCCGCAAGGAATGGGACCGCTACGACGGCATACCTTACGGAGGCTACTATACTCAGGAACAAATCAAGGATGTAATAGAATATGCTGCTGCTCAAGGAATTACCATTATACCTGAGATAGACCTGCCGGGCCACATGCTCGCGGCCCTGACGGCCTACCCGAAACTCGGCTGCACAGGAGGACCTTACGAAGTATGGGGACGCTGGGGAGTGGCGGACGATGTACTGTGTGCCGGAAACGAGGAGACAATGGTGTTCCTGGAGAATGTCCTCGCCGAAGTCGCCGAGCTCTTCCCGTCGGAATACATCCACATAGGCGGTGACGAATGCCCTAAGGTGCGTTGGGAGAAATGCCCTGTATGCCAGGCGAAAATCCAGGAACTCGGACTGAAGGACGACGGGGATTTCAACGCGGAGCACTATCTCCAGAGCTATGTGATGGAACGCATGGAAAAATTCCTCGCCACCAAAGGGAAGAAGATCATAGGCTGGGATGAGATTCTGGAAGGCACGCCGGGTCCTGACGCCACCGTAATGTCCTGGAGAGGCAGCGGCGGAGGAATCAAAGCGTCGAAGATGGGCCATGACGTGATCATGGTGCCGAACTCCTATTTCTACTTCGACTACTACCAGGCGCCGGACACCGAGAACGAACCTTTCGGAATCGGAGGCTATGTCCCTATCGAAAAGGTCTACTCATACGACCCGTACACGGAAATCACGGAACCTGAGGCCCGGAAGCACATCCTCGGAATCCAGGCGAATTTATGGACTGAATACATAGCGACCAACGCCCATCTCGAATACATGGCCCTTCCGCGCCAAGCCGCCCTGAGCGAAGTGCAGTGGTGCCAGCCTGCCGTCAAGGACTGGGACCGCTTCCTCTCGAGCCTTTCACACGAAGCGGCCATGTATGACATCATGGGCTACAACTACGCCAAGACAGTCTTCCAGATAATCAGCAAAGTGTCTGTAAACCATGACAGGAACTGCGTGGAAGTCGAACTTTCCACCCAGGGGGACGCACCGATAAGATATACCCTGGACGGAAGTATGCCTGACCACAACTCCACCCTCTACACCGAACCTGTCGGAGTAACAGGAGGAACCACCATCAAGGCCATCGTCGAAAGAGACAACATGAACACCCGCCTGTACAGCCAGACATTCTGTGAAAACGCTGCGATGGGCAGGCCCGTAACCCTTCTGACCGAACCGCAGGGCAGATACACATTCGGTGCGCCGGACTCTTTCGTCGACGGACTCCGCGGAAGCAGGGAATTCGGTTCGGGTTCATGGAGCGGCTGGTATGAAACACCGATGGGTGCAGTCATCGACATGGGCGGCGAGACCCGTTACAGCAGCGTAGCTCTCGGCACGCTGGTGGACAAGGGCAACGATATCTTCCCTCCTGTAAATGTCATTGTCAGCACTTCCGACAACGGGGCCGACTTCACGGAAGCCGGCCGCGTTTCCATCGATGTCCCGGGCGAAAAAGACCCTGACGGCATAGTCGACTATACCGTCTCGTTTCCCGAGACTGCGGCACGATATATCAAAATAACCGCAGAAACGGTCACCTCGATGCCGGCATGGCATGCGCGAGGAGGAGCTCCCGGCTTCCTGTTCGTGGACGAGATCATCGTGAAGTGAGATTCCGGCCCTGTCAGAACATCAACTTGATACCGGCGAAACAGTTGCGCGGCAGGGACGGTCCGTAAATATATCCGGCGTCCCTGTCGATCCCCTGGTCGAAATCTTTCTGATAGGCATTGAAGACATTGCGTATTCCGGCATTGAGCTGGACAGCGAAAGCATTGTAAAGATTGAAGTCATACGAGACTTTCAGACCCATGTCGAAAAAGTCCGGAGTCACCACGGCAATATCCTCCGGGATGTATCCGGCAAAGTGATTGACCAGCATCGGGCCGGTATAAGTGCCGGTGAGGGCTACGGACAGAGTCCTGTATGGAGTGACCTCTGCAGTGATATAGCCGTACAGGTCCGGGCTGCGTAGCATCTTTGTGACCGGGGCGGCCGTCTCGCTCCATGCGTAGGGTTCGTCATAGCGGCTCTGCTGCCATGTCATCCCCATCTGCACGGAAAACAATTTACGACAGGACGCTTTCCCTTCCAGTGTCGCTCCTGCGACGAAAGCCCCGGGACCATTGCTCCTTTCCTGATACAGGATATCGTCTTCAAGGACAGGGGAGCCAAGTTCAAACACCCCTACCAGACGGTTGAAGAACCCTTCCACGAGCAGATTCGTCTGCCAGTCCCCGAAGTTCCCGTAGAGGTCTACCGAAGCTGTGACATTGTGGGAGCGCTCCTCCTTCAGGTCTTTGCTGTTCCTGACCATCAGCACCTCACCTCCCACATTCGAAATATGCAGATCCTCGTCGAACACCTGCGGAGCCCTGTATCCGGAAGAATACCCCACTCTCAGGTTGATGTTTTCCGTGGGATTGAACCTCAGATTGGCCCTCGGGCTGAAAATGGGATGATCCATCATGGAATGCAAGTCCAGTCTTCCTCCGACAAGGATGCTCCACTTCTCGTCCTTCCATTCATTCTGCGCAAGAACGCTCCCGGTATGGACATCCTGCCGCACCGTCCTGTGGTATCCCCACATGTTGTCCCGCAGATAGTCACCTGTCGCCTCTATACCCACTGTGAAATCCGAAGGCATGAAAAGACATCTGTCAAACTTGCGTACGTACTGCCCTCCTGCAATCCATGTGGTGCCGACGGTCTCCCCGTAGGCGTCAGGGTCCCTGTTTATGCCATAGTAGCTCTCCCGGTTGATGTGCTGGACTGAAGCATAAGCGGAGACCTTGTTCTTCCCGTCCGGACTGAGGTAGTCGAAACTGAGGCCTCCCGCATCGATGTCATGTCTTACCTGCTCGGCGATATTGGCATCATGGGGAGGTTTCATCAGGGAATCCCCTCCCCTGCGGTATTCGTAGATATGGTGGTATTCCAATTTAAGGCGGGAATAGGTTCCCGTCCTTATGAAAGAACGCAGGCCTGCGCTGTAGGATTTCAGTTCCGGTATCTCGGTAAATCCGTCCCCATCGTGGTCGTAGCCCTCCCGGTTGCGCATCTGGCCGAAGACCATCAACCCGGCCTTGTTGTCATCTGTCACGATGGACGCATTCATATTCGTGTTACTTTCGAAAGCTCCTTTGCCGATTATGCCCGAAGTATGGGAAATCTCCCCGGTATTCCTCTCCGACTCCTTGGTTATCACGTTCACGGTCCCGGCAATGGCGGACGCACCGAAAAGGGCCGAGCCTCCCCCGCGGACCACTTCCACCCTGTCGATCATAGCAGCAGGTATCTGCTCGATCCCGTAAACCCCCGCCAATGCACTGAATATCGGTCTGGAATCAATCAGTATCTGGGTATAAGGCCCCTCCAGACCGTTTATGCGGATCTGCTGCGAACCGCAGTTCTGGCAATTGTTCTCCACCCTTACCCCGGGCTGGAACACGACACCTTCGGCCAGATTGGCGGCATTGGCATAATTGAATATCTTGGCGTTCACCACGTTCACGAGGGTCGGGGACATTTTGCGGAGGGTCTCGCTACGGCTGGCTGAAACTACGACTTCATTCAGGGCTTCGGAATCCGGTTCCAGGTCGAAATTCAGTTCCAGGGTCGTTTCTCCTTCCAGCACCACTTCCTTCCGTGCTGTCTTATAGCCGATTCCTGAAACCCTTATCACATGCTTTCCTTCCGGCATATCCTTCAAAAAATAATGGCCGGTAGCATCAGCCATCGTATAAATCATTGTACCTTCTACGATTATATCCATGAACGGCACATGCTCTCCGGTAGAGGCATCGAGTATATGTCCTACTATGTTGGCATCGGTACGGTCATTTTCCGAGTCTTCGGGTTCCGCGGCAGATGCGGACAACATCATGGCGCAAAACAGCAGCGCCATGACAAAAATATTGTATCTTGTCATTTCTGTCTGATTCTGAGAAAATATAAACTTAAAGAGAGTCTTCGATGACAGGTTTCCTGAATTTCCGGAACCCGTCATTACACGCAACCGGCAGAAAATGACGGAGGCCCCCTATGCTTGGGGGCATGCGGAGAGACCGAGACGGCCGCTACGGTAACTTTCACGGCCTTTCCGGAAGAAAGCAGGATTTCCTCCGCTTCCGGAACCGCCGCATATTCCGTATCTATGAACGGCTGGTGGTTGGCGATATCTATGACAGCCAATGACCTGGCGTCATGTGCATGATCCGCGCCACCCGAAAACGGATGGGCGTGCACTATCCTGACACCGTTTATTATATGGACGTGCGAAGTATATGGCAGATATACCTGAATGTACAGAAATACACCCAGGAGCAGGAGTCTTGCCGATATGTGAAGCTTCTTCTGCCTCATGCGGCCGCAAAATTAATACAAATACCCCGGTTTCAATGCTTTCTTGCAAAAAATGCCGGTCATCAGCGCCGTTTGCAGCCATTATCGCACTCAAAGCAGCGCATATTTCATAAAAAACGCACTAAATTCAGTGCGATTTCATATATTTGATTCTTCAATCAGAAACTACTCTTTTAGGCATATTATTCCATTCATGAACATACCATCCGGTACTTCTGACAGGCAGACTTCAATTGCATCTGCCTGCCCACTGCACACCTGCAGCAGGCGTTTTCTCGTAGCAAGGTGACTCTCAAAACATTATGAATTACACCCAACTGCAGGAATCTTTGTAACATTCTATCATCCATACACTTATCAGTTTTGTCCAACCGCAGGTGTGCCGAGACAGCGATATGGGGGATACCCAGGGATAGAATCAGCGTCATGATTGTCGGCCATGAAAAATCCGGCTATCCCCTTGCTTCCTCAAAAATTATAAATACTTTTGTAGGTTTGGAGAATTTTGGAGCAATGGATCTGGATTTGAACCTGTTTATGCAGATGCTCGGCATCGACTCTACTTCGTCAAGAGAGAGAGATTTTGCCGGGTTTCTTGCCGGATCGCTCCCGACAGCGAAATGCTCGGTTTCGAGGTATGAAGTCGGGGACGGAACGGAAAATCTGCTATTGTCCTGGGGAAAGCCCGAAATAGTTTTCTGCTCGCATCTGGACACGGTGCCTCCGTATATTCCTCCGACAGTCTGGAAAGAGACTGACAGAGGTGTAACGCAGGTGGAGGACACCCCTGAAGCATTGGCTCAAGCCATGGGATCAGGAGCTGACCTTATAATAAAAGGCCGGGGCAGCTGCGATGCCAAGGGACAGATATTCGCCATGTACTGCGCATGCAGACAGCTTGAAACGGAAGGCTGCACAGGTTTCGGCCTGCTTCTTCTCGCCGGGGAAGAGACAGGGTCTTTCGGAGCGAAAAGCTTCAGAACCGCACACCCAGGAGGCAGAGTCGTGATAGTAGGAGAGCCTACGGACAACCGTATGGTCTCCGCAAGCAAAGGCACCAAGTCGTTCCAGGTCACGATAAAAGGCAAGAGCTTCCACTCAGGTTACCCGCAGTACGGGGAAAGCGCCGTGGAGAAATTCGTGGACTTCATGAACAGGCTCAGGGACACGGAATTCCCGGAAGACCCGATTCTGGGGAAGACGACCTGGAATGTAGGGAAACTCTCCAGCGACAACCCGCAGAATATCCTCAGCCCGGAACTCTCTTTCCGGCTCTACTTCAGGACAACATTCACCGGCGACTGTGAGGTATGCCGGCTGATGGAATCATGGAAGGCAGAGGACGTGCAGATCGAGGCTTTCGGAGGGGACACCCCGATGGGATACAAGGTTCTGGACGGATTTGAAACAGCCACGGTATCATTCGGAAGCGACGCCCCGCAACTGACCAATTTTCAGGAGAAAATCCTCTGCGGCCCCGGCTCGATACTTGTAGCGCATACTCCGTTTGAGTCAATAAGGCTCAGCGACATACGGCAGGCAGCCGACAACTATGTGAAAATGTTCAGGCTCCTTTCCGCCGATACGGAACCTCCCAAAAAGTGACAACATTGAATTAACGGAAAAAGAAACTTTATATGATCATCATGAAATTCGGCGGCACATCCGTCGCCAACTGTGAAGCAATCACCCGCGCAATAGATATAATCCGCGGACGACTCGACGAAAAACCGGTAGTAGTCGTTTCCGCGCTTTCAAAAGTCACGGACCTTCTTTACAAACTCTCGGACGCAGCGGCAGCGAAGAACCGCGTCGAAGTCGAAAATCTCCTGGACCAGCTCAGGGACAGGCATATAACATTGGCAAAAGAACTCCTGGAAGGAAACGACGCACTTTGCGGACAGGCTTGCGCCAAGGTAAATGAAATCTGTGACAGCCTGGGTAAATTCGTCAGTGCGGTCTGTGCTCTCGGAGAACTTTCGGACAGGAGCAAGGCGGTCATCATTTCCAACGGAGAATACCTCTCGTCCAACATCATCTGCTTCGCACTGAATGCCCGCGGCATAGTCACCAACTATATCGACGCACGCAGCATTATCATCACTTCCAGAGACTATCTGAAAGGAGAGCCGGTCAGCGAGGAAATCATCAGGCGCACCCCGGGAATCGTCAGCGATGCATTCAAAGGGGCTGATACCGTAATCACCCAAGGATTCGTTTCAGCCACTCCGGACGGAGAGCCTACCGTGCTCGGACGCGGAGGCTCCGACTATTCCGCATCACTCATAGGAATGGCGGTGGACGCAAAACGCATAGAAATCTGGACCGACGTGGACGGAGTCCGCACGGCTGACCCGCGCAGAGTGCAGAACACCAAATGCCTGGACAAGATATCATTCGAAGAGGCGGCCGAGATGGCGCATTTCGGGGCAAAGGTCCTGCATCCTCTTACCATAGAGCCTGCCGTAAAGAAGAACATACCTCTCTATGTCCTGAACTCGATGAATCCGGAAGGCAAAGGCACGGCCATCCTCCAGAGTTCTTTCATAGAAGACGGGGTGAAGTCGATTTCCTGCAAGGAAAACATCAATGTCATCAACATCTTCTCAACCAAGATGATAAACGTTTCCGGCTTTCTGAAAAAGGTATTCGAGATTTTCAGCGAAAACAAGGTTTCAGTAGATCTGATAAGTACGTCCGAAGCCAATATCTCCGTGACGGTTGACTCCAGCCAGAACATAGACAGGGTCGTGAAGCAGCTTTCCGAGTTCGCCGACGTCATAGTGGACAACGACAAGTCACAGATATCTGTCATCGGGAAAAACATCATCAATCTCAACGGGCTGCTGAAAAACACCTTCGCCCCTCTGCGGGACTGCAAGATATACATGATATCCCAGGGCGCGTCATACGTCAACATCAGTTTTGTCGTAGACAGGACAGCCCTCAACACCGTAATGCAGGAAATCCACCATTACCTGTTCGAGGATACACCGGAAAAATAAGGGAGGTACAATGGACAACATTAAAATTGCCATCAGCGGATACGGAAAGATGGGCCACATGGTCGAGAAAATTCTCGCCGAAAGAGGTATCGAATGTTCCGGCAAAAGCGAAGACATCAAGACATTCGACAAGGCTCTGGCAAAGGAAAGCGTCTGCATAGATTTCACCACTCCGGCCGCAATCCGCGAGAATTACAAGTTTCTCGCAGAGAATTTCAAGGCCGTGGTGATCGGGACCACAGGCTGGAACGACATAAAGGACGAGGTCATTGCATACTTCGAAAAATGCGGCACCCCTATGATATACGCATCCAACTTCTCCATAGGAGTGAATATCTTCTTCGCCGTCACCGACTT
The DNA here is from genome assembly GCA_017695115.1 of Candidatus Cryptobacteroides avicola. GTDB lineage: Bacteria > Bacteroidota > Bacteroidia > Bacteroidales > UBA932 > Cryptobacteroides > Cryptobacteroides avicola. The sequence continues at coordinate 53,724 of JADILV010000035.1, read as the reverse complement.
CATTTCCAGAATGATGGCCAGCACGGGAGGATACAGCCCGTACATGGTGGAAAAGCACCACTGCCACAAGCTGGACGCCCCGAGCGGGACAGCAAAAAGTCTCGCGGAGATAATCGACAACAACATGGGCACCCATATCGACATCCAGTCCGTCCGTTGCGGTGAGATACCTGGAATACATTCCATCGGGTTTGAAGGACTGAATGACAGGATAACCATTACTCATGAAGCCTTCTCCAGAGAGGGTTTTGCCGCAGGTGCGGTAGAGGCTGCGCTCAGAACGGAGAACCTTAGCGGAGTACATGATTTCCATGACATCATCTTTAAAGCAGAATAGGAAACACGATATGAAAAGCATCAGTTTCAGAGGGTGCGGCACGGCGCTGGTCACCCCGTTCAAGGACGGAAAGGTGGACTACGATGCATACGTACGGCTGCTGCAAAGGCAGACCGAAGCCGGAATCCACTTTCTCGTACCGCTCGGCACCACAGGGGAAACCCCGTGTCTGGACGAGCAGGAAAGGATAAAGGTCCTGGAAGTGACAAAGGAGCACTGCTGCGGAAGGAAAATCATCGCAGGCGGCGGGACCAACTCTCTGGTTCAGACCATAAAAAGCATAAAGACACTGGAGCCTTACGGCGCGGACGCATTCCTGATAGTGGTGCCTTACTACAACAAGCCGACCCAGCATGGCATGTATGAGTATTTCAAGGCCGTCGCGGATGCCGCAGGCAAGCCCGTAGTAATATACAACGTTCCGGGACGCACCGGAGCCAATATGCTGGCGGAAACTACATTGCGGTTGGCGGAAATCGAAAACATAGTGGCCGTAAAAGAAGCCTCAGGCAACTATGCCCAGATTTCGGAAATCATCCGCAACGCCCCTGAAGGATTCTCTGTCCTGAGCGGGAACGACGACGAGACCCTCTCCCTGATGGCCACCGGAGCCGACGGAATCATAAGCGTAGCTTCAAATGTAGCCCCGAAGCTGATGACGGAACTCGCCGAAGCCCTGCTGGACAACGACATAGTGACGGCACGCGGACTCCATCACCGCCTCACTCCCCTGTTCAGGAACTGCTTCGTGGAAAGCAACCCTATCCCGGCCAAAGCGGCCCTTGCGGCGATGGGGCTCATAAATAATGAACTCCGCCTTCCGCTTGTCCCTGCATCGGAAAAGACTTGTGCACTTATGCAGGAAACAGTCAAAGGTCTGGGGCTTCTATAGCATGCAGGTCCGCCCCGGGAAAGGACTACGGTCATACGGGACACCGGCAGAGGATTTATCAGAAATACTATAATAAACCATATATGAACCCGGAACTTGAAAAATTCCATGAAGTCTGCGCGGCCCTGGAAAAGGGAGAAATCCGCGTGGCAGAGAAGAAAAACGGCCGATGGCAGGTCAATGCCTGGATAAAGGAAGTGATACTCAGCGGTTTCCGTTACGGACAGATGAAAGACATGTCGCAGGGGGAATTCTCGTTCTTCGACAAAGACACCATACCTGCGAGGAAAATGTCGATAGAGGACAAAGTTCGCATCGTCCCCGGCGGCAGCTCGATCCGCCGCGGTGCCTACCTTGCTCCGTCAGTCATTGTCATGCCGCCTTCATATATAAACATAGGGGCGTATATAGACTCTGACACCATGATAGACTCCCATGCCCTCGTAGGGTCCTGCGCCCAGGTGGGCAAGCATGTCCACCTTTCTGCGGCTTCACAGCTCGGAGGCGTACTCGAACCTGTCGGAGCCCTTCCGGTCATCATCGAGGACAATGTTTTCATCGGCGGCAACTGCGGCATATACGAAGGGACTATCGTAAAAGAGAATGCCGTCATCGGAACCGGAGTGATAATCAACTCGTCCACCGCCATCTTCGATGCTACCACCGGCGAGTTCATAAAGGCGGATGAAAACGGGCAGATGGTCGTGCCGGAAGGCGCGGTAGTAGTCGCAGGAAGCCGTCCTGTATCCAAAGGTCCCGGCGTAGAGAAAGGTATCCATCTCTATACGCCTGTAATCGTCAAATACCGCGACAGCAAGACCGACAGTTCGGTCACACTGGAGTCTGTCTTGAGGGACTGACTCCAGTGATATAAAAACACATAAAAATGCTATATACTGATCTTTTCTCGGATGATACAGGGTCGTTCTTCCGGTCTCCGGTACGCGACATATTCAAAAAGGTGGACCTGAACTCCATCTATTCGTTTGCCGGAGGATATCCGAGCGCCGAGACGTTCCCGTTAGACACTTTCCGGGAAATAATGTCCGGCGTGATAGAGAAATACCGGGGGCAGGCCTTCCAGTACGGAGCCACCCAGGGCGTCACCGAACTCCGGAAGGCACTCTCCGACCGATACGGGGTGCCGATGGAGCGCATACAGATAACCTCGTCTTCACAGCAGGGGATAGATGTCTGTACCCGTATCATGACAGACCCGGGAGACGTGATCATCACATCCAACCCCTCATATCTCGGAGCGCTCCAGTCATTCAGTTCCTACCGGGCCGACATAAGGGGGGTGGCACACGAAAATGACCCAGAGCTTTTCCGCCGGGCCTATACCGATAAGATCAAGGAAGTATTGGCCGAAGGCAGGAAGATAAAGTTCCTGTACATGATTCCCGATTTCCAGAACCCTTCTGGGGAAACTTTATCCATAGAAGAAAGACGCATACTGATAGAACTGGCCCGGGAATACGGATTCATAATCGTGGAAGACAGCCCATACCGGGAACTCAGATATGAAGGGGAATCCGTACCGACAATGTATTCAATCGATCCCGACAGGGTCCTCCATCTGGGCTCATTCTCGAAAATCATGGCTCCCGGCTTCCGTTTGGGCTGGATTTTCGGGCATCCTGACCTGCTGGACAAAATATACGTATGCAAGCAGTCCCTCGATCTCTGCCCTCCGGTGTTCGACCAGTATGTGGCGGCTGAGTTCCTCTCTTCCGGACTTCTGGACAGGAACCTGAAGAAAAGCATCGGCCTGTATAAGGAAAAGCGCGACCTGATGCTCTCCATGCTTGAGGAACACATGCCTTCATCCGTAAAATGGACGCATCCGGAAGGCGGGCTGTTCCTGTTCCTCACCCTTCCAGAATCCTTCGATTCGGTGAAATTCTACGACATTGCCCTGGACAGCGGTGTGGCATACGTGGCCGGAGCTTTTTTCAATACAGAATGGATCAGCGGCAGACGCTGCCCCGGAAAAGACGGGCTGAATACGATGAGAATGAACTTCTCTTTTATGAGCAAGGAAAGGATACGCGAGGGCATCATCCTGCTTGCCTCCCTGCTGAAAAGCGCCCTTTAACCTCAGACCATCATGAAACTGTACAAATACCAGGGGGCCGGAAACGACTTCCTCATCGCAGACAACAGAAACGGAGACATCACGCTTTCGGCCGGACAGATAACAGGTCTGTGCGACCGGCACTACGGCATAGGCGCTGACGGGCTGATGCTTCTGGAAAGCAGCGGCAGGTACGACTTCCGCATGACATACTTCAACTCCGACGGTTCCGGCGGGATGATGTGCGGAAACGGGGGCAGATGCATGACAGCATTCGCTGCAGACATGGGCATCACCGGATTCGACTTTGAGGCAGCCGATGGTTTCCATCGTGCAGAAATCATTGAAAATCACGGAAATGAAAAAATCATACGGCTGAAAATGAAAAATGTCTGCACCGTGAAGCAAGAAAATGAAGATTCCTGGTTTATTGATACGGGCACAAGACATTTCGTGCAGTTCGTACATGGTCTCGACAGCTATGATGTCTTCACGGCCGGACGGGAGATACGGTACAGAAAAGAATATGCCCCGACAGGCGTAAATGCCAATTTTGCCGAACCGGACACCGAAAAGAAGGTCCTTCACGTAAGGACGTATGAAAAAGGCGTAGAAGCCGAGACTTTCGCCTGCGGGACAGGCATCACGGCATCGGCCATCGCGGCGTATCTTTCAAGACCGGATATCTGGGCCAAGAAAGATAAAGGGACTGCCGGAAAACCTCTGGTTCTCGTCCCGGTAAAAGCCCTGCGGGACTCCCTGACTGTGGAGTTTACACCTGGAGAGGACATGTCCTTTACGGATGTATGGCTTACCGGACCGGCAGTCAGAGTAGCCGAAATAACCGTATGAAAGATATTATATTTGCGTTATAATTTAAAATACTGAAAATGAAAAAGATCATTCTGATTCTTGCATCTGTTCCGCTTATTGTGACATCATGCATGAAAGGCACCAATTATGAAGGCAGTTTCTATTTTACAGACACAGGGATATATAACAATTCCAGTGAAATTTTCAAGGACGGGGCCACAGTATACCTGTTCCCGGCCCCGTCGGACGGCAGCAGGGAAAGCGTATTTGCCGTGGGCAATACCATAGCCTATTTCAGCTGTTCTACATCTTCGTCACTCATGGGAGGTTTCGCCCTGTCAAAGCAGGAATGGGAAAAACCGGAAACCGGTTCGGAAGAAGGGGATGACACTGAAGGCGGAGCGGCGGATGAAAGTTCCGCCACTATAACGGAAACTCCCGGCGAATACTGTGTATACGGTAAATCCGAAAAAAGTTCCGAGAGCCCCTCGGCTCCGTTTTTCTATTTCCGCCAGACAGACATGATGCCGGAACATGACATGCTGTTCATCCCTTTCGAGAGCGGCACCTGTACTCTTAAAGGAATGTATGTCTGCAACAGTGCATCAACGGTGCGTGCCATTCGCGGAGAAAATGTGGATGAAAATGTATTCAACCTCAACGGAGACTATACCCTGACCGCTACCGGATACCTGGACGGCAAGGTAACAGGCACAGCTACATTCCTTCTTGCAGGAAAAGGGAAAAGCAAGGTAACGGAAGGCGGCGTGGTAAAAGATTCGCTCGTGACAGGATGGTCCGCTTTCGATCTAAGCAAACTGGGCAGTGTCGACTATATAGATTTCGATCTTGCGCTCTCGGATCCCGCAGACAATCTGCCGTACACGGATTTCTGCATGGACAACTTTACGGCCCAGATACATATAAGCTACTGACATGATCGCGCCGTGACGGCGCATAGAGCAATTATACAAGACCCGCAGGGATTGACATTGTCAGTTCCTGCTTTTTTTCGTCTGCTGAGATTATGAGATCTTCATGCAGCGGAATGATGGAAGTACCGGCATCCTTGACTGCAATTTCAAGACAAGGATTTCCCGGAATGTCAAGATAGTCCGATATACGTCCGACCGCCTTCCCGTCCGCATCAAGAAGCATCCACCCGACAAGTGACGAAAAGTCTTCATCGTATTCTGTTCCGGCAGTACCCGTCTCGGCATAGACACTCCGTCCGGTCACCTCCCGGGCGTCCTCGTCGCTGCATATTCCGGTAAGACGGACAAGGGCCTTGTTCTGCCCTTTTCTACGCAAAGACCCGATAAAAAAAGGAACCGGAAGTCCATCGAAATAGATGAACACCGGTTCTTCAACGTTGATATCTTCAGGAGCGATGTCACGGAACCCGAGTATGAGTTCCCCATCGGTACCGTTGGATTTCAATACCTGGGCTATCTTATGCAGGTCCTGCATGATTATGCCTCAGGATTCTCGGCCGGAGCTTCAGCGGCAGCCTGCTCGGCAGCGGCTTCTGCCTCTTTGGCGGCTTTCTCGGCTGCGGCAGCCTCTGCGGCGGCACGTGCAGCTTCCTCTGCCTCGGCTTTCTTCTTGGCAAGAGCCTCGGCTCTCTCCTGATTTACCTTGGACTCAGCCTCGAATGCAGCTTTGTGTGCATCGGCTGCAGCCTTGGAAATACCCTCTTTCTTGGCGTTTATCTTCGCATCCCTCTGAACTTTCCAGGCTTCGAATTTCTGGTCGGCCTGCTCCTGTGTAAGGGCTCCCTTTGCCACTCCACCCTGAAGGTGTTTTCTAAGGAGGACTCCCTCATAGGAAAGGATACGACGGACAACGAGCGTAGGCTGTGCACCGACATTAAGCCATGCAAGGGCCCTGTCTGCTTTCAGGACGATGGTTGCAGGGTTGGTGTTCGGGTTGTAAGAGCCGATCTGCTCGATGAAACGACCATCGCGAGGTGCGCGAGTGTCAGCCACTACAATGTGGAAGAATGCGAAATTCTTCTTTCCGTGGCGCTGTAGACGAAGTTTAACAGCCATTGTAATCTGTTTTTTATTAAGTTAATAATTCACCTGTGTCTTCCTTCACGAGGAAAACGGCGCAAAACTACTATATTTTTTCTATATTTGCAACTCATGTATTATTCTTAGAAACAAAAAGTTAGTACTCTTAAAACATGAAAGGGACCCTTACCGCGCTGACATTTATCCTGTGCACGCCGTTCCTTGCAGCCGCCCAGGATGCCGGCATGAACGGTTGTGCCGGAAACATCACAGGCATATACTACGTTTCACATGCAGGGGAAAACAGCAAAGTCAGGGTATACCAGGACACGGACGGAACATTTACGGCCAGAACCATCTGGGTAGAGAACAGGCTCGACAAGAACGGCAATGTCCGGCTGGACGAGAAGAATCCGGACAAAGCACTCAGAAGCACACCCTGCGACAGTATAACCGTCATTGAAGGCCTTAAGTACAATCCTGACAAAAAGCGCTGGGACAGCGGCAAAATATATGACCCGACAAGAGGCCTGAGGGCCAATGTCACTTGTTCGTTCGACTCCGACACCAGCCTGAAGGTGCGCGGTACCCTGATGGGGTTCGGAGAAACCATATTCTGGAAAAAAATCGGCGAATAAACTGTCCGCATCTTGTCATTCCGACCGGAAGACGGAGTCTGGAGTGGAGAAATCTGCAAAAAATCAAAATAAATTGTTGCAGAGTAAAATAAAATATATATCTTTGCAGTCCCAAATCAAAAGCGGATGTGGTGAAATGGTAGACACGCCACTTTGAGGGGGTGGTGGGCGTAAGCCTGTGCGAGTTCGACTCTCGCCATCCGCACCCGAAAAAGACAGACTTCGATGAAGCCTGTCTTTTTTTTGTCCCCGGAACCGAGGGTGACTAAATTTACACGGAAACGTACTCCGGTTTCATACCCGCCGACATATATTTACAGAAAAAATGACGGATATGAAAACACGATTGTCGCTTACTCTTATTTCTGCCGCATGCATTTCATTGTCGGCATACGCACAGAACCTTACGGACTACGCAAACCCTTTTCTGGGAACGGCCACCCTGTGGGAAACCGAGGACCTGGGATATGAACGGCACAAGGAGGCCCGCACATGGGGCGCCGAAGTATTTCCCGGAACATCGCTCCCGAATGCCATGGTACAGGCCAGCCCTGTGACAATGTTCCGCAGCGGAGCGGGATACCAGTACGAAGACAAGACCATTTACGGGTTCAGCCACACCAACAAAGGACACTGGAACCTGCTGCATGTCCCTGTCCTCCCCGTGACGGGCGGAATCGACCCTCTGGACTATGCATCCGGATTCAGCCATGAAAACGAAAGCGCCCGCCCCGGATACTATCAGGTATATCTTGAAAGATACGGAGTCAATGCAGAACTGACCTCGACGATGAGGTGCGCATACCATAAATATACATTCCGCCCGGAAGACGAGAAGAAACTCCTTGCGGACATGACAAGAAACAACAACAGGGTCACAGAATGGGCCCTGGGGAAAGAAGGCCCGCACAGTTTCTCCGGATACCAGAACGGAGACGGGAAAATCTACTTCTACGCCGTTTCAAACTATGAAATAGACAAGATCGGGCAAATAGCCGGGCAGAAAGGACGTGACAGGCATTCTGTTTCCATCATCACTTTCAAGGACAGCAAAGGGCAGGAACCGCTTGAACTTAAAATAGGTTTCTCTTTCGTAAGTACGGAAAATGCCAGAATGAACCTCGAAGCCGAAATGCTGTCAAAGGATTTCGCGACAGTCCGCGCCGAAGCTGACAGCACATGGAATGCCCTGCTGTCAAAAATACAGGTCAAAGGCGGGACGGAACGGCAGAAAGGGATATTCTACTCATGTCTCTACCGGGCTTTTCTCTGGCCTTGTCTCAGAAGCGATGTGAACGGAGAATACACTGACGCCGCAGGGAATGTCACGAAAGCGGACTTCAACTATTACACCATGCCTTCTTTCTGGGATGACTACCGCAACAAGCTCATCCTTCTCGGGATGATCGAGCCGCAGGTTGCAGCCGATGTCGCTTCATCCATCACCGACATGGGCGAAAAGGGATCAGGCTATATGCCGACTTTCTTCCATGGAGACCATGCATCTACATTTATTGCAGGCACCTGGCTCAGAGGCATACGCGATTTCGACCTTGAAAGGGCATACCGGCTTCTTCTGCGCAATGCCACCGTGCCCGGACCGGGAGGCAGACGCTATCTGGACGAATACCTCGCAAACGGCTGGATTGCAGAAAAGGACACCACCGACGTACCGTTCTTCGACGAGTACAAAGGGGCCGTAACCAAGACACTTGAATATTCTTACGACGACTATGCGACCGCCCTTGTCGCCAAAGTCCTGGGCGACGAAGACAACTACAGGCTGCTTATGAAGCATTCCGAAAATTACAAGAACGTCTTCGACAGTTCGACAGGATTCTACAGAGGACGGATAGCCGACGGAAGCTGGATCAAGCAATTCGACCCGTATTATCCTTATTATCAGTACATGTACAGAGAATCCAACGCGTGGAACAACCTGTTCTATCCGCCGCATGACATAAAAGGCATGCTCGGACTGTATCCTGACAAGAAGGCCGTAGAAGCCAAACTGGACTCTTTGTTCACGGAGCCGTGGAGAGGATATGAAGTAGACAACCTGACCGCATTCATCGGCAACTATTGCCACGGGAACCAGCCGGGGCACAGCATCCCGTACACATACTGCTTCATCGGGAAGCAGCCGAAGACACAGGCCGTCCTCAATACCATCATGGACAGATTCTATGACATGGGGGCCGACCGTCTCGCCCTTGCCGGAATGGACGATGCAGGTGAAATGACATCCTGGTACGTGCTCAATGCCATAGGCCTGTACACATACTCCCCTGCCGATCCCGAATACATAGTGACAGTGCCTCTTTTCGATGAAGTCAGGTTCACTCTCGGAAACGGCAAGACATTCACCGTCAAGAAGACCGGCAGCGGAGAAACAATCACGCGCATCACCTGCGGAGGACGCCGCATCAAGGGATGGTTCGTACAGCACGAAGATCTCGCAGAAGGCAAGACCTTACAGATAGACACCAAATAGTCCTCAGTTCCCCCTCGGGTCGGCGAAGAACACCATACCCTGACGGTCGACCTGCTCGGGATAAAGGATAAGGAGGTTGTTTTCAGAGAAATTCCTGTTGATAAGGGCCGGCAGCCTGTCGAACGCAGAATCGTACGACACGGAGCCGGCTCTTGCGCTTACTATCACCAGCAGCTGCTCCCGTCCGACTTTCAGTGCTGACATGCGGTCCTGGAAAGGCTGGTTTTCAACTACATTGACCACAGCCAGAGTCTTCGCCTCAGAGCCGTCGGCAAGTTCCCTGAGCTTCTCCGCCGTTCCCGTCTCGGCATAGAAATGTATCCTGCAGCCGAGCTGGGAAGCCATGCGGCACAGATGTGCGGTCCAGCGTGCAAAACCCGTCTCATATTCAGCCCGTGCAGGTACCATAACGACAATGCCTTTAAGCGTATTGACAGGCATTTCCAGACGGGCTACCATCACTTCCCTGTAAGTCCCTTTAAGGATGCTGCCGGTCAGGCTGCCGAAGAAAGAGTCAAGTATGCTGCTTTTCCGGTGAAGGCCTATGACAAGATCGGTGGCATCCTTCTCTTTGAGAGTATGGACGATACCTGAAGCCACATTCATATCGTAACGGCACACCATATCCGTCTTCACATCGGCGGAAGAAGCTATCATTGCCGCTCGCTCCAGACTTTTCCGGCCTACGGCCTCCCCCGCTTCCGATGTTCCGCCGTCATTGATGACATTCAGGGCGACGATACTTTCCCTGCTTTTGGGATCCTTGACCACAAGGGCAAGATTGATAAGGTTCTCGATAGTGTCCGGATTCGCTACCGGAATAAGTATCTTCTCCCTTTCCTTTGCCTTGTCTTTCTCAATGGAAGAGGCAGAATTCTGATCCATGGCGAAACGGCGTGACGCCCGCTCCGTTTCAATTGTGCTTATGACACATGTGAACAGAATCATTATGACCGTCCCGTTCAGGACATCGTCATTAAGGAGCCGCTCCCCGTTTTCCAGGATTATCTCATGCCCGATAAGCACAGCCGCCAGAGTAGCGGCCGCCTGAGCGTTGCTCAGACCGAACATCATCTTGCGCTCGTTCCGGGACATCCCGTATATTTTCTGAGTGAAAAAGGCGGCAAGCCATTTGCTCAGAGTCGCCACCACCGTCATGACCACGGCCACCTTCATAGCCTCGCCTCCTGCAATGAAACTGCGGACATCTATTATCATTCCCACACCTATAAGGAAATAAGGAATGAACAGGGCATTGCCCACAAATTCCAGACGGTTCATTAGAGGAGAAACCTTCGGTACCAGCTTGTTAAGGACCATTCCCACCAGAAAGGCCCCGAGAATGCCTTCCATTCCGGCAAGAGACATCAGCCCTCCGCCGAGAAAGACCAGGGCAAGCACGAAAACGAACTGCATCACGGCATCGTCATATTTTCGGAAGAACCACCTGCCCAGAAGAGGCACGAGGAAAACTATCGCCAGGCCCAGCAGGGTCACCTTCACCACAAGCCACAGCCAGTAGAAACCGTCTACAGTCCCTTTATACATGCCGCTTATGACGGCCAGGATGACAAGGGCCAATGTTACCGTTATCGCCGTACCGGCAATCGATATATTCACGCTTCTCTGCCGTGAAAGGCCGTAGCGGCTGACTATCGGGTAGGCGATCAGAGTATGGGAAGCATACATGCTTGCCAGAAGAACCGAAGACACCACGCTGTAATGAAGAAGGCTTACACTCGTCCATATACCCAGAATCATCGGGATGGCGAACGTAAGGATGCCGAATACCAGACCTTTCACCCTGTTTTTCCTGAAATCCTCCATGTCCATCTCCAGCCCGGCCAGGAACATTATATAATACAGCCCCACCTGTCCGAACAGCTGGAAACTGCTGTCCCGCTCCAGAATGTTCAGCCCGTACTCCCCTACCAGGATTCCGGCCAGAATCATACCTATTATATGGGGTATTTTCAGTTTTCCCAGAATAATAGGGGCAAACAGGATGATAATCATCACGATAAAGAAAATCCAGGTAGGATCGGTCACAGGGAAATCCATAAGCATAGTGTCTTGAATATACAAATTTATAAAATTTTCCGATTTCGGGAAATGTAGTATTTTTGCAGCCTTTTCCTACTTATGAAGACCGTTGCTGAAATACTGAAAATAGGCGTGCCGATAATGCTGGGGCAGGCCTGCGTTGTCATTCTCGCGTTCGCCGACAATATAATGATAGGCTGGTACGGAGTGGATGACCTTGCCGCAGCCTCTTTTGTAAACGGTCTGATAAACCTTTTCATTTTCACCGAGCTGGGCTTTGCCAACGGAATGACGCCGCTTATAGGCTCACAGTTCGGCATAAAGGACACTTCAGGGATAGGGAGGACACTGAAAAACAGTATCTGCATAAACGGGCTGACAGCCCTTGCCGGTCTGGTAATAATGGCGGTCATATACATCTTTCTGGACAGGTTCGGCCAGGAGCCGGAACTGCTGCCGCTCATAAGGCCGTATTATGCAGTAGTGGCAGTATCAACAGTCTTCGCCATGGGGTTCAACACATTGAAGCAGTTTACCGACGGTATCTGCAAACCCGTAGTGGCCATGGCCCTGCTGATGGGAGGCAACGTGCTGAACATCATCGGGAACTGGGTGCTCATCTACGGGAAAGCCGGATTCCCGGAACTCGGACTGCTGGGGGCCGGAATCAGCACCCTCGGTTCCAGAATATTGATTTTCATAATATTCCTGATATACATACTGAAAGCCCCGCAGCTAAAAGAATACGCGCAGGCGTTCCGGGAGGCCGCTGTCTCCGGCAAGGACATGAAAAGACTGTTCGGTCTCGGCTATCCCCTCGCCCTCCAGACAGGAATGGAAACGTCTACATTCTCCATCAGCGCAGTGATGGTAGGCTGGATAGGGGCCACAGCCCTTGCCGCCCATCAGATTACACTTACCATATCGCAGATATGCTTCCTTATGATGATGGGGCTCGCTTCATCTGTTTCCATTCTGGTGAGCAATGCGCATGGGCGGGGAGACATGAAAAGCGTCCGCAAGTATGCTTCCACAGGGTATTTCCTTATTCTCGGCACATCAGTACTGTTCTGCGCACTGATTTTCATTTTCAGAAACGGCATAATAGGCATGTTCACGGACTCGCATGAAGTAAAGGCCATCGTTCTCTCCCTGCTTTTCGTCCTGTTCTCATACCAGTTCGGAGACGGACTCCAGCTGTGCTTCTGCAATGCATTGCGCGGAATACAGGATGTCAGGCCCATCATGCTGATGGCTTTCATCAGCTATTATCTCGTTGCCATCCCGGCGGCATATCTCCTGGGTTTCAAGGCAGGTCTGGGAGCAGTCGGGATCTGGACAGGATTCCCGATAGGGCTTACCATCGCAGGGATATTCTATTTCATCCGGTTCAGAACGAGAATCCGGCAATAAGTCCATTGCTTCCGGACCATCAGGCTTCAGCGCAGGCTTGCAGATAAATTTTGGAAACCTGCGGATTTTTGCTATCTTTCGCTCAATTAATCAATTACTCTTTCATTAACCACCTTAAACTAAAACTGCCATGCCACAATTGAAAGAATTCCAGCTACTCGAAGGAGAACAGATTATCGAGCAGCTTGAAGGCAATGCCTACAATGATTCTCCGAACCCTTTCGTCCAGTTGTTCATGTTTTTCGTGAAAATCTTCTGGCTGATTCTCGGCATCAGGCTGAGATCCTACCTCATCATCACCAACCTGCGCATAGTCAAGGTCGACAAAAAGACACTCCTGTGGGGCATGCTGCAGGGAGACACGGTAGTACTGACCCTGAACAAGAGGTCCATACAGTCAACCGGCTATGCCATGGCTACCAGCTGGCTCATTTTCAAGAAATACTATTTCATTCTTGAAAACACAAGCGGGACAGTAAAGATCACATACGATGGAGATAAAGAAAAACTTGCCGCTGTCTGCAACCACGTAGACAAAATGGTAAGTTCTACAGGGCAGCATATTGCGTGATGTGTCCGCAAGAGGGCGACTCAAAAGGGTACTTTCTTCGTTACGCTTGATTCGTAAGCCTAGAAATTCCTCCTTTTGAGCCCCCTTATTTCTCCGGTCATTTCCTTTCCTTGCGGCCGGAACGGCGGCGGGAATCCTTGGATGATTTCTTCTTTGATTCCTTAATGGCCTTGCGGACCTTTTCCTTGCGTGCCTCTTTATTTCCCCGGGAGGCTTGAGGGTCCTGATAATCCTTATCCTCCCTTTCTTCCAGACCGGTCTCGACCAGCTCATAGTCAAGGAGTTTCTGTTCGAGATTTGTCTTTTTGACACGGATTTTCACCGGATCCCCGAGGTTATAGACCACCTTGCTGTGGCGTCCGACTATCCTGTAGCGGTCCTGGTCGAATTCGAAATAATCCGACCTGATGTCCCTCAGCGCCACCATACCCTCTATCTTGGTCGGCTCGATTTCAACATACATCCCCCATTCCGTGAGTCCTGAAATGTGACCTTCGAATTCGAATCCTACCTTGTCCTGCATGAACTCTACGAGCTTGTATTTTATGCTCGAGCGTTCTGCTTCTGCTGCGACTATCTCGCGCTCGGATGCATATTTGCACTGGCCTTCATAGTAGTCTTTCTTCTGGGACTGCGCTCCGTCAAGATAAAGGGCCAGGAGCCTGTGTACCATCATATCCGGATAACGCCTGATAGGGGAAGTGAAATGCGTGTAGTATTTGAACGCCAGACCGTAGTGCCCGATATTGTCCGTACTGTAACGGGCTTTCGCCATTGTCCTGAGGGACAGGAGCTCGATGGCACCGAACTCCGGACGGTCCTTGGCTTTGGAGAGCAGGTCGTTGAGTTCCCTGGCTATCTCCTTGCCGTTTCCTGCAGGTCCTATTTCATAGCCGAAATTGTGGACAAACGAGCGCAGGCTGTCGAGTTTCATCAGGTTCGGCTCATCGTGGATACGGTAGACGAATGTCTTGGCCTTCGATTTCTCCGCGGCCTTTGCCGCTTCTTCCTGTGTCATGCACAGGTAGCCCAGCGATGCTGACGGCGCCGCTGTTTTTTTGCAGCCTTTGGCGACGAACTCCGCCACACTCCTGTTGGCCAGAAGCATGAACTCCTCGATAAGCCAGTTGGCCTCCTTTGTCACTTTCTGGTAGACTCTTACCGGACGGCCCTTTTCGTCCACCTCGACTTTCATTTCAGGTCTCTCGAAGCTTATGGCTCCTGCCGCGAATCTTTTCTTGCGCAGTTTTGCCGCAAGACCGTTCAGTATGAGGATGGCTTCCTTGAGAGCGTCCGGAATCAGACAGCCTGTGGTAACGCCTTCTCCCATTGCAGACTCAGCATGCCTGTCGGCATTCTTCGCCCTTTCTTCCGCCGCTTCCGGAGACGCATCCAGTATCGGGTCTGCTATAGGGCCGTGCCTGCCGTCCGTACCGCCGCGCAGTTCCATCTGCATGGCTTTCTCCCCGGCGTCTATGACCTGCTGTGCAGTCTCGTATGCAAACCTGTAGTCCGAATTGATTACCGTCCGCCCGAACCACTGGGAAACCACTTTCGCGAGCGGCGTGATCTCGAACACGGCCGAGAAGCAGAGCTTCGGCTCATTGGGACGGAGAGAACACAGCTTGTTCGAAAGCTTCTCCGGCAGCATCGGCACGGTGCGGTCTACAAGGTACACCGAAGTACCCCTGTTGCGGGCCTCCTCGTCCACCACCGAGCCAGGTGTCACATAATGCGTCACATCCGCTATATGCACCCCGACCTCATAATTTCCGTCATCCAGTTTCCTGAAAGACAGGGCATCGTCAAAGTCTTTCGCATCCGCAGGGTCTATAGTGAATGTCAGCGTATCGCGGAAGTCGCGGCGCTCCTTAATATCCTTGTCAGTAATCTTGTCCGAGATATCGTCGGCGGCATTCTCCACCTCCGGCTCGAACCTGTAAGGAAGTGAATATTCGGCCAGGATGGCATGCATCTCGGTATCGTTCTCGCCCGGTTCTCCGAGCACATCCACCAGGTGCCCTGTAGGGTTGGGGTCCTTCTTGTCCCACTTGTCCACCATAGCGGCGACCTTCATGCCCGAACGTACCGTCATTTCTTTCCGTTTCCCGTCCACGGTCTCATACAGATAATTCACCGCAAACTGGTCGTAACCTATGCGTTTCAGGCTTCCGAGCATATACTCGGGCTTCGGATCGCTGTCCGCAAGAGACTGTCCCCTGGTCTTCCTTTTGCGCGGCTTCTCCGGAGCCGGAGCTACCACTGGAATTATTATGTCATACGGCATCACCCTGCTTTCCATCAGCACCCAGGCCTGGTCTCCCACCACATGCAGGATCCCTACAAAAGGCTTGCGGGAACGCTCCACTATTTCCAGCACCTCTCCTTCTTTCCTCTGACGGTCAGTCTTTTCCTTGAGGACAGCGACACGTACCGTATCCCCGTTGAGAGCGCCATGCGTCCTGGAAGCCTTCACGAATATATCATCTTCCTCTCCTTCCACTATCACGAATGCATACCCTTCCCGGGTCATCTGTACCCTTCCGGTAAATTCCGGATACACTTTCTTCTCCTTTTTCCTTCCACGACCGCGGTCTCTGCCGCCTTTTCTTCTTCTGTCAACCATAATTTTCTGATTTTTCGATAATCCGATACGCACAAATCACTATCTTTGCCGATGGTTTTCGGATCTGATATGTAAATCCTACAAAAGTAGATAATAATCACTCCAATACCAAAAAGATTAAGTACAAATATCAATACATTATACTATGAATCAGAAAGTACTTCTAATGATCCTCGACGGATGGGGCGAGGGCAGACATGACTGGACAAACGCGATTTTCACACAGGGAGCCCCTTATATCGACTCTCTCAGAGCAAAATATCCGTTCGGACATCTTCAGGCCTGCGGAGAAGCTGTAGGTCTTCCTGAAGGACAGATGGGAAACTCGGAGGTGGGACACCTCAACCTCGGCGCCGGCAGGGTAGTATATCAGGACCTTGTAAAGATCAACATGGCATGCCGTGATCACAAACTTCTGGAAAACAAGGAGATAAAAGCTGCATACGACTACGTGAAGCAGTCCGGGAAACAGCTCCACCTGATGGGTCTTACCTCCACCGGAGGGGTGCACAGTTCGCTGGAGCATGTATATGAATTCCTTGCTGTAGCAAAGCAGTACGGCCTGGATAAAGTGTATGTACACTGCTTCATGGACGGCCGCGACACCGACCCGAAGAGCGGCAAGGGCTTCGTCGAGGCCCTCGAAGCCAGGATGGCCGGGAGCACGGGCAAGGTGGCTTCCGTATGCGGACGCTACTATGCCATGGACCGCGACAAGAGATGGGAAAGGGTGAAACTTGCCTATGACCTTCTTGTAAAAGGCGAAGGAACGAAATTCACTTCGGCTACAGAAGGCATACAGGCTTCATACGATGAAGGTGTCACCGACGAGTTCATCAAACCTATATGCATCACCGGAGAGGACGGGAACCCTGTAGGTACCATCCAGGAAGGGGACGCCGTAATCTTCTACAACTTCCGCAACGACCGTGCAAGGGAAATCACCTCCGCGCTTACCCAGGAGGATCTTCCTGACTATGGCATGAAGACCATACCTCTCTACTACTGCTGCCTTACCCCGTATGATGACAAGTTCACCGGGCTTCATATCCTCTTTGACAAGGAGAACGTGCAGGAGACCCTCGGAGAAGTGGTGTCAAAAGCCGGGAAACGCCAGCTGCGCATCGCCGAGACAGAGAAATACGCCCATGTGACGTTCTTCTTCAACGGCGGACGCGAAGTTCCGTTCGAAAATGAGGACCGCATCCTCGTGAAGTCTCCGAAAGTGGCCACTTACGACCTTCTTCCGGAGATGAGCGCCCCTGAAGTGACAGAGAAACTCGTCGAGGCGATAAAGACCGGCAAGGAAGACCTTATCATCCTGAACTTCGCCAACGGAGACATGGTAGGACATACCGGTGTGTTCCAGGCGATCTGCAGGGCCGTAGCCCGCATCGACAGATGCGTAAAAGAAGTGGTGGAAGCGGCAATCGAGCAGAATTACGCCATCTTCCTCACGGCAGACCACGGAAATGCAGACCATGCCTTCAACGAGGACAGTTCGCCTAACACCGCCCACTCTCTGAATCCTGTACAGTTCATAGCCATCAATACAGGAGCGACGCATGTGAAGGACGGCAAACTGGCGGATGTAGCCCCGACCATCCTCAAGACCATGGGCATCCCTCAGCCTGCCGCCATGACCGGCGAGCCGCTGATCTAATATCCAGACAACAGCAATATTTACCCGACCGGATTCCCAATCCGGTCGTTTTTTATTGGTATTTTACGATATTTGATTAAATTTGTCTTGGTTATAAATTTCATGTCGGATGAGATATTTCATTAGAGCCGTAAAGTATTTCATATATTTCATATTGCTGTTTGTCGTGATAATGGCGGTTCTTGTATTGACCGGAGCTGCCGAAGGGGACATTTCGACCATGTTCAGGGGAGGATACAGCGCACTATGGAAAATCGCGGTAATATTCGCCGTGATCAGCGCCATCTACCCGAGTGTCGGGTTCATCAGAAAAGAAGCCATGATCCCCGGAAGCTGGGAAGAAGACAAGGACATAATAAAGGAATTCATGGGAGGACGCGGCTACGTCCTTGAGACAGAGGATACAGGCACAATGTCTTTCCGCAAGACCGGCATGAGCAGGTTCACCCGCATGTATGAAGACAGGGTCACGCTTTCAGCCAAAATAGGAGGAGTGGAAATCGAAGGCATGAGGAAAGACGTCCTCCGTCTGGCAATGGGACTCGAAAGCCGTTTCCGCAGAGAGGAATAGGACAGCGACAGGCAGGACTCCGGAACGGACAACCGGCCGGGGCATGACATAAACATTTAAAATTTTCTGTTATGGATGATTTGAAGACCGTTGCAAGTTTTCCCGACCCGATGCTTGCGCACATTGCAGAAACAAAACTTAAAGACAACGGGATCGAAGCCGCCGTATTCGGCGAGAATTCCGCGTTCCCATCTATCCGGTATGCAGATGACAAGATCAAAGTGAAGGTCAACGCCGCCGACTACGAGCGGGCATTGAGCATCCTGGAAGCCTCTGACAAGGCCGAATAGAAATCCTCTCCGAAATACCGTTCTATAGGTTCGCGCAGAAATTCGAATACGCGGACCTTTTCTTTTCTGCCCTTTATGAAAGCATCCTTGCAGATGTCCCATCTGTGGAGATTAAGGGCCCTGAGTCCGCTGCGCAGAACGGTAATCCTGATCGGATACAGCCAGCATGACACAGGCTTGCGGAAATCCCCTTTCCCCTGAAACCAGCATTTTTCCATAGAACAGAAGCAGTTGCCGTTGTCATCGAAATGGGCATAGGCACACTCCTCACTGCCCGGGACAAGCGGGGTAACCATGTCTCCGTCAACATCGATCTCAAAAAAGCCCGACTGCTTCACCTTATCCCTCCCCTCCTGCCGCATCAGCGGAGAAAATACCGGATAGTTCTTCTCTATAGCCCCGGCTTCACACTCCTTCAAAGGAGCCCCGCTGTCTCCTATGATACAGCAGCAGCCTTTGCACTTTTCATAGTCACAGGCAAAATATTCTGTCAGTATCTCACTTGATACCAGACAATCGTCTATCTGTATGATAGTATGTTCAGTTTTCATTCCACAAACCAGCCTTAACGTCGGCCCGACGTATTTATTAATATATTATCCTAATATCCAATATTTTACCATTTGACAAAATACAGTCACCTGATGTCCCGTCATTTTATTTTCGGACGGACTATATATTCGACCTTTGTACCGTTGTCAAGTGAGAGGATTATTTCCCGGACCATATCCGCAGTCACTGCATCAATCTTCCCTTGATAGTCTGTATGGAAATCCTTGCCGTAGATAACGCGTCTTGACAGTGTCTCCATCCAGTATTCAGGGTCGTCAAGGCAGGACGAGAGAGCATTTTTCAATGTCGCCTTGTAAATATCGAGACTTCCCTGCGGAATGGAGGTTTCCGAAAGGTCCTTCAGTACCGACCGGATTGCGAACAGTGCCCTGACCGGCCTGAAGGCAACGGTCCCGGCCGCAAATCCGGAAGTGTCGCAGGCTTCGACGGAAACAGACATATTCAGTCTCTCGGACGGGATTATGGTAAAGCTGTCGGAAACCCTGACGGCGGCGGATCCCCCGGAAACGGCGGATATGACCGCATCTTTCAGCACCATTGCCGCTATTTCCGAAGCCATATAATTCATGGCGTCAAGTTCAATGGACGCAGACATCACCAGATCCAGACTGTATTTCCTGCCGTCTACTATATACGTCGAGCCGCCGGACACCGGATGCGGGCTATAGCTTTTTCGGGCATTGGTGCGCCTGTCCACCGGAAAACTTCCGATATAGCTCTGGAGAGTCTTTTTCAGGGCATCTTCTTCAAGATCCCCGACAATCAGCAGCACGCCGTCATTGAATTTCGACAACTGTCTGCGGAAATATCCGTCAGCCACACTCTGCAGGTCAGGGGTCAGCCCTTCCGGCGATTTGAATCCGGAATATCTGAAATCCGGACATATAATGCTGTCAATCGCCGAAAGACGTCTCTCGACACCGGCACGCTCCTCAAGCCTCAGTTTCTCACATTCCGCATAATACCTGAATGCAACGGTATCCATCTCTCTGGCAGCGGACATCGAAGACAGGAACTTAAGCAGGAAAGGCAGGGATTCCGAAGATGACGAACCGGTTATCTTCATATAGGAAGGTGCGATTTCGGCTTTCATGGATATGCCTTTTGCAGAAAGCATTGCCTTCAGATCATCCCCTGCCACTCCGGCTATCCGGTAAAGACTGAACATATCCGCAAAAAAGGCCCCCTGGCCCGGTTTAAGGCCGGGAACCGACGAAAACCCTCCTTTGAATATCATGGAATACCTGAAACGGCCGCCTGTCGGAAGCTGCTTGTAAATCACTTTCATGCCATTGGCAAAAACCCAGCTGGCTCCACCGGACACCGGTTCTTTGCCCATTCTGGCTATCTTGCATTTCGTGACAGGAAGATCAAATCTCGAAGTGTCTCCGGCACTGAAACCGAACGTGTATGCCACACCGGCAGTATCATGCCACGCCGTCCGGAAACATTCCTCTATGTCCTCTTCCATGAGAGAGCCGGAGTCAGAAACGCATGTCAGAGTCAGATTGTCCGTACTGTCAATCATTGAAGAGGCGAATCTGTTGAAAAAGTCAAGTCCCGAAGAATCGGGAAGGGCGCTGCCCGCGAAGAAAGCATATCTGTCAGAAGCGGATACCACTGAAGACCCGTACAGGAATGACGAAATGCATTTCTCCACATAATCTCCGTTGCTCTTGTGGTATTCGGCAGACTTCTGTTCAAGCCTTCTGCCTACAACCTGTCTGGCCCATGCATATTCGTTAAGGGACACCCCGGATGCAGCCATTTCCGAAATGGCGGAAGACATCACGGAAACAGCGTCTAAGGTCCTGTCCGGAAGCGTTCTTGCCGAAATGGAAAATGTCTCGTCTCCTGATCCGGAGGCACTTCCCTTGAAACGGTAGCCTATGCGGGATACCGGTATATCTTTACGGGTGAACTTTTCTGCCAGCCTCCGCTCAAGCATAAGGCCCAGTTCGGCCCCCATCTGCTCCGACATTACGGGAAGGACCGTCCCCATATAACCGGCCGGCACCCGAGGAGACGAGTATTCCGCCGTTACACCGGAAGACACGGCATCAGGCACGACTGCTCTGCGGCACACAAGACTGTCGCCCGGAATCCAACGGTAGTCTTCTGCAGGCGTCTCCGGCCCGATATCAGGAACAAAAAGCGAGAGCAGCTCCATTTTTGACAGAAGCGCCCCCTTGTCTATGTCCCCGGAGATTATTATGGCCTGGCCGCAGTCCGCAGCTCCGGACATACGTACAGCTGCGGAATATTCCCTGGCAAAATCGAAAGTAAGCAGAAGGAGAGAATCCAGGAATTTTTCCCCTCTGTTGAGATTGACATCAGAGAATCTGAATACCAATGCTTTATCTTTCAAGTAAATATAACTTCCGGAAGGTCCCTGCACCCCGTTGCGTCTCAGGAACAGGACCGGAGAAGGAGAGGAAAACAGTCCCGTTCCGGCCAGGACTTTCCGGGCGACGGCCAACGCGTTTTTCCCGGTCATCGGACGGACAGGATTACCGGCTGCCGCGGAAGTATCCCTGACCGGGACGCCGAGCCTCCACACAAGAGAAAACTCCGCCTTGCCTTTATGAGTAGGATTGGACACCAGATAATACTGTATCCTGTCAGGCAATGTCCCGCTTGACACAGAAGGATCCGCCGGCAAGGAGGGCAGACTCTGAGCAGCTGATAATGAACTATATAACAAAACAGACGCGGCAAAAATGAGTATTTTTGAAATTTTTTTCATCATATTTGGCCCTATCTTGTACAAAAATAAAATAAAAAATTCCTATTTTTGTATTTATGCGAATATTAATGCAATTAAACTAAACTGAATATCATGAAAAAGATCTTTGTTATCCTCGCTGCGGCAGTACTCTCCGCAGGCGTAGCGGCTGCACAGGACATGCAGCAGGCAACCGACACTTACAACAATGGGGCCATGGCACTCCAGATGGGGGACAACGCCGGCGCTCTCGACTATTTCAAACAGGCCCTGACAATGGCCGAGGCCTGCGGAGAAGCAGGAGCGGATGTCGTAGCCAACTGCAAGAATATCATCCCGAATGTAGAACTTTCAATCGCCAAGGACCTTATCAAGGCCGAGGACTATGCCAAGGCGGTAGAGCAGCTTAACAAGGCCATCGCTTCCGCAAAGGAATACGGCAATGCCGATGTCGAGACCGAAGCTACAGAGCTCATCCCTCAGGTATATATGACCCAGGCAAACAGCCTTCTCAATGCAAAGGACTATGCAGGAGCGGCTGCCGCCTACCAGAAAATCATCGATGCCGACCCTGATAACGGTTCCGCATATCTCAGACTCGGAACGGCCCTCAGCGCTGCCGGTAAAGTGACTGAAGCAGAGGCTGCTTTCACCGCATCAATGCAGCACGGCCAGGAGGCACAGGCAGTAAAGCAGCTGTCAAACATGTATGTAAGGCTTGCTGCAGCCGACCTCAAGGCAAAGAAATATGACGATGCAGTGACCCACGCTCTCAAATCAAACGAATATCAGGAAAATGCCACTGCAATGCAGGTAGCCGGAACAGCGTCAATGCAGCTCGGGAAAAATGCAGAGGCCCTCAAATACATCGAAAGCTACATTGCACTTGCCCCTTCAGCACGCAACATCCCTGACATGTACTATACGGTAGCTGTCCTCGCACAGCAGCTCGGCGACAACGCCAAAGCATGCGGCTACTACCAGAAAGTCGTGGACAATGCAAAATACGGAGCTACTGCAAAACAGCAGATGACAGCGCTCAAATGTAACTAATATCGTTTAAATGGTTGATCGCAAGATCAGAGAACTGGAGCTGCTGGCTCCTGCAAGGAACAAGGACATCGGCATTGCAGCCATCGGTTGCGGTGCCGATGCCGTATATATCGCAGGACCGCAGTTCGGGGCCAGACAAGCGGCCGGAAACAGCATCGATGACATAAGGGAGCTGTGCCGGTATGCCCATCTGTACGGAGCCAGGATATTCATTACCCTCAACACCATACTCTACGACACTGAACTGGAAGCCGCAAGGCAGCAGATGGAAGCGGTATGGCAGGCCGGGGCGGATGCCCTGATCGTACAGGACCTCGCTGTCCTGAAAATCGCAGAAGCAATCCGGAAAGACGGATTTTCCCTCCCGCTTCACGCATCCACACAATGCGCCATCAGGACTCCGGCGCAGGCCAGGTTCTATGAAGACCTGGGATTCTCCAGGCTGATTCTGGAGCGGGAACTTTCTTTAGAACAGATCCGCGCCATCAGGGAAGCCGTAGACTGCGAACTGGAATGTTTTGTCCACGGGGCCCTGTGCGTATGCTACAGCGGACAGTGCTATATGTCGGAAGCGATAACGGGGAGAAGCGCCAACAGAGGCGCCTGCGCACAGGCATGCAGATCCCTTTATGATCTTGAAGACGGAGCAGGACGGACTCTCATGAAGGACAAGGCCCTGCTTTCCCTGAAAGACCTTAACCTTAAGGACAGGCTTTCGGATCTTGCCCAGGCAGGCATTACATCCTTCAAGATAGAAGGAAGACTGAAGAACATTTCATACGTAAAGAATATAGTAAGGGACTATTCGCTGGCACTGGACCGCATCACAAACAGTTCCGGAGGCGCTTTCTGCAGGTCATCCTACGGTAAGGTGTCAGGAAGGTTCGTCCCTGCTCCGGACAAGACGTTCAACAGAGGATATACGCAGCTGTTCATCGACGGCCGCCGCGGAAAATGGTCAACATTCGATTCCGCAAAAGGCATGGGAGAGGAAATCGGGACAGTATCTTACATAAGCCCTGAGCGCAATGTGCTCCGTGTCCGGCCGGCCCCGCATGTGTCAGGCGACCGCAGCGGAAGTCTGAAACTCAATAACGGGGACGGATTCTCATTCGTGTCTCGCAGATCTGAAGTCATCGGATTCCGGGCGGACGTATGCAACGGGACGGAAATCAGATGCAAACCCGTTCCGGAAATATTCATTGGGGCCAGACTTTTCCGGAATATCGACACGGCCTTCGAAAAGGAAATCGATAACAATCCGCCGGAGCGTGAAATCAGAGTAGCGGTAGAATTGTGCATCCGGAACTCCGGAGACAAGTTCACCATATCCGCACAAGCGGAAAGCGAAGACGGAAGAAATGCCCGGTATATTTCCGATGCAGGAACGCAGGAAGCCCGGAACAGGGAGCGGATGGAATCACTTTTCACCCTGCAGCTCGGCAAAAGTACGGGACACTACAGGTTCGAAGTCAAAAGAATCCTGTGCGACAATGACTGCCCTCTGCCTCTTATGTCAATATCTGCGATAAACGGCATACGTAGAGAACTCGCGCAGGCTCTGGACCGGGAACCATGCCGAAACAGACCGCTCCTGAACAGGACAGACCTGGTGCGCGGATCCACGGAGCATTTGCCTTTCCCTTCTTCCATCTCCTACAAGGCAAATGTGGCAAACTCCCTCGCCAGGCAGGTATATACCGGGGCTGGAGCCGCCGATGTGGAGTCCGCGTTCGAACTCACCCACCGTCAGAACATTGAACTTATGAGGACCCGGTACTGCATCCGCCACGAAACAGGGCTATGCCCGAAACAGACGGGGAAAGGACCGGCCACGGACCTGTATCTGGTCAATAACGGGCGCAGGTTCACACTGCATTTCGACTGTCGCGAATGCGAAATGGCCGTACTCACAGACTCTCGCGGATCTCGAAAGTAAGGTCCACATCCCCGAAATGTCCGGTAATGTTGTCATTGGCCTCCAGATATCTGCGGCTGAGCTGTCCGCGCCATACGATATCGTCCCTGGTATTGAAAGGAAGATTGATCTCGAACCCGTAGCTTTTGGATGCGATCTTGACTATCGCCGAACATTTCCAGGAAGTCCGCGTCCCTCCATCATCTTCCGTAATCATCAGAGCACACTGGTCAAGCTGGTCGGTCCAGTCAGACACGAGCACGGCATTAAAAGGGCGTGGTTTCCCTACGTATTTTCTTTTAACGACTATCATAAAGTCCGTCACTGCCGGATTATACAGTTTCAGTTCCGCTTCGGTGCTGGCAGTAAAATCCTCGACCGAACCGAGCTTGACAAAGAACTCGGATGCGCCCGCGAACCATGGATCATAGTTGCGGAGCATGGTGAAGTCCTTAAGGATCAAAGTCCTGACGGACGGAGAATCCACGGATTCCGTGTCGGGACAAGAACGTCCGGCAGGAGCTGCGGAAGAACACGGCATACGGCCATAGACGGTAGGGCAGACAAGCGGCTTCCGAGGCTTTACGACAATGGATCCGCCTGAGCCCCACTCGGGGTCCTGTTTGCGCAACATCTCTATGGAAGTATAGCCGGCATCGTCATTACGGTTTATCACCCAGACCGGATGCTCAGAAGCCAGCTTTTCATCTACGACCACCTCCTCTACAGTGCGGGTTCCCTGCCCGTCCGTCACTACCTTATACCCGATATTCGTCTCGGACCCGTCACACGGATCGAAAGTTATTATCGGGGACGTCACTCCGTCCCATTCTTCAGAAAAAGGCCAATAAATCTGGATATCAGATGACTCCAATGCCGCAATGTACTCATCAACCGACAGCGTCAGACTGTCATCCGACCGTCTGCTGCAGACAACCGCAGCCGCCTTGGACCGTCCGGACAGAAGATGCTCCCTGATAATGTCTTTCAAAGGGGCCCTGTATCCCGGCTTTGTCTTTTTCGCTCCGGCGGGAAGGCCGCTGTCCCCGACCCCGGCACCAGGTGTGCGGAACAGGTCCTGCATGGTATATTCTTCATCATAGCCGTTATCGGAAGAGGCCGAGACGGCGTCCGAAACCTCCATGAGCTGTTCTGTTCCCAAATCAAGTTCCGACAGAAGAAGGGCCACTTCATCCAGAGAAACAAAAGGAGGATCCCCAGCCCCATGTCTGTCAATGTCATTGTCAAGATGTTCGCATCCGGTAAGAAGCAGTGCCGGCACAGCCAGAAAAGCAATAAAAACAATCTTTCTCATAGCAAAAACTTTTATTCTGCAAAGAGAAAGATTATTATCCGTGTTCACTAAAAAACAAACGTTTAATCCGGAAATACGCCTTCCAGTGTACTGAGAGGGCTATTTTGTAAATCTGACGAACCGGTTTTTGCCGCAAAAATCCTTTACCGTCCCGACATTCAGAAAACCGGAGTCCATAAAAAGCCGGGCAGTCTGAGGGCCGAAAGCCTCGTTGATCTCCACGAAACCGGAACCTCCGTCAGCCAGAACCATTCCGGCCCATAGCGCTATTGCACGATAGAATTTCAACGGATCGTCATCCGGGACAAACAGGGCCAGTTCCGGTTCGAAACCGCAGACGTTCTTCCGCATCAGGGATTTTTCAGACTCTCTGACGTAAGGCGGATTGCTCACCAGAACATCGAATTTTCCCATCCTGCATATTTCATCCGGAAGAGAAGCGTCATCCGATGCTGAAAGCACGTCCGCCTGCACAAATAAAGGTTCCGATGCCCCTGACTTTTTTACCGTTCTGCCGAAATCCTGGCCCCGCGCAATCCCGAGTGCGGCTTCGGATATATCCACGCCGACAACCTTCGTCCCGGGATACGAAAGGGCAAGCGACCATGCTATGCATCCTGAACCAGTGCACAGGTCCAGCACTTTGACTCCTGTCCTGCCGTAAGCTGCCATCATCCTCATTCTGCGGGCGACGGCTTCCCCTGACATTCTATAAAGAAGCTCGGTCTCAGGACGGGGGATAAGCACCGCCGGATCCACCTTGAATCTGAATCCTGCAAAATCCGCATACCCCAGGACATACTGGATCGGCTCACCTGTCTCCAAACGCTTCATCGCCGCGTCAAGAAACGGCTGTTTTTCTTTGGGGATTTCATATCCGGGTTCTATGATGTGCGTATAGCTTTTTGTCCCCAGACAGGCCTCACACAGCATGAATACGACGGATTTAGCCTCTTCATGGCCGTAAAGAAACTCCAGGCCGCCGACCGACCCGGAAATAAAGTCTTTCAGAAGCATCATGCTATGAATTTTCTATAATGCCTGTCAGGAAGGCCGTCATATCCATTCCGGCAGCCCTGACCATCTTAGGGACCAAAGAGGCACTGGTCATACCTGGTATAGTATTGACTTCCAAGAAGTAAAGCCCGTCGGAAGAAAGTATGTAATCCACCCTTACCACACCGGAACAGCCAAGCCGAGCATAGATTTTCTTCGAAGATTCCCGTATCCGCTCCGCAAGCTCTTCCGGGATTTCCGCCGGACATAGCTCCTTGCTGAACCCGTTGTATTTGGCATCGTAATCGAAAAACTCATGCTCAGTAACTATCTCGATGACAGGCAGGGCGACATCCTTTTCCCCGTCATGGTACACGGCACAGGTGAGTTCCCTTCCCGGAATGTATTTCTCGGCAAGGATGGTCTTCCCTTCCGAAAACGCAAGACGTACAGCCTCCGGCATATCCTCTGGACATTTCACTTTAGTGACCCCGAAGCTGGAGCCTCCGTCCGTCGGCTTGACGAACATGGGAAAACCGAGCCTCTGCGCAGCCTCTTTCTCAAATGCCTTCTGATCGTCTCCTTTGCGCATGAACACATCATCGGCACATTTTACGAAATCTACATCCCTGAGATATCCTTTACAGGAGAACTTGTCGAAAGTGATGGCCGAAACGAATGAACTGCAACTGCTGAACGGGACAGAAAGCATTTCCAGATAGCCCTGCATAAGGCCGTTTTCTCCTGGCGTACCATGCTGCATGAGATACGCGAAATCGAACTTCACCTTGCGGCCGGCCACTGTCACGGAAAAGTCGGTCTTGTCAATCTGCGGCCTCTCCGCCTCAGGCAGGATCACCCTCATGGAGTCCTTCATCCTGTATGCCGCCAGCTGCCAGCTGCCGAAGCGGGCGAAAATCTCATACACATTGTATAAAGAGCCGTCAATCCGGGAAGCCACGAACTCCCCGCTACGGCATGAAACCTCCCATTCGGAAGAATCGCTGCCATAAATGACAGCGATATTATGGTATTTTGTTTCCATTATTATATTAATTGAAGAAATAATCCTCTGCTTCCTTTTCGGTCCGGTCCCGGACGGCTGCCGGTGATGCATCGGCATCGCTTCCGTCACAGTCCAGGTTAAGACGGACCCCGGCCGGTGCGACAAACTTCTCCGTCCCGGTAATGCCGAGCGTCCCGTCCTCTATGACCTTCTTCATCCATATTCCCCAGATAGGAAGGGCCATATTGGAACCCTGGCCCAATGAAAGTGACTCGAAATGTACCTGGCGGTCCTCCGCCCCGACCCATACTCCTGCCGTAATGGACGGAGTGTAGCCTATGAACCATCCGTCCGACTGGTCATTTGTCGTACCTGTCTTTCCGGCGATCTCCCCTTTCAGTCCGTACTTCCATATCAGACGCCGTCCTGTACCGCTCTGGACAACACCCTGCATCAGATTGGCCATAAGGTAGGCGGTATGCTCGCTTATCGCCTCCCGCTTGCGTGTGTTGAAATCAGCCAGGACATTGCCGGTATTGTCTTCAATCCGGGTTACGAATATAGGATAGACATACACGCCCTGGGACGGGAATGTGTTGTACGCCGAAACCATTTCATAAAGAGTGATGTCAGCCGGCCCTACGCAAAGTGACGGCACCTCCTCAATATAGCTGCTGATGCCCATCTTGCGCATCATCTCCGCCATGGCATGAGGCCCGAACTGCTTCATGAGATAGGCGGAAATATTGTTGCTGCTCTTGGTAAGTCCCCATTTCAAGGTAACAGTCTGTCCGATCCACTCATCGCTGTCAGTACTCTGAGGGGTCCAGGTGTCATCCCCCACAATGAATGTCTGAGGGACATTGACAACCTTGTCGCAAGGCGACATTCCTTCCTGCATTGCCAATGTATAGAGGAACGGCTTGATGGTAGATCCCACCTGGCGCTTGCCCTGGCGGACATTGTCATATTTGAAATACCTGTATTCCGGACCGCCGACGTATGCCTTGATATGCCCTGTCTGGGGTTCTATGGCCATGAACGCGGCCCTGAGATGCGCCTTATAATACAATATGGAGTCATCAGGCGTCATAAGGGTATCTATATAGCCTTTCCCGTTCCACGAGAACACCCTCATTTTCACTTTCTCGCTGAAACTTCTCTTTATCTCGCTTTCAGAGGCTCCCCTGGCCTTCATCATACGGTAACGGTCACTCCATCTGCGGGCCTGGGCCATAAGCCTGTCGACGGTAGCCTTGTCCACTTCGTTGGAGAACGGCTTGCGGACTTTTCCGACGAGATCTTTCCAGAAACTTTTCTGCAGGTCCTTTCCGAGATGCTCGGCCACGGCTTCTTCTGCATACTGCTGCATCTTGTAGTTGATGGTAGTGTAGATGCGGAGACCGTCCTTGTCCAGGCTGTATTTCGTGCCGTCAGGCTTGGTATTCTTGTTCAGCCAGCCGTAAAAGGGATCATTCGCCCACTGGAGGGAATCCGCGACGAAGTCTTCGTACTGGGCATAGCCGGAGCGCTTCGGTTCGCCGGCGTTCATGGTGCGGCGGAGCATATCACGGAAATAAGGGGCGATGCCTGCATTGTGGTCCTGTACCTGATAGGAAAGAGTGATGGGAATCAATGAAATGGAATCCCTCTGGGCTGCGGTCAGGAACCCTGCCTTTTCCATCTGTCCTATAACGAAGTTCCTGCGGACAAGGGCCTTGTCAGGATTGAGGGCCGGATTGTATCTGGTCGGCTTGTTGACCATGCCCACAAGCATGGCACTTTCCTCTACCGTAAGGTCGGAAGGATTTTTCGCGAAGAAAGTCTGGGCGGCCGCCTTTATGCCGTATGCATTGCTCCCGAAGAATATGGCATTCATATACATATCCATAATCTCCTCCTTGGTATAGTTGCGTTCGAGCTTCACGGCGGTGATCCACTCCTTGAGCTTGACCCACACCATCTTCATCTGGTAGACACCAGGAATCCGGCTGCTCACGTCGGTCCTCGGATAAAGGGTCTTGGCCAGCTGCTGCGTGATGGTACTGCCTCCGCCCTGACTGGAATCGCTCATCAGGAGGGTCTTGAAAAGCACCCTTCCGAGGCTTATGAAATCTATGCCGGAATGGTCATAGAAGCGGACATCTTCGGTAGCTATGGCCGCCTCGACAAGATACGGGGACAGTTCGTCATAACTTACAAATGACCTGTTCTCTATATGGAAAGTCGTAAGGATCTCCCCGTCCTCGGCAATAACCTGGGTGGCCAGCTTGCTTTCAGGATTTTCCAGTTCTTCGAACGACGGAATGTCAGCAAAAGCCCAGACAAGGAGCAACAACAAGACAATCAATGATATAGGAATTGTAAAAATAATCCAGAACCACTTGATTATCCTCTTTTTCGTCTTTTCTGTCATAAACCTGTATTTAATACAAAAGTGCAAAAATACTGATAAAATTTGGAAAATTACCCTGTTTGTTCCTTACTTTGCAGTCCGAAACCGGAAACGGCCATCTTATTGACCCAGAAAGGCTACGCCGGAATTGTCATAAATCGGATACTTTTATTTATGGAAGAAAACCTTGTAATAGTCGAGTCACCGGCAAAGGCCGGAACAATACAGAAATTCCTCGGTAAAGACTATATCGTCAAATCCAGCTTCGGGCACATAAGGGATCTGCAGGACAAATCCCTCAGCATAGACGTAGAGCATGGCTTCAAGCCCGAATACGAGATCCCGTCAGACAAGAAAAAAGTGGTGGCCGAGCTTAAGAAAGCCGCAAAAAACGCAAAGACGGTATGGCTTGCATCCGATGAAGACCGCGAAGGGGAGGCCATTTCATGGCACCTTTACGAGACTCTGGGCCTCAAGAAAGAGAACACCAGGAGGATAGTGTTCCATGAAATCACGAAGAATGCAATCCTGCATGCCATAGAGAATCCGCGTGACATAGACATGAATCTGGTGGATGCCCAGCAGGCCCGCAGGGTACTGGACAGGCTGGTCGGATTCGAACTTTCTCCCATCCTCTGGAAGAAAATCCAGCCGAAACTCTCTGCGGGAAGGGTCCAGTCGGTAGCACTCAGGCTTGTCGTTGACCGTGAACGGGAAATCATGAATTTCCATAAGGAACAATATTATAAGGTAGAAGCGGTTTTCCATCCGGAAGGGACTCCGGACACGGTTTCGGTCAAGGCGACTCTTGACACCAGATTCCCTGACATGGACAGCGCGGAAGAATATCTCAGGAAATGCATCGGGGCCCGGTTCTCGATCAGAAGCATAGACAAGAAAGAGGGAATACGTGTCCCGGCAGCCCCGTTCACGACTTCCTCTCTCCAGCAGGAGGCGGCCCGGAAACTGAGATTCTCCGTCAGCCAGACCATGAGCATAGCACAGAAACTCTATGAAGCCGGATTCATAACCTATATGAGGACCGACTCTACAAACCTCTCGTCCCTGGCTTTAGGCACGGCAAAGAAATACATATCGGAGAATTTCGGGGAGGAATATTCAAAAACACGCCAGTACAAGACAAAGGCAAAAGGGGCCCAGGAGGCACACGAAGCCATCCGCCCGACATATATCGAGCACACGGAGATCCAGGGGACCCCGCAGGAACAGAAGCTCTACGAACTGATCTGGAAAAGGACAGTGGCGTCACAGATGGCCGACGCCAAAGTAATGAAGACCGACATAAAAGTCGGGTCCGACAAAGGGACGGAACTCTTTTCGATCCAGGCTACCGAGGTCCTTTTCGACGGCTTCCTCAAACTCTACATCGAGAGTCAGGACGAACCGCAGGAAGAGGACGAGGTAATGCTCCCGGAACTCCACACAGGCGATGTCATGGAAGAAAAAGGCATTACGGCCGAATGCAAGTTCACGGCACCTCCCATGCGCTATTCCGAAGCTACTCTGGTCAAGAAACTGGAAGAACTGGGAATAGGACGGCCTTCTACATACGCACCGACCATATCAACGCTCACCAAAGGGCGCGGCTACATCATAAAAGGGGACAAGGAAGGAGAGAAAATCCCTGTCACCAACCTGATTCTGGAAAACGGTACAGTCAGCACTGTGAAGAAGACGGAAATTGTCGGGGCAGGGAAAGGACGTCTGCTTCCGCAGGAAATAGGAATGATAGTCACCGACTATCTGGTAGACAATTTCGGAAGAATCCTCGACTACGGCTTCACGGCCGATGTGGAAAAGGATTTCGACCAGGTAGCCGAGGGGCAGATGGTCTGGAATGAACTCATAGCCGCTTTCTACGGCCCGTTCCACCAAAGAGTGGAAAAAGTACTTAACGACCACCAGTACAGCCACGTGAGCAGGGAACTCGGCACGAATCCGCAAGACGGGAAACCGGTTATCGCCAGATACGGACAGTACGGCCCGTACGTGCAGAAAGGAGAAGGCGATGACAGACAGTTCGCCAGTCTTGCCCCTGGCCAGCTTATCGAAAGCATCACTCTGGAAGAGGCACTGAAGCTGTTCGGACTCCCAAGGAAGGTCGGACAATACAACGGCATGGACATCATCTGCACCAAAGGCCGCTTCGGCCCCTATATGAAGTACGGAGACAAGAACATATCCCTGCCACGGGGCAGCGACCCGCTGAATATAGACCTTAACAGCTGCATCAGGCTCATTGAACAGGCAGCCGACAAAAAGGCCGGGGCCGTACTGCTGTCTTTCCCACAGAGTGACATCCAGGTCATCGACGGCAACTACGGGCCATATATCAAGCATGCCGGGCACAACTACAGGATACCTAAAGGCACGGACGCATCCGCTCTGACGGAAGATGACTGCAACGGAATAATCGCATCGACAAAACCGACAGGAAGAAGGACAAGGAAAAAATGACATTAAGGGACAATTTTCCGGATGTTCATTATAAATTATAATTTTGACCGTCCGATATTGTCATAATTGTAAATTTTTCTCTAACTTTGTGCGAATAATGAATTTTTAAATATTAAAAGACTATGCCTTCCTATCACATCGATCAGATCGACCAGAAAATCCTGTCTTTCCTGGTGAAGAATGCCCGTATGCCTTTCCTGGAAATAGCCAGAGAATGCGGTGTATCGGGGGCAGCAATACATCAGCGGGTGAAAAGGCTGGAAGCCAATGGAGTCATAACCGGTTCCAGGCTGCTCGTCAAGCCTCAGGCGCTGGGGCTGAATGTATGTGCATTCATAAGCGTTTCCCTTTCAGAGGCCAACAAATATCCGGAAGTGATTGAAGCATTCAAAAAGATTTCGGAAATCGTGGAATGCCATTTCGTCACAGGCAAATATGCCCTTCTGCTGAAAATATTCTGCTTCAACCACGACCACCTTATGGAAATCCTGGTAAATACAATCCAGAAAATCCCGTATGTCCAGTCTACGGAGACACAGATTTCCCTTGACCAGGCAATCGAGAGACAGGTCTGGGTGAAAGAGTACCAGAACACCAGCTTCTCCGCCAATGTGAAAAAGAGGGAAGATCAATAATGCAATATGCTGCAGAGAGCTTCTGCAAGCTTCATGTCATCGGGAGTAGTAAGTTTTATGTTGGATTTTTCTCCGTCAACATACATGACTTCTACTCCTGCTTTTTCTGCTACCGAAGCATCATCTGTAAATGACACGTCGTATGCCTGCCTGTAGGCTTTCTTCAGTGTCTCGGACCAGAATACCTGCGGTGTCTGGACCGCAAAAACACGGCTGCGGTCCACAGGAGGGTCATCCGTCCGCTCCAGTTTCCCGTCCGAAGCCCGCCTTATGACAGGACGGAGGGTGTCGGTACACGGTATCACAGGAACCACCGCCGGGACATCCTCGGCCTGACGGAACAGAGATGCGATCAGCCCTGTTGAAATCAGAGGCCGGACACCGTCATGGACAGCGACAAGCGCCCCGTCCGGAACCCTCTCCAGCCCGTTGCGGACAGAGTGGAACCGGGTGAACCCTCCCTCCGCCATCAGTTGCGGCACATTGAAATTATTCTTGTAGCACAATTCTTTCCAGAGTCCGGCATGGGCCTGCGGAAGGACGGTTACGATCTTCAGGCCGGGCACGGCATCAAGGAAACGCTCCATGGTCATCTGGAGCACCGGCCGTCCGGACAAGTCCATGAACTGTTTCGGAAGCGGTCCTCCCATGCGTGAACCGGAGCCTCCGGCCATAATAATCAGATATTTATCCCTAGCCATCCGTTTCTTTTAACTTAATGGACAATAATACGGCAAATTTAACTTTTTTTTCGTATTTTTGCAGGTTGGATATTTTTTATAAAATTTATAACGCAGTATACAGATGGGATTCTCTTTTTTGACCCAGGAACTTGCAATCGACCTCGGCACGGCGAACACGGTGATTTTCCAGAACGACCAGATAGTGCTGGACGAGCCGAGCATCGTGGCACTTGACAACAACTCAGGCAAACTCATCGCCCTCGGACATCAGGCGAAACTCATACAGGACAGGGAGAATCCCGGAATAAAGACAATACGTCCGCTCCGTGACGGGGTCATTGCAGACTTCAACGCGGCCGAGCTGATGATCAGAGGTTTCATAAAGCAGGTCAACAGCAAGCGCCGGTCGCTTTTCACTCCGAATCTCAAGGTGGTGGTCGGGATTCCGTCAGGCAGTACCGAGGTAGAGATACGCGCCGTGCGCGATTCTACCGAACATGCCGGCGGCCGTGACGTATATCTCATTTTCGAGCCTATGGCCGCAGCATTGGGAATCGGGCTTGACGTAGAAGCCCCGAGAGGAAGCATGGTCGTGGATATAGGAGGAGGAACTACGGAAATAGCCGTAATATCCCTCGGAGGCATTGTACAGCAGAACAGCGTAAGGGTGGCCGGAGACGTATTCACCAACGACATCCAGTACTACCTCAAGCAGCAGCACAACATAAAAGTCGGGGAACCTACGGCAGAAAAGCTGAAAATAGCTGTCGGCGCCGTCATACCGAACCTGGACGACGAACCGGAGCCTTTTGTGGTCAAAGGGCCGAACCTCATGACGGCACACCCTGTAATAGCGACAATAACCTATCAGGAAATCGCCCATTGTCTGGACAAGTCCATCGCCAAGATCGAATCGGCCATCCTGCATGTACTGGAGCAGACACCGCCGGAACTGTATGCGGACATCGTGGAAAGCGGGATATTCCTGTCCGGAGGAGGCGCACTTCTGAGAGGTCTGGACAAGAGGCTCAGCGAAAAGGTAAACATCCCGTTCCATGTTGCGGAAGATCCGCTCAAGGCAGTCGCCAGAGGAACATGTCTGGCTCTCAAGCATACTGAAAAGTACCCGTTCCTCATGAGATAGGATGGCAGGTAACCGGAAAATATTCACACTAATATTCAATGCAGCTATCTTCATCGCCCTGGAGATAGCTGCATTGAATATGCTCAGGAGCAACGGCGCACTGCAAAGCACATGGGTAATGAAAGGCTCCCATGCATTCTATGCCGCAGTCTGGGGCAAGACGGAGGGCATCAAGAACTATTTTTCGCTCAGAAAAGAGAACGACAGGCTGGCGGAAGAAAATTTCCTTCTGGCGCAGAAAGTGCGGAAATATGAAAGGGCCGGCAGAGACACAGTCGGCACAAGGACGGACAGCACAGGCAGATATGCCTACATGCCCGCAAACATCATCAAAGTAAGCAACAACAGCCAGCACAACTACATAATCATCAACAAAGGCTCGGAAGACGGCGTCACTCCGCAGTCCGGCATAATCACCGGCCAGGGAGTAATAGGCATAATAGATGCGGTAAGCCGGCACTACGCATACGGAATATCATTCAAGAACACAGGGATGACCGTAAGTGCAAGAATCGGGAAAAACGGCCCTGTAGGTTCACTTATCTGGGACGGGATAAACACAAACGGAGCCCTTCTGAACGAGATACCCCATCATATACCGTTCAATCCCGGAGATACCGTATACACAAGTGGCTTCTCATCGATCTTCCCTCCTGACATACCGATAGGCACAACCGGAGAATCAAGAATAGTCAACGGTGCTACATACGAAATAAAGGTCAGGCTGTTCGAAGACTTCAGATCCCTAAGGCATGTGACTGTCGTCCGGAACTCGGGGAAAGAAGAAATCGACAATCTGGTTTCAGAGCAATAACCCGGAGGACGGACCATGAAAACGAACCAGAACTTCACTGTAACATACATTCTGCTTGCGGTTGCCCAGATGGTCATCTGCAACTATTTCAAGGTCAGCCCGTATGTTTATGTAACAATCCTTCCGGCAATGATACTTGCCCTCCCGTTGAAAATAGGGACCATAGGAAGCATGGCGGTCGCTTTCGTGACCGGGCTGGGGGTGGATTTCCTGGCAGAAGGCATCATCGGGCTGAACGCGCTCGCCCTCGTTCCGGTCGCCCTTGTCCGGCTGCCGCTGCTGCAAATGGTAATGGGGGATGAAGACTCCGGAAAAGAAAATCCTTTCGGTGCGAGATCGGCAAGTTTCGGCAGAATCCTGCTTGCCGTCACCATAGCGTACGCCATATTCACAGCCGTATATGTAATCGCAGACGGTGCCGGCGTAAGGCCGTTTTGGTTCAATGCCGCACGATTCGGAGCATCGCTCATCTGCGACAGCCTGCTTGCGCTGCTTGTAATACATGTTCTCACACCCAACGCCAGGTAGCAGGAATCCGGAATATGAAACTCAACAAAGAAAACAAGATACTTGCCGGACTGGCCGTTACCGCACTTATACTGATCGGCAGACTGTTTGTCATACAGATCCTGGATGACAGCTACAAGATTGACGCATCCAACAATTCGATGGTCTATTCGACCATATACCCTACCAGAGGGATAATCTATGACCGCAACGGCAAGATACTCGTCGGCAACAAGGTCGCCTACGACATACTCGTAACACCGAAAGAAGTGTCGGAATTCGACACCCTGGCCCTGAGCAGGGCATTGGGCGTGGACCCCGGATTCATAAAAGACAAGATGGACGGATACTACAGGAACCGCAGGAAAATAGGATACCAGTCCGTAGTCATGCTAAAGCAGCTCCCGCCCGAAACATACATGAGATTCGCGGAGCTTGCATACAAGTTCCCCGGATTCAGAGGCCAGCCGAGAAGCATCAGGCAATACCCGTACAATGCCGGAGGGAACCTGCTCGGCTATGTATCGGAAGTGGACTCCAGATACATAAAGGCCCACAACGATGAATACAAAGCCGGAGACTATGCGGGAATGACCGGCATAGAAGCGACATGCGAAAAATACCTGAAAGGAGAAAAAGGATACAAGATATACCTGCGCGACTCGCGCAACAGAATAGAATCATCCTACAGGGACGGGGAGATGGACAAGGAAGCCATACCGGGAAAGGACATAGTCACGACCATCGATGCGGAACTGCAGAACTACGGCCAGACTCTCATGCAGAACAAAGTCGGCAGTCTTGTAGCCATAGAACCTTCCACAGGAGAGATTCTCGCACTGATATCAAGTCCGGGAATAGACGTGGACGTCCTTGCCGACATCGGGAGCCACTACTCGAGGATCGCCGCGGACCCGCTCAAGCCAATGTTCAACCGCGCCGTCCAGGCATCATATCCTCCAGGTTCGGTATTCAAGCTGGTAAATGCTCTCATCGGCCTCCAGGAAGGTGTGGTAACGCCGCAAACCGAATATCCCTGCCACATGGGATACAGATACGGCAACCGGAAAATGGGATGTCATGACCACAGGTCGCCTCTGGATATGGAAGAATCCATCATGATGTCCTGCAACGCCTACTATTGCCATGTATTCCGCTCGATCCTGGAAGATTCCGGAAACGGAACGGTAGCACAGTCACTGGCGAAATGGGACGAATATGTTTCCAGTTTCGGGTTCGGGCACAAGCTGGGCAGCGACTTTCCTTCAGAACTGGGAGGGGACATCCCTACTCCAGAACTGTATGACAGGATGTACGGCGAAGGCCGGTGGAAAGCTACAAATATCATATCGCTCTCCATCGGACAAGGGGAAATAGGATGCACTCCCCTGCATCTGGCCAACCTGTGTGCAATCATGGCAAACCGCGGCTTCTACTATATCCCCCATATCATCAGGGAATCGGACGGAGTGGAAATAGACCCCAAATACCGGGAAAAACAGTATACGATGGTGGACACCTCATATTTCGATACGGTAGTAGAAGGTATGTTCCGTGCCGTGAACAGCAGTTACGGCTCCGGCGCCACGGCCACTGTCGCTGCAGTCAAGGGGCTGGACATCTGCGGCAAGACGGGGACGGCCCAGAATCCGCATGGGGACGACAACTCGGTATTCATCTGCTTTGCGCCCAAGGACAACCCCAGAATAGCGGTAGCGGCCTACATCGAGCACGGTTCGTTCGGGGCCAGATGGGCGGCTCCGATAGCATCCCTCCTGACGGAGAAATACCTCAACAGGGAAATAGGGCCCCAGCGCAAGCCGCTTGAAAAGCGCATGATGGAAGGGGTGCTGCTGGACAAGGTCAATGACAGATAAATTCCAGGCAAAATGAACAGCTACAGAGGAAACAGTTTTCTGAAATCAATAGACTGGTCATTGGTAGTGACCTACCTCCTGCTTGTAATGATCGGCTGGGTTAACATCTACGCTTCGGTTCACTCATCGGAACCGGCGTCGATATTCGATTTCAGCTGCCGCAGCGGAAAACAGTTCGTATGGATAGTCTCCGCCATAGGCATGGCCGGAATCATACTGTTCATCATCAACCCCCGTGTATGGGACAGCCTGTCCATTCTGTTCTATGCCGCCACCATACTGCTTCTTGTTGCCGTCATTTTCTTCGGCGTGGAAGTAAAGGGATCGAGATCCTGGTTCGAATTCGGCCCCGTAAGATTCCAGCCTGCCGAAATTTCCAAAATAGCTACATCGCTGCTCCTGGCCACTGTCATGAGCCAGATAGGATACCGTCTGACAACAGCCAGAAACTTCATTCTGACTGTACTGATCATACTTGTCCCTATGGCGATCATTGTCGCCCAGAGCGAGACAGGATCAGCCCTTGTATATGTCGGATTCGTATTCATGCTGTACCGGGAAGGGCTCTCAGGCTGGCTGCTTTTCATTATAGGCATGGCGATACTGCTTTTCATACTTACACTCACAGCCTCCCCTTTCGTCTCGATGCTGGCACTGGCTGCTGTCGCCACCCTGTGTTCCGCACTCGAATCGGGAAGGATAAAGAAATGGGCGACCTCCATATTGCCTGTAATGGTCTTTCTGGCGCTTGTCCCGTTCATCATCAGATGGACATCGGCACTGTTTCCTGATCCGGATACAGTCATCGGCAAAGTCAGGCCGATGTACTTCTTCGCTGTCGCCGCCGCAGCCGGAATACTCTTTTACGCATATAAGGCATACCGTGACAGAAGCAGGTTCAAACTCGGGGTAATCGCCTCCTTCATAATAGGGACAGCATTCATAATGTCCGTAGACTTCATTTTCCACGATGTCCTGCAGGACCACCAGAGAAAACGTATCGAAGTGCTTCTGGGCCTTAAGGACGATCCTTCAGGGGTGGGCTACAATGTGAACCAGTCCATGATAGCGATCGGCTCCGGAGGCTTTTCCGGGAAAGGATTCCTGCACGGGACACAGACCACCTACGGATTCGTGCCTGAACAGAGCACCGATTTCATATTCTGCACTATCGGGGAAGAATGGGGATTCGTCGGTGCGGCTTCGGTAATCCTGCTGTACGTCTTCCTGATATGGAGGATCCTGCATGATGCCGAACGGAGCAGGGAGGCATTCACACGCATATACGGATACTGCGTCGCATGCTGCATATTCATGCACCTTTTCATCAATGTGGGCATGACAATGGGACTTGTGCCTGTAATCGGAATACCTCTGCCGCTGCTGAGCTACGGAGGCTCCTCGCTATGGGCCTTTACAGCCATGATCTTCATATTCATAGCGCTTGACAGGAACGAAAAAAGGTATTTGTAAAGAATAATTTGTTAATACGGATAATCTGGAATAATTTTGCACCGGCTTTTGCCGGAATAATTACGGGACAGAATCCAAAATAACAGTAACTTATAATTTTTAAAAGAATGGGACTTCTTGACGGAAAAACAGCTCTTGTCACTGGTGCGGCAAGAGGAATAGGCAAGGCGATTGCCTTGAAATTCGCTTCAGAAGGGGCTAATGTCGCATTTACCGACCTCGCTATCAACGAGGCTGCGGAACAGACCCTCAAAGAACTGGAAGCCTATGGCATCAAAGCCAAGGCATACGCTTCAAATGCGGCAAATTTCGATGAGACTCATACCGTGGTAAACCAGATTCTCGAGGATTTCGGCAGTATCGACATTCTGGTAAACAATGCAGGTATCACCAAAGACGGCCTGATGATGAGAATGACTGAGGCCCAGTGGGACGCAGTCATTACCGTAAACCTGAAATCCGCTTTCAACTTCATCCATGCCGTTACCCCTGTCATGGCAAAACAGCGTGGCGGAAGCATCATAAACATGTCTTCAGTTGTAGGAGTATCAGGAAATGCCGGACAGTGCAACTATTCCGCATCGAAGGCAGGTATGATAGGTCTGGCCAAATCCATCGCAAAGGAGATGGGTCCTCGCGGAATCCGTGCCAACTGCATCGCTCCGGGATTCATCATCACCGATATGACCAATGCCCTTCCTGAGAAGGTACGTCAGGAATGGGAAAAGCAGATTCCTCTCCGCCGTGGCGGCACTCCGGAGGATGTGGCGAATGTCGCACTCTTCCTCGCCAGCCCGCTTTCTTCATACGTCAGCGGACAGGTAATCCACTGCTGCGGCGCAATGAACTGCTAGTCCGGAGCGAATACCGGAATTGCCTTACAGGTCCTTATTGCCGCGAGCCCGAAGCGGCCACGGCTTAAATGTCGTTTCGACCGAAAGGCGAAGCCTGAAGCGGAGAAATCTGCCAGGGAAGCATAAAAAAAGAGAAAAACTTTATCAGTTTTTCTCTTTTTTTATGCTTTTATGCAAAGGACATGCATATTTTTGTCCGGGAACAATCCAGGCGAAGATATGAAAAACCCTTTCAGAAAAACATTGGTCCCGGTTCTGGACCTTGTATTGCCAAGAGTGTGCATCGTCTGCGGAAGGCGGCTCCTTACATTCGAAAAACACATCTGCACATGCTGCCTGGCCGACCTTCCACTGACATTCAACTGGATCCTGCCGCACAATCCGATGGCGGACCGGTTCAATGAACTTATTCAGGAAAGCCTGTGCCGGACACTTCAGGACGGAGTGACGCCATCCGGCCATGTAGCTTACAGTCATGCGGCCGCGCTTTTCTTCTTCAACTCGGAAGCAGACTACAGGAAAATCCCTTATAGTATCAAATATCGCGGAGACCTTGCTTCAGGGCTGTTCTTCGGAGCTATGCTGGGCAAAAGGATGGCCGAAGCCTCTGCTCTGCAGGACATTGACCTTATCATGCCTGTGCCGCTTTACTGGTCCAGGAAATGGAAACGTGGCTACAACCAGGCCGAAGTGATAGCCCGCGGAATAGCGGAAGCGGTTCACGGGCCGGTATGTACGGATATCCTATACCGGAAACACCGGACAGCCACGCAGACGCGGCTGGATGTAAATGAAAAGCTGCGCAATGTAGACAATGCGTTCGGACTCAGGAAGCCTCTGCCTCCCAAGACAGGACATATACTCCTTGTAGATGACGTGTTTACTACAGGCGCCACTCTCCACGCCTGCTATCGGACTCTTATGGCAACAGGAAAAGACATCCGGATAAGCATCGCCACCCTCGCCATGGTCAGCAACTGACACCGGAATCCTGCAGAAGCGACTCATACGCCGCCATGATCTTTCCGGCGGCAGGACCGCCCCCGGAAGAGGACGGACAGTCCCCGCCGACGAGTATCCTGTCCATAGGGATAAAATAATATTTGACCGTATCAGCAGCGTCAGACTCATCCAGGGAAACCACCAGCGCGGCCCTGCGGCACGAGCGCCGCAGCATTATATTGTACCTGTGTCTCTGTATCCAGGAGAACCCGGTCCTGACAGACAGGAAACTGAAATCATGCACGGTCACTACGCATTTCAGATCGGGAAAATCCTTCAGAAGCCTGTCCGAAAAGATGTCAGACGTACCGTGCAGGAGATCCGGACGGTTGCGGGAAATCATTCCGGCCAGCCAGCGCTTCCACAATACGGGACAATTCCTTGCCGCGTACCGCTCCGGCGAATATATTTGCACACCTGGCATGACTGCAGGCAATGGAAGCTCCGCACACCGGTTCCTGTCCTGCACATATATTTCAACCCGGCATTCAGGGAAACGTGAAACGATAGCACGCACCGCAGCGATATTCCACTGCCGTGCCTGCCAGGTTACCGGACAATATCCTCCTATTGCGAAAGCCACTTTCATATAAATGCATTGCTGTCGGCCCGGCGAATTTACACTCTTTAAATGAAAACCGGAACTATTTCAGTATATTTGTGCGGTATGAAAACAAACAGTAATCAGTAACCATCCTGAAGCCAATGCAAAAAACCATCATCTGTATCCTGGCTGCGTTTGCCCTGAATTGCATTTTCTGCATTCCGTCTTCCGCCCAGTTCCGCCAGACATACGGAGGGAAATCCGCCGGGACTTTTTCTTTTGACGGCGGCATGCGGCAATTGAGATACAACGCTCTCCCGGGATTCTCTTTCCCCTACGATGAATATCTCCAATACTCCCCGGCTATAGTAATGCTCGGCATGAAGGCTTTCGGATATGAAAGCCGGACAGACTGGGGCAGAATGATCGTATCGGACGCTTTCTCCGCCGTACTGATGACCGGCGTGACAGCAGGATTGAAATACACCGTCTGCCGGCCGCGTCCGGACGGATCCGGCGATGACTCTTTCCCGTCGGGACACACAGCCAGGGCTTTCATGGCAGCCACCATGCTGCACAAGGAATACGGATGGCGCAGCCCCTGGTTCAGTTTCGGGGCATACACGGCAGCCACTGCCACAGCCATCGGCCGCATCCTCAACGACAGGCACTGGACAAGTGACATTATATGCGGAGCAATAATCGGTACCGCCGCGACACATCTCGGGTATTTCATCACCGACAGGATATTCGGAGACAGGCATCTGTCCGAGAATTATACCGACCCGGGATTTTCATACGACCCATACACAAGACATTATGAAGCGTCGCTTTATTTCGGATACAGGTTCTTTCCCGGGTACAGGAAAAGAAAGGATACACTGCCTCATGGCGGCAGTTCTGTCGGAATACAGGTACACATCCCGTTCAACCCATGCAGCGGCTTCAGCTTCCGGGCCGGAGCAAATTCCATGACATGGGAGTCCGGCAGTTCCTCAAACATGTACAACATCGCGGCCGGAGGTTACTGGCAGTGGCCGTTTGCCCGCATCCTCGAATTTGAATCACGCCTTATGCTCGGCTATGCATGGCATCCGGCAGGTAACGGAATAGACCTGATTGCCGGGCCCGCACTTTCCGTCATTACAGGGAACAATTTCAAGGTCAAGGCCTTTGCCGAATACGAAACCTTCACTTTCACTGACAGCAGACCCCTTGTACATACTATACAGACCGGTCTGGCCGCCATATTCTTCTGGTAAAGGACAATCCAGGCCGGTTTTCAGCAAACCCTGACTTTGAAAACCGCCTTATGGATTCCGCCTTCGCCGATAAGCGGGGCATGGGCTGTATCCGGAGGAAAAACAATCACCTCGCCCGCCTTCACATTGATTATGGTCTCTATCGGGTCCTTATAGAACATTATGTCGTTTTCCCGGTCCATATCCCCATCTGGAAGCAGGCACTCGTTCCTCGGCCTGACACCGAAAGATTCTGTTCCGGACAAAGGCACCTGGACGTCTATATACCTGTCATGCACTTCCAGCCTGGCCTGCTCCACCGGACGGAGCTCCCCGTCAATGATATTGACATACAGATTGTCTCCGTCGATTTCATGACGTCCTGCCGCGAGCATTGTCAGATCGTTGGCCGCGATATACTCACGCGCCGCCCTGTAATAAGGATTGTTCTCAATACTGTTTTCCATTTGCTCTTCCTTCTGTGTTGACAATTCGGATAAATGATAATTTGTGCAATTTAACAATTAATTTCCTATCTTTGTCCCCCGGATTGCTCTGGTGTTGGAATTGGTAGACAAGAGGGACTTAAAATCCCTTGGACAGAAATGTCCGT
Organism: Candidatus Cryptobacteroides avicola; assembly: GCA_017695115.1. GTDB lineage: Bacteria > Bacteroidota > Bacteroidia > Bacteroidales > UBA932 > Cryptobacteroides > Cryptobacteroides avicola. The sequence goes on along the minus strand of JADILV010000035.1, from coordinate 9,435 downwards.
ACGGGTTCGATCCCCGTCCGGAGCACCAAAAATCCCTGTTAATCGCTTGATTAGCAGGGATTTGATTTTTGTTACGGCGAACTGAAAGTGGTGGCTTATTTCCCTTGCTTCAATGGGATGACCATATTCCAGGTCCTTTCAAAATTCCATGGCGAAGGTCCCGTACCGGTAGCTGCGAACAGATATGCCGGCATACCATCTTCAAACAGGATAAAAGGCCGCTCGAAATTCGCCTGGAGCGTAGTCGAACCGTCATCCCACATGATAGTCCTCGAATAAGCCTTTACCGGATCAGACAAGGTCCAATGCACTCCGTCCGGAGAAACCGCATGGATACCCCCACCGTCCTCACCGCATATATGCCCGAACCTGTCTTTCATTATCAGCTCATAATGTCCGTCACTCCACCATACGAAAGGATCCTCCACATCATTGGCAAGCAGGCTGTCAGTGTCAAAGCGGAAAATCGGGTCATCGGAAATTCTCGTGTATTCCCCCTGGGGAGAATCAGCTTCAGCGGCTCCGAGCAGCAAAGGAGGCCGAGAATCCTTAGGTGACGATTTGTAAATCAGAAGAATCTTCCCGGTTTCAGGATTCACCACCGGAGATGGATTGCTGGTTATGGTAGCATCCCATTTTCCCTTACGGGGAGTGATCACCGGATGGTCCATCCTTTCCCATGGGCCATATAATGACTTCGATTTCGCGACCCCGATACGTTTATTCATCCATGCCTTTTCAAACCAGCCGTCTTCCTTCCCGACGCCGGGTTCCGGTACGGGAAAATCATACGTTGTCCCGACATAATAAAGATAATACATTCCCTCATATTCAATGACACGCGGATTGAATACCGAACATCCGTCAAAATATGACGGTTCCCTTCTTGTCAGGGCCATATCGGAAAAAATGTACGGGCCCTCAGGAGTATCAGAAACGGCATGGGCGATTTCTGTATTGGTCACCCAAGTCTCAAAACCGAGATCGGACTCCCAGAAATCCGCAAACATATGGTATTTCCCGTCGTTGCCTTTTATCACACTTGAACCCCATATCCAGTAGCCGTCCATCTGGAATCCGGCATCTTTTGGAGCAGCCATCAATTTATCAATGAAAGCCTCCTGCTTATGAGCGCATGAAACGGCAAGCATAAGGGATAACGAAGTCAGAATGTTTCTGCAGATTCTCATAACGACACTATTTTCAACTAAATAGACTTTATAATGTAAAAGGGCCTACCACAGCAGATTGGACAGGAAAATAACGACAATGGCGAGTGGGGCGATGTAGCGTATCAGGAAATACGCAAAACCGAATATACGGGAATTGCCGTGCAGGGTGCCGCCATTGGTAAACTCGTCCCGGACATCATCCTTTTTCATCCGCCAGCCGACAAACAGGACAATCAGCAGGGCTCCGAACGGCATCAGATAGTTGGCAGAAAACTTGTCAAAGAAATTGAACAGGGTGTTTCCGAAAAGTTTAAGGCCAGACAGCGGTCCGAAGGACAATGAGCACAATATTCCAAGCAGCCATGTTACAGCAAATATTATGACAGATGACTTTTTCCTGGACATCCGTCTTTCTTCCATCAGATATGCCACCCCTACTTCAAAAAGAGAAATGGATGACGTCAGGGCCGCCACTATGAGGGCGAGAAAAAACAATATGGAAATGACTCCGCCAAGAGACATATTGGAAAATATGAAAGGCAGGGTTTCAAATACAAGGCCGGGGCCTTCTCGCGGGTCAAGTCCGAAGACAAATACTGCCGGCATAATGGCACAGCTGGCTATAAGGGCGAACACGAGATCCGAAACGGCAGTATAGAAAGAAGATATTCCTATATTCTCTTTCTTGCTGATATAGGAACCGTATGTGAGCATGATTCCAAAGCCGACAGAAAGAGAAAAAAAGCCCTGGCCGAGAGCTGCTGCGCATACAGATGCGTCGATTTTGGAAAAATCCGGCTTGAAAAGCCATTCCAACCCGCTGCCTGCGCCTGGCAGTGTCGCCGAACGCACTGCAATGACTATCATTATGACAAACAGCAACGGCATCATGATCTTTCCGAAACGCTCGATACCGGACTTTACTCCGACTGCCACTACAGCCGCCGTGACAAGCAGATAGACCGTATGATAAATGACCGGAGACCACACTGAAGTGATAAAGCCGTTGAACATGTCGCCGAATCCGGTCTCGGTATCAGCCCCCGCCGAGAAATCCAATGAACATGCCTTTATAAAATACTCGATAGACCAGCCGCCTATGACACTATAATAAGAAACCACTATTATCGGAGTGGCGACCATCAGGATTCCGACCAGATTCCACCTGCTGCCCGGCGCCAGCCGGTGAAATGCCCGGAAAGCGTTTGTCTGGCTTCTTCTCCCTACAGTCACCTCGGCGATAAGAATCGGAAGACACAGCAGGAAGAAACAGATGATATAGACGAATATGAAGGCGGCACCGCCATATTCCCCTACCATGTACGGGAAACGCCATAAGTTTCCCAATCCTATGGCCGACCCGGCCATAGCTACAAGCACCCCGAAGCGGTTGCCGAAATTCTCCCTTTGCATATCAAGTCCGTTTTATGATATGCAAAGATAAAGATTTCCTATAAAATAACAGAGGATGGCACTGGGTGCCATCCTCTGTCAAATAATGTATAGAGAAATTATTCTGCTTTTTTCTCTTCTGCTGCGGGCTCTTCTACTGCAGGTACTTCAGCTGCAGGTGCAGTTTCCTCTGCTGCAGGTGCTGCCGGAGCAGCTGCCTCTGCTGATTTCTTTGAACGGCTGCGGCGTGTACCTGTCTTCTTTGTCTCTTTCTTCACTGTAGAAGCAAGAGCTGCCTCGTTGAAATCAACAAGTTCGATAAGAGCCATGTCAGACCCGTCACCAAGACGGAAACCTGTCTTGAGGATGCGGGTATATCCGCCCGGACGGTCAGCTATCTTAGGAGCCACGTTGCGGAAAAGCTCTGTGACAGCGTATTTGTTCTTCAGGTAGCTGAATACCATACGGCGAGAGTGTGTCGAATCCTCTTTTGACTTGGTGATGAGAGGTTCAACATACATCTTGAGAGCCTTTGCCTTTGCTACTGTGGTCTCAATCCTCTTGTGCATGATAAGAGAAGTGGCCATGTTTGCAAGCAAGGCTTTGCGGTGACCACTCTTGCGGCCAAGGTGGTTGATTGCTTTATTGTGCCTCATACTTTATACGGTCTTTTTCTTTGGTTCAATATTATACTTGGTTACATCCATTCCGAACGAGAGCTTCATCTTCTCTACCAGCTGGTCGATCTCATTGAGGGATTTGCGGCCGAAGTTCCTGAACTTCATCAGCTCTGCCCTTGAATATGAAACCAGATCAGCGAAAGTGTCGATATCTGCGGCTTTCAGGCAGTTGTATGCCCTCACTGAAAGCCCCATGTCAGACAGCTTGGTCAGAAGCAGATGCCTCATGCGAAGTGACTCTTCATCCAGTTCCTTAGACTCTGACTCGACTGCACTTTCAAGAGATATCTTCTTCTCGTCGGTAAACAGTCTGAAGTGATAGATAAGGATATTGGCAGCTTCCTGAAGAGCGAGCTTAGGAGAAATGGACCCGTCGGTAACGATTTCAAGAGTCAGTTTCTCATAGTCGGTCTTCTGCTCGACACGCCAGTCCTCTGTAGTCCAGTTTACATTCTTGATAGGAGTGTAGATAGCATCGACCGGAATAGTTCCGATAGGTGTATTCTCGTCCCTCATCTCGTCAGCCGGAACAAAACTGCGTCCCTTGTTGACAGAGATTGTCATTTCAAGTTTTACAGAAGGCTCCAGCGAGCAGATGTGCTGCTGCGGATTCAACACCGTGAAAGAAGACAATCCTTTGGAAATATCCTCTGCGGTAAACTCCTGCTGACCGCTGATAACGATGTTTGCCACCTCTGAGTCCACAGTCTCCACCATTCTTTTGAATCTTACCTGCTTGAGGTTAAGGATGATGTCCTGCATACCCTCGATCACGCCTGGGATAGTAGCGAACTCCTGGTCCACTCCCGTAATCTTGATCGAATTGATAGCAAAACCTTCCAGAGAAGACAACAATATCCTGCGGAGGGCGTTACCTATTGTCTGGGCGTAGCCAGGCTCCAGAGGCCTGAACTCGAAACGTCCGACGGTATCAGTCCCTTCGAGCATTATCACCTTGTCCGGTTTCTGAAATGCTAAGATTGCCATATTATTCCTTTTTTGGTGTTAATTACTACTTGGAGTACAACTCGACGATAAGCTGCTCGGTAATGTTCTCCGGAATCTCGGCCCTTACAGGGTAGTTGAGGTATTTTCCGGTGAGGCCTTTCGCATCGAACTCCAGCCAAGAATACTTGGCAGCTGAAGCTACACTGTTCTGGATGACCTCAAGGCTCTTTGACCTCTCCCTTACAGCCACAGTATCACCCGGCTTTACAAGAGCGGACGGCACATTGCAGATCTCTCCGTTGAGAGTGATGTGGCAGTGTGTCACAAGCTGTCTTGCAGCAGCACGGGTAGGTGCTATACCGAGACGGTAGACGATGTTGTCAAGACGTGACTCAAGAAGCTGGATAAGGTTCTCACCTTTCTGTCCCTTCATGCGGGATGCCTTTTCGTAAAGATTACGGAACTGTCTCTCAAGCAGACCGTATGTATATTTTACTTTCTGTTTTTCCTTAAGCTGAACACCGTACTCAGACAGTTTCTTGCGCTTGCGGGCCAGGCCATGCTGTCCCGGAGGGTAATTCCTCTTTTCGAAATCCTTGTCCGTTCCGAAAATAGGCTCGCCGAACCTACGTGCGATTTTGGTTTTTGGTCCAGTATATCTTGCCATAGTAATTTTCCTTTTATACAGTTAAAAATTAGACTTTACGACGGCCTTTTGGTCTACAACCATTGTGTGGCATTGGAGTTACATCAATGATTTCAGTGACTTCGATACCTGCACCATGTATGGTTCTGATGGCAGACTCACGTCCTGCACCAGGCCCTTTGACGTATGCTTTCACCTTACGCAGTCCGAGATCGTATGCGGTCTTCGCTGCATCGGCTGCTGCCACCTGGGCAGCATACGGAGTATTCTTCTTGGAACCTCTGAAGCCGCTCTTTCCTGCTGAAGACCAGCTGATAACCTGACCTACGCTGTTTGTGAGGGAAATTATCACGTTGTTGAAGGTCGATGAAATATGGGCCTCGCCATAAGCGTCAACCTTTACAACTCTTTTCTTGCTTGTTGTTGTCGTTTTCTTTGCCATAATTCATCTCCCGTTATTTGGTTGCCTTCTTCTTGTTTGCAACGGTTTTCTTCTTGCCCTTTCTTGTGCGGGCGTTGTTCTTGGTGCTCTGACCACGGACAGGGAGTCCGAGACGGTGACGGATTCCTCTGTAGCATCCGATATCCATCAGACGCTTGATGTTCATCTGTACAGCTGAACGGAGCTCGCCTTCGATCTTGTATTCATGGGCAATCACGTTACGGATGCCTGCAATCTGATCGTCGTTCCAGTCTCCGACCTTCGTGTCAAAATCGATACCCAGCTGGGAGAGGATCTTCCTCGCAGAGCTGCGACCGATACCGAAGATATAGGTAAGGCCTATCTCTCCTCTTTTGTTGTTAGGTAAATCAACACCGGCTATTCTTGCCATAATCTATCTTTACTTTATTTGTTATACAACTGAAAATTATCCCTGGCGCATCTTGAATTTAGGATTCTTCTTGCAGATCACATAAAGGCGTCCTTTACGTTTTACGATCTTGCAGTCTTCGCTGCGCTTCTTGATGGATGCTTTTACTTTCATTATCGTAAGTTTTTATTTGTATCTGAAAGAAATTCTTCCTTTTGTTAAATCATAAGGTGACATTTCCACCTTCACCCTGTCCCCAGGAAGTATTTTGATGTAATTCATTCTCATCTTTCCGGAGATATGGGCTATGATGACATGGCCGTTCTCCAACTCCACCTTGAACATGGCGTTCGGCAAAGTTTCAGTAATGACTCCTTCAAGTTCTATCGCTGACTGTTTTGGCATGTAAACCTCACTTTAAAATTTAACATTATTTTCAATGAATTCAAAGGTTGACAACTGTTCCGCCCGACCTTTTCTGACAACAACCGTAAGCTCGAAGTGCGCTGAATTCCTGCGGTCCGCAGTATGTACTTCCCAACCATTTTCAGCCAAGTACACGCCACGGGTTCCGGCATTGATCATCGGTTCGATACAGATAGTCATCCCGTCGGTCAGCTTTGCACCGTGACCCTGCCTTCCGTAATTCGGAACGCCGGGATTCTCGTGCATGCGCTTTCCGATTCCGTGTCCTTCCAGTTCGCGGACTACGGAGAACCCGAATGACTCGGCATACGATTGCACCGCGTGTCCTATGTCGCCGACCCTGTTGCCGTCTACGGCCGCTGCAATACCTCTGTAAAGAGATTCTTTGGTGACATCCAGAAGCCTGCGGGTTTCAGCGTCCACTTCCCCTACAGGGAAAGTGTAAGCTGAATCACCGTTATAGCCTTTGTATAATGTCCCGCAGTCTACAGAAACGATATCGCCTTCCTTGAGCACATAATCCGAAGGGAAACCGTGCACGACGGTATCGTTGACTGAGATGCAGAGAGCCGCAGGAAAGCCGTCATAACCCAAGAAGCTCGGAATAGCTCCGTTGTCACGGATAAAGGTCTCGGCTACCCTATTCAACTCGAGAGTCGTCACACCTGGAGCAACCGCCTTACCGACCTCCGCCAATGTCTTGGATACGAGAATGGCATTCTCGCGCATCAGCTCTATCTCTTCTTCAGTCTTTGGCTTTACCATCTTATCCTCCAAATAAATTGAAATTACATTCCGGAACGTCCTTTCAGGCGACCGGTCTTCATCAGTCCGTCATAGTGACGCATCAGCAGATGACTTTCAATCTGCTGGAGAGTATCAAGCACCACTCCGACAAGAATCAGGAGGGAAGTACCTCCATAGAAGCTTGCGAACTGGTTGTTCACGCCAAGCAGCATTGCAAATGCCGGCAGGATGGCGATCAGACCAAGGAAGATAGATCCCGGAAGAGTAACCCTCGACATGATGGAATCAAGGTACTCAACAGTCTTCTTGCCCGGTTTCACTCCTGGAATAAAGCCTCCGTTCTTCTTCATGTCCTCCGCCATCATTGTAGGGTTTACAGTGACTGCAGTATAGAAGAATGTGAAGATCACCACGAAGAAGAAGAAGACGAAGTTATACCAGAATCCCGTATAGTTGCTCATTGTCGCGGCAAATCCTCTTGTAGCCTCGAAGTTGGAGAAAATCAGAGGGAAAAGCATGAGAGCCTGGGCAAAGATGATAGGCATCACTCCTGCAGCATTGATCTTCATAGGGATATACTGACGGACTCCGCCATACTGCTTGTTGCCGACAACCCTCTTGGCATACTGTACAGGAACTTTTCTGACACCCTGTACAAGTGCTATGGCCGCAACAAAGACAAAGAACAATATTATCAGTTCCACAACGAGCATCAGAGGTCCGCCGGTTACGGTAGAACCTACTTTCTCGCCGACCTCGGCAACGAGTGCATAAGGAAGACGGGCGATGATACCCACCATGATGATAAGGGATATACCGTTACCGATACCGCGGTCCGTGATACGCTCGCCGAGCCACATGACGAACATTGTACCTCCGATAAGGATAATCGTGGATACAAGGTTGAACATGAAGGAACTCCATCCGAGCCTGTAGATGGCGATGAAAGCCTCTTCAGGAATCTGGTTATGCAGGGCGGCCATATATGCCGGTCCCTGGATGCACAGGATGGCGATGGTGAGGTATCTGGTCAGCTGGTTCATCTTGCGGCGTCCGCTCTCCCCCTCCATCTGGAGTTTCTTGAAATAAGGGACGAACACGCCGAGAAGCTGGATTACGATTGACGCCGAGATATAAGGCATCACTCCCAGGGCAAAAATAGAAGCGTTACCGAACGCACCGCCCGAGAACATGTTAAGCAGGCCGACAAGACCTTCCTGCGAAAAATCCTGCATGTTCGCGATCATGGTGGAGTCGATACCCGGGAGCACAATGAAACTTCCGAGACGATAAACAAGCAGCAAAAGAACGGTATAACCGATTCTTTTGCGCAGTTCTTCTATCTTGAAGATATTCTTGATAGTCTGGATTAGTCTCTTCATCGCTATTCGATTACAGTTACTTTGCCTCCGGCAGCCTCAATCTTCGCAACAGCAGATTTAGAGAAAGCATTCGCAGATACTTCAAGCTTTGCAGTGAGTTCCCCGTTCCCGAGGATCTTCACGAGCTGGCTCTTTGAAACATATCCGGCTTCCTTCAATGTCCCGAGATCGATGACCGATGTCCCGAGCTTCTCTGAAATAGCCTGAAGGACAGAGACATTGATACCTTTATATTCTACTCTGTTACGATTCTTGAATCCGAATTTAGGCAGACGTCTCTGAATAGGCATCTGGCCGCCTTCGAATCCGATCTTGCGTGAATAGCCGGAACGTGCCTGAGCTCCTTTGTGACCGCGGGTAGATGTCCCGCCATGTCCTGAGCCTTCGCCACGACCGATTCTCTTCTCTCTTTTAGTTGAACCCTCAGCAGGTTTAAGTTCATGTAGTTTCATCTCGATCCTCCCTAATTAAATTTCCTCTACTTTAACAAGGTGAAGAACTTTTTCAACCATGCCTTTTGACACCGGGTTCAGTTCCACCTCTACTGTCTGGTGCAATCTGTGAATGCCGAGAGACTGAAGATTGGCAATCTGCCTCTTTGTCGCTCCATTCTTGCTCTTGATCTGAGTTATCCTAAGTTTTGCCATTTCTTCTTCCTCCTTATCCGTTAAATACTCTGCTCATAGGAATACCGCGAAGTCCGGCAACAGTATAGGCATCCCTCATCTCAACAAGGGCGGCGACAGTCGCTTTCACCAGATTGTGAGGGTTTGACGAACCTTTTGACTTAGCGAGGACATTCTGCACTCCGACTGACTCGAAGACTGCACGCATTGCACCTCCTGCCTTGACTCCGGTACCAGGAGCAGCCGGTTTCATGAATACCCTTGCTCCACCGAACTTGGCTTCCTGCTCGTGAGGGATGGTCTTGTTGAGGATAGGAACCTTTACAAGATTCTTCTTTGCATCCTCAATACCCTTGGAGATTGCAGTAGTGACTTCGTTGGCTTTTCCAAGACCATAGCCTACAACGCCGTTCTCGTCACCGACTACAACAATGGCAGCAAAGCTGAAGTGACGACCACCCTTAGTGACCTTGGTCACTCTCTGGATGGCTACAAGTCTGTCTTTCAATTCAAGATCAGAAACTTTTACTCTTTTAACATTTGTATTTGCCATAGTCTTATTTTTAGAAAATCAGGCCGCCTTCACGGGCAGCATCTGCCAAAC
>JADILV010000034.1 GCA_017695115.1 Candidatus Cryptobacteroides avicola | reverse complement strand
AAGCCATGCTCCATCGTATGGTTCCAGCACGTGAAACCAGGCAAAGGACCGGCTTTCGTAAAGACAAAACTCCGTAACCTCGAAAACGGACGCATCCTTGAAAATACTTTCACTGCAGGAGCGAAGATCGAGACTATCAATGTAGAAAGGAGACCTTACCAGTTCCTCTACAAGGATGAGGACGGATACAACTTCATGCACGAAGAGACTTTCGAGCAGATCCACCTCGGTGAAGACCTCGTGGACAATGCCGACCTGATGAAAGAGGGACAGCATGTGGAAATGATGTTCGTGGCCGATGAAGAAAGGTGCCTTACCTGCGAACTCCCTACTTACGTGGAGCTTGAGGTGACTTATACCGAACCTGCCGTAAAAGGCGATACTGCTTCTACAAGTGCGCTGAAAGAGGCTACACTCGAGACAGGAGCTACCATCATGGTGCCGCTTTTCATCAACCAGGGAGAAAAGATCAGGGTCAACACTACTGACCGTTCATACGGAGAAAGGGTAAAATAATCCGGTACAATAAAAACAAAAGGAGGCAGATCATTGACCTGCCTCTTTTTTTTGTTTTCTGACATAATAGGATGTTCGCTCTCCGGCACTGTACGGTAATGCGCTACTGTCTGGTGATGCTGGCGCCGAGGGCATTAAGACGCAGGTCGATATCTTCATAGCCGCGGTCGATCTGCTCGATATTGCCGATGACGCTGGTGCCGTTTGCCGACATGGCGGCAAGCAGAAGGGCAATACCGGCCCTGATGTCAGGGGAAACCATGTTGCCGGGACGCAGACGGAAGTTGTGGTCATGTCCGATGACTACGGCACGATGCGGATCGCAGAGAATGATCTGTGCCCCCATATCGATAAGGCGGTCTACGAAGAAAAGCCTGCTCTCGAACATTTTCTGGTGAATGAGTACGCTGCCGCGGCACTGCGTGGCCACTACCAGCATGACACTCAAAAGGTCAGGGGTAAGTCCCGGCCACGGGGCATCGGCAAGAGTCATTATGGAACCGTCCAGGAAAGAGTCTATGACATAGCTTTCCTGCTCAGGGATGTAGATGTCATCACCACGCTGTTCAAGGTTTATTCCGAGTCTGCGGAACGATTCCGGGATTATGCCGAGGTTTCTGTACGAGACATCCTTTATCGTGATGGAACTGCGGTTAAGGGCGGCCATACCGATGAAGCTTCCGACCTCTATCATGTCGGGAAGAATGGTATGGGAAGCACTGTGAAGAGATTCTACTCCTGTGATTGTCAAAAGATTGGAACCTATACCATCTATTTTGGCCCCCATTGCTGTCAGAAGGCGGCAGAGCTGCTGGATGTAGGGTTCACAGGCGGCGTTGTATATTGTGGTACGCCCTTCGGCAAGTGTCGCTGCCATGATGATGTTGGCGGTACCTGTAACTGACGCTTCGTCCAAAAGCATGTAGCATCCTTTCAACGGTTTCCCTTCAGGGGCGGTAAGTCTGAAGGCTTTCATTTCCTGACAATATTCAAGACCCGCTCCGAGGTTCACCATACCGGTGATGTGCGTGTCGACTCTGCGGCGTCCTATCTTGTCTCCTCCAGGTTTAGGGAAATATGCCTTGCCATATCTGGTAAGAAGGGGGCCGATGACCATGACCGAACCTCTGAGGGCGGCACATTTACGGACGAAATCCTCGCTTTCGACATAGGAAGTGTCTATGTTGTCCGCTTTGAAAGTATATCTTCCTTTTTCATGGCGGGTGACTTTGACCCCCATTCCTTCAAGCATGAGAATAAGGTTGCGGACATCAAGGATTTCCGGGACATTGGAAATGGTGACTTCTTCATCTGTCAGAAGCACTGCACTGATAACTTCAAGCGCCTCGTTTTTCGCACCCTGCGGACGGATTGATCCGCTGAGTTTATGACCTCCTTCGATTACAAACGAACTCATATTTTTATCAGTTTGACAATGGTATAACTCTTTTGTACTATTTTCTGTCCTTGCCGGATAGAATCTTATTCTCCTTCAGTGAAAACTGATAAAAATATGAGTTCCGGTACAATCCCCTCCGCTGCGCGGAGCCCCTTTCAAGGGGCGCCTCCCCCACCGCCCCCTCGCCGGGGGCCCGTCTCAGGACTCTGTCCTGCTCCTTACTTTTTTATCAGTCTGACAATGGTATAACTCTTTTATATATCTTCTGTTCTTATTGGATAGAATCTTATTCTCCTTCAGTGAAAACTGATAATCATACATGCTCCACTTCAGGCTGCAAGGTAATGCCGAAAAGGTTCTGTACGGAAATGATGATCTTGTATTCCAAAGCGATGATCTCTTCCGGAGTCGCCTGCCCCGTGGCATTGATTATCACCAGAGGCTGTTTCTCGTAGACCCCGACATTGCCTTCCGTGTAACCTTTCCAGCCGCACTGCTCGATCAGCCATGCCGCCGGAATTTTCACGAACCCCGAACCGGCATCAAAGTGAGGGACTTCATACTCCTGACCGTATTTGCCTTTCGCATAGTTTTCTACTATGTCATAAGAGGACTTCGGGACCACAGGATTCTTGAAGAAACTGCCGGCACTTCCCATGACTGCAGGGTCCGGGAGCTTGGAATTACGGATTTCCAGGATGACCTTGCGGACAGCGGCCGGAGAAAGGCCTCCGCCGGCCTCTTCGACGGCTTTGCGGACATGTCCGTACTCGAGACGCGGCCTTGCTTCGGAAGAAAGCCGGAACACCACGGAAACCACCACGTATCTTCCTTTGGCCGAATCCTTGAAAACGGAGTCTCTGTAGCCGTAACGGCAATCTTTCACGGACAATGACCGCATTCCGCCTGTCACGACATCGAAACACCTGACTTCTTTGACAATATCCTTGATCTCGACACCGTATGCTCCGATATTCTGGACAGCAGCAGCTCCGACCTCGCCAGGGATGCCGGAAAGGTTCTCAGGCCCCCACAGCCCATGATCCGCACACCACGAACAGAAATCGTCCCAACAGACGCCGGACCCCGCTTCGACTTCAACCCCGGACACTCCGGAATCCGTTTTCCGATCAGGATGGGACAGAGTTTTTATGAATCTAATGGCGGAATGGAAGACCGTACCGGGAAAATCCTTGGTGAACAGAAGGTTGCTGCCGCCGCCTATATGAAAAAACGGCTGCGGGAATTTCCGTCTCGAACTTTCTTCATAAATATCCGAAAGATCCTGTCCGGAATCGAATTCCACATAACATGCGCATGACACCTTCATTCCGAAAGTGTTCTGCCGCGTCAGATCCTTGTCATACTCTATCTTCATTCCGTCATCATTTTGGTTTAACCTATCGCAGCCCCGTTGGAGAGAGTCTCCTGAGGTGTGATGAAACGCATTTTGCCGTCATTCTGACGTGCCATGAGAATCATCCCCTTGGACTCGATTCCGCGGATTTTGCGCGGGGCCAGGTTGGCAAGTATGCAGATCTGTTTGCCGACCATCTGTTCAGGAGTGTAATACTCGGCAATACCCGATACGATGACCCTTTTGTCAATTCCCGTATCTATGGTGAGTTTCAAGAGCTTGTCTGTCTTAGGCACCCTCTCGGCCTCAAGTACTGTCGCAGTGCGGATATCCATCTTCTCGAAATCCTCGAATGAACATTCGGCTTTCTGCGGGTCTACCGTATGCGCGGATGCTTCCGCCGCTGCAGCCTCGTTGGCTTTCTTCGTGTCCTCGAGCCTTTTGACCTGGGCCTCAACCACACTGTCCTCGATCTTGCTGAAAAGCAGGACAGCCTCTCCGAGCTGATGCCCGGCAGGAAGGACAGACTCACGCCCGAGATCCTCCCATGAAAGGACAGGAACAGACTTCTGTTCCGCTCCGGCCTGTCCGGAATGGCATGAAACGGTATGAAGGGCAGCACCTTCACCAGGTTTGAAAACATTCTCTCCGCAGGTTCCTTCCTCTCCGCATCTGTGATCCATACCGGCAACCAGACCTACATTCAGGATATCGCGCAGTTTGCCGGCAGAGAATGGCAGGAACGGCTCGAATACAATGGCGAGGTCGGCACATATCTGAAGCGACACGTTGAGAATGGAAGCGGTCCTGTCCATATCGGTCTTCGCCACTTTCCACGGCTCCGTATCGGTCAGGTATTTGTTTCCGAGGCGGGCGATGTTCATAGCCTCTTTCAGGGCCTCGCGGAACTTGTAGTTCTCCAGGTTCTCTTCCACCGCCTTCTTCATGGCAGGGATCTGGGCAAGGGTCTCCTTGTCTACCGCCTCCGGCCTGAGGTCGGCAGGGACCTTGCCACCGAAATATTTATGGGTCAGGACTACGGCGCGGTTAACGAAGTTTCCGAGGATGGCAACCAGCTCGCTGTTGTTGCGTGCCTGGAAATCCTTCCATGTAAAGTCATTGTCCTTGGTCTCGGGAGCATTGGCACACAGGACATAGCGCAGGACATCCTCCTGTCCCGGGAACTGCTCCAGATATTCGTTGAGCCATACCGCCCAGTTCTTCGATGTGGAAATCTTGTTGCCCTCGAGATTGAGGAACTCGTTGGCCGGAACATTGTCCGGAAGGATATATCCGCCGTATGCTTTCAGCATGGACGGGAACACGATGCAGTGGAAGACGATGTTGTCCTTCCCGATAAAATGGACAAGCCTCGTGTCTTCCGATTTCCACCATTTTTCCCAGCTCTGCGGAAGAAGTTCCTTGCTGTTCGATATATAGCCGATCGGGGCATCGAACCATACATAGAGAACTTTCCCTTCGGCACCTTCAACAGGTACCGGTACGCCCCAGTCGAGGTCGCGGCTCACGGCACGAGGCTGGAGGCCTCCGTCGATCCAGGACTTGCACTGTCCGTACACATTTGTCCTCCATTCCTTGTGGCCGTCGAGAATCCACTCTTTGAGCCACGGTTCATACCGGTCCAGAGGCAGATACCAGTGCTTGGTCTTTTTCTTTACCGGAGTGCTTCCGCTCAAAGCCGAATGCGGATTCAGCAGTTCATCCGGACTGAGAGTGCTTCCGCACTTCTCGCACTGGTCCCCGTAAGCCCCCTCATTGCCGCATTTCGGGCAGGTACCCACTATATAGCGGTCAGCAAGAAATGTATTGGCCTCGGTATCGAAATACTGTTCGCTCTCCTTCTCTATGAACTTGCCTTCGTCGTACATCTTGCGGAAAAACTCCGAAGCCACTTCCGAGTGGGTCCGGGACGAGGTACGCGAGTATATGTCGAAATTGATTCCGAACCCTTCGAATGATTTCTTGATGATAGAATGGTACCTGTCCACCACATCCTGAGGCGTGCAGCCTTCTTTTTTCGCCTTTATCGTAATCGGCACGCCATGTTCGTCCGACCCGCAGATGAAAAGCACGTCTTCCCCTTTCATTCTGAGGTACCTTACGTAAATGTCTGCCGGCACATAGACTCCTGCAAGGTGTCCTATATGCACCGGACCGTTGGCATATGGCAGTGCACACGTAACCAGAGTCCTCCTGTAGTCTTTCTTTTCCATTTTATCTTCCCAATTTATTATTTATCATTACTTTCGCCTTGTTCCACAGCGCTATTTCATTCAGTATCCGTGTCTGCATGTCCGGATCGTCTTCCGCTCCGGCAAGCTCTGCGGAAAGGGACTTCAGCTTCTTTTCTATCCGCTTGACCTGATAGGCAAGTACGGCTTTCGGCACAAAGATAACCAATTGCGTCCCGATTGATGTCAGTGAGTTGCGGTAATTTTCGACCGTTATCATATATTTTTCGACCAGAATGTCCGCCGCCACCATGGCTGTTTCCCTGTCCATGCTGTTCAGGAGCCTGTTCTGTATCCGGTCCTGAGGAAGGCCCTCATCATACATGGTGAAATACTCGTCGTAGACCTTCTTATAGACGGCATTGGAAAATTCGGCTTCGTCCGCCGCAAGGGCACTGTCAATGAACTCGGCCACCGTTGTCTGCTGCCCGTCTTCCTGATAGAACTCGGAATCCCGGTCAAACTCCAGAAGCCTGTCGCCGTGCTCGAGCACAAAACCCAGAAGCTCCTTCTCGCACGGGGCGAGGAAAGGATCGGTCAGAGTGATGCCGTCCTCCTTCATCCCGGAGGTCCGTGAATCAGGAGGCAAGGCTGCCCCGGCTTCTTCAGAAGATACCGGCATGTCATATGCTTCCTGGCTTTCCTGCTCCTTCCTCTGCCTGTTTTCCTGCTGTTTCCGCTCAGACAGGAGCATATCCGTACGCGTGTGGTGTATCCTGTCGAACAGGAGCTGGGACTCGATATTGAATTTCCCGCTGCACGCCTCCACGTATACTGACCGCTTAACCGCGTCAGGGATCAGGGCTATCGTATCCGCGATATCATTGATGAGATCGGCTTTCTTCAGGGGATCGTCCCCGGCCTGTCCCATCAGGATATCCGTCTTGAAACTTATGAAATCCTGTTCGTGGCTGCGAATAAAGTCCTGTACTTCAGGCAGAGTGTGCTTATGGGAATATGAATCCGGGTCATCTCCGTCAGGAAGAAGCACCACCTTCACGTTCATACCCTCTTTCAGGACCAGGCCTATACCGCGCAGTGCGGCATGGATACCGGCAGAATCCCCATCGTAGATAATGGTAATGTTGGACGTGAATTTCCTGATCAGGCGTATCTGCTCGACAGTCAGTGACGTGCCGCTCGAGGCTACCACATTGGTGATGCCTATCTGGTGCATGGAAATCACATCCAGATATCCCTCCACCAGATAGCATCTGTCCTGGCGGGAAATCTCGTTCTTGGCAAAATATATCCCGTACAGGGACCTGCTCTTTACGTATATCTCCGTTTCGGGAGAATTCACGTACTTCGCCACAGTCTTGTCCGTCCTGAGGGTACGGCCGCCGAATGCTATCACACGGCCGCTTACCGAATGTATCGGAAACATGACCCTGTCATAGAACCGGTCCAGAAGACTGCCGTCATCCCTTTTCACGCACAGTCCCGTATCCAGAAGGAACTCATCCTTGTATCCTGCCTCTTTAGCGGCATCCGCCAGGACATGTCTTCCGGAAGGGGCCCATCCCAGACCGAATTTCTCTATGGAGGCATCTTCCAGTTTCCTCGACTTGAAATATGCATACCCTACCGCACGCCCCTCGCCGGTCTTGAGACAGTCCCTGAAAAATCCGGCAGCGAACTCGGACACCAGATGGAGGCTCTCGCTGCGCTGGCGCTGCGCAATCTCTTCGGCGGACTCCTCCTTTTCGACTATCTCGATATTGTATTTCCTGGCAAGGAATCTCAATGCCTCGACATAAGTCAGGTTCTCGTGTTCCATTATGAACCCTACTGCCGTTCCGGACTTGCCGCAGCCGAAGCACTTGTATATACCTTTGGCGGGAGAGACATAGAATGAAGGGGTCTTCTCGTTGTGGAACGGGCAGCATGCGGTAAAATTCGCCCCGCGTCTTTTAAGCGAGACGAAATCGCCTACCACATCAACTATCCTGGCGGCGTCGAGAATCCTGTCTACTGTCTCTTTCGGGATCATCCGGAGAAAACTTCTTATTTGTCTTCCCCGACCTTTTCGTAATCGACATCTTTCACATCATCCATTGCCGGAGTATCCTTTGAGCCGGATGCGGAAGAGGATGACGTGTTGAACCTTATCTCATATTCCTTCATGGCCTTGCGCATCTTCCATGTGGAAATCATATCAGATACGCCATATACGAGCAATGCGATTCCGGCAACCAACGTAATGAACTTGCCCAGTCCGAACGGATGAAACAACACCATGGCCCCGCCTACAGTGCAGAGCACCGGGAATATAAATGTCCACAGTCCCATCGGAAGCACTCTGCTCGCGCTGAGCAGCGCCGAAAGCTGGAACAGCCCGAAAAGCATGAGCAGCAGGCCCAGAAGGAACATGACTACGCCGGCCACCTCCTCCGGAAATATGAACACTATGACACCGAGGACAATATCCACCACAGTATTCGTAACCATCAGGGCCAGGCCTCCGTTCGCCCTGTTTACAATACCGAATATGAGAGAAACCACCCCTGATGCAATCAGGAAGGCGGCCACTATCTTCACTATCACCACAAGCGATGTTGCCGGGAACGCAACCATTACAACTCCCAGCGCAATGGCGACAACTGCTCTGAGCAGGCCGCCGAACCTGTTTCTGAATCCGAACGTTATCATATCAAGAAAACACTTTAACCTGCGAAGTTAGCAATTATTCCTCAAATTATTGTTACTTTCGCAGGACGTAATAAAATCAAAGAGACATGAAGCCGGACATTGAAATAGCAAGAAGCGTCAAAATGAAGAAAATCACTGACGTAGCATCTGAAATCGGCATTCCGCAGGAAAGCGTCGAGCAGTACGGGAAGTACATGGCCAAAGTGCCGCTCGGTCTTATTGACGAAGACAAAGTACGCAAAGGCAAGCTCATACTTGTCACGGCCATCACGGCCACCAAAACAGGTATCGGCAAGACGACTGCATCGATAGGCCTGGCCCTCGGAATGAACAGAATCGGGAAAAAGGCCGTACTCGCCCTCAGGGAACCGTCTCTGGGTCCATGCTTCGGGATGAAGGGAGGCGCAGCAGGAGGCGGATACGCACAGGTAGTGCCGATGGAAAGGATCAATCTGCATTTCACGGGGGATTTCCATGCAATAACTTCCGCCCACAACATGATAGCCGCCTTGCTGGACAACTATCTTTACCAGCATCAGTCCGAAGGCTTCGCGCTGAAAGAGATTCTCTGGAAGAGAGTGCTTGATGTCAATGACAGATCGCTCAGGAACATCGTTACAGGACTCGGTCCGCGCACAAACGGGCTTGTACAGGAATCCGGATTCGACATCACGCCGGCATCGGAGATAATGGCCATACTCTGCCTGGCAAGCGACCTGAATGACCTCAGGCGAAGAATCGGGAATATCCTGCTCGGCTACAGGTTCGACGGCAGCGCGTTCACGGTCAAAGACTTAGGCATCGAAGGTGCAATCACGGCCCTGCTGATGGATGCCCTGAACCCCAATCTGGTCCAGACGACCGAAGGCACGGCGGCGTTCGTGCACGGAGGACCTTTCGCAAACATAGCGCACGGATGCAATTCCGTCATGGCGACCAAAATGGCCATGACTTTCGGAGACTATGCCATCACAGAGGCAGGCTTCGGCGCCGACCTCGGAGCGGAGAAATTCCTGAATATCAAATGCCGCAAGAGCGGCCTGAGGCCGGTACTGACACTGCTGGTCGCCTCGCTACAGGGGCTGAAGATGCACGGTGAAGTACCTTTGGAAAAGATAAAGGAACCTTCCCTTGACGGAGTCAGAAAAGGATTCGGGAACCTGGACAGGCATATCGAAAACCTAAAGGGTTTCGGCCAGAGCGTGATGGTCTGCTTCAACAGATATGCAAGCGACACTCAGGAGGAGATAGATCTCGTCAGAAGGCACTGCGAAGAGGCCGGTGTCGCATTCGCTGTCAATGACGGGTATGCCCACGGCGGGGACGGGGCAGTGGACCTTGCCCGCAAAGTGGTGGAGACCATAGAGAAACACCCTTCCGGTCCGCTGGAATTCACATACAGCGACGGAGACAGCCTGAAAGAGAAGATAGAGAAAGTCGCCCGGGGCATATACCGGGCCGGGAATGTGATTTTCAGCAAGACGGCTTTGCGCAAGCTGGAATCGGCCGCGCAGATGGGCATGTCCGGATTCCCCGTATGCATAGCCAAGACCCAGTACTCCTTCTCGCAGGACCCTAAAGCCTACGGTGCACCGTCCGGGTTCGATTTCGAGATAAACGACATTGTGGTCAATGCGGGGGCGGAGATGGTTGTGGCCATCGCAGGGGACATCATCAGGATGCCGGGACTGCCGAAGCATCCGCAGGCCCTGGACATAGATGTTGAAAACGGATTCATCAACGGATTGAGCTAATGGGATTCTTCGACAACCACAACCACAGCCAGTTCTCTTTCGACGGGAAGAAGACCACAGTAGAGGAATCCGCGGCAGCCGCATTTGCAAAAGGGCTGGACGGGATATGCTTTACCGACCACTGCGACTTTTATGTCCCGCCGATGAAAGCGCAGTTCGAGCATCTGGTGCCGGAAGTGTTCGACGTAGAGTCCCAGCAGGCCGAAATAGACAGGGTCAATGCCGCCTCCTATGCGGCCCTGCCGGGCAACAGGCGGTTCAGGATACTAAAAGGCATAGAAATAGGACTGCAGAAGAAATGCAGGGAACAGATCAGGGAGCATCTCGGGAAATACAGATTCGACCAGGTCATAGCATCTGTCCACTATATCGACGGCACCGACCCGTTCTACGGAGGATATTACGAGGGCAAAGACTGGAAGGAAGCCTACGGGCACTATCTCGAGACCATCTATGAAGAGATGACATGGCTCGGGGACTTCGACATCGTGGGGCACTACGACTACGTGGCCAGATATGCGCCGTACCCGCAGGCAAGCATCTTCTACAGGGATTTCAGCGACATATTCGACGCCATGTTCAAATATCTCGCCCAGGAAGGGAAGGCCCTTGAAATCAACACGAAGACATACAAGGACTACCACGGCAGGACTCCCGAGATGGACATCGCCGTACTCAGGCGCTTCAGGGAGCTCGGGGGCGAGGCTGTCAGCCTGGGGTCAGACTCGCACGACGCGCAGAGGACCGGGGACAATTTCCTGCACTTCGCGGACGTCGTCCGCAGCGCCGGGTTCAGGTATCTTGCCCATTTCGAGTCCAGACAGCTCCGCATGACTCCGCTGTCATGCTGACCGGGACGGCTGGAAGACCGGCTGCGGAACGGGCTCAAGGAATGTCAGGATACAAAAAAAGAGGATTGCAGTCCTCTTTTTTTGTATCCTTAAGCGGTCCGCCATTATTCCGCGGTATCGCCCGCTCCGGCGTCTCCTCCCTCATCAGGTGTATCCGTGCCTTTGATATCTTCAGGGACACTGTCCACACGGACATAGACTGACACATCCTGCGGATCATCGACAGCTGTCCACACCATACGGTCACGAGTGAGCTCGGAGACAGTATAGCTGTGGGTCCAGTCGCCCGCGTAATGGTCATAGCGCCCGCTTATGACACCTGTCTCCTCGTCGACAGAATATATGCCGGTCCTGACATACGGGGAGAATGTTTCCAGGTTGTAGTACAATGTGAATTCAGTGTCTCTCCTCACTATGTCCATATAGACATAACTGCCCGCAGGCACAGGCTTGCCGAGCCATTCGCTCAGCTGCCATGTCCCTGAGATGTTGTTAGCCGTCACAGGAAGGTAAGAGACTGTTTCCGGGCCGTCCTCCGTACATGAGCTTAAAGCAACCGATGCCAGCAGAGCGGCAAATACAGACTTCAATATCTTTTTCATTGTTCTTGAATTTTTACTGTTGTTTCACGGGATAGGCAGACAATACTTCTTCCCTGCCGTCCCCTATATTAATTTTCAATGTCCTGTCTCCCGCAGGCGTATCCAGTCCCTGGAGGATGACCGGTATCTCGTCCGGCAGGCTGCCCCTGACTTTCCCGGGGTCGAAACTTATGACAATGTCACCAGTCTCGCCGGGCCCGAGGACATCCGGCTCGCATCTGAACGAAAAACATTCCGGCAGAGCGGCGCTGTCCACGCTAAGGGAAAGGGCGGACTCCCCGTCATTCATGCACGCAATCCGTTCCACCTGCAGCTCCTGCCCGCCTATACGCACCATAGTCTGTCTGAGCAGCAGCGGCCCCATACTGTAACGGTACTGCCACACAGGTCTGGTAGAAGGCACTACTGTCCCTTTCACCTCCAGGACGGCTGTAGGAGACGACGAAGAAAGCCCGGTATATACAAAAGCCTTCCTGTCAATCTTCCCTGGATGTCCTTTCTGATGATA
>JADILV010000033.1 GCA_017695115.1 Candidatus Cryptobacteroides avicola | reverse complement strand
CATGAAAGGCTCGATATAGCTATATCCGGTAAAATGTCCGGTGATGGCTATCACAGTGATGAGGTAGATTCCAAGAAGAGCCGGGGTCTTGAAAAGGGCGGGAAGTTTCCTGATCGAGAAATTGCTTTCTCCAGGTGTCTTTTTCAGTACGAGAGCGAGTATGCACAGTATCATAAGGGCAACTGCACCGATTATCAGGAAAGTCGCCCGCCAACCTGCGTACAGTCCGATGGTGCGTCCGAGCGGCAGTCCGACAATCATTGCAATGGATGAGCCCGATACGATGAAACTCAGTGCCGTCGACTGCTTCCCTTCCGGTGCCGTTTTGACGGCGAGAGGGGTGACTATCGACCAGAATATGGCATGGGCGCATGCAACGCCCATCCTTGAGAGCATGAGCATGTAGAAATCGGATGCAAGTCCCGACAGCACATGGCTGACAACGAAAAGCGCCGTTATCGAAAGCATCAGTTTCTTGCTTTCGGTCTTCGCGAATACCAGCATGAGAGGCAGGGAAGCCAGGGCCACGACCCAGGCGTACACTGTAATCATGAGTCCGGCATGCGATTCGGTAATGCTGAAATCGGCCGCGATGTCAGACAGAAGCCCTATCGGAATAAATTCCGATGTATTGAAAATGAATGCTGAAAATGTAAGCCCTATAACCGGCAGCCATGCTTTCAGTCCGCTTTTTTCGTATCCCATATAAGTCCGTTTCTGAAAAATGGCTGCAAAGATAGAAAATATTCGCTTTCAGTGTTATCTGAACAGTTCATCGAGTTTTTTGTACAATTTAAAAAAGGCGGGACCGTAAGCCGGTTTCTGTTTTTGAATCTGCCATTTATCTTCGCAACCTACCCCCTGGCAACGGGCAGGCGACCCTTGACTGCCAGTATATTTGGTCTTGCAGCCCCCGGAACCGTACCCGCGGCATGTCGCCATGTCGCGTCGTGAGCTCTTGCCTCGCGTTTTCACCCTTGCGTTTTCACGCGGTTGTTTTCTGTTACGGCCCTCCCGAGATTACTCCCGGCTGCGATTTCCGTAGCGGGGTGCCTTGTGCTGTCCGGACTTTCCTCCTGTCGGAAGCCGGATAAAGTGTGATTTCGGCGTTGCTGCTCGTATCTCGCATCCTCATTACCCTTAAGGTAACTCCGGTGCTCGATACTCGCGCGCCTTGAAATCCCTACTTTATCCGACTCCCTTTGAATATGCATGGCTAACCACGCATACTGCAAGCGGCAGATCGTCCCGCCTTGTATTTCAAACAACTTGATTCCTTAAATAATTCAGTGTACTGGATCCGTAAAAGTGTTTTACGGTCATTCCGGGCTCGTCCTGGAGTCTGAAGACCGGATCGGGTCTCAGATGCAATGTTATTTATAGCCGAGCCTGCGCTCCATGCGGTCGTTTTTCCGTATGGTCCTCTGGACATCGCGCTCGAGTGCCGGTGTGATGTCCTTGCAGGTCTTGTGGCATGCCATTTCGAGGGAATACATCCTGCCGATGCAGAAGTTGGTATGTTCGCACCCGCTGCAGCAGTTTTCGTCAGCTTTCATCTTGTTTACGAAATCTGTATCCTCCAGGACTGCACGTCCCATCTGGAGCATCTGGAATCCGCTGTCTATCACCTTGTCTGCATCTTTCCTTGTAGTGACGCCTCCGACATAGACCAGAGGCATGTCCGGAAGTGCGGCCCTGAATTTGAGGGAGTCTTCCAAGAAGAACAGCCTTTTGAAAGGCACTGTCGGTGAAACGATCCGTCCGCCCAGACGTACTCCTAGCTTGAGCCACCACTGCCTGAGCGGCATATAATGCGCAATCGCTTTTACCGGGAACTGCCCTCTCATTACATACATCGGGGCTCTGCTGACAAACCCTCCGGAAAGCACCAGGGCATCCGCCCCGCATTTCTGCAGTTCCTTTGCGACTGTTATGCAGTCATCGATTTCCATGCCTCCCCTGAATCCGTCACGGGTATTCATCTTGACGAAAATGGCGACCTTTCCTTTACCGGCCTCTGTGACAGATGCCATGCATTCACGCATGAAACGCATCCTGTTGTCGAGGGAACCTCCGTATTCGTCTTTCCTGTGGTTCGTATATAGAGAAAGGAACTGTGATATGAGGTATCCGTGTCCGGCATGTATTTCTACGGCATCGAATCCGGCCTTGATGGCCATACGTACAGCCTCACCGTATGCTTTTACCACCTCGTCAATTTCCTTTTTGTTCATCCCGTGGACGAAAGTAGGGGAGTAGAGGTTGAATCCGCTGCTCGCACCGTATGGCAGGCAGCCGCAGATCCTTTTGTGCGACATGTTCCCGCAATGTCCGAGCTGGATTGATGCCTTTGCCCCTTCTGCATGTATGGCATCGGTGAGTCTTTTAAGTTCGGGAACTATTTCTTCCCTCATCCAGAGCTGCCTTTCAAAAGAGAGCCCGCTGCGGCAGACTGCGGCATAGGCGACCGTGGTCATTCCGATTCCGCCTCTTGCTACGGCCGTATGGTAGTCGAACAGTGACTTTGAAGGGGAATTGTTCTCGCACATCCCCTCGAAAGCCGCTGATCTGATGGTCCTGTTCCTGATCTCCAGCGGACCTATCCTATATGGTGTAAATAACTCGCTCATTATCTTTTGTCTCAAATGTTTTCTTCGGATTCTGAAAATTTGAATTTTCACCAGATAAAAGGAATAAGATTCTTCCGGTGCAGATTCCTGTATTCATCTCCGAACTCCTCCTCGTATTTCGCTGTCAGAGATTTGGCCCGTGGAGCCAGATTCGCGAATGTCCACACTGCGAACAGCAGTCCGGCAGGAGACCATGTAAGTATGGCATATCCGATCCATTCGGTAAGTTCCCCGAAATAGTTGGCCGAAGTCACGTATTTGTACAGCCCTTTCTTCGGAATGTAGTGCTTTGTGTCCCCGGGCTTCCTCAGATGCCTGATTACGTAATCCGAATCCAGGTTTATGAGCATTCCCGTGATGAATACAAGCGTCCCGATTATGAACTGCGGACTGGCTATCCATTCCATGGTGTATGTCCCGGCAGGGGCAAATCTGTAGAGCCATGCTCCGATGAAATAGGAGTTCGCTGTGTTGAATACCATTCCCATGAGCATGATTGCAACCGGCATCTGCCCTTTTCCCCTTATGAGCAGTGGGAAAACGAATGATCTCTGGAAATAATGGACCAGGAACAGTCCGGCGATAATATACAGGACGGTATCGCTGTTGCCTGTGTCAGTGCCTGAAACCGCATGTCTGACCGTATAGATAAGCATGAACAGAAATGCCGGACATTCCATTATGATCCATGCTGTCCTGTTGTTGATTTTAGGCCCCCAGTTGGAGCCGGACAGGTAGCCGTATCCTGCCTTGAAGAAGAACAGGGCCACAAAAACGACCACTGCCAGAATGGCCATCACCGCCATCAATATATAATAGGTATGCATAAGAAAACAATAGCAGATTCTGTCTGACAAAAATCGCTGCAAAGATAATAAAGATTTTCTCAAATCACTTTTTTTGCCTACTTTTGTACCCCTGTTAATGTGATTCATTTTTATATCATGGCAAAATATGTATTCGTAACAGGCGGAGTCGCCTCGTCATTAGGAAAAGGCATTATTTCTTCATCATTGGCCAAGCTTCTTCAGGCCAGAGGTTTGAGAGTTACTATCCAGAAATTCGACCCGTACATCAACATTGATCCCGGTACGCTTAACCCGTACGAGCACGGCGAGTGCTATGTTACGGATGACGGCGCGGAAACGGACCTTGACCTCGGCCATTACGAGAGATTCCTCGGTGTGCATACATCCAAGGCCAATAATGTGACGACAGGCAAGATCTACCATACCGTAATCAACAAGGAAAGGGAAGGGGCCTATCTTGGCAAGACGGTGCAGATCGTCCCTCATATTACCGATGAGATCAAGAGACGCATGCTGCTTCTGGGCAAGTCTGGGAAATACGATATCATAATCACGGAAATCGGAGGAACGGTAGGAGATATGGAGTCCGAGCCGTTCATTGAGGCGGTGCGCCAGCTTCAGTGGGAACTTCCGGAGGAAGACTGCGTGACCATTCACCTTACTCTTGTCCCATATCTCAGTGCGGCAAAGGAACTCAAGACCAAGCCGACACAGCACTCTGTCCAGATGCTCCAGCAGAGCGGAGTGCAGCCGGATATCATAGTCTGCCGTACCGAGCACAGGCTTACCCCTGAAATCAGGAAGAAAGTGGCCCTGTTCTGCAATGTGAGACCGGGTCATGTCATCGAGTCGATGGACGCGCCTTCCATATATATGGTTCCTCTCAACATGAAAGCCGAGAAACTTGACCAGCTGGTCCTCGACCATTTCGGGCTCAAAAACCTTCCCGAACCTGACCTGACCGAGTGGAACAGTTTCCTTGACAAGCTCATGCACCCGAAGACGGAGGTCGATATAGCGCTTGTAGGCAAATACGTGGAGCTTCAGGACGCATACAAGTCCATACTTGAGTCATTTGTCCATGCCGGTGCCGCGAATGAATGCAAAGTCCATGTCCACAGCATACACAGCGAGTTCCTCAATCAGGAAAACGTCGAAGAGAAGCTGGGAGCCATGGATGCGGTTCTTGTCGCGCCAGGTTTCGGAGAGCGCGGACTTGAAGGAAAGATTGTCGCCGTCCGGTATGCGAGGGAACATAACGTTCCGTTCTTCGGTATATGTCTCGGAATGCAGATGTGCGTCGTAGAGTTCGCAAGGGATGTGCTCGGCCTGAAGGATGCCATATCGACGGAAGTCAATCCGGCAACGCCTGTGCCTATCATCGACCTGATGGAAGACCAGAAGAGCACTACCATCAAGGGCGGTACGATGAGGCTCGGTGCCTATGACTGCAGACTCGACAAGGATTCCCTTGCATACAGGATATACGGTACGGATATGATATCTGAGCGTCACAGACACAGATATGAATTCAACAATGATTATCTTCCTATGGTAGAGGCCGCAGGTATGAAGGCTACCGGAAAGAATCCTGATACCGGACTGGTGGAGATTGTCGAGATTCCTGCCCATCCTTTCTTTATCGGAGTCCAGTTCCATCCTGAACTCAAGAGCACTCCGGAGCATCCGCAGCCGATATTCGTGGCATTCGTAAAGGCTGCCATGGATTTCCATAAGGAACATCACAAAGGAAAGTCATCTCTGAAACCTGAATCCGAGAAATGAGATTCCTCTATACGATAGCGGTATTTCTGTGCGCTGTGCTGGTTCCGTTCCGGTGCGGCGCACAGTTGAAAAGTTACCGTGTTGAAGTCACCGCTGAGTATCCTCACGATATAACCTCCTATACACAAGGTCTTTTCTTTCATGAAGGGCAGATGTACGAGAGTACGGGTGTGGCAGGTGAATCCACGTTCAGGAAAGTGGACATACGGACAGGGGAGCCTTTGAGAAAACTTGAATTCGCCGACAAATATTTTGTGGAGGGCTCTGTCGTTCTCGGTGACAATCTCTACATTCTGACATGGCACAACAAGGTGGCTTTCGTCTATGACATCAATACTCTCGAGTACAAGTCTACCTGGTCTTATCCTCGTGAAGGATGGGGGCTTACGACCGATGGCAAGAGCCTTATAGCAAGCGACGGTTCTGCGGTGCTTTATTTTATGTCACCGGATTTTAAACCGGAACGCCAGGTGACTGTGAAACTTAACGGAAGGCCCATGAGGCTTCTGAACGAACTGGAGTATATCGACGGGAAAATCTGGGCCAATGTCTATACGAGCGACATGATTCTGATCATCAATCCAGAAAACGGTAAAGTCGAGGCCACCGTCGATTGCTCGGGTCTTCTTCCGGAAAAGCTCCGCAGGCCTGATACCGATGTGCTCAACGGGATTGCCTATAATCCTGCGGACAAGAAACTTTATCTTACGGGGAAGAACTGGCCCAGGCTTTATGAAGTACGGATTGAGGAGAAGTAAAACAGGATTTGTAACAGTACCATATTCCTTTTGTCATGAAATCTTTCGTTTTTACTCTGACACTCGTTTTTTCAATGCTTGCCGGCAGTATTTCAGCCTTGGCGCAGTATAGTGACCCTGTCTACAGGAGAGGAGCCGATTTTTATCGGAACGGAGAGAAACTGACCTCGGAACAGGTCGTATCCATGCTGTCGGGAACTGACGGGATGGCGTTGGATGACATAATGAAGTATCAGAAAGGATTCCGTACAGGCAAAGGTCTGCTTATAGGTTTCGGCTCCCTGACCGGTGCCGGCCTTGTCACATTGGGAGTATCGGCTGTCGGGATGATGGTAGAGGGCGTGGCTTTCGGGATAGGTGCCGGTTTTCTGTCTCCTCTGTATGCACTTGGAGGAGAATCTCCTGATATTTCGTATGACAGCAGGTTCCGGGGAGCGGCGGTTGCCGGACTGTGCGCAACATGTGCCGGGGTGATGGGACTGGCGGCCGGGACCGCTGTGCTGTGTGTCAATAAGAAACGTTTGAACGGGGTGGCAGACGCATGTAATTCCGGGACTCGTGAGGTACAGTTGTCATTCGGCGCATCAGATGGCGGGGCCGGACTGGTGCTGACATTCTGACTTGTCAGTCTGACGATATTTATTTTTGCGTATAATATAATTTGAATTATCTTTGCGCCGCTTTCGGGAATGGCCCGGCAGCGGCTTTATAATATTTATTTGCGGGGGTACCTTTTACAAGGTTGAGAAATACCCATTGAACCTGATCCGGCTGATACCGGCGTAGGGAAGCAGTGATCTCATGCACGTAAATCGTGCGCCCCTTGCATAAGCGTAATGTTATGCGAGGTTTTTTATTTTCAGCGGCGCTCTGTGCGCTGGTCCCGTTCGCTGCAGCAGCTGCGGTGAATGAAGCGGATGTAACATCCGGGAATGCAGGGAATATCCCTGCGGAAGATGAAATCAATGACAGGCTTGACAGCGTGGTGGTGTCCGCCTCCAGGGCAGGGAAGTCCACTCCCGTGACCTATACGATGGTCAGCAGGCAGCAGCTCAGGCAGAACAACCCTATCAACTCCCTGCCTATGATGCTGAACCTGCAGCCGTCTGTAGTTTCCGTAAATGAAGGCGGTACAGGTCTCGGTTATTCTAAGATGACTATCCGCGGCAGCAAAGGTTCGCAGGTCAATGTCACTCTCAACGGTATAACACTCAATGACGCGGAATCGCAGGAAGTCTTCTGGGTGAATATCCCGGCCCTTACCGGTCTTATCAGTTCAGTACAGCTCCAGAGGGGGCTCGGAACATCGGCCAACGGCGCCGGAGCATTCGGAGCCAGCGTGAATATGAGCACGGCGTCCGTGACATCCGATCCGCATGTCTCCGCGGAAATATCGGCCGGGTCATATAACACATTCATGACCACGGTTGCCGCAGGTACCGGGCTTACAAAATCCGGAATCTATTTTGATTTCGCCTATTCAAAGAACTATACTGACGGATATATCCGCAATGCGAAAGCACGTGTGCAGTCTGCATTTGCAGCACTTGGCTGGATGAACGGGACCAATTCGCTCCGGCTGACGTACCTCATGGGCGACCAGCATACAGGCATCACGTGGAACGGAATCGATCCGGACACTTATGAGACGGACCGCAGGTATAACAGCGCCGGGGAGTATACTGACGAGTTCGGGAATGTCCATTACTATGACAATGAGACAGACAACTACACCCAACACCATATTCAGCTGAACTATACGCACCAGTTCCCGAAAAACGTGGTATGGAGCACCACACTGAATTTTACCAAAGGTGACGGTTATTACGAGAACTACAAGGCAGGGGAGTCCATGTCGGACTACAACCTTCCTGAACTGCCGCCGAGTCCTGTAATCGACCCGGCCACCGGAGTACAGATGACGGATGACAAAGGGAATCCCGTATTCAAGGAAGGGGCGGACTTCATCACCAGGGAGGCGATGGACAACTATTACCTGGTCTTCAACTCCGATGTAAAATACACTTCGGACAAACTGGCCTTTACCGGAGGCATCAATCTTTCACGGTATGACGGAGGCCATTTCGGCAATATCCTGTGGTGCAGCCGTCTGGGGGATGACTATGATTACGGTGCATATAACAGGAATGACTCCTGGTACCGCAATAACGGTCTCAAGCAGGAGGCGAATGTGTTCGCCCGGGCCGAATATACTCCTGTCGGCTGGCTTACTGCATACGTTGACCTGCAGTACAGGGGCGTTTCCCTGAAGATGAAAGGCCCTGATGACGATGCCGGACTGCTTGACTACAGGACTACATGGAACTTCTTCAATCCACGTGCAGGACTGACTTTCAACTGGAGACCGGAACATAAGGCCTATGTTTCCGCTGCAGTCGGAAACCGCGAACCGGGCCGCAGCGACATCAAAGAGAATATCAAGAACGTCAACAGCGGCAACCGTGACGGCATATCCATAAGGCCGGAGCAGATGGTGGATGTCGAAATAGGATACCAGTATACGGGGAAAAAGGTTACGGCTTCGGCGAATCTTTATTTCATGGAGTATTTTGACATGCTTCTCGAGACCGGCCGTCTGAGTGATGTAGGGTATGCACTTAAGGAAAACGTCGGCAGGGCCTACCGCCGCGGAATCGAGCTTGCCGCCGCATGGCAGGCCGCACCGTGGTTCCGCCTTGACGCCAATGCTACTCTCAGTATGAACAAAATACTGGATTACGTGGGGTATTGCGACAATATACGGTATGTTGAAAACGAAGACGGCGGGCTTGATCTGGATTATCCCGGCGGACAGACTGCGGTAAAATTCGGAAAGACCGACATGCTCATGTCGCCTTCAGTCATCGGAATGCTGCAGCTTTCTTTCCAGCCGTTCGCCGCTACAGCTTCCAATTCCTTGAAATCCACGACTCTCAGTATCAACGGGAAATATGTAGGGAGACAGTATATGGACAACACCTCAAGCTCTGAACGTACTATTCCGGGATATTTCGTCTCGAACCTCTCGGTCTCCCATGAATTCAATGTCAAAGGAGGCAAATTTGGAATCAGCGGCTACATAAACAACCTTTTCAACAATATGTACTACGCCGACGGCGGGGCATACAGCATGTATAATGTAGATACGGGAAAAATCGAAGCGGATGTGTGGGTATATCCTCAGGCACCGGTAAACTTCATGCTCAAACTCAGCTACAGATTCTGATATTTTATGCGTATCTTCGTGCGGTCATGATAAAAATATCGGATTTGTAACTGGTTTTAACGCATGAAAATTCTGTTGAGATTGGCTGTGCTGCTGATGCTTTTTCCGGCAGCGCATAACTTTGCAAGGGCAAAAGATGCCCCGAGAATCATCAATATCATCAATTTTGTCCGCGCTGTCGAGCCCCGTGACAGCAGGATAACAGAGGATGTGCTGTATGATACAGTGGTGGAACAGGCGGAGCTTATGGAGCAGTACGGTATGACAGGAACTTTCCTGCTCCAGTACGATGCTCTTGTGATGCCCCGTTACCAGTCCTTGATGAAAGAACTGATGTCAAAAGGGTTTGAAGTAGGCGGCTGGTGGGAAATCACGCAGCCGCATGTCGAAGATGCCGGTATGGACTGGCGCGGCCGCTATCCGTGGGACTGGCATGCGGATGTAGGTTTCGCTACCGGATATGACCCGGAGGAAAGGGAAAAACTCGTAGATGTCTACATGGAGAAATTCCATTCCATATTCGGCATATACCCGTCATCGGTCGGATCATGGTTCATAGATGCACATACGCTTGAATATATGTATGACAAGTACGGTATCACGGCTTCGTGCAACTGCAAAGACCAGGTGGGTACGGACGGATATACGCTTTGGGGAGGTTACTGGAACCAGGCATACTATCCGAGCAGGCTGAATGCCTACATGCCGGCACAGACGGAAGAAGGGCAGATTCCTGTACCTGTATTCAGAATGCTTGGAAGCGACCCTGTATATCAGTACGACACGGGGCTTGGAGGAACGATCCAGGGGGTCATAACTCTGGAACCGGTATATCCTGATGCAGGAGGCAGTGAAACATGGGTGAGGAGATTCCTTGATGCTATCTGCAGCGCCCCGTGCATAGGCTTCAATTATACACAGGCAGGACAGGAGAATTCATTTACCTGGGACGCAATGGGGGAAGCCCTACGGATGCATTTCCCGATTCTTGACTCCCTCAGGAGGTCCGGAGTAAGGATTGAGACTCTTGCTGAATCCGGAAAGTGGTTTAAGGAGCAGTACAAACTGACACCTCCTACTTCCGTCACAGTCCTCGAAGATACTTTCGGGAACGGGAACAAGACAGTGTGGTTTGACAGCAGATTCTACAGGGCCAACCTGTTATGGAACGATGAAGGTATATTTTTTAGGGATATCCATCTGTTTGACGAACATGTCAGATCTGATTATGTCAATAGTAGGGGGACTTCCAACCAGTGCGTTTACGGGACTTGTCCGATAATGGACGGCTTCAGATGGAGCACACCGGAAGACAGGGCTTCTGTACAGTTCTTCATAAAGGAGAACGGAGAGGCGGTTGCCTTCATTCCTGACAGATCATCGGTCCGTGCCGTCCGGGACAGGGAAATGCAAGTGGATTTTGTTTCAGACGGAAGCCGGTTTAAAGTCGTAATGTCCGAGTCTGGTATGACAATCAGCAGTAACCTGCCGGATACGGAATGGTATCTGGTCATGTCGGCAGCCGGAAGTAAAGGACTTCCTCTTTCAGTTTCCCCAGACGGAAAATTCCTGGGCGCCGAGAAAAACGGAATCGGATATGGGATCAGATTAAAAAGCGGCCTGTTTGAAACAGACGGTGAAAAGATAATGTTCGTGCCTGGAAAGGGAAAGATAGAAATAGAGTGCTAAACCATCGTTCCGGCTTGGTTTTAAAGACTTCCGCTGTCACAGCGGAAGTCTTTTCTGGTTAGTTAGTAGTGTTTTCAATTATTAATGGTTAGTATATTTTTGCTTTAAAGGATGTGCTAAGTTAGAAACTATAATTGAGAAAACAAATATTTTGTAAAAAATTCGTTAATATTTTTTAATCTTTGAGCAGGGACGGCCTTAATTTCTTTGTCCTCTCTATGGCCTGTTCGTCCTGCCATTCCCGTATAAGTTTCGGGTTGCCGCTCAGCAGGACATCCGGCACTTTCCATCCGTTGAATTCCGCCGGCCTTGTATATATGGGTGCTGAAAGCAGCCCGTCCTGAAAACAGTCGCTCAGGGCCGATGTCTCATCTGTAATGGCCCCCGGGAGCAGTCTGACAATGGCATCGGCCAGTATTGCGGCCGGAATCTCACCGCCGCTCAGGACATAGTCACCGACAGATATCTCGCGTGTGACCAGATGCTCGCGTATCCTGTGGTCTATTCCTTTATAGTGTCCGCAGAGAAGTATTATGTTGCCTTTGAGAGAAAGTTCGTTGGCAATTCCCTGGTTGAGGATTTCACCGTCGGGAGACATGTAGATTATTTCGTCGTATTCCCGTTCGGCCTTGAGTTCCTGGATCATCATGTATACCGGCTCGACCATCAGCACCATGCCCGCATCCCCTCCGTAGCTGTAGTCATCCACCTGCTGGCGGGGCCCTTTCCCGTATTTCCTGAGGTTGTGTACGTGGATTTCAACTATTCCCTTTTTCTGGGCGCGTCCTACGATCGAGTTGTTCAGCGGACTGTCGAGCAGTTCCGGAAGTACTGTTATTATGTCTATCCTCATGGCCATAAAAATAGATAAAACCGTGTAATTATCGGAAATGACTGCAAAAATATAATTTTTTAGAAAAATTGGTGCGGACTCCTATAGATTTGCCAAAAAAAGGTATATTTGCAGGTTGAAAATTTAATAGAAACTATTAGCACGCCATTTTATTATGAGTGAAGAGATTATTCCTGATGTTCCAGTTGCATCAGATGTACTTGAAAATGAAGAACCGGCGGTCAACTATTCCGCATTGAGCCTTGCGGAACTTGCCGATATGTTCCAGAAGCTGGCTATCAGTGAGGACCGTATGAAAAGATCGAAGGAGGCGGAAGCCATCAAGTCTGCCTTTTACAAGAAACTTCTGAAGGAAAAGTCGGATGCGGGCAGCACTACTGAAGTCCAGGAGCCTGGCGGAACTGAGGACGAGGTGATTCCGGATACTGCCGTGACTTCTCCGGAGGAGCAGGCCGAGCCGGCGGATTCCGTATCTGAAAATCCTTTCGATGAGATCGAACGCGGGTTCAAGGCCCTGTATAATGCTTACCGTAAGGAAAAGGCCGAGTACAACAGACAGCTGGAAAAGGAGCGCGAACATAACCTGGAACTTAAAGAAGCAGTCATAGCGGACCTGAAGACACTGGTGGAGAAGCAGGAAGATGTCAATGCCACATTCCCTGCTTTCCGTGAGATCCAGAACAGATGGAGAGCAATCGGTCCGGTGCCGGTGCAGAGTTTCCGAAACCTGAATGATACATACCAGCTCTATGTAGAGCAGTTCTATGATATGGTAAAGATCAACCGCGAGCTTCGCGATCTTGATTTCAAGAAGAATCTTGAAGCCAAGGAGAAATTCTGCGAAGACGCCGAGAAACTTGCCGAAAAGGACAATGTAGTCGAAGCTTTCAAGGAACTCCAGAAGCTTCATGAGCAGTGGAAAGAGTTCGGTCCTGTGGCAAAGCAGTTCCGCGAAGACATCTGGAACCGGTTTAAGGCCGCTACCTCCGTAATAAACAAGAAATATCAGGCATATTTCGAAGGACAGAAAGAACAGTATGCCGAGAATCTGGCTGCAAAGACCGGCCTTTGCGAACAGGTCGAGGCAATCGCGGAAAAAGAGATAAAAGGCTCCGGAGAATGGAATGAGTGTACCAAAGCCATAGAGGATATCCAGAAGCAGTGGAAAGGCATAGGGTATGCTTCCAAGAAGGAGAACCAGAAGATTTATGAACGTTTCCGTGCTGCCTGTGACAAGTTCTTCGAGCGCAAGAGGGAGTTCTATGCTGCGTACAAGGATGAGATGAACGAAAATCTCCAGAAGAAGATCGCGCTTTGCGAAGCAGCGGAAGCTTTGAAGACAAGCACTGCATGGAAGAAGACTACCGACCAGCTGATCAACCTCCAGAAGCAGTGGAAGGAAATAGGGGCGGTTCCACGCAAGAAGTCGGAAGCCCTCTGGAAAAGGTTCCGTGCTGCCTGTGACGAATTTTTCAATGAAAGGGACAAACAGGCAAAGCCTGAAAACGACTTCTATGGCAACCTGAAGGCCAAGAAACATCTTATCGAGGAAATCAATGCCTATGTACTTTCCGATGATGCCGATGCCAATGCAGAGGCAGCCCAGGAGTTTGCGGACAGATGGCAGGCTATAGGTTTCGTTCCGTTCAAGGAGAAGGACAAGATCGCTGCAGCATATAAGGAAGCGATGAACTCCAAGTTCCCGGACGCATCCCGTCGTTCTCGCGGCCGTGCTCCGAAGAACGAAAAGGAAAGACTCGTGCAGAAGTACCTGAAGAAAGAACAGGATATAGTCACTTATGAGAACAATATAGGTTTCTTCGCCGCTTCAAAGAACTCCGAGCCGCTTATCAGACAGATGCAGGAGAGGATTGACAAGGCCAAAGCCGAGCTCAAGGAACTCGAACAGCAGATAAGGGACCTGGACAAGGCAGAAGAATCCCAGGAATAGAACTTTAATCACCGTCAGGGTACAGGAAAGCTGTGTCCTGGCGGTAGTGTGATATGTAGAACCGTCGGGAGCGACGTTATAATTTTATTTGATGAATAAGAATTCAGTAATCGGAATAGTTCTGATAGGTGTGATCTTTTTCGGGTTCACATGGTATCAGTCCAAGCAGTATCAGAAACAGGTAGAATATCAGGCACAGCAGGATTCCATAGCCAGGGCGGAGCAGGCTTACATGGATTCGGTGTGGAGGGCGCAGCATCCGATAGATTCGGCTGCCACGGCACTTCAGGAGCAGCAGTCAGTAAAACAGAGAATTTACAAGGATACACTTATTGACAATGCGCATAATGCAGAGGCAGCATATTATGTTCTGTCCAATGACAAGATAGAGGTCACGTTCACGACCAAGGGCGCACAGCCGTACAGCGTAAAAGTCAAGGATTTCTATAATTACGACAGCACTGACCTGTATATCTTCAAGCCTGAAATGAGCCAGTACGGCATCACGGTCTATGCCGGCGAGAACATCAATACCAAGGATTTCGTTTTCGAACTGGCTGAAAAGACGGATACTTCAATCGTCATGCGCCTTCCGTTTGCCGGCGGCGGATATATCGAGCAGAAATACACTCTTGCCGAAGGAAGCTACTCGGTTGACAACGATTTCTCTTTCGTAGGTATGGGCAATGTGATCCCACGGAACGTGTCCATGTTCGACATAGACTGGAACGTGGTCATTCCGCGTATGGAGAAAGGCTACAGGAACGAGAAGCAGTATTCCAAGCTGGACTATATGTTCCCTGGAGAGAAGAAGCCCGAGAGAGTGGGCGTAGGACGTGATGATGATGCGCGTGTGGATGCCAAGATATCATGGTTCGCTTTCCAGCAGCAGTTCTTCTCCGCAATAATGAGGGCTGACAATGACTTCACTTCAGGTGATTTCGTGATCAGGTTCTTTGAAGAGAATGACCCGTCGCACAACCTTATGGTATGCTCGGCTAAGATGCGTGCCGACTTTACCGTCGGGCCGGACGGCAATGTGACCGTGCCGTTCCATTTCTATTTCGGCCCTAACCATTACCGTACGCTCAAAGACTACGACCAGCATTATGAGAGGATCATTCCGCTGGGAGGATCGGTAATCGGACTTATCAGCCGCGGCATCATTATCCCGACATTCAATTTCCTCGGCAAGTACATTGCCAATTTCGGTATAATCATTCTGATACTTACGGTATTCATAAAGCTTATAGTTTCACCTCTTACCGTCAAGTCATACATTTCTTCAGCGAAGATGGCAGTCATCAAGCCGGAGGTCGACAAGCTGAATGAAAAATATCCGAAGCAGGAAGATGCGCTGAAGAAACAGCAGGCGATGATGGAGCTGTACAGGAGGGCGGGAATCAGCCCTATGGGAGGATGCCTCCCGATGCTGCTGCAGCTGCCTGTCCTGTATGCGATGTTCCGTTTCTTCCCTGCTTCCATAGAGCTGAGACAGCAGCATTTCCTGTGGGCGGATGACCTGAGCGGCTTCGACTCCATACTCGACCTTCCGTTCAATATCCCTCTTTACGGAGACCATGTATCCCTGTTCGCCCTGCTCATGGCGATTTCCATGTTCCTGTACTCGAAGATGACTTCAAGCCAGATGTCGAATGACCCGAACATGGCCGGGATGAAGTTCATGAGTGTGTGGATGATGCCTATAATGATGCTCTTCATCTGTAATAACCTCTCCAGCGGATTGAGCTACTATTATCTGCTTTCGAACCTTATCACCATGTTCCAGACCTGGTTTGTGAAGAGATTTGTAGTGAAGCCGGAGAAGATTTACGCCCAGATGGCTGCAGCTGCAGTCAAGCCTGTGAAGAAGTCCAAGTGGCAGCAGCGCCTTGAAGAAGCGCAGAAGATGCAGCAGCAGATGGCCAAGGAACAGGCAAAACGTAACAGACGATAATATGTCATCCCGAGCTGAGTGAGGGATCTGCAGGATCAGAATACGATATGTCAAGTATAGCAGAAACCATACATAAACTCCATACGGAACTGCCGCCAGATGTGACTCTGGTGGCAGTTTCCAAATTCCACCCTGTCGCGGCAGTTGTCGAGGCATATCGGGCCGGTCAGAGAGTATTCGGCGAGAGCCGTCCGCAGGAGCTCTTATCCAAGGTCCTGGCTTTGAGGGAATCAGCCTCTGCGTCCGGAAATCCGGAATCGTATTCTGATATCAGGTGGCATTTTATAGGCCATTTGCAGACCAACAAACTGAAGATGGTCCTGCCTTATGTGTCTATGGTGGAGTCGGTCGATTCCCTGCATCTTCTCCAGGCAATAGACAGATGGGGGAGCGGGAACGGAAAAACCACCGATGTCCTGCTGGAATACCACATAGCATCGGAAGAGACCAAGCAAGGATTCAGCGCAGATGAAATTAGGGAAATTCTTTTCTCCGGCACACAGTACAGTCATGTGCGTATCCGCGGACTTATGGGTATGGCAACCTTTACAGACAATGAGTCTGTCATCAGGGAGGATTTCTCGCGTCTGGTCACCCTGAGGGACAGGTTGCTGCCTGAAGCCGGCAGACATCCGAACCTTCATGGCGGCTTCGGTCAGCTGTCGTTCGGAATGACACACGACTATAAAATCGCCGTCTCGATGGGGGCCGACATAGTCCGCATCGGGACTCTGATTTTCGGAGAACGGAACTATTGACATGAACCAACCTGGAATAATATGGAAAAACGGAAAGGAAAGTCACTCTCGAAAAAACTGGATATCGTACAGAAAAGTGCAAGACGCAGTCTCAGACGCGATATTCTTGCCAGAAGGCTTAAACTCCAGAGGGAACTTGAGTACAAACGCCTGAAGAGAATCAGGAGCAAGTATGTACCTCCGTACACGCATTGCAAGAACTGCGGGACTGAACTGAAAGGCATGTACTGCCACAATTGCGGCCAGTATGCCCTGGATTCCCGCCAGCCGTTCTGGAAATATATCCTGCAGTACTTCGAGAATGTCTATCAGTTCGATACCAAGATATGGAGCACGCTTTGGATGCTTTTCCGGCGTCCTGGATTCCTTACCACGGAATTCAATGCGGGAAAGATAGCATCGTATGTCCATCCGATGCGTCTTTTCATGTGCATCACCCTGCTTTTCTTCATCGGCTTTTTCATGTTCATCGGGGATACCGTGGACAGGGCCATGTCAAATCTGAACTCCGAAACCATTATCGATGAACTGGAAGAAGCATCTGCCGAAGACTATCGCGCCATGTCATCAATCTTCGACAAGGATACTGTCGTGGCGATAGCTGTCGATATTGAAGATGTGAAAAGATATCCTGAAGTTTTCGATATCATCGAATATGCCGCGAAAGATTCACTGTCCGAGGACAACGGAAGCCTGGATACGGTGAAGGTAAGGATGCCGTCCGAGTATCTTGGCACATTTGAATATGTGGAAGACTGGCACGGAGTCGGGCTGTATGCCGCCGGTGCACCGCAGATGGATGAGAAGGAAACCCTGTTCATTGACGGACTGTTCGGTGTCCTCAGCGGATATGCCCCTCTGTTCTCCCTGTTTCTGGTCCCGGTAATGGCTCTCATGCTTAAAGGGCTGTACAGGAAGAAACGCATGATGTATATGAACCATCTCGCCTTTTCGCTTCACTGGGGGTGCTTCTTCTACATTATGACAACCCTTTTCATAATTGCGGGCGAACTGTGGCATTATAATGGACTGACATGGTATGTCTTCCTGGGAATCAATCTTCTGTATACTGCCATCGCCCTGCATTGGGTTTACGGGAACGATTGGGCCAAGACCGTGCTGAAGACAGTTCTCCTGTATTTTGTTTACCTCTTCATTGTCATTGTACTGTCGGCGGCGTTTTTCGCATGGGCCATTTACAGCCAGAAAGATATTATGCCTTCGTCAATCGCAAACTGGTAGGTTGAGTTCCTGTATCATCGCCTTTGCTACGGCGGCTGATGCGCCTCTGCCGCCCAGCGCCTTGCGGATGCAGGCGTATTCCGAGAGCATCTTCTGACGGTAGGCCTGATCTTCAATCAGGGCCCGGACTTCATTCACGAGGTTGTCTGCATTGCAGTCCGCCTGGATGAACTCCTTGAAAGCGAGACGGTCTATGATCAGGTTGCCGAGGCTGATGTACTTGACCTTCACTATTTTTTTCGCTATGGCGTAGGTGATCCTGCTTCCCATGATGAAGCCTACTACCTGTGGCGTGCCCAAAAGAACTGTTTCCAGGGATGCCGTGCCCGAATTCACAACTGCCGCTTCGGCGTGCCTGACGATGGACTGGGTCTGTCCGAAAAGTACTTTGATGTCGGCCTTGCAGTCATTCAGATAAGGGGAATAGTCCTCCATGTTCCTTGCCGGTGCTCCTGCCACTATGAATTGATATCCGCTGTACTGCGGCAAAGCGGTCATTTTTTCTGCAAATTCCCTCAATACCGGCATCATGGTACTTATCTCTCCTTTGCGCGAACCGGCGAGCATGGCGATTACCGGTTTGTCCTGCAGTCTGTTGCGTTCCAGGAAATCTTTCCTGCTTTCGTTGGAAGCAGGGGAGTCATCGATGGCATCTATCAGAGGGTTGCCCTTGTAGATGAATTCCACGCCTTTTTTGCTGAAATACGGTATTTCAAAAGGGAAGACTATGAAAAGTTTGTCTACGTATTTTTTCAGCTTTTTTATGCGTCCTTCGCGGGAAGCCCATACCTTCGGTGCGATGTAGTAGAATACCTTGAATCCGTGTTTGTGGGCGCATTCGGCTATTTTGAAATTGAATCCCGGATAGTCGATAAGTATTACCACGTCCGGCTTCCATGACAGGATGTCATTCTCGCAGAAACGGACATTGCCGAGAAGCTGCCGCGCTTTCCTGAATACTTCCCAGAATCCCATTATCGCTCCCTCCTTATAGTGTCGGACCAGCCCTCCGCCAGTCATGCCGTCTTTCTTGCAGGCAAGATATACGCTGTTCATCAGGTCTCCTCCCCAAAAACGTATATCCGCCCTGTCATCCTCTGCATAGAGTCCTTTCATGAGATTGGAGCCGTGGAGGTCTCCCGAAGCCTCGCCTGCTATGATGTAGTATTTCATTCCTATGTCTATGTCTGTTGTACAGTCCTCAAACCTGTTTTTCCATCCTGAAACCGGATGTCAGTCCGGCCTATCGGAAATCCATGTCGAATCCGAGTCTTCCGATGCGTTCGACTTCCCCGTAATCTGTCGTATCGATATTGTGGGCCACGATCGATATATAGCCCTCATTCATTATCCAGTGGTCTGACCTGCGGGTATTGTCCGGGTCATCAAGATAATCTCCGACCATCATGAACAGTTCTTCTCCCGGCTCTGTTTCCGGGCAGCTGCTCTGTCCGAGCAGTTCTGGGGTAATGCCGAGATGTCTGTA
Source organism: Candidatus Cryptobacteroides avicola (assembly GCA_017695115.1). Classification (GTDB taxonomy): domain Bacteria; phylum Bacteroidota; class Bacteroidia; order Bacteroidales; family UBA932; genus Cryptobacteroides; species Cryptobacteroides avicola. The sequence goes on along the minus strand of JADILV010000033.1, from coordinate 1,556 downwards.
GACGTCGGGATCCCAGTGCTTGAATTCACGCACCCATCTTCCTTTCCCCTGAAATCCTGTCCGGATACCTTTGATCCGGTCGGCAGGTATGTCCGGGAAATTCACATTATAATATATACCGCGTTTCCCGGGCAGGTTTGACATGATCATCCTGAATATGTCCGGGAAGTATTTTTCTACGGCGGAGAAGTCTGCGTCGGGATTCAAAGTGGCAAGGGATACTCCTATGGCCGGTATTCCGTTGACGGCCGCTTCCTGTGCGGCTCCGAGCGTTCCGGAGTAGCATGAAGCTGCAGTGGCATTTGATCCGTGGTTGATGCCTGACACCACGACATCGGGGAACTTCTTTTCAAATATGGTATTCAACCCGAATTTCACGCAGCTTGCAGGAGTCGCATCGAGATATGACCATTTCGCGCCGGTGTCACATCTGCCGCAGGATTTTCCGGTGGGCCAGGTCTTTTCTTCGACCTCTTCACTGCTTAATTCCTTGTATGCTATCTGTTTGAGTCCGAGAGAGACTGCCATTGACATACCGGACTGGTGTTTTTTGGGGGCTATGACAGTCAGACTGCCAAATTGGCACATGATTTCTGTCAGTATCTTGATGCCTTTGGCCTGATAGCCGTCATCATTGGTGATAAGTATATCCATTGAATAGAAATTTGTGACAAATATAGTTGAATAATCATTATTTTTCTTATTTTTGCACCGTTTTTGTAGGAAAGCAGCCTTCGGAAACAAAATCTGAAATTTGTATTACTTTAAAATATTGGTAAAATGATTAAACTTGGTATTAACGGATTCGGCCGTATCGGACGTATGGTTTTCCGTGCAGCAGTTGAGAACTTCTCAAACGACATTCAGGTAGTAGGTATCAATGACCTTCTTGATCCAGAGTATCTTGCATACATGCTGAAATACGATTCAGTACACGGCAAATTCAACCATGAAGTTTCAGTAGAGGACGGTTACCTCGTAGTAAACGGCAACAAGATCCGCCTTACTTCAGAGATGGATCCTGCAAACCTCAAATGGAACGAGGTAGGCGCTGACGTAGTAGTTGAGTCTACAGGTCTTTTCCTTACTGACGAGAAAGCCCGCAAACATATCGAGGCAGGTGCAAAGAAAGTCATCATGTCAGCTCCTTCAAAGGACGCTACTCCTATGTTCGTATACGGTGTAAACGACAAGACTTACGCAGGTCAGGACATCATCTCCAACGCATCCTGCACAACCAACTGTCTTGCTCCTATCTCTAAGGTTCTTCACGAGACATTCGGTATCAAGAGAGGTCTCATGACTACAGTTCACGCTGCTACAGCTACCCAGAAGACTGTAGACGGTCCTTCAAAGAAAGACTGGAGAGGCGGCCGTGGTATCCTCGAGAATATCATCCCTTCATCAACAGGTGCTGCAAAGGCAGTAGGTAAAGTCCTTCCTGAGCTTAACGGCAAACTTACAGGTATGTCAATGCGTGTCCCTACTTCAGACGTATCAGTAGTTGACCTTACTGTAGAGCTTGAGAAACCTGCTACTTACGAGGAGATCTGCGC
>JADILV010000032.1 GCA_017695115.1 Candidatus Cryptobacteroides avicola | reverse complement strand
CAACCTGGGCATGGATGATGTCCTTTCCTACCAGGATTCCTTCAAATGGTACGACATCATGGCGAGGAAAGCCTACAACTACCCATACGGCGAGGATTATTACGAACTGGACACCACCGACCGTAACCTGTGCGGGGATGAAGATGACAATGGGGAAGAATCGGAAGAATGGGACGAATACCACCAGTATTATTGCGAGGAAACGAGGACCTGCTACAGGAACGGACTGGAAATCAGCGTGGATGTCGATTGCCTTGACGATTTCGATTACATCGAATCAAGAAATGAATACTACCATAGGGACGATACCGCCTGCTGCGGATGTTGCGGAGAGCATATACTGAAGGAGGACGGCCTGTATTCGGAACTCACCAGAGAATATTGCTGCTGTGAACTGTGCAAGTGGGAGGCGGAAAACCAATACAGAAAAGAATTCATGGGTCATACCGACTATGAATTATGCGCCAAGCCCGACGGCACCGCTGAAATCGTAATCTGGAACGAGCAGGCTGGAGCTTACAGGAAGTTCTCCATCCGTACCGCCGTCCTTGACAAGCTGATAATGGAACTCAGACGCGGTTATCTCAACGGGCAACCGATCGAAAATCCTGATGAAAGGCATTACAATTCTTATCTTGATTCATTCCTAAGCGAAGTGAGCTATGAATACGACACTTTTGAAGAAGCTGTATAGCATATACAGCCCGAGCGGGAACGAGCAGCGCATGGTCGGATTCCTCTGTTCCTACATCAGCCGCCTTCCCGGAAACATCAGCCTGGCACAGGACAATTACGGGAACCTATATGTGACAAAGGGGGAAAGCGATACCTATCCGTGCCTGGTAAGCCATATCGACCAGGTATCCTGCTGCCATCATTCCGGAGATTTCAAGGCCGTTGAGACCGAAGACATCATATTCGGCTATTCACCGTCGATGAAACGGTTTGAAAACCTGGGGGCGGATGACAAGAACGGGATATTCGTATGCCTGGAATGCCTGAAAAAGTTCGACACCCTCAAGGTCGTGTTCTTCAGGGAGGAAGAAACCGGATGCAGGGGAAGCGGAGCCGCATACATGCCCTTCTTCGACAATGTCCGCTTTGTCATCCAGCCGGACCGGAAAGGCGACTCCGACCTGATTACAGCCATCAGTTTCACCGGGTTGTGTTCCGAACCGTTCATTGAAGCCGTGGAGCCGGGAAAATGGGGGTACCGTGAAACGGAAGGGCTGGTGACGGATGTCCTTGTGCTGAAAGAGAACGGGCTGGATGTCTGTTGTGCCAATGTCAGCTGCGGATACTACAATGCGCACACGGACGAAGAGTTAACGGTAAAGAAAGACCTCCGGAAATGCCTGCGGTTTGTCGGGCATATCATCGAAGACTGTACCTCCGTCTATCCGCACCGGCCGGCAGATTTACCGAACTTTTCCTTGCTGCAATGCGAAGACATCATCCATAGGACGCTGGACCGGGATCCCATGCTTACTCCGGAAGAGCTCCACGACATATTCTGCACACATTTCACGCATCTGACTTTGGACGATTATAACAGGATATGCGAGGAATACTGGATGATGGAAACCGACACGGAGGACATGGACACGGCGGGCAATGAAGAGGATGCGTAAGCCGCGCGGATACGGGACAGGCAGGTGCATGACATCAGCCCAAAGTTATTTGACATCAAAATACATCATAATAAAATGAAGAGCCATGAATAGAAAAGCCAGACAACTTACCGACTATGTTCCACGGTACGTAAGCCTTTACCATGTGGACTACCGCGATGACCTTGACGAACATGAGGACATCCAGGAAGAATGCATCCGCTCCAACAGTCTGGAAAAGCTGTATGAAAAGGCATACGAGTGGTATGAGGAGCAGGAAAGCTTAAACATGCAAGGCTACCTGGAGGAAACAAGGAAGAGCATGGAAGCGGACAGCCTTGCGGGACAGTTCGAAGAACATGAGGACGAAATCAGGGACCTCATCTATGACCGGAACGATTCCGACCCGGCCAAGGACCTGATACGCAACTCTTCCGTCACGAATTTCTTTTATTCGCTCGGAGTGGAAATCTGCGGATACCAAGCCGGCATCCCACAGCGGGGAGAATCGACCGCCATGGCCTGCTACAAGGTGCGCCGGGCACTCCATCTGAAAAAAGGACAGTTTGACGAGAAAATTGAAGAACTGGTGGAGAATGCCGCATACGGCGGGGAACTGCGCGTCTATTTCAATGCCATGTTTGACAGGCTTGTCAGTGAAGACGCTGGAAACGATTTCAGGAGCATCCGTTTTTATGGGAACGTAGTGGTGGCCATTGCCGACAGCCTGAACGGTTCCGGATACCATGTGCGGATTCCATTGGACCTCACGCTGCCTTTCCGGAGGGACAACCTGTTTGTCGATTCGCAGGTACACTATTCCTATGCGGATGAAGTCTGCGGCATGGCCAATGGCTGGTGCGACTCCACAAAATGGGAAACAGGCATGGCGCCTCTTACCGGTTCAGTCCGTAAAAGCCGGATGGCTGAACACCAGGAACAGGAGGCCGCTTACGAGAAGGCATTCCGAAGCGGGAAATGCACCTTCGGTGACATGAACTACAAACGCCACCGTGACGTGCGTTATTCCAACGGGTATCCTGCCGGATGCAGGTGTCCCCATTGCGGAACTTTCTGGATTGACTGAGCAAACAGGCGGAATTGCAGCATACATACCTGGATTTTTATGAAATCAGTTTTTTCTTTTTCCATGAGCCTCATGCAATATGGGGCTCTTTTCATACCCGTTATGCCCGGATTCCCCTGCATCCATTGTCCCCATGTGCCCTTGGTTTCCACGTACATTGCATGGGAAAAGTGGAAAGACAGGAATGAAAGACACAGACATTGGCGACCCGATGAACTACAGGGCAAAGTTGGCAAATGCTTCTTGTCGGACGGCAAGGTCTGGCCTTGCGGTTTCGGAAAAAA
>JADILV010000031.1 GCA_017695115.1 Candidatus Cryptobacteroides avicola | reverse complement strand
GGTTTTCAACATGTTTTCAACAGAAAAAAGAGGGTGAATGTTGATAAGTAGGAAATCTGTCGGAGAACTTTCTTCCCGGCTGTCTTCTTCTTCGGAAGTCTATTGCAGCGGACTGTTCCTGTCGGCAAGGTGGTTTGTCTTTTCATCGGTGGCTTCCAAAGGTGTCCATCTGATAGTGATGCCGTCGAAAGAAGCGGCTGAATATTGTGTATCAGATCTTTACACTTTGATAGAAGGTGACAGGATATTCTTTTTGCCTGAGACCGGAAAGAGTCTTGAAAGAAGCAATTACAAGTCTACAGTGAGTGTCCAGAGGACTTCGTCCATAAGCGAGATAACAGGACATAAGGATGACGGTCTTCTTGTGGTAGTGACGTATTCTGCCGCGCTAGAAGAGAAGATACCGGGAAGCGAAAAGATAGCTGAATCCCTTTTGAGGCTTGAAACCGGACAGGAAATAAGCCATGAAAGCATATACGGGATTCTTCTCAAAGAGAATTTCGAAAAGGTCGATTTTGTTTCAGCTCCCGGACAGTTTGCCGTGAGAGGGGGTATAATGGATATATTTTCATATTCATTCAATAATCCGTACAGGGTGTCTTTTTTCGGTGACGAGATAGAGAGCATAAACATATTCGATTGCAATACACAGCTTTCAAAAGAGAAAGTCCTGACTGCGGACATTTATCCGGATCTTGTAACAGGGGAAGGACAGGATGTTGAAGGGGTGTATCTTTCGTCCTTGCTTCCTTCTGATTCCGTATTGTGGCTCGATTCATCGGACATGTACAAGGACAGTCCTTTTTTCGGAAGTTTCTCAGGCTTCAGGAAAGTGTATCTTGAAGTACCGCTATCCGTCCGGGATTCTGATCCGGTGAAGTTCAACATATCGCCCCAGCCTTCCTTCAACAAGAATTTCGATCTTCTTACAGAGGATATAAGGACCAGAATGGAATCCGGCTACAAAGTCTTTATATACGGTGAAAAGGAGTCGCAGCTTGACAGACTGAGGTCGATACTTTCGAGGAATGACGGGGTGCTTCCGAAATTCTGTCCCGGGAAGAATATCCATAACGGCTTCATAGACAATGATGACAGGATATGCTGCTACTCGGATCATGAGATATTCGACCGTTACCACAGGGTTTCGATAAGGCGTACGGTTGAAAAAAGCGAGCAGCTGACCATAAATGACCTGACTTCTTTCAATATAGGCGATTATGTAGTGCATATAGATCACGGAGTGGGCATATTCGGAGGACTCGTGAGGATGAAAGACGATAAGGGAAGGGTACATGAAGTGGTGAAAATCACCTATAAGGACAATGATGTCGTGTTCGTTTCCGTACATTCCCTTCACAAGATATCCAGATACAGATCCAAGGAAGGAGAGCCGCCGAAGATAAACAAGCTGGGATCGAAGACATGGCAGAACCTTAAGAACAGTACTAAAGCCAAGGTAAAGGATATTGCCAAGGATCTGATACAGCTTTACGCGAAACGCAAGAGTGCCAAAGGTTTCGCCTTTTCCCCCGACACTTACATGCAGCAGGAGCTTGAATCGTCTTTCATGTATGAGGATACTCCTGATCAGGAGAAGGCGGTACGCGCAGTTAAAGCCGATATGGAGGATGACTGCCCTATGGACAGGCTCGTATGCGGGGATGTAGGGTTCGGAAAGACGGAAGTGGCTGTCAGGGCGGCTTTCAAAGCTGTTTCTGACAGCAAGCAGGTAGCAGTACTTGTTCCTACTACCATACTTTCTCTGCAGCATTACAATACATTCAGAAATAGGCTGAAGGATTTTCCTTGCAATATAGATTTCGTCAGCCGTCTCAGGACCGCGAAAGAGATCTCCGATATACAGGACCGTCTTAAAAAAGGTACGCTGGATATAGTTATAGGTACCCATAAGCTTTTAGGTAAAGGATTTGAATTCAAGGATCTGGGGCTTCTCATAATAGACGAGGAACAGAAGTTCGGTGTGAGTGCGAAGGAAAAGCTCCGGCAGATGAAGCTTTCTGTCGATACCCTTACCCTTACGGCTACCCCTATCCCGAGAACCCTTCAGTTTTCCCTTCTCGGTGCAAGGGATCTTTCCATTATCAGCACTCCCCCACCGAACAGGATTCCGGTCCAGACCGAAATCATGCTTTTTGATTCCGACGAGATAAGGAACATAATAAATTACGAACTTGACAGGGGAGGCCAGATATTCTTCGTGCATAACAGAGTAGAGGAACTCCAGTCCATCCATGATATACTCCACAGGCTGGTCCCTGATATGAGAATATGTGTGGCACATGGTCAGATGGAATCAAAAGTACTTGAAAACAAGATACTTGAATTCATGGCAGGTGATTATGACATGCTTTTGTGCACTACCATTATAGAGAACGGACTCGATGTACCCAATGCCAATACCATCATCATCAACCAGGCACAGAATATAGGACTCAGCGATCTCCATCAGCTCAGGGGCCGTGTAGGAAGGTCCAACAAGAAAGCGTTCTGTTATCTTATAGTACCTCCTCTTGTTTCCATAACCGATGATGCAAAACGCAGGCTTAAAGCCATAGAAGCATTTTCGGACCTTGGAAGCGGATTCAATATAGCGATGCAGGATCTTGATATAAGAGGGGCCGGGAATCTTCTAGGAGCGGAACAGAGCGGGTTCATATCCGACATGGGGCTCGAGACATATCAGAAAATACTTGCGGAAGCCATGGAAGAACTCGGGGTGGAGTCAGGTTTCGGCCCTGTCAATGACATTGCTGCATCGGTAGTGTCTGACTGTACCATAGAGACTGACCAGACTGCACTTATACCGGACAGCTATATAGACATGACTGCCGAAAAGATAAGGCTGTACAAGGAGCTTGACTCTATAAAGGACGAAAAAGTGCTCGATACCATGAAATCAAGGCTCGAAGACAGGTTCGGAAAGATACCTGATGAACTTGACAGACTGTTCGATATTGTCAGGATAAGGAATCTTGCAGGAAACCTCGGTTTTGAAAAAGTGATAATAAAGAACGGGGTGATGATAGCGTTCTTTATATCTAATCCCATGTCGCAGTATTACAGGTCGAAGAAATTCGCCGGTATACTTGACAGCATAAATGAAAACAATGCCATATTCGAACTCAAACAGTCCGATGACAGGCTCAGGATATTTTCAAGGAATATACCCGATCTGAAGAAAGCATACTCTGCACTGTGCAGACTAAACAGGAAAAACTGAAAGAAATGTCGAATCTTGTCATAGATATAGGTAGTACTGCCCTGAAGGCAGCATGGTCCGATGGAGTTACACTCGGGAAAACATTCAGGTACCAGGGTGAAAGGATACCGGGATTCATATCAGGTCTGGTCGATAAGGAAAGGCCTGACATGATGGTCATTTCTACGGTCAAGGATTTGTCCGCCAATGATATCCGTATGTTGGAGGAAAGTTGCGGAAAACTAGTGTTGATGGACAGGAACCATACTGAAGAAACCGTGGCCCATGGAATATTTCCATACGTTTCACCTGACAGGACCGCTTCAATAATTGCTTCAAGGTACCTTTTCAAAGGAAAAGGGTGTACCGTTTTCGATTTCGGTACTGCAATGACAGTGGATTTTACAGGTCCCGACGGCAAGTATCTCGGAGGCAACGTATCGCCTGGCTGCAGGACAAGGTTCAAGGCATTGAGCAGATATTCCAGACAGTTCCCTCTTTATGATACACCTGATATTGTCCGGGAAACAGGCAACTCCCTGCAGACATCCGTGGAATCGGGAGTAATATCAGGATTATTGTTTGAAATACAGGGATATATAGACAAATTTAAAGAAAATACGGTAGTTTTTACGGGTGGGGATGCAATTTATTTTGCAAAAAGGATGAAAAACTCCATCTTTGTAGTTTGTAACTTAGTATTGATGGGATTAGCGTTGGTAGCTGATGAATATGTTAAGAATACCCGTTAGGGCGCTTCTTGTGTGCCTTTTGTTTATATTGCCTCTTTCCGCGTATGCTCAGGAAGGGGCTTATGGTGCCTATACTCCATATTCTATTTTCGGAATAGGGGATATACGAAAGGAGGGGACGGCTTTCAACAGCAGTATGGGCGGAGTAGGGATCGCCACCAGAAACAAGAGATTCATAAATTATCTCAACCCTGCTTCTGTTACCGCAAGGGATTCCCTTTCCTTCATGGCGGATGTAGGGCTCTCACAGAAAAATACAATATACCGCCAGGGCGGTCTGAGATCCGGGAACAATACATTCAACATGTATGATTTCATAATAAGTTTCCCTATCTACAGGTCTTCTGCATTCATCGTAGGAATCACGCCTTTCAGCGATCTCGGATACAGTTTCTCTACCAAAGTGACCGATCCTGAAGTCATAGGAAATACCAATATCATATCATACAGCGCATCGGGTAACGGAAGTGTCTACCAGCTTTTTGCCGGCGGAGGTGCGACGTTCTGGAAAAAATTTTCCGTAGGTGCGGAGGTCATATATTATTTCGGAACACTTGACAAGCTTTTCAGCCAGAATTTTACTGATGCTTCATACAACAGCGCCCAGGGAGTGAGCAACCTTCTGATAAGATCCACTACGGCGAAGCTGGGAGTGCAGTACGAGCAGAGAGTGGGCGAAGACATGTCGATGATATTCGGAGCTACATACCGTTTCAGGTCAGGAATAAGGGGAGAATCCGAGAACTATGAGACCCTCGGTTCAGCATCCGATACATTAAGTTACAGCTATTCAAACAATTCCGGCATAAGCATTGCAGACGAGCTGGGTGTAGGCGTATCTTTGAAAAAAGGGGATCGCTGGAGCCTTGAACTGAATTACCTGAGATCCGGATGGAACAGGTCGGGTATGGACAGCACTCCCGGATTTGCCGTGGATTCGGATGTGAAATTCAGCGGGGTAGCGACCAATTCAGTAAGGGCGGGTTTCGAGATAGTACCTAACAGGAACGATATAAGGTATTATTACAGAAGGATGTCCTACAGGGTAGGAGCATATTATGACGAGTCCTATTACCGACTGGACGGCAACAAGGTAAGTTCCGTCGGAGTGACTCTGGGAGTGACATTGCCTATTCCGAGGCTGTATAACGGTATTACCGTCGGAGTGGATATGGGCCAGAAAGGATCGTTGAAACACAATATGGTACGTGAACGCTATGCCATGTTCGTAATAGGGTTCAACATACATGACCTGTGGTTCCACAAACCTAAATATGAATAACGCTAAATTGAATATAAAATGAAAAAGTTAACTCTATTGTTTTTGACAGCTGTGATGACGACCATCGGCAGCGTTTCACTCTTTGGACAGGGAAGATATGGAGCGGACAGTGCTGAATGTATCAAATATCTTTCCTATTACAAGGAGTATTACAAACAGAAAAATTATGATGACGCCCTTCCTAACTGGAGAAAGGCGTTCAAGCTGTGTCCTCCGTCAGCCAACCAGACCATGCTGATTGACGGTACTACTCTGATGAGGCAGCTTATTTCAAAGAACAAGGCGAATGCCGTATACAAGGATGCCCTTGTCGACACTCTCATGACTATCCATGATCTCAGGGCGCAGAACTTCCCTAAATATGCTGAGACAGCCCTGAACAACAAGGGACTGGACATGATCAACTATATGCAGGATGAGCCTAAGGCCATCTATGACGGACTCAAGGAGATCATATCGGTGAACAAGGAGAAGGCAAGACCTCAGTTCTTCCTGTTCCTTTTCAATGCTGCATGCAGTCTGTATGAGAGCGGTGTCCTTACTTCGGAGGATGTCCTCAATGACTTCAGCGTATCCATGTCATATATGGAAAAACTGCCTGCAAACGAGACAAACGACAAGATCAGGACCGATATAGAGAACCTTCTTGCTACCAGCAACGTAGCGAATTGCGATAACCTTATAGCACTGTTCCAGCCGCGTTTCGAGGCTACACCTGATGACCTTGCTCTTGTTACGAACATCGTCAAGCTTCTCGGTTCAACTGAGGGATGTACTGACAACGAACTGTTCTTCAATGCAGCCAACAAGATGCACGAACTTGATCCGTCATCATCTTCAGCCTATTTCGTGTATAAGCTTTATGCAGGAAGAGGCGAAGTCGACAATGCCGTGAAATATATGGAGGAAGCCATAGCTGCCGAGGATACCGATGCGGCTCAGGACGCACAGTATTACTTCGAACTTGCTACATTCTGCTATAAGAACAGTTCTAACGCAAAGGCTTTCGAATGTGCAATAAAGGCAGCTGAGCTTGATTCTGCTCTTGCAGGAAAGAGCTATATGCTTATAGGATCAATCTGGGGTTCACAGGTATGCCCTGGAAACGAAATAGAAAAGAGGGCACCTTATTGGGTGGCTGTAGACTATCTCGTAAAGGCCAAGAATGCTGACCCTACACTTGCGGAAGAAGCTGACAGGCTCATCGCCCAGTACAGCCAGTACTATCCTCAGACTGCCGAAGCATTCATGTACAACTATAACAAAGGCGATTCATATACTGTATCTTGCGGCGGTATGAGAGCTGTCACTACAGTAAGAACTCAGGACTAATTGGATAATATCAGACATATATTCAAGATGATTGCAACCGCTTCTGCGGTTGCTTTCGTCGTTTATTCCTGCAAGGGAAAAATACAGCAGTCGGATGATGTGGATTTCAGTGCGGCTCCTGTGCAGATTGTCCGGAACATGTTTGTGGTGCAGACTGAAAACAGCCTGCTTCAGCTGAGGATGGAAGCGGACCTTATGGAAAGGTATGAGAATGATTCTGTTTCTTATGAACTTTTCCCTGAAGGCTTTGCCGTGTACGGATACAATGAGGAAGGGCTTCTGGAGACGGAAATCACCTCAGACAATGCAAGGCACGAGAAATTCGAGAAAGATGATCTTGAGACCTGGGCCGCATTCGGGAATGTGGTTGTCAAGAATGTAATAAACCGGGAAAGGATGGAAACCGACACCCTTTACTGGGACAGGAAAAACGAGAGAATTTATACGGACTGCTATGTCAGGATGTATTCACCTGACGGTTTTATGCAGGGCTACGGCATGGAATCAGACCAGAGGGCAAGGAACTCTTCGATATTCAATCCTTTTGACAGTTATGGAATAGTAATCCAGGACAGTACGAAGGTTGCAGTGGATTCTGCCAATTTTATAGGTCCGTTTCCTGAAAAATAGTGAAAAATTAAAGGAAAATTGCTATCTTCGCAGCCCGCAATAAAATAACTGATAATAATTTAAAAAATACAATAAAATGGCGGTTCTTGAAAAAATTCGCGTTAAGCTCGGTGTTTTCATAACAGTGGTCATAGCACTGGCCCTGCTGTCATTCATCATTGACCCGAGCACACTCCAGTCCGTTTCATCTACAATGTCTTCGAAATACGATGTAGGCGAAATCAACGGCAAATCAGTTTCATATAATGAGTTCCAGAAAGATGTGGAGTACTATACTTCAATCAATGAAATGATGACAGGTTCATCTGTAAGCTCAGAACAGCAGCAGATCGCCATCAGGAACCAGGCATGGCAGGAACTGATAAACAAATTCCTTTTCCTCAAAAATGCAAAGGCTGCGGGGATTACCGTAAGCGATGCCGAGATGCTTGCTCTTACTACAGGCGACATGGTGTCTCCTATGATATCGCAGAATCCTGCATTCGTAGATGAATCAGGCAATTTCTCGAAAGAGGCTCTTGTCCGTTTCGTGCAGCAGACAAGTGCAGACCAGAGCGGTTCGCTCAAATCTTATTGGGATTTTCTTCAGAACTCGATATATACGCAGCAGTATTATGCCAAGTACGGTTCTCTCTTTACCCAGAGTGACTTTACCAACCCTCTGATGCTTGCAAATGAGGTCGAGGACAACAACAACACTACCGATGTCGAGTTCGTAATGGTTCCGTACGGTTTCCAGACAGACTCTACCATCGTGGTTTCTGACAGCGAGATAAAGGCTTATTACGACTCGCACAAGAAGTTCTACAGGCAGCAGGCCAGCAGGGATATAGAATACATCGTAGTGGAAGTGAAGCCTTCGGATGAAGACATTGCTGCTGCAAACAAGATGGTTACGGATGTGTATGATGAGTTTGCCACTACGGACAATATGAAGAACTTCCTTCTGAAGAACTCCGACAGACAGCTTTCCAACTATTATTATAAGAGAGGTGAACTCAATACCGTTTCTTCCGAAATCAATGATTTTGTATTCAATGACGGCAAGGGTGCTTCAAAGGTATTCACCAAAGACAACACTTTCTATGTAGCCAGAGTGATGGATACCAAGATGATACCGGATTCAGTATATGTAAGGCACATCCTTCTTCAGGGAGAGCAGGAGTCTCTGGCCGACAGTCTTGTGAATGTACTCAAGAGCGGTAAGGAAAGTTTTTCAAATGTGGCTGCCCTTTATTCGGCCGACCAGAATACATCGGCTCCTGAAAGAGGTGACATAGGATGGATGACCCAGACTTATATGATACCGGGTTTCGAAAGCGTAATGACTGCCAAACTCAATACTGTCTTTACACTTGACACACAGTACGGAAAACATATAGTGGAAGTAACCGACAGGACAGCTCCTATACAGAAGAAGCAGGTCGCTATTCTTGAAAGGGAAGCTCTGGCAAGCAAGGAAACATTCAACTCGTACTATGCAAAAGCCAATGCGGTAGCTACCAATTCAGAAGGCAAATATGAGAATTTCCAGAAAGCGGCTGAAGCTGAAGGTCTGTATGCACACCCTGTAAACAGGATGCTTGAAAGCACGGACAGGCTCGGGGCGATAGACGGTACGAAAGAAGTTACAAGATGGGCTTTCGAACAGAAAAAACCAGGGAAAGTATCGAATATCATAACCGTAAACAACAATTACTTCTTCGTGGTGGCAGTAACTGGCGTGCATAAGGAAGGATATTCCAAGGTTTCTGATGTAGCTTCAGGAATACGGTCCATACTTTACGCTGAAAAACGCGGTGAGAAAGTCGCAGCAGAGGTTGCAGAGAAAATCAAAGGGCTTGGCAGCATGGATGCCATAGCTTCCGCTCTCGAGACTACAGTGAGTACAAAAGAGGGGATAACATTCGCATCCATGACCTCACAGGGCCTTGACCCTAAATTCATAGGAGCTGTCTCCGTTGCGGAGCCAGGCAAGATTTCAAAACCTCTTGCAGGAAATATAGGGGTCTTTGTATATAATGTAAAAGCCCATGATACAGGGGCCTTCTTCACTGAGGATGACGCAAAGACACGTGATGCACAGATGTCACAGTACAGCCTCCAGATGCTTGTTCCTGTGATGATGCAGGATGCCGATGTGAAAGACAACCGCGCAAGGTTCTATTAAAAAGCGGGAAAACAACGATAAAATGAAAGATGGCAGTCCGGTCGGACTGCCATCTTTCATTTCACTGTAATGTCCTGACTGTAAGCCAGAGTGGTAAAAGGATCAGACGTTGAACAGGAAGTGCATTATGTCCCCGTCCTGGACGACATAGTCCTTGCCTTCGATTCCGAGCTTTCCTGCCGCTCTGCAGGCGGCTTCAGACTTGAGTTGTACGAAGTCTTCATATTTGATGACTTCAGCCCTTATGAAGCCTTTTTCGAAGTCCGTGTGGATGACTCCAGCGGCTTTAGGCGCCTTGTCCCCTTTATTGATGGTCCAGGCGCGGCATTCGTCGGCTCCTGCCGTAAAGAATGTCTGGAGGTTGAGCAGTGAATAGGCGCTCTGAATGAGCCTGACTACACCGGACTCTTCAAGCCCCATTTCTTCAAGGAACATCTGTCTTTCTTCGTAGCTTTCAAGCTCTGCAATATCAGATTCTATTTTGGCTGCAATCACGAGTATTTCAGCATCTTCGTCCTTGACAGCCTGACGGACCATGTCCACATAGCCGTTTCCGTCTTTGGCTGAAGCCTCGTCGACATTGCAGACGTACATTACCGGCTTGTTGGTAAGGAGGAAGAGTTCTTTGGCAAGCTGCTGGTCTTCCAGGGAATCGAATTTTACGGTCCTGCATGATTTTCCTTCAAGAAGCACTTCCTTGTATCTCTGTAGTATTTCGTACATTTTCTTTGCGCTCTTGTCCCCTCCGGCCTGTGCCTGTTTCTGGACTTTCGCGAGCCGGTTCTCTACAGTTTCAAGGTCTTTCATCTGCAGTTCCATGTCTATGACTTCCTTGTCTCTGACCGGATCCACACTGCCGTCTACATGCACTATGTTGGGGTCATCGAAACACCGGAGTACGTGCAGTATGGCATCTGTTTCACGGATGTTTGCAAGAAACTGGTTCCCGAGGCCTTCTCCTTTGCTGGCTCCTTTCACGAGACCTGCTATATCTACTATCTCTACTGTTGCAGGCACCACTCTTTTCGGATGGCACAGCTGTTCCAGGACCTCAAGTCTCTTGTCCGGGACTATTGTGGATCCTATGTTAGGTTCTATGGTGCAGAAAGGGAAATTGGCACTCTGGGCCTTTCCGGAACTTATACAGTTGAACAATGTGGATTTCCCTACATTCGGAAGTCCTACGATACCGCATTTCAATGACATGACAAATTGCTTTTAACGTCCGTTCAACGGAACGGTTTTTTATCAGAGCGCAAAGATAGCACAATGTACAGAAATTTCTGAATTTTAATCTTTTTTCTGTTTTTTATATTCCCTTTTTCTTTTTTTTAAACTGTTTCGTCCATCTTCATTCCATATTTGCAGTGCAGAAAAAAACGTACGCAAATGCCGCTTTTATTATTAATGTATACGATTTTGTCCTGTCCTGTCAATGACAGCACCTTTTCAGTCATGTTCTGGAATCTGGAGAACTTTTTTGACTGGAAGGATTCAGGATATTCGGATTCCGACAGGGAATTTTCATCTTCCGGAGAACGGAGGTGGACAAAAGGGAGATTCTATTCGAAGTGCAACGCAGTAGCGAAAACGTTGCTGTGGACAGGCAGCACGTATGGCAGCATGCCTGACATAGTAGGTTTTGCTGAAGTCGAGAACGGTTTTGTGGTCGGTTCTATAGCCAATTCGACAGCTCTCAGAAAATACGGATACGGGACGGTACATTATGAATCCGGTGATCCGCGAGGCATAGATGTAGCCCTTATATACAGGAAAGACAGGTTCAGATGTACAGGCTCGGCTCCGCACGGCATATATGATGAAGAAGGAAGAAAAGTCGTCACCAGGGATATTCTGGAAGTATCCCTTCGGTCTGAATATGACCCTTTCTTTGAACTTACTGTCCTGGTGAACCATCACCCTTCAAAATATGGAGGGGAAAAAGAATCTTTTCCCAGGCGCGTGGCTGCAATGCGGTGTCTTGCACACCTGGCGGATTCGCTTATTGAATCAGGCCATGAAAACGTGGTCGCGGTGGGGGACTTCAACGATACCCCGGACAGTCCGGCTTCCGGTATTCTTGACGGGATGCTGTGCGACAAATCATACGGGCTTTTCAAGGCAGGCAAGGGGACTATCAGATATAAGGGCAGATGGGAGCTGATAGACCAGATCCTGGTGTCGGAAAAACTTGACGGAATATCTTCCATGCATATATGCTATGTTCCGTTTCTTCTTGTAAATGACAGCTCTTCTCCGGGGAAGAAACCTTTCAGGACATATTCCGGACCGAGGTACAACGGAGGGGTAAGCGACCATCTTCCGGTCATTGCAATTTTCCGGGGAATGTGAAAAAATTGTAATTTAAGATGATGAAAACCATTGTGCTTAAAAATAAACTGATTAACTTTGAAAGATGTAACATAGAATAAACACTAAAGCAATGCAAACAAAAATTTCTGAAAAGTTCTCCACCCTTTTCGGTTGCAGTGGGGAATTCTTTGCCTCTGCGGGACGAATCAACCTTATAGGAGAGCATACTGACTACAATGGAGGATTCGTTTTTCCAGGTGCGGTGGATAAAGGCATAATGGCTGAAATAAAGCTGAACGGAACAAATAAGGTATGTGCCTATTCTCTGGATCTGGATGAGTACGTAGAGTTCGGTCTGAATGAGGAAGACGCTCCTGTACAGAGCTGGTCCAGATATATTTTCGGAGTCTGCCGTGAAATAATCAAGAGAGGCGGTGAAATATCGGGATTCAATACTGTCTTTGCCGGGGATGTCCCTCTTGGAGCAGGTATGTCTTCTTCGGCGGCTCTTGAGAGTACATTTGCTTTCGCTTTGAACTATCTGTTCAATCTCGGTATAGACAAGTTCGAGCTTGCACGGATAGGCCAGTCTACAGAGCATAATTACTGCGGAGTAAAATGCGGCATCATGGATCAGTTCGCATCTGTCTTCGGCAAGGCCGGGCAGCTTATGAGACTTGACTGCAAGACCATGGAGTACAAATATTATCCTTTCCATCCTGCAGGATACAAACTGGTGCTTCTGGATTCTGTAGTAAAGCATGAACTTGCATCATCCGCATACAACAAGAGAAGGGAGTCATGCGAACGTGCGGCAGCGGCCATCAAGGCAAAGCATCCTGAAGTGGAATTCCTGAGGGATGCCAACAGGGAGTGGCTGGACGAGGTCAAGGATGTCATTTCAGAAGAAGACTACATGAGGGCCGAATATGTCATCGATGAAGTTGCCCGCGTGCTTGATGTATGCGATGCTCTTGAAAGGGATGACTATGAAACTGTAGGGGAGAAGATGTACGAGACCCACTACGGAATGAGCCGGCTTTATGAGGTAAGCTGCGAAGAGCTTGATTTTCTTAACAATGTAGCAAGGGAGTGCGGTGTCACCGGATCACGCGTCATGGGAGGCGGCTTCGGAGGATGTACGATCAACCTTGTGAAAGATGAACTATACGATGCCTTCATAGACAAGGCCAAGGCCTTGTTCAAGGACAGGTTCGGATATGAGCCTAAAGTCTATGATGTCGTTATCAGCGACGGGGCACGGAAATTGTAGTGCACTCTGCACTATTTTTCACTACACACACTTAATTCACGGTCGTGGCTTGGATTCTGTATCCTGTCACGACTTTCTTTTTATTCGAAATAGGAGGAAAGCCACACGGAATCCACTTTTTCAAATCTTTCAGACGGTTTTATCCGCGGATTGCGCTGAAGAATTCCGGTGCAGTCTTCGTAGACATTGTACCCGATGACGCAGTTTTTCATCCGCCCTTCTTCAGGATAGACGAAAGTTATTGATTTGCTGTCTCCTGACTGGTCAAGACGGAAAAAATGAATGGGCATCTGCAGAATCTTTTTTGCGGATTCTTCATCGGGCGACTTTGATGCCAGCTCCATCTTCAGTACGTATTTGCACATCTCTACAGTCACATCGTCCAGTCCGCTGTCGAAGATGAGCACTTTTTCCATTAGAGAACCCGTATCGGTGACCCTTCGCAAGGTATAGTTGCCTATGGCCTTGGCATGCAGGGATATTGAGTGCATCTGGGTTTCAGATACGTTTTCATCCTGCAGCAGCCAGACCATCAGTTTTTTATCAGGATCGTGGTACAGAGTGTCGTATTTCGCCAGGTTGGCCTGTCCGCATGATGGGCATTTCCACAGGAACAGCGACCCGTCCTTGACTTTTTCCTTCAATGCAGGGTCTTCCGAAATGTTTATGCTTTTGTATATAGTGAGTCCGGTGCGGTTCCCGCATCGGCTGCAGGTGGCGATGCTTTCTGTTTTTATTGACATGATTCCGTATGTTTGCGGCAAAGATACTCAAACTCGCCTTAACAGGAGATGATTTCAGTAAAAACATTCTATCGGACAGACATTATCCCCCATTGTCCCCATCGTGCCATTGATTTGGAATTTTTCCAAAATGACGTAACTTTGCGGCCTTTATGAAAAAAAACTGCTACAAATGAAAAAATGGTTAAGACAATTCGCTTCGGAGGACTGGATAATAGTCTTTGCCGGAGCTGTAATCCTGACCCTGGCGTGCATCTTCCCTGATGTGATGCCGCAGATGCCGGCAACTCTCAAGACAGGAGCTGACTGGCTTTCGGCCGGGTATATGTTCCTTTTCGTACTGCTTCTCACGTATGTGACTTCAGCCGCGATGCGCAGGCCGCTGAAATGGATCCTGCCTTCGCTGACAGTCATTTTCGGACTCACTCTTGCGGCCCAGCTCATCGCTTCCGTCCCTGCTGTCAAGGAACTCGGATTTGAATCGGTATTCTTTGCGGTCATATTGGGACTTGTCATCAGCAATGTATTCAAAGTGCCGGGATGGCTCAAATCTGCCGTACAGAGCGAGTTCTATATAAAGATAGGGATTATCTGCCTGGGATCTACGATACTTTTCGGCGAGGTGATGAAGTCCGGGGCATACGGACTCGCACAGTCGCTGATAGTCGTATTTACCGTATGGTATTTCGCGTTCTGGTTCGGAAGGAAGATGAGGATAGATCCGGAGATGGGGACTATGGTGTCGAGTGCAGTGTCGATATGCGGAGTTTCTGCCGCCATTGCCACATGCGGAGTCATAAAAGGGGACAACAAGAAGCTCTCATACGTGATTTCGTTAGTGCTGATCATAGCCATCCCGATGATGTACCTGCTTCCATGGCTGGCTAACCTTATGGGGCTGGGAGAAGAAGTTGCCGGAGCCTGGCTCGGTGGCACGATCGATACGACAGGAGCCGTTGCGGCATCAGGGACGCTTGTCGGGGAAACTGCCGCGAAAACAGCTGTCATTGTCAAGTCTTCACAGAATGTCCTTCTCGGAGTGGCCGCTTTCATCATATCGCTGATGTGGTCATATCAGGGGAAGAACCATACGGAAAAACCTACCCTCGAGGTCATTTGGGACAGGTTCCCGAAATTCGTAGTGGGTTTTATCCTTGCTTCTCTCGTGTTCAGTTTCTGTCTGGACACGGAGACGGCAAAGACCGTAGGAAAGGTGACCAAAGGATTCCAGAACACCCTGTTCAGCGTAGCCTTTGTCTGTATAGGCCTCGAGACAAGGTTCAAGGATATATTCAGCAAGGAAAACCGTACGCCTTTGAAGGTCTTCCTTGTTGCCCAGACTTTCAACATTTTTGTAACTCTTGTCGTTGCCTGGATTATTTTCGGACTGATAAAGCCGATGCTGGGCTGATCCCCGGATTCTGAACCGGACAAACGAATCAAAAGGTGTGATTTCAAGCGTAACGCAGAAAGTACCCTTTTAAGTCCTGAGCCTGCCGTTATTGCGGCAGGCTTATATTGAATACGGGACCGATGTAGTGGCGACCTATGCCCGTTCCTGCGGCAGCAAGGCTTCCGAAAGATTTTCCTCCATTGTATGAATAGGTGAGTCCGATCTGTATCGGAGTGCCTATCCAGAAGAAGCAGCCGAATTCCACTGCGGCCGAAAGTCCTGCCGAAAAGAGACTGCCTCCAGGAAATAAGGACATGTCGAAATGAGGCGTGATTATCGCCCGTTTGATATAGAAGGCGGAAGTTATGTTGAAATCGCCGAGATATACCGGCATCGCATATTCGGCGGTAAATTTGCAGCTGGATCTGAAACCGGCCATGTATGAAGAAAGGACGGCGCTTGAGCCGAGTCCGCGCGGCAGTGTGCTGACAATGCTGGAAGAAAACAGGGCGTCAGGTCCTGTCTGCCACTGTCCTGTAGCGGTAAGCCTGAATCCGTGCGTGGAAAAAAATCCAGGCAGATATCCGTACACATACCCGTAGGCGACGGGGGAGAAGTAGTCCGACAGCCCGATATGTCCGGACACTCCGCCTTCTATTCCTATTCCCCAGTCGGGATAGATTTCTGACATGGCGCTTCCAAGCATCGTATATGCCCTTACGGAAGCCGTAATGCTTTGGTTCAGTTTCCCGATATACATGTCATTGCTTGCGGACCAGGCAATCTGGGGGATAAGTCCGCGATACCATCCTCCGGAGGAGAAATTGAACGGTATGTATGCCGCAACCCTACCTCTGACTGACGGCAGTGAGGATGCCCGGGATCTGACGGAAAGCATATAGCTGTCCTGTCCGACCTGCTCGACCGACAGGAAGTTGTCCCTTGCTGCCCTGTCATTCACGTCAATAGAGGCCTCTATTACAGGATAAAGACCTGAATATGTGAATTTTGCATGTCCGGAGTGTCTCCAGAAGCTCCTGTCGTAGGGGTCCGGATGCGCGGAGTATCCGAAATTTGCGGTGAATGTCCCCAGGTTGTTCTGCATTACGGCTGCAGCGCCCAATGAGACCATGTCATAATAATGATCATAGCTCAGATTCTTGATGTTGTCATAATTGAAATATACCGGAGCCCAGGAATGTATATTGAACAGGTGCGGGAATTTTCTGTATCGCTCCGGGGCGGAAAATTCCGTCATGTCATCCTGTCCGGCGGCTTCTGCAGCCGCTTCCCGTTCCTGTGCCGAGAGTTTTTCCGCTACTTTGTATACATATCTTTCCCTGAAGTCGACTTTGCGGATCATAAGAGAGTCCGTATCCGTTCTGCTCAGGATGGCTCCGTCGTGTGTGAGGGCGGAAAAATAAAGCGACTTTCCATCGGGAGCGGTCTGGAAATCCTTTGCTCCGTAAGGCGTTGAGGTGACCATGTATATTTCTCCGGTGCGGGGATCCATGAAGTACAGCTCGTTCACTCCTGTCCTGTCGCTTGTAAATGCTATTTTGCCGCCCATATTCCTGAGTCCCGTGATTTTGACCGGGCTTGGACCGATGGCTTCGACAAAGGACGGCCTGTTGCCGGGAATGGTATAGTACAGCCCCATTCCGGACTCGGACACTCCTGAAATGAAAACAGTGTCGGAAGCCCACACGGATTCGACGATCTGTATTGTATCCCGGGCGCTGATACCGGCTATCCGTCTTCCGTCAGGCTCCATTATCGCCAGTCTGCTCCCTCCTTCCGCAGGATATTCGGTAGCGGCTATCAGTCCGAGGCTGTCTGAAACCGACGGGTTGAAATATTTGCCTTGACGTGTGATGCTCTTTGTCTTGCCGTTCTTTATATCATAGTACCGTATCCTGGAGTTTACCTTGTGTCCCCATCTGGTCCCGGGGACGGATTCGCTCCAGTAAAGACGGTCTGTAGAGGAAGAATACGCCAGTTTGCTTACAGTGCCGGCAAACGCCCTTATGCGTTCCCCTTTTCCGGAAGAATAGCCGTATTTCATCAGAACCCTGCTTTTGTCCAGGCCTCTGCGGAGCGTGTATATTGCATCGGGTGCCGTTACAGTTCCTTCGTATTCGGTGTATCTTCTTGTCTTGCCTTCCGGAACAGGTGACATTGGCATGAAAGGGGCGCGTTTTTTCTTGTCTTCCTCCCACATTCCTGCATAGAATCCCATCACTTCATCGAAGGTCTTTCTTATGTTCTTGCCGCTTACCTGTTTTGTTACCGTATCTTCGAAAAACAGGTCGTATGGCCTGCGGGCGGCATAGTGCAGGTATCTGGACGTATAGTCCGGGCAGTCGTAAAGATACCTGACACCGCTCAGGAACAGGTATCCGAGAGAATATTCATCCGGGGTATAGTACCTGTAGGAGCCGTATTTCCATTGTTTGGACTTTCTTACATCCCCGTTGTCTGCCGCTATCATGTACCAGTTGAGAAGGTCGGCCGATCTTCCTCTGCCTGATTCCGACAATGCCGTTTCCGCTACTACGGCGTCTCCTTCCAGCATCCATTTGCTCGGGTACAGGCCGGCTATCGCCCCGGTCCACATCTGGCCGAATATCCAGTTGAAGGGCTTGAAGACATGGCTCATCCCCTGTTGCATCTGGGCTACATGCCTGGATTCGTGTATGGCCAGGTTCATTTCCCATGGCATAGGTTCAGGGGAATAGGCGGAAGGGGTGGTATACAGCTCCATACGTTTCGGTGCCCAGACCACTACGCCGTTGGAGTTCGCATTGTATGCGTGCAGGATGACAGGCAGCCGTACCGAAGTCCGTTTCCCGTAAGTATAACCGGCGGTCCTGCCTACTGCCGGACGGTATTTTTCCAGATTCAGGCCATAGACCCTTGCCAGAGAATCCAGCCCTTCCGGGTAGATTATGCTGTAGTTTCCGGTATGTATCCTGTACCATTTGAGTGATCCGGGATCATCTCCTGTAGTGTAGAACTGGGCGTTCGCCAGGAATGATGACAATATTGCAAATATTGCGGTTAAAAGGAATCTCATATATCAGGCGGGGAATTTTCGGCGGCAAATCTAATTATTTTTATAATTTTGCCCAAACTGTCTCCGGCCTTAATCGGCAGACAGGGTGAAATCATATACGATATGGCAAGCAATAATGATCTGAAGGGCATCGCTGCAGGTTTTGCCGCTTTGTACGTTCTGCTGGCCGCCGGATGCGGAAATCCGACGACAGGGGAATTCCGTCCGCATCCTTTCCCCGTCCCTGATATTCCTGCGATGATAGGGTCGGAGAGCGAAGCTGTGAGCTATCTGGCAGCGCATTTCTGGGATGACTTTACAGACACGTCTGAAATATTCGTCTGCGATTCCTCCATAGTGAACGGTGTCCGCAAAGGTGAGGTTGAACAGGCTTTCGCGAACTGGACAGGGTATCTGCACGCCGTGCCTCTTGCAGAGGCGTGCGGGGCAGTGGAGCGGATGTTCGGCAGGATCGTTTCTTTTGAGGAGAGGGACACATCTGCGAATGTGTTCGAAACGGTTGCTTCCCTTGCGGAAAAATATCTTTATGACCCCAATTCTCCGCTGCGCAGCGAGGACCTTTATCTGCCTTTTGCCGGCAGGATGGCTGAGTGCATGCTGGTCTCTCCGGGGAAAAGGGCGGCGTATGAATATGACGCCGGGATGTGTTCCCTCAACCGGACCGGCACTCCGGCGGCGGATTTCGCCTTTTGCGACAGGAACGGACGCCGGTACACCCTCTATGGTCTGGAATCTGACTATACTTTGCTGTTTTTCAGCAATCCCGGATGCGAAGCCTGCAAGTACATAATCGACGAATTGAAATCCGATCCCGAACTCAGTTCCCTGATAGCTTCAGGAAAAGTGGCTGTCGCCAATATATACATTGATGAGGACCTGGAAGCATGGTACGGCTACCAGAGCATCTACCCTGAGGAATGGTACAACGGGTACGATCCGAACTTCATTATCCGCACCGATCTCCTGTACAATGTCAGGGCAATTCCGTCCCTTTATCTCCTGGACCGGGACAAGACTGTCCTGCTGAAAGATGCTCCTGAGGAGAGGATATTTGCAGAACTGCATAAAATAGACTGAGGAGGTTGAAAATCCAGGATAAACTGCAAGCCGGTATGACGAATATGCCGGAAAATAATTATCTTTAAAATTCTGTTTTAATACAATAAATACTGATAACCATGAACATAGAAAAAGAACTCTGGGGAAAGTCCCCTTGTGGAAAGGAAATTTACCGTTATACATTGAAAAACAGCAGCGGAGCATACGTGCAGCTTTCAAGCGTCGGTGCCGGAATCGTGGCTGTGGCCGTACCGGACCGGGACGGGAAACTGGCCGATGTAGCTCTCGGCTACCCTGATCCGCTCAGTTATTTCAATGACGGGCCATGTGCGGGAAAAGTACCGGGAAGATATGCCAACAGGATTGCCAAAGGTCATTTTACTCTTGACGGGAAAGAATACACCCTGCCGGTGAACAACGGTCCGAACCATCTGCACGGAGGCCCGCAGGGGTTCCAGAACCAGGTGTGGGACAGCCGTATACATGAGGACGGGGTGGAATTCATGTATTATTCCCAGGACGGGGAGATGGGATATCCCGGAGCTTTGAAAGCTGTTGCCCGATATGAGTGGAGCGAAGAAAACGAGCTGAGGCTTACACTTACTGCCGAATCCGATGCCCCTACGGTAGTCAACCTTACCAACCACGCCTATTTCAACCTCAACGGAGAGGGAAGCGGAAGTGTCCTGGACCATGAACTCCGCCTGAACGCTTCGGAATATCTTCCTACAGATGATTCTCTTATTCCGGCAGGGGAGAGCGAGCCGGTGGCCGGGACACCGATGGATTTCGTGACTGCGAAACCTCTCGGCCGCGATATAAACGCCGATTTTCCTGCATTGAAATATGGCAAGGGGTATGACAACTGCTGGGTAATCGACGGTGCAGAGCCCGGGCAGCTTCAGACAGCTGCCGAGCTGTACTCTCCGGAGAGCGGCCGTCTTCTTGAAGTCATCACTACGCAGCCAGGAGTGCAGGTATACACAGGCAACTGGCTTGCCGGATGCCCGGCAGGCAAATGCGGACGCAGCTACAACGACTATGACGGCGTAGCCATCGAGTGCCAGCATTTCCCGGACTCCCCGAACCACCCGGACTATCCTGACACGGTCCTCCGTCCCGGAGAGACTTTCGAGGAAGCGATAATCTTTGCGTTCAAGGTAAGATAGAGAGCTTTTGTATGGGGACGGCCCAAAAGGAGGAATTTCAAGCGTAACGAAGAAAGTACCCTTTTGAGTCGTCCTCATATTCCGATTAGGAATACTCTAAATTATAAAAAGTTCCGGAGGAGCACGAACAAAGGCGTTGACGCCGCTATAGTGAAAATTATGTTTTTCATCGTTATTTTACAATCCACTTGTCTATGTTCCGGGTCTCGCTGCTGAAGTTGACACCTATGCTGTAGACTTTGCGGCTGTCCTTTGCGAACGGAAGGGCGTACTGCTTGTCTTCAATCTGCTGCAGGGCTTGCTCCGCGCTCCCGTCCAGCTTGAACTCCATCACATACACATAGCTGTCGGTCTGCAGTACAAGGTCTATCCTGCCGCGCGATGTATGGTACTCTACTTTAGTGTACAGGCCCGCCAGACAGAACACTATGAAAAGGACGTTCTGGTAATGTAGCTCGATGTCCTTCGCCAGCTCGTAAGGGCAGTCCGCCAGGAACGACTGAAGTCGCTCCATGAACCCGTCGATGTCACCGGATTCGACATCCGTGACAAATTTCTTTATCTCGAACGGGGAGCTGGTCTTGTTGACATTGGCATAAAACGGAAGCAGGAAATTCATGAAGCCTTCCTCTACCTCCCTGTTCGGAAACCCTAATGTATATATTCCAAATCTTTTGTCGTATCCCTTTATTGTCAGATAGCCGCTCTGGTAGATGACAGGTATCGGGTTGTCATCCGTGAATATGCTGTCCAGGATATTGGCGTCTGTCTCTACATGTGACACCTCTTCAAGGTCGTAGTCGCTCTTTTTGAGAAGTTCTACCAGGTAGGTCGGAGTGCCGGTCTCGAACCAGTAGCTGCCATAGGTCTTCTTGGCGAAAGTGTTGAGGATGCTGAACGGATTGTACATTCCCGGGGAATCCGGACAGAAGTGGTAACCGTCGTAGTCCTCTTTGAGCCGGGCGCAGGCCTGTTCGAAAGTCTGCCCGTTGGCGGCGGCAAGTTCCTGGATGTCATCGGAGAAGTTCCGGAGAAGTTCTTCTTCGCTGATTCCGCATATGTCGAAATAGCGGAGGTCCCGGGATAGGTCCATGAGGTTGTTCAGGTCGCTGAACACGCTTACCTTGCCGAACTTCGTCACTCCTGTCAGGAGAGCGAACTTGATATATCCGTCCATTGACTTCATTACACCATAGAACGGCTTGAGTGTATTGCGGTATTGCTCCTGCAGGTCAGGATTACTGATAGTCTGGAGCATGGGTTTGTCGTACTCGTCTACAAGTATGACAACACGTTCCCCAGTCTGCTCATACGCCATACGTATAATATGGTAGAATCTTTCTTCGGGAGCCCTGTCGGAATAGTCGCTGCCGTAAATCTTCTCCCACTGCTCCAGATGCTTGTCCAGTTCCTGGTCCAGGGATTCTGCGGAGTCATATTTCCGGGCATTCAGATCCAGGTGCAGAATCGGATACTCTTTCCACTCCTTTTCCAGCCCCTCTATTGCCAGTCCTTCAAAGAGCTCCTTCTTCCCCTGGAAATAAGCCTCCAGAGTGCTGATCATAAGACTCTTACCGAACCTTCGCGGCCGGCTAAGAAAATAGTAGCGGCCTGTCTTTGCCAGCTCATATATCTTTGCCGTCTTGTCCACATAAAAATAACCGTCTCTGCGGAGACTCTCAAAATTCTGTATGCCTACCGGATATAACTTTCCCATATCGGATATGATTGTTCGTTAATTTGTCCAAAATTACAAATTTATTCAATTACAGAGAAAAGTCCCGTTATCTCGGCCGGTTTATACCTTATCTGAAAAATTTGTCCACTTCCTTGACTGTCTGAGGCAGGGCAAATACTGCGACACGGTCATAGGCCTTGATTTCTGTATCGCCGACTGCGATGAATGCTTCGTTTCCGCGTATTACGCCTCCGATAATGGCGTTCTTTGGGAATCCGATATCCTTGAGTTTTCCTTTGGTAATCCAGCTTTCAGGGGCTACGATATACTCCAGCACTTCTGCATTCGTTCCGCTCATGTACTTGATGAAGCGGACTTTGCTGCTCAATGTGAACTTGAAGATACGTCCGGCGGTGATGAGTTTCTTGTTGATGACGGCATCGACACCCATTTCTTCGGCGAGCCTTATGTATTCAATGTTCTCTACTTCGGCTATTGTCCTGCTGACTCCTAGTTTCTTGGCCGCCACGCACGCAAGGATATTGGTCTCCGTATTGCTGGTCACTGCTACAAAAGCATCGTAGTTCTTTATGCCCTCTTCAAGAAGCATGTCCGAATTCCTTCCGTCCCCGTTCACTACGGTTACGCTGCTGCCCAGTTTTTCCGACAGTTCCACGCACCTGTCTTTTTTCAATTCTATTATTTTAATGGAGTCTACCTGTCTTGTGAGCTGGCGTGCCACCATCTCGCCGATAGGCCCGCCTCCCAGGATCATGAGCTTGTCCACCTCAATATTGCTCTTGCCTATGTATTTCATGATCTGGTCGATACCTTCTCTCTTGGACATTATGAACACCAGATCGTGATATTTGAATTTGGTGTCGACGCTCGGGATTATCGTCTCACTGTTCCTTGCTATGGCCACTACCCTGAACGGCAGGTCGGCTGATGTGGCCACCCCGACGAAGTCGATAAGCCTCATGTCAATCATAGGGGAGTCCTCTTCAAGCTTGAACACGGCCATCTGGAGCTTTCCTCTGGCGAAATCCATTGATTCTGATGAAGCCGTCCTCTTGAGCAGGTCCACGATTTCGCCTGCGGCTATTTTTTCGGGATAAAAAAGCAGGTCGATACCGATTTCCGTGAACAGGTATTTGTTCTCGTATGACAGATATTCTTCATAGTTCACGCGGGCAGTGGCTTTCTTGCTGCCGAGTTTCTTTGCCAGCATGGCACTGACTATATTCACATCCTGTGAAGTGGACGGGTTGACCGCGATGAAAAGATCCGCGTCTTCCACTCCGGCCTCCTTGAGGACACTGATGGAAGAAGGATTGCCGGTGACAGTAACGACATCCGTGTTCTCGGACAGGGCATCAAGCCTGCCCTGATCGCTGTCTATTATAGTCAGGTCATTGGCTTCGTTACTGAGCATTTTTGCCAGATGGGAACCGACTTCACCTGCTCCTGCAATTATGATCTTCATATTCTGCCGTTGTTTTATGTAATTTATTGCTGTCTGTTAAAAAGTCTTTCTGAATCACTCGGATGACACCTTTACAGGAAGACCTAAAACCGCCCGCGGGACCATCCATTTCCTGTAGAATCCGCAGACAGTGACTCTGCCGGCATTTTCTGCAATGTACCGGGCAGTCTGTCCTGCATCAGGCTTTCTCCCGATTTTCCTGAAATCTTTATGTGCCCGGATTACGGCCATGAAGTACCTGAACCTGAATGTCAACAGGTAGATGACCGCAGCACACCCGTCCAACACCATTCTCATGCGTATTGTCGCCGCCGCTTTACGGATGCCTTTTTCCGCCGCTTCATTGGAAGCGGGGAGGGCGCGGTAAAAATCAAGTCCGTATGTTGCAGCCAGATTGTTCTGGAGCATCAGCAGGTTGTTTCTGAAGTTAAGGTACAGCTTCCGTGGCGAATTGTTTGGCAGCGTCCCTCCTCCAACATGGTAGACAGTTGACCATGGGACAGTTGCAATTCTGTATCCTGCCAACTGTATCCTCCAGCAGAGATCGATTTCCTCCTGATGGGCGAAAAACCGTTCGTCGAATCCTCCGAGTTCCCTGAAAAGCCATGACCTTACCATGAGACAGGCACCGCTTGCCCAGAATACCGGTTCAGGGATGTCATATTGACCCCGGTCTTTTTCTGTCTTTCCCATAATACGCCCTCTGCAGAACGGGTATCCGTATCTGTCTATATATCCTCCTGCGGCACCGGCATATTCGAAACGGTCCCTGTCGTGGTATGAGTGCATTTTGGGCGCACATGCCCCGCATTCAGGATGAGTGTCCATCCATTCTACAAGAGGGTCAAGCCAGTTTTCCGGAACCTCTATATCCGAATTTATCAGGACATGGTAATCTGCCTCGATCTGGAACAGGGCCCGGTTGTATCCGCCGGTGAAGCCGTAGTTCCTGTTCAGCCTTATTGTCCTGACTTTCGGAAAGTCGTAGAGCATCAGCTTCATGGAGCCGTCGGTCGAGGCATTGTCGGCGACTATGACTTCCGCATCCCGTCCGGATACGGAAGCCAGCAGGGCGGGAAGGAATCTTTTCAGGAACTTCTCCCCGTTCCAGTTCAATATGACCACGGCTGTCTTCATGCGCTGCAAAGGTATAGAAAATATATTATTTAGATCCTATCCAGATGAAAATCATTCCGAGTATGATCAGAAGCAGGTCCATGGCCTTGGCCTTAAGGTTCTTTTCATGGAAAATCAGTACGCCGCAGGCAAATGAAACGACGACTGACCCTCTGCGGATCAGAGATACTACGGAAATCATGGAATCCGGCTGGTTCAGTGCAGTGAAATAGACGAAATCGGCAAGGGAAAGGAAGATGGATATAAGGGGAATCGCCCAGCTCCATCTGAACGGAGTGGTCTTTCTCCTGTTCGGGTACCATAGGACAATGCATACCGTCCCCATCATCACCAACTGGTAGAGGTTGTACCAGCTCTGTACGAACATCGGACCGAGTTGTCCCAGTATATATTTGTCGTACAGCCCGCTGACGGCTCCTATGATGGCGGCGGCAGCTATGCACCAGATCCATTTGTCATGCCTGAAATCCACATGCTCTTTTTTGCTGGAGCGGCTGAGCAGGAAAATGGAGACAAGCGACAGCAAAACGCCGGTCCACTGGTATGCGTTAAGCCTCTCTCCGAAAATGAGCAGCGCTCCGATGAGGACAAGCACGGGTCTGGTGGCATTGATAGGTCCGACTATCGTCAGAGGAAGATGTTTCATGCCGAAATATCCGAACACCCAGGATGACAGTACAATGACGGATTTTATGACTATCAGTAAATGTGCGTGGAGCAGGGAATGGTTCCGTGCACCCGATGTTTCCGGATGTCCGGCGAACGGGTCGTTGTCCAGGAATGTTCCTGTAAACCAGCCTGTTCCGAGGACACCGTCCAATATGAACGGGGAGAATATGAGTGTCGTGAAAAGGGTATTGAGAAACAGCACTGGAAGTACCGCGTTGTCTTTCAGTGCTGTCTTTTTCGATGTATCATACAGTCCGAGAAGGGCCGCAGAGATGAATGCGAGCAGAAGCCACATTGCAGGATCCGTTATTCTTTATGACAGCATCCTTCTCCATGTCCTCCATGGTGTCCGCAGCCTTCTCCTTCGCCGTGGTGCCCTCCACAATAGCCGCCTTCATGTCCTTCTCCGTGTCCGCCGCAGCATCCTTCGCCATGTTCATGATGCCCGCATCCCCCTTCATGGTGTCCACCGCCGCAACATCCTCCATCCTCATGCCCTTCTCCGTGTCCTCCGCAGCAGCAGGAATGTACGTTTTCTCCATGCAGGCCGTCATGCAGTTCTTTTTCTGAGGCTTCGCGTACGGTAAGTATTTCTCCTGAAAAATTGAGAGTCTTGCCGGCCATAGGGGAGTTCAGGTCCATCTTGACTGAATTTTCGTTCACTTCGAGGATTTTTCCAGGGACCACGCCGCCTCTCCCGTTAAGCATGGGGATTGTGGCTCCTGGAACGAGCAGGCTTTCCTGGATGACTCCGTTGACTTCGAAAGCCTGTTTCGGAAGGTCGATGATCCTGTCCGGATCCACTTCCCCGTATCCTTCTTCAGGCGTGAGTGTAAAAGAGAATTTCGCTCCCGGTTCAAGGCCTTCGATGTTGGCCTCGAATTTAGGAAGAAGGGTTCCTGTTCCGTGTATATAGTCCAGCGGCCTTTCTTTTGTAGTCCTGTCCGCAACTTCTCCGTCTACTGTAAGCTCATAGTAGAGCTCTACTACTGAATTCTGTCCGATTTTCATGGTATATAATGCAATTTGTCGTTTCTGTTTTCCTGCAGTTTCCCGGCTCCGCCCGGAATGACATGGCGGTCAGGCCGAGAAATCCGCTGCATTGAAAGCCAGGGTGGGAATCTGCCATCTCGTGCATGGTCTTGCGTCCGTTCCCGCAGCCAGAATGCCGTTCCACAGTGTTATCATGTTCCCGGTTACGACCATCTCGCGTATCGGGTGCGTTATTTTCCCGTCCCTGAAGGCGAAACCTTCAACCCCGTAGGAGAAATCACCTGTCGTAGGGTTGCAGTTGCCTCCATTGAACCCCGTCACATAGATTCCGCTGCCGCACAGTTTTAAAATGCGTGGCAAATTTATTTCAAATTCTTCTGATAAGCAACTGTCGGCATCTCCCTCGGACATGCTTCCCGGAAAGAATGGCGCGACAACCGGCCTTGAGATTCCTTCAATGGTCGGGGAAAGCCCTGTTTTTTCCGCTATATAAGTGTTGATGAAGTACATGCTGACGACACCGTTCTTTATTACGGGCCTGTCGGAGGTAGCCGTGCCTTCTGTATCGAAAAGCCTTGCCCCGGGCTTGCCGGATGTCGTGGCGAGATCGGTTATCGTAAGCCGCTCTGAAAATATATTTTTCCCGAGACTGCCGTCAAGGAATGAATTTTTCTGCTGGATGGCTGCTCCGTTGAGTGCGGACAGGAGCGGTGAGACGAGTCTGGAGCTGACACTTCTGTCCACTACCATGCGGAAAGTCCCGCCACGGTGCCGCTTGGGGCCGATTTTTTCTATGGCTTTGGATAGGGCAGTCATTGAGCAGCCGTCTATGGCCAGTGTATTGCAGAAAGGTGACGAGTCCCACCAGTATCCGCTCGTTTTCCTGCCTGAAGCATCCTGTACAGTCATTTCCGAGCATATAGCAAATGACGTCTCCGTATGTCTTCCCATGAATCCTTCGGAGTCCAGTACGCAGTTGTCATCCACGGAATCCGAGTATTCGCATTCTTCGGAAATCACGGTATACCGGCTGTCTGGTTCCAATGACTTGAAAATGGATGAATTCATGGCTTTCTGCAGCTTTGCTTCTGGCGTCAGACTCAAGTATCCGGGATCGAACAGGTGCAGCTCCTGTCCGGTGACGGCTTCAGT
This sequence comes from Candidatus Cryptobacteroides avicola, assembly GCA_017695115.1. Taxonomy (GTDB): domain Bacteria; phylum Bacteroidota; class Bacteroidia; order Bacteroidales; family UBA932; genus Cryptobacteroides; species Cryptobacteroides avicola. The sequence goes on along the minus strand of JADILV010000031.1, from coordinate 32,218 downwards.
CGTTTTCCTTTCTTTTGCCGGCAGTCTCCTGCATTGGTCCGGGGCCAGCATCTTTACCGTGTCCAATGCCTTGGATATGAATTCTTTCAGTCTTGTTTCAGAAAAATCGTTAGTTGAAAATGTCCCGTATTTGCCGTCGGCGAATATATAAAGGAAAAGTGATCTGTCTGCCGAGTGCATGACCTTGTCCAGTCTGCCGTTGAGCACCGTGAAACTGTCGAGAATGCTTTTGCTCAGTGAAACCCTCATCTGCGAAGCTCCTGCCGACATTCCGTAAGTGATGCAGAACCGTGCTGTTTCTATCTCCGCTGCCGTTATGGGGCCGGACATCCGTTCGCCGGCATTCTGTATTCCATTGTTTTCTGTCATTGTCATTCTCCTCCTACTGTCAGGCTTTTTACCAGGACTGTCGGTATTCCGCAGGAAACAGGAACGCTCTGTTCCTTTCCGCAGGTCCATGTCCCGTTGTCTATTTTCAGGTCATTGCCTACGCACATTATGTCAGCCAGTGCCTGGGGGCCGTTGCCTATTATGTTGATGTCCTTGATCGGGGTTGAAAGCCTCCCGTTTTCTATCATATATCCGCTTTTGACATAGAATGTGAAGTCTCCTTCTCCGATTTTCACTTGTCCGTTGGAAAATTCATCTACGTAGATTCCTTTTTTTACAGACGCTATGATGTCGGAAGGTGAAGCCGTGCCGCTTTCCATGTAGGTGGCTCTCATGCGCGGAACGGGGTTGTATCTGAATGATTCCCTTCTTCCGTTGCCGGTAGGGGAGACTCCGTACCATCCGGCGCTGATGCGGTCGTGCAGGTAGGAGTTGAGGATACCCTCCCTGACCATATATGTCTTTTGGCCGGGTATGCCTTCGTCATCGTATGAGCAGGCTCCCCGGTTTGCCCTGATTGTCCCGTCATCTACGATGCTGATTGAGGAATCACAGATTTTCTGTCCCATCCTGTCTGAAAATACTGACTGGCCTTTCCTGTTGAAATCGGCTTCGAACGCGTGTCCCATGGCTTCATGAAGGAGTATTCCCGATGCCCCTGCTCCCATGACCACAGGCATGCGTCCTCCTTTGGGCCTCCGTGCTTCGAATCTTGCATCGATACCGCTTACGGCTTCTGCGGCAATCTCTTCGAGGATCTGCCCGGTAAGCAGTTCTGCTCCGGAGCGGAAACTTCTGGATGCAGTCTTGTTTTCTGTCCTGCTGCCGTTGCTGAATATTACGGATGCCGTGACGCTGCCCATGGGGCGTGAGTCGCAGGTGAGTTCCCCTTCGGAGTTGAACATCATGATCAGGCTATGCGAATATGAAAGTCTTGCAATGACTTTTACGATCCTGCTGTCCGAGCCTGTTATCTTCTGCTGCAGTTTCTCCAGAAACGGAAGGAGTTCGGATGCTCTGACGTTTTCCCATGCGGAAGATTCCGGATACAGCAGGTCGCTGCCGATGGCCCTGCCGCAAGTTCCGGCCCGGACTGTCATGTGTCTGTTGCAGCGGTTCCCTGTATCTCCGGATGCAATAAGCGAAGCTGCCTTTGCCGCGGCTTCCATGTCTTTCATGGCTGTATTCTCGGAATATGCGTATCCTGTCCTTTCTCCGCTGAGGACCCTGATTCCCACTCCGAAGTCAGTGTGGCAGCCTCCTGAGGTCACCTCTCCGTCTTTCAGCAGCAGGTCTCCGTAAATTGTGCTCTCGAAATACAGGTCAGACCAGTCACCGCCGTTTTTCAATGCTGTCTTCGTGAGCTGCTCCATCTGTGGAACGGTGACCCTGAATGTATCTAGAAAATGTTGCTTGTCCATTCTTCTGTTTCGTATGCGCTTTTGCGTATCTTTTCGTATGTTTCCTTGTCCTTTATATTGATGATGTCGTTTTTGCTGCCTTCGGCAATGACCCTGAAAGGTACTTTGGAGTTGTCTGCAAGTATCCAGCGGTCGCACAGCGGCATATAATCCTTGAAGAAATAGCTGACTCCCACGCGGTATCTTCTGCGGACGGTCTCTTCCGGAATATTGTGCCCTCCTGCGGCGACCCGGGCCTTTACTCTGGCTACAGCAAGGTCCGGAGAGTTGAGCCAGAAATACATGAGGGTCACGGTATAGCCTTCTTTCTGGGCCATGGATACCATTTTCAGAAGAGTTCTTGTGGCCAACGTGGTTTCTATCCCGAAATCTTCTTTTCTTGCGAAAAGGTATCTGATTTTCAACAGCATATACCGGCTTGCCTGTATAGATGCCTGTTCCGGATTGAACGGAGACAGTCCTTTTGCGAATTCATCGGAATTCACGAACTGGCTGCATTCCAGCATTTCCGGAAGCAGCGTATACGATGCGGTGGTCTTTCCGGCACCGTTGCATCCTGATATTATATATAGTTTGGGCATGGTAAATTGGTTGTTTTGTCATTCTGGACAGTGTCCTTTCCCGTTTTGTCCTTTAGCCGGAGGCTTCCTTTCTTTTTCTATCTGCCGTGCGTAACACCGTACCCGAAAAGCGAAAAGTCTCCTTTGCACGGGTCGTCCGGAAATATCTCCTTGAAAGCATCCGTAATCTCCCGTACGGTCACAATGTCCTTCTGTTTCCGCGACGTGAGTCCAAGAGCTGCTGCTTCATCGTAGACGTGTATGTCCAGAGGAATGAGCAGGTCCTTTTTGTCTGTGTTTTTCCACAGTCCCAGATCCACTTTCCCGTCATCACGTACCATCCATCTGCGCATCATGTTGATTTTCTTGTCCGGGGCTTTCGGGTCTTCCTTGCGTCCGTAGATCCTGCAGCGGATTTCTCCGTTGGTGAATCCTTCAATGCTGCAGGTTTCCGAATACACGGTTTTCAGATTTCTGCAGATAGATGCGAATTCGCTCCATTTCACCGTCCTGTGCAGGCTTGCATTTTCATCGCGATAGTCGCCGGCCATTACATAATCGTAAGGTTGCCAGTTCATTTCATCCAGGGCTCGTGTACAGTCCCTTACTATCATGGCCCTTCTGCCCCATGCGAGATGCGCCGCTATGAGAGCCGTGATTTCCACATCGGCCAGCGAACACTCTCCTTTATGGTATTTCGCAGCCATTTTTGTCGGGAAGGCGATCGGGTCTTCCTGGAAATATTTCGGGTCGTTGTATTCTTCAGCCCACTGTATGAGCTGTTCCTTTATTGAATTTTCCATAATCGCGTAAAGATACGCATATTATCCTGTCTTTCTCTAAAAGTTGATGTTTTTATCGTTGTCCGTTGTGCCCGATCCTCAGACTAAATAATGACGTTATAAAATTTATTAAAATAGTTGTATAACTATAAAAAATAGTTATATTTGTCATCGTAAATCTGAATTGTATAGATGATATGGGACGTAACAAAGCTATAGGACTGACTGTCAAGGAAGAGGAAATCATGGACCTTTTCTGGAGCAACGGGCCGATGTTCGTCAGGGAACTTCTGGACCATTATAGGGAGCCGAAGCCTCATTTCAATACTCTTTCAACTATTGTGCGCTCTCTGGAGGAAAAAGGTTTCCTTTCGCACAGGAGTTACGGGAAGACTTACCGTTATTTCGCTGTCATCAAGAGGGAAGAGTACAGGAAAGAGTCGCTCCGGAGCGTAATCATGAAATATTTTGATTCATCTCCTTTCAATGCGGTGTCTGCCCTGGTCAAGAGCGAGGAACTGTCGGCTGACGAGCTGCGCAAACTTCTGGATATGGTAGAAAAAGGGGAGTAGGGTCATGGAGGCGATGCTTGCATATCTTCTGAAAGTATCCGTGTCTGCGATACTTTTCTATCTGTTCATCAGGATACTCATGGAGAGGGAGACGCAGCATGAGTATATAAGGGGGCTGTGGGTCGGGGCGATTGTCTTCTCTCTGGTTCTTCCGTTCATATATGTGCCTGTACCTTACCTGTTTCCTGAAAAGGTGGAGGCTGCTGAAAGTATGAATATAGTCATGTCCGGGGGCGAGCCGGAAATGTTACTGCCGGAAGAGACGCATGCAGCCGTGGACTGGCTCGCCGTATCGGGATACGTTTATATCGCAGGTGCGGCCATTGTCTTCATGGTGTACGCAGTATCTTTTATCAGACTGTATGTCAGGATTAAACGGACTCCCCGGACACATGAATACGACAGTGTTCTCCGCCGCTGTGCTGAAGAAAGCGGATGCGGCAGGGAGGTTCGTCTTTATGTGACGGATGACAGCAGTACGGGGCCTTACAGCTGGATGCGCAGTATCGTCATAAACCGTCAGGATATGGAAAACGACGGAAAGGATATCATCCTCCATGAAATGGGACATATCAGCCACGGGCACTCGTGGGATGTCATTCTTACCGAACTTTTTACATGCCTCCTCTGGTTCAATCCCGCATCCTGGCTCATACAGTATTCCCTTCGTCAGATACATGAGTACAGCGCAGACAGGACTGTGCTCAGGAGCGGAGCCGATGCGCGTGAATATCAGACATTGCTAATAAGAAAAGCTGCTGGCTCGGCCTACCACAGCATTGCCAACAGCTTTAATCACAGTAACCTTAAAAACCGTATTACCATGATGTTACAGAATCAGACCTCAAAGAGCGCGTATGCGAAGTCGCTTGCGCTGCTCCCGGTGCTTGCATGCCTGCTTTTCGTCTTTTCCGCAAGCCGTCCTGCACCGTCAGACAAAGTTAATGAAATTCCGGCGGAAACCGAAATCTCTTCACAGCTGCAAACTTCGGTGCAAATTTCCGATGATGCCATTCCTGTAGTCCGGAGTTCTGCTCCTGCCGTGCAGGAGGATGATGACCCTGTCCCTTTCCAGTTCGTGGAAGTCAAGCCTTCGTTTATGGGAGGAGATGCAAATGATTTCTCCAGATGGGTGTGTGAGCATCTCGTATATCCGGAGGAGGCGAAATCCGCAAAGATCCAGGGCCGTGTCACCCTGAAATTTACAGTCAATACGGACGGCTCGGTCAGTGATGTCAAGATTCTTCATGGTGTAAACAGACTTCTTGATGCTGAAGCTGTCAGAGTCGTTTCAATGTCTCCCGACTGGGCGCCTGGAATGATAGAAGGGAAGCCTGTCAGGGTGTCGTATACTTTTCCGGTAATATTTAAGCTTAGCGGCAATGGAGATGATGATGCCGAAAAGGTCCCGGATATCTATATTGACGGAAAGAAAGCCACTTCAGAAGATTTACAGAAAAACAAACTGGTCGACGGCTACGTGGACGAGAACGGGGAAATACACCTGATGTCAACCAGGCTCTCTGACAGGAAGGATTTCATCAAATGGGCCAATACCGTACTTGTATATTCTCAAGAGGCCAAATCTGCCGGGAAATATGGTACAGTCCGGGCTTCATTCAAGATAAAAAGCGACGGCACTGTCGGAGATATTGTCATAAAGGAATCTCCGGATGACATCTTCTCTCAGGAGGTCAGACGTGTAATAGCCTCATCGCCTGAATGGTCTAAGTCTGCTTATCAGCATATTATGGTGGACGGTCCCGGCTGTGTGGAATTAAGTGTGGGCTTCTGTCTCAAAAGCGTGGACAAGGACGGCAATGCTGTCTGGCTCGGTTCCGAAGTCGAGGACCACGATATAGCGGTAATGGCTTTTGCGGATAATGTCCTCGAAGCAAGGGCGATGAAGAAATAGAAAAGAGGCTTCAGGGTCAGAACCTTGAAGCCTCTTCCATTTTTTCGCGGATGCTTTCCGTAGCGAGATTGCCTATGCTGCCGATATGGGTATGGCGCAGATCCCCGGCTTTTTCCGGATTCTTTCCGTTGCCGTATCTGAAGGTGCCGTTGTTTACTTCAATCCCGACAGCCTTGTATGCATCCCTGAACGGTGTTCCTGAAAGTACCCTTCTGTTCACTTCCTCGACAGTAAACAGATAGTCGTATATGTGATTTTCCAGGGTGTTTTCATTTATCCGGATGTTGCAGAGCATGTAGTAGGCCATGGCGAGGCATTTGTGCATCAGCTCGAGTTTCGGGAAAAGAATGTCTTTAAGAAGCTGGAAGTCCCGGTGATAGCCGTGCGGCATATTGCTGCAAAGCATCGTGATTTCCGTCTCTGCATTCATGATCCGGTTGCAGTTGCCCCTCATTATTTCCCAGACGTCCGGGTTCTTTTTGTGCGGCATGATGCTGGAGCCGGTCGTAAGTTCATCAGGGAATGAGATGAAACCGTAATTAGGGCACATGTACATGCAGCAGTCAGAGGCGAATTTGTTAAGGGTCAGAGCTATGGCTCCTATCGCTGAAGCGACTGCACGTTCGCTTTTTCCCCTGCTCAGCTGGGCGGCGACCGAGTTGTATTCCATTGATCCGAATCCGAGCAGTTCCGTGGTCATTTTCCTGTCAAGAGGGAAAGAGCTTCCATATCCGGCGGCAGATCCGAGCGGATTCTGGTCTGCAACATTGTATGCTCCGCGGAGCATGTACATGTCATCCGCAAGGCTTTCCGCGTAGGCCCCGAACCACAGTCCGAAAGAAGACGGCATGGCTACCTGACCGTGCGTATATCCGGGCAGCAGCACGTCCCTGTATTTTTCGCTCAGTTCCTGGAGAATGTCGAAAAGCAGCAGGACCCGGTCTTTCAGTTTGAGTATTTCATCCTTGAGGAACAGTTTGATATCGACCAGCACCTGGTCATTGCGCGAGCGTCCTGAATGTATTTTCTTTCCTATTTCACCGAGTCTGCGCGTAAGCAGCAGTTCGACCTGGGAATGTATATCCTCTACAGAGTCTTCCAGGGCAAAGTTCCCTTCTTTTATTTCACCGAGAATCTGCTCCAGGCCTGCGGTCAGCCTTTCAAGTTCATCCGCCGAGAGCAGTCCGATGCTTTCCAGCATTTTTATATGGGCCATAGAGCCTTGCACATCATATTCAGCAAGTCTCATGTCGAGTATCCTGTCATTTCCGACAGTGAAGTCTTCCACCATCTGTGTGGCTTCCTTCCCTTTGTTCCAGAGTGTTTCCGCCATTAGAGTTTCCTGTTCTTGTAATTTTCTATAGCCTTAGGTATGATCCTCTCATAAGTGTCGCTTTTGTAAAGCGGGGAGGATATGATGAAATCCGCCGTGCTTCTGTTCGTGGCAAAAGGTACATTGTAAAGCGATGCCAGACGCACAAGACTCATTACATCGTTCTGATGTCCCTGCATGATGAGGTTGTCGCAGAAGAAGACGAGCATGTCCACTTTCCCTTCTGCGATCATGGCTCCTATCTGCGCATCTCCGCCGAGCGGACCGCTCAGCAGGCAGTGGACTTCCGGTTTCCTTTCCCCGAGAACATCGGACAATGCTTCTCCGATAAGACGTCCGGTCGTTCCTGTGCAATATAAAGTACAATACTCGAGCGAGCCCGCATTGAATCTTACCCAGTCGACCAATTCTGCTTTTCTGGCGTCATGGGCGACAAGTGCGATATTTTTTATCATGGTTTTCCTTATTAATAATTGTTGCAAAATCTTTTAATAAATTCAATATATGTGCCAACGGCATTCTCTATTTCGCTGATATACACGAATTCATCCTTTTTGTGGGATCTGCGGGAATCTCCCGGCCCCATTTTTATTGCCTCACAGTTGATCCGCATCCAGTCGGATGTGGTCGGTGATGAGAATGTGCTGATACCCATAGATTTGATACATTCCAAAAGAGGGGATTTTGCCGGAGTGGCAGAAGATCTGTTATGGAGGTTCCTCGCTGTCAGGCGGCTTTTGCATATAGACTGCAGTTCGTTGAGGATTTCTTTGTTGGAGTATCTTTCCGTAGGCCGGATGTCTATGACGAATTCGCATCTGTCAGGGATGACATTGTGTGCCGAGCCGGCATTTATCTGCGTTACATTCATATTTACTTGGCCCATTGACGTGGATACTTTATGGAAAACATGGCCATGCAGCTTTGTTATGTCGTCTACGGCGATGTCTATCGCATTGATCCCTTCGTTCCTTGCGGCGTGTCCGCTGACTCCTTCTGCCACTGCGTCAATTACCAGAAGACCGCGTTCGGAAGTCGCCGCAGCCATTCCTGTAGGCTCTCCGACTATCGCCCACTGAGGATATCTGCAACTTTCGCTCCGGCCTTCGTGAATGTAGAATTCCGGATTGCCGGCCGGTGTCATAAGATGGAATGCTTCTGCGATTATCGTCGGGAATCTGAGCCATATCCGGTCCATTCCGTTTTTTCCGGACCGTTCTTCTTCGGATGACAGTACAAGTATGAGGTTGACAGGAAGCCGCTCGTCATAGAAATGCCGGAATGCCGCAATCATCGAGACAACTGAGGCTCCGTCATCGTTGCTGCCCAGACCGCAGATGAAACCGTGGCCCGTTTCCGGGTATTCATGCGATACGGCACCCTTTTTTGCCGGATCTGCAGGGATTGTTTCGGCTGCCGCACTGTAATCAGGCTCGTACGGGTCGAACGAGTATTCCGTTCCAGGCGGAACGGTATCGATGTGAGCATTGAGCATCAGGCTTTTATGAGTCGGGTCAAAATGCCTGTTCAGTGCGATTATATTGTTCTTTTCCCTGTAATGTATGATTCCGCAACTGTCCAGAAAGGAGCATATATGGCTGCATACCTCGTCTTCATGGAATGAAAGAGAAGGTATGGCTATCATTTCCTTCAGCAGCCGGACAGATTCATGTATGTATTTTTTCGTCTGGTCCATCGTTTGGCTCTCATGCTGTTACGGATTTTCCGCTTTCCTGATCGGATCCGGAAAGTCCTGCCGTCCGGTCCGGAATGTTGTTCCCTGTGGACATGATGATGGAGGTTCCGGTCGGGTTCCCCAGATCCGTTGCACTCCTGATCACTACTTTTGACACTCCGTTTGCGAGTGCCTTGAAAGCGTTGTCGAGTTTGGGTATCATCCCGTCCGCGACGCGTCCTTCGGATTTGAGGGTCTCATAATATTCAGGTGTGATTTCCGGGATGACACTGTCAGGGTCATTCTTGTCTTCGAGTACGCCTTTCTTTTCGAAGCAATATGTAAGTACGGTTTCATGGCCTGCACCGGCAAGGGCTTCTGCGACAGCAGATGCGACGCTGTCGGCATTGGTATTCAGAAGATTGCCGTTTCCGTCGTACGTTATGGCACACAATACAGGCATTATCTTCCGGTTCAGGAACGATTCAAACAGAGGCACGTTCACCCCTTCAGGGGATATGTCACCTGCAAATCCGTAGTCTACCTCCCGGATTTCCGCCTCTCCGGTTAAGGCTACTTTGACCGGAGGTCTCCTGGCAGCCAGTATGGCTTTCCCGTCCGCGCCGCAAAGCCCCAGAGCATTGCAGCCGTATTTCTGTAGGGTGGCTGTGACATGTTTGTTGCACCATCCTGCATATACCATCGTCACTATTTCGAGCGTCCGGGCATCGGTGACTCTTCTCCCTGCTATCATTACAGGCTCTATTCCGAGCCTTTTCTGAAGGCCGCTTGCCATCACTCCTCCTCCGTGTACCAGAATCATGTTGCCTCCGAGGGAGGTGAAATCAGAGGCGAAATTCTGTAGAAGTTCCTCGTTTTCAACTACATTCCCGCCTATTTTGACCACTTCTATCTTCATCTTTCCTGTCCGGTTTTTCATTCAGTCAGCGAATGTACGACAATTTTTTATTGTCTTGTCAAAAATTCCTATTTTTGGCTTCAAAACCAATTGTTCCGAATTTTATGAAAAGATTCATTTCCGCTGCAGCAGTGATGGCAGGATGCCTTTGTTGCGGCAGTGTTTCCGCACAGGAAGTGCAGGACGGCTTCCCGGTACGTAATCTGGATTCCCTTCTCTGCAGTATCCGCACTGATGACCAGAGACTGCGTGTGGAAATCATGGATGCTCTTGGCAGGGGAGACGTGGAGCGTGTCGTAGCATTGAATATGCAGATAGATGCGCAGGACCGGACCAATCAGGAAACCGTATTTTCAATCCTGGATTCCTGTGGCATTCCGGACCATCTTTCGGATTCTGCATACAGCGCGATTTTCCTTGTGGTCGACCATGCGGAGCTGGCAGCCCAGAAAAAATATTTCCCTCTTATAGAAGAAGCGGCGGAAAGCGGAAAGATGAGCGCAAGCGATGCGGCCACTCTGCAGGACAGGATATTGATGAGAGAAGGCAAACGTCAGATCTATGGGACACAGAATATAGCCGTAGGCAACGGAGATCAGACGACAGCGTATGTCTGGCCTGTAGAAGATCCGGAAAACCTTGACAGCCGCCGCTCTTCTGTCGGACTGGAGGGCATCGAGGATTGGATTCCTGAATTCAAGGTTGCGTCAGGTATGGATCTTGTTTATGATAAAAATTTGACAGTCAAGAAAATACGGAAAATTCAGAAACAGAATCCTATGATTATGGTAGAGAAATAGCGGCGTTTTTTTGAAAAATTTGATGATATGGAACAGAAAAAGTATTGGGGGAAAACCGTTGCTTCATTTTTCCTGGTGTTGTTTACAATGCCTTTGGGACATGCCCTGATGAAAATAATGGAGTCAACCATGTCTGCGACGGTACTGCACTATTCGGCGTTTGCCATGGGGGCGGTCGGACTTGCGATGGTGATTTTCGGGGTGTTCGTCAAAGGGGATACGAAACAGACCCTGTGGGGGCTCTTCGGTGGCCTGCTGTTCTGGACAGGCTGGGTGGAATTCCTTTTCGCTTATTACGCAGCACGTTACGGAGTGCATTATGACCTGGTAGGGTCGGGGACAGTCTCCACCGTTACCGAATATCTGAATGGCATAGGCGTCTCCAATGAGACTTTTATCAACGGCGTGAATATCAAGGATATGACGGTAGAGCAACTGAAAAGTCTGACTGGTTCCCGTCCGGAATATCTGATAATGCCCGCGACTTTCGGCATCTGGATGATGTTCATGGTACTGTATCTTTTCAATACCCGTTCGGGCTGTCATGCTTTCAACTGGCTGCAGAAAGTGCTGTTCCGTGGAAGGAGGGAGGAGATTGTGCCTCATTCCATGTCGCACCATGCTTCTATCACCACTTTCCTCGAACTGAACGTGATGATGTGGACACTGTACCTGGCTCTGATGTTCGTATATGACCCTGTATTTCTTGGGGACAGCCATCCTGTGACACTGGCGCTTTCAATCATCTGCCTTGTGGGGTCAGTTTTCATGTTCAGGTATCAGCTGAAACTCGGCGCATGGGGAGCCAATATCCGTATGGCGATTTCCACTGTGGTCATTTTCTGGACCTTCATCGAGGTGTTCTCAAGGAATGAGCTGCTGAAGGAGTTCTGGGTGGACCCGATGAACCATAAGGTGGAGATGATTTCCATCCTGGTGTGTTTCATAGCCCTTGCCGTGTTCTTCATAGTCAAGGCTGCGCACAGAAAGACACCGTCTCAGACGGACGGAAGCAGGTAGTTGCCTACAATCCCGCATATTTTTTCAAGATATATGGCGTCAGTCCCGTCGAAAGTCCCGGGGCTGACGCTGTCTATATCCAGGACCGCCGTTACGTCCTGCCAGGACCGGTGGGTGCAGGCGGCACCGGTATCCGGTGAGTTGCCGGTGTCCGAACTGATGCTGTTTTCCATCGTACCAATGTTCCGGAACATCGGCACGACAATTTCTGACCGGGCAGCGGAACTGCACCTTATGTGACCCGGAAACAGCTCGACATCAGGTACGGCAAGTGTCCGGGCCTCTTTCCACGCACTTCCGCATACTCCTTTCCCGAATGCTATCCTTGAGCACGCTACCGGTCCCTGGAACGGTCCTACGATAAGTTCACAAGATTCTTCGTGGCTGTCGAGGTCTTTCTGTCCTGTTTCTACATCCGTTCGTTCCGATGCTTCTACGTTACTGTCCGGTCTGCCAGGCTTCTTCACCACGCGGTAAAACCCTGTCCACAGGAACCCGAATGTCTCCTGTATGGCTGCCGCCGCATTCGCCATGCGGGCCACCATGTCCGTCTCTCCTTCCAGCAGAGCCCTGACCTGCGGAATCAGTGTGCGGTATTTCTCCTCCTTGCTTCCAGGGCTGACGATTATGCTTTCCATTGTCGATTTGCGATTTCGTTCAGTGGTCTTGATTGGCCTCAAGTCCGGCCATCAGTGTTTGTCCGGGCAAAATTAATCAATTATCGCGACAAAGGGCCCGCAGCGCGGGAAGGACCGGCGGAGTGCCACAGTATGTCCCGTTGTTCTGTACCGACCTGAAAAAATAAAAGATTGTAACATTGTATTTTCAATATCCTTTTCATATCTTTGTTTCCGGCCTGAAAAGATTACAAATCGCAAATTATACTAACCGTAACCAATAATCCTCAATCTTTGAAATATGAAAATACTCACCATCGGGGATCTGAAGACCGTCAGGGAGAGGGCAGCGAAGAAACTGCAGCTCAGGGAACAGAGCGACAAGGCTACCGACGGCCGGTGCTGTGGCCTGGATATCGGGACAGAGCACATGCAGGTGCTGATATGCGGAGGGACAGGCTGCAAGGCATCCTCAAGCCAGGCTATCAGCGAAAAAATTTCGGAACTGATTCAGGAAAAAGGACTTTCGGACAGGGTCGACATAGTCACCACAGGCTGTTTCGGCTTCTGTGAAAAAGGCCCGGTAGTCAAGATAATACCGGACAACACTTTCTACACGCAGGTAAAGCCTGAAGACGCGCAGGAGATTGTCAATGAACATATCATAGCCGGGCGCAAAGTCGAGAGGCTGCTGTACCTGGACCCGAAGTCCGGGCAGCATGTCAGCGACTCCAAACATATGGACTTCTACCGCAAGCAGAAGCGCGTTGCCCTGAGGAACTGCGGATTCATCGACCCGGAGAACATAGAGGAATACATCGCAAGGGATGGTTATAAAGCCCTGGCGGACAGCCTTCTGAACAGGACTCCGGAAGAGGTCATAGACGAAGTGAAACGTTCCGGACTGCGTGGCCGCGGAGGCGGAGGATTCCCGACAGGAGTCAAGTGGGGCTTTGCCAGGAAAAGCGTATCGGACATCAAATATGTTGTCTGCAATGCCGACGAAGGTGACCCGGGGGCATTCATGGACCGTTCCATCATGGAAGGCGACCCGCATTCGATAGTCGAGGCTATGGCCATTTGCGGCTATTCTATAGGTTCATCAAAAGGCCTGGTGTACATCCGAGCCGAATATCCTCTGGCTATACACAGGCTGCAGACCGCTATCGCACAGGCCCGGGAATATGGCCTTCTGGGGGAGAACATCCTCGGGACGGGATTCTGTTTCGATATTGAAATCCGTTATGGTGCAGGAGCTTTCGTATGCGGAGAAGAGACGGCCCTTATCCATTCGATGGAAGGAAAGAGGGGAGAACCGACCATGAAACCTCCGTTCCCGGCCGAATCGGGATATCTCGGGAAGCCGACCAATGTAAACAATGTCGAGACATTCGCCAACATTCCCGTAATCCTCACCCGCGGGGCAGACTGGTTCTCTTCCATCGGTACTGAAAAGTCCAAAGGAACCAAGGTATTCGCCCTTGCCGGCAAAATCAACAATGTCGGCCTGATAGAAGTCCCTATGGGCACGACCCTCCGCGAAGTCATCTATGAGATCGGCGGAGGAATCAAAGGCGGGAAGAAATTCAAGGCCGTCCAGACCGGAGGCCCTTCCGGAGGATGCCTGACAGAGAAGCATCTGGATATACCTATCGACTTTGACAACCTTCTGGCCGAAGGCTCGATGATGGGTTCCGGCGGGATGATCGTAATGGACGAAGATGACTGCATGGTTTCGGTGGCGAGGTTCTATCTGGATTTCACCGTTGAGGAATCGTGCGGGAAATGCACCCCGTGCCGGATAGGGAACAAGCGGCTGCTGGAAACTCTCAACAAGATAACGGAAGGCCGCGGAACGGAAGACGATCTCAAGACTCTGTCCACCCTCGGGAAAGTGATAAAGGACACTGCCCTGTGCGGTCTGGGACAGACGTCCCCGAATCCTGTGCTTTCGACATTGAACCATTTCTATGACGAATATCTGGAGCATGTCCGCGACCACAAGTGCCGGGCGAAGCAGTGCAAGGCCCTGCTTACCTACAGCATTGATCCTAAACTGTGTATCGGCTGCCATCTGTGTGCCAGGAACTGCCCGGCGGACGCCATTATGGGAGATGTCCGCAAGCCTCACATCATCAATCCGTCCAAATGTATCAGATGCGGAATGTGCATGGCGCGGTGCAAGTTCAAGGCAATATCAGTTCATTAGTATCTATTATTGACCAAAACACCGGAACAATGGAAGAAAAACAGATAACACTCCAGATAGACCATCATTTCGTGACCGTCCCGGAGGGTACGACCATACTTGAGGCCGCGCAGAAAATCGGGATAGACATCCCGACCCTGTGCCATATCGACCTGAAGGGAACCTGCATCAAGAACAACCCTGCATCATGCCGCATCTGCGTCGTGGAGATAGAAGGGAGGAGGAACCTGGCACCGGCCTGCGCTACCAGATGTACCCAGGATATGGTGGTGCGTACGAGCACGTTGAGGGTGATGAACGCCCGCAAGATAGTCGCCGAGCTTATCCTGTCCGACCATCCCAACGAGTGCCTGACCTGTCCGAAGGCCGGGGACTGCGAGCTGCAGAATCTGGCGCTCCGCTTCAATATCAGGGAAATGCCTTTCAACGGCGGCGAACTTTCCCAGCGCAAGAGGGAGGTGACGGCATCGATTGTCCGGAATATGGACAAATGCATTTTCTGCCGCAGGTGCGAGAGCGTCTGCAACGAGGTGCAGACCGTCGGTGCGCTCGGCGCAATACGCAGAGGGTTCAACACGACCATCGCCCCTGCTTTCGACAAGATGATGTCGGAGAGCGAATGTACCTATTGCGGCCAGTGCGTGGCCGTATGCCCGGTGGGGGCATTGACAGAGAGGGACCATACCAACCGTCTGGTCGAGGATCTTGCCGATCCTGACAAGGTGGTGATAGTCCAGACGGCGCCGGCTGTAAGGGCGGCGATAGGGGAGGAATTCGGACTTCCGGCAGGGACTCTGGTGACCGGCAAGATGGTGGCCGCGCTCCGTGAACTGGGGTTTGATTATGTGTTCGATACTGACTTCGCGGCGGACCTTACCATTATGGAGGAAGGAGCGGAGATACTGGACAGGCTTACTAAATATCTGGACGGAGACAGGAGCGTGCGGCTTCCTATCTTGACATCATGCTGCCCGGCGTGGGTGAATTTCTTCGAGCATCAGTTTCCTGATCTGCTCGATATCCCTTCGACAGCAAGGTCTCCGCAGCAGATGTTCGGCTCTATAGCCAAGACATGGTGGGCGCAGAAGATGGGCATACCTCGCGAAAAACTGGTGGTCGTGTCCATAATGCCTTGTCTTGCAAAGAAATACGAGTGCGACAGGGCTGAATTCAAAACGAATGGAAACCCTGATGTGGACTATTCCATCACTACACGCGAGCTCGCGCGGCTCATCAAGAGGGCCAATATCAGTTTCACTCTGCTGCCGGATATGGATTTCGACCTTCCGCTCGGCGCATCTACAGGAGCAGGAGTGATTTTCGGGGCAACAGGAGGAGTGATGGAGGCCGCCCTCAGGACTGTTTACGAACTTTATACCGGCAAGAGTCTCAAGTCTGTCAATTTCCAGGCTGTCAGAGGAATGGACGGAGTCAGAAGGGCGACAGTCGATCTGGACGGATTCGAACTGAAAGTCGGTATAGCGCACGGCCTCGGAAATGCAAGACACCTGCTGGAGGACATCAGACACGGGCGCAATGAATATCATGCGATAGAGATCATGGCATGTCCGGGAGGCTGCATCGGCGGAGGCGGGCAGCCGCTTCATCACGGGCATTCGGAGATATTGTACGCCAGAGCGAACGCCCTTTACAGGGAAGACGCAGGCAAGACTCTCCGCAAGTCCCATGAGAACCCTTACATCAAGTCTCTTTATGAGGAATTCCTCGGGAAACCTTTGAGTGAAAAGGCAGAACATCTGCTTCATACCCATTATTTCAATAAATCATTATAAAAGGAATACAGATTATGCCAGATACAAAACTGCCTTGCGATGTCGCCGAAAAGGTGAATGCCATCTGTGAGAAACATGGGGACAATCCCGGCGAACTCATCAATATACTTCATGAAGCCCAGCACCTTATGGGATATCTTCCGGAAGAGATGCAGCGCATGATAGCCAGACGGCTCAATATTCCTGTGTCCAAAGTCTACGGTGTCGTGACTTTCTATGCCTTTTTCACCATGACTGCCAAAGGCAGATATCCTATTTCGGTATGCATGGGTACGGCCTGTTATGTCCGTGGCTCGGAAAAGCTTCTTGACGAGTTCAAGCGCGTGCTGGGCATCGATGTCGGACAGACCACACCTGACGGGAAGTTTTCCCTTGACTGCCTTCGCTGTGTAGGTGCATGCGGACTTGCCCCTGTGGTCATGATTGGGGACAAGGTTTACGGAAGGCTGCAGCCGGTGGATGTGAAACGTATTTTAGATGAATTAGAATAATATTTGCCATTTCTGACGAATATTCCAATGCCAGGCAGATATGTGGATTTTGACAGAAAATGCCCTTTTTAGTGTTAAGGAAGGGCGACCTTATCGAGAATCCCTTTCAGCCAGGCTATGGCTATGCCGTAGTTGGTGATGGGGATTCCCTGTTTTCGGGCAGCTGCGATGCGGCTGAGGACATACCTGCGGTTGAACATGCATGCCCCGCAGTGGATAATGAGACTGTACGGGGAAAGGTCATCCGGGAAATCCGTGCCGCCCACAATGTCTATCCTCAGTCCGTCTCCGAACCTCTGGCGCAGCATCCTCGGGATTTTCACCCTTCCGATGTCTTCTGACGCCGGGGCGTGGGTGCAGGCTTCTGCGATGAGGATTCTGGAATTTCCGTTGAGGTGCTCCAACGCCCTGGCACCTTCTGTAAAAGCATTGATATCACCCTTGTAGGCAGCGAAAAGCACAGAGAAAGATGTAAGCCGGCATTCTGCCGGTTTTGCTGCCACGACTTCCTGAAATACTTGTGAATCAGTGATTATGAGATCTGGATGGGCAGCCAGTCCTGCCAGAGATTCCTTGATGCGGCCGGCGGTACAGCTGACCACGGTACATTCCTTGTCAAGCAGCTCGCGCAAAGTCTGGACTTGAGGAAGTATCAGTCGGCCTTTAGGCGCCTGGATATCCTGGGGCATCACCAGAAGTACCGTGTCACCTTTCTTTACCAGATTTCCCGTAATGGTTTGATGCCCGTAGTCTTCAGGAAGTCTTCGCTGTACAGCCCGTATGATGCTGTCTGTGCCTTCTCCTGTCAATGCATTGACCGTCAGGGGTTCGTCTTTGCATATAGCCAGTATGTCTTTCTTGAGGAGTCCGAGACTTCCGGGGCCGGTGCTTCCTGTCTTGTTTATAACCGGGATTACAGGTATGCCGTTCCCTTTAAGTTTTTCGTACCATTCTTTTTCGACTGCATCGCAATCCCGGAAAATCATCAGTGCGATGTCTGTCTTTTCCAAAGCCTTGGCCGTAAGTCCGATCCTTTTGTCTCCAAGCTCGGCTGCATCATCGTCAAACCCGGCGGTATCCGTGAAAAGGCACGGCCCTATGCCCGGGATTTCCATCGCCTTGTGCACCGGGTCTGTCGTAGTCCCCGGCGTATCGGACACAAGTGCAACCTTCTGACCCGTTATCGAATTGACCAGTGAAGATTTTCCGGTATTCCGTTTCCCGAAAACCGTTATGTGAAGCCTTTCGGATGATGGTGTGTTGTTCATTGCCGATTATTGATGTCTTTTTCCCGGGTCAAAATTAATTCTTTCGGACAATCCATTCCCATGCAGGCATTACATTTATTGATATGCCGTCATGGACAATTGTTTCCGAGTGATGATCAGTCAGAATATACACATTATTGCACTTGGCACTTTTTGCCGCTGCAACGGCTCCGTTGATTTCCCGTCTGCGGGTCTTTGGTTTTTCGATGTCGTATGCAACCTGATATATTCCCACGGCTTTATTCCCATTGCAGACTATGAAATCCGCTTCCGTATCTCCATTGTCAAAATAATATATGTCCCCTTCCCCGGTCTTGATATGCCGGCGCAGTTCCAGATAGACAATCGTCTCAAGCCGCCATCCGAGATTTTCTCCTGCCAGTGCATTATCGCGTTTATTCATTAATGCTACGTCTATTGCGTATGCCTTTTCTGCTACAGAACGCTCTCTGCTCTTTGTCGAGTACTTGCTGACCTTGCAGATCAGGTAGGTCTGCGTCAGGTAGGAAAGGTAATTGCCCAATGTGTGATGGCTTTTGAACCCGAACTGTTCCTGCAGTCTGTCCTTGACAATAATGGCCGGTGAGATATTGAGCAGATGCCCGGCAAGCCTTTCCAGTGAATCGATATATTTGATTTTGAACCGCTTCTGTATATCCTGCGTAATGATATTATGAAACAATGAATCAATGTAACTTGTCTGGTTGTGCTCTACAAGCAGTTCAGGGAACCCTCCTTGCCGCAGGTATTTGTCGAAAGCGCCCATAAGCAATCCAATGTTCTTTGTGGTCAGTGGTGCCGTGGCGATGCCATTATAGTTGCACCAGTCAATGAACGAAAATGGCAGCAGTTCGACGGTATGGTGCCTTCCGGTCAGATGGGAAGCAAGTTCTCCGCTGAGCAATTTGGAATTGCTTCCGGTCAGCAGCAGGTGTAATCCCTTGCGCAGCATGCGGTTGACGAAAAGATGCCAGCCTTCGATGTTCTGGATTTCGTCAAGAAAAAGGTGAGTGAAATCACCGTATATGCTATAGAGGACTTGAAGAACATCGTTCATATCTTTGACCGTAAGGTCATACAGGTTCTCATCGTCGAAATTGACGTATGCATAACTTACCTTTGCCGTTTCCAGGGCATTGAAACATAAAGTGGATTTCCCGCTTCTTCTTACGCCGATGACCACTTGCGCCAGATTGCTGTTCAAATCTATCTGCCGTTCTTCAGTACGGTGGCAGAAGTTCTTGACTCTCAAAGCCTCAAGTTCTTCTTTCTGGTCCAGTAGCACCCTTTCAAGTTCTCTTATATCCATTGTTCCCGTTTTTGCAATAAAGATAGCAAACAATTTCAAACTGCCGATATTTTACCAAAAATAAATGGTAGCACTGCCGATAGTCCCGGCATGAATCAATATTTCACTGCCGATATTTCCGAAACGGAGGAATCTGCCTAAAACCTGAAGTCCCGCAGGCCTTCTTCGATATCTTTCAGATGGCGGACGGTGAGGTCGCGGACATTGTCGCTGCCGATATGGGCAAGTTCCCGGCGGATGGCTTCCAGTCCTTTGGCCTTGGTCTGCGGTGAAGCGTAGTCCTGAAGATATTCCATGAGAGTCATCAGGGCGTTCGGCTGGCAGCAGTCAGCGATCTTGCCCCGCTTTACCAGTGACATGAATCTGTCTCCGGTGCGGCCTTCCCTGTAGCAGGCGGTGCAGAAGCTCGGTATGTGCCCCATGTCCAGAAGCCAGACGACCACTTCGTCCAGGGTCCTGCTGTCGCTGATGTCGAACTGGGCGCTGTTTTCCTCATCGGCTACTGTCTTGCCCGCCTTTCTGTCCAGCTCGTCCGCATAGCCTCCCACGCTGGTCTTCGATCCTCCGCTGATCTGGGAAATTCCCAGCTCCAGGACTCTTTCCCTTACACGCTGCGACTCTCTGGTGGAAATGATCATCCCTGTATACGGCACGGCAAGCCTGATGACAGCCACTATACGGCAGAACACATCATCCGGCACGGCATTCGGGAAATCCTTTGTGTCGATATCGTCTGCCGGGCATATCCTCGGCACGCTTATCGTGTGCGGACCTACTCCGAAACGGGCCTCAAGATGTTCTGCGTGCATGAAAAGTCCTGTCAGGTCATATCTGTAGGTGTCCAGGCCGAACAGGACTCCGATACCCACATCATCTATTCCGCCCTGCATTGCCCTGTCCATGGCTTCGGTATGCCAGGCGTAGTCGCTTTTTGGGCCTGTCGGGTGGAGGGCCTCATAGTTCGTCTTGTGGTAAGTCTCCTGGAAAAGTATGTAAGTGCCGATACCGGCGTCCTTCAGTTTCCGATAGTTCTCTACGGTAGTGGCTGCTATATTCACATTCACCCTGCGGATTGCCCCGTTGCGGTGATGTGTCCCGTAAATTGTCCCGATGGACTCCAGAATATACTCAATAGGGTTGTGCACCGGGTCTTCACCGGACTCGATTGCCAGTCTCTTGTGTCCCATGTCCTGCAGGGCGATGACCTCCCGGCGGATTTCATCCTGCGAGAGCTTCTTCCTGAGGATATGTCTGTTCTTGGCATGGTAAGGACAATATACACAGCCGTTTACACACCAGTCGGAAAGGTACAGCGGTGCGAACATGACTATCCTGTTTCCGTAGAATTTCCGTTTGATTTCCTTTGCGAGACTGAACATCCTGCCGACCAGGTCCGGTTCGTCGCACTCCATCAGTACGGCCGCCTCCCGATGAGAAAGCCCCCGGCATTCCGCGGCTTTTTTCAGGATGTTTTCTATTAGCGGCCTGTCATTCCTGTGAGCTGCAGCATAGTCTATGGTATCGAGGATTTCCCCGTGGTTTATGAATTCTTCGGCCTTCTCTGAAGCCGGGTTATATGGTATACTGTTCATTTTATGTCGTGTCAGGTCAGTTATCTGTGGCGCGGAAGTCTCCGCGGTCAATCGTTATATTGTATCCTATGTTTCCTGTCTGTCTTTTCAGACTTTCAATCCCTTCGGCAGCTTCGGCTCCGGTCGAGGCTTTATTGTCATACAGAGAATAGTTGCCCCGCACCCGTGGCGGAGAGAGGTTCGGCATTATCACATTGGCCCCGGCAAGGATTCCTTTTTCATGCCCGTCGGGGGTGAGTGTGGCGAGGGCTGTCGTCGCCGGGATGAGGCTGTCCGGCAGCATCAGCCGGAAAACGGATATGAGCTTCAGTGTCAGGTCCAGCCCTTCCTCTTCATGGCTTTTCCCTGGAAGTATGGAAGTGGTTGTTTTCCAATAATCTGAAAATACCGTATCCTTATGGGGTATGAACGGTCCGAGGCCGATCATCTCAGGTCTGTATTGTCCTATATAGATGATGTCTTCGACAATATTGTCTGCGCTCTGGAACGGACTCCCGACCATGATGCCTGTACCGGTCTGGTAGCCGTATCCTTTCAGAATATCCAGGCATTGCAGCCTGTTTTCTATCGACATTCCCTCCGGGTGAAGTCTGGAATAATGTTCAGGATTATATGTTTCATGGCGGAGGAGATACCGTGTCACTCCGGCTTCACGGAACCTTCGGTAACTGTCCGGGGAACGTTCTCCGAGCGACAGGGTAATGGCACAGTCGGGAAATTCTTCATGTATTGCCCGGCACAGGGCTGTTGTCTTACAGTCAGCGCTTTCCGGGAGTTCCCCTCCCTGGAGGACGAATGTCCGGAACCCGAGTCCGTACCCGTACCGGCAGCATTCCAGGATTTCTTCATCTGACAGCATGTACCTGGATATGTTACCGTTGCTTTTCCGTATGCCGCAGTAAAGGCAGTCGTTGCGGCAGATGTTGGTGATTTCTATCAGTCCTCTGATGTATATGTTCTTGCCGAATCTCTCCACAGCCGTTTCCCTGGCTGCTTCGTGCAGACTCTCAATGGTTTCCCGGTCCTCGCATAAAAGCAGAGACCTGTATTCACAGGCCTCGAGTCTTCTTTCCTTATGTAATTTTCTGACCAGGTCTATCATCCTTAAGGCTGCTCAATCATCACAAAGTTACTTGTTTGACGGACAATTCAAACTTCTGCGTCTCCATTCCATGCTTTCAGACAGAGAAGAAAAGCCATGCGGATGCAGCTATCATGACGGCGGCGACTATCTTGCGGAAGTTCTTGCGCTTGATGTTCCTGATGTTCTTCATCGCTATGAAGTTGCCGGCGGACATGGCCACTCCTATATATATTCCATCTCTGAGAACATGGATATTCAGCAGGTCGAATTCTCCGTACATGACCATCTGTACTACATGCATCAGGGTTGCAGATGCGGCTTCGGTAGCGATGTAGGCTACAGGGGCGAGCCCGAGCGTGAGGAAAACCGCGCTGCTGACAGGACCGGACAGGCAGAGCAGTCCGTTGATGACACCGGATATGCCGCCTCCCACGAGCATGGTCCATCTGGAGCGCGGCAGTCTGACTTTTTCGTACATTTCCAGCAGGGCGAAAATAATGAGCATTATGCTCAATATCCTGGTCATCATTTCCTTTTGGACAACGATGAATCCGTATGCCCCTACGATGGTAAGCGGAATCGCCGGAATCAGGAAAAGTCCTACCTGCCTCCACCGTATAGCCTTGAATCCGGCACCCATACGGAAGATATTGCTCAGCAGCTGCGCGACGGTTGCCATCGGTACGGCTACTTCGATTCCTGAGAATGTGGTGATTATAGGAAGAAGAATCAGGCTGCCTCCGAAACCGACTGTTCCGGAGATAAGGCCGGAGACCAGTCCGGCAGCTATCATGATAATGTCTTCCAGCATGTCCAGTTATTGGTAATAGTGTTTTCTGTCATTTCCGATCAATGGCGGAATCTGGGGCACATCCGTCTTCCTTTACTCCGTAGACATCTTCAGGACAGGTCCCGTGCGGTTCCAGATGGACGACTATGTCATATACTTCAGGGATGCTGCTGCGGATATTCTCTTCCACTTTATTGGCAAGGGCATGGGCCTGGGAGAGGGTGATGTCACCGTCGGCTTCCACATCAAGGGTGATCATATATTTGCCTCCGATACTGCGGGAACGGACCCTGTGCGGGTTGCTTACACCATCCACGGAGTTTATGGCGTCGAAAATTTTCTGATAAACAGAAGTGTCCTTCACGCCGTCCATAAGCTCGACATTCGAGTCCATGAATATCCTGATGGCGGAACGTATGATGAAGCAGCTGACCAGCAGTGCGGTAATGGCATCGAATACCGGCATTTTCAGGACGAACGAGAAAAACAGCCCGGCAAGTACACTGAGGGAGATAATCACGTCGTTGCGCATGTTTATGCCGTTGGCTATCAGCATTGAAGATCCTGTCTTGCGCCCGACTGAAGTCTGGTATAGGGACAGAAGGAGTTTGCATACGATAGAGGCGACCGTGACATATATCGCTATCATCCCGGGCATTTCGCGCGGCTCGCTGGAAAAAAGCCGCTCCACTGCGGAGAACAGCATCTGTCCGCCGGCAAAGAATATCGCCATGGATAGTATCTTGGTGGCTATGGATTCGGCCTTGGCGTAACCGTATGCATATCTGGTGTTCGGCCGCTTTTCCATTATCTTGGCCGTTACCGCTATTACGGCGGATATGGCTACGTCAGAAGCGGAGTCTATACCGTCGCTTATGACGGCGAAACTCCCGCTTATGGCTCCCACTACCAGTTTTGCTGCGGAAAGTATTCCGTTTCCGATGATGCTGCCGTAAGAAGCCCTCAATATCTGCTTCTGAGTATTGTTCAGATCCCCGTTTGCCATAACAGCCTGCTAAGTTATTAAAATAATGCTGAAAAATTATGATAATATTGAAAAAGCTGACCTATGGCAGGGAAGAATCAGGCGGCTCCGGCAGGTTTGACATTCGGGAGGAACCATGCGACGATACCCAGAAGCGGCAGCCAGGTACTCACCTTGAAAATGAATCCGATGCTGGTCAGGTCGGCAAGCCACCCGAAAAAAGTAGAGCCGATGCCTCCGAGTCCGAACATCAGACCGAAGAAGATACCCGCGACCATTCCTACCTTGTCAGGTTTGAGGTCGGTCGCGTAGACCACTATAGCCGAGAATGCGGAAGCTATTATCAGTCCTGTGACAATTGCTGTCACTACGGTTCCGAAAAGGTTCAGGTAAGGCATGATGAGCGTGAAAGGGGCGGCTCCGAGGATGGAGAACAGTATCACGTATTTGCGGCCGTATCTGTCCCCGAGGAAGCCTCCGGCAAGAGTCCCTACTGCAAATGCCGCCAGATACGCGAACAGGCATATCTGCGACTGCTGGACGGTGACTCCGAATTTTTCTATCAGGTAGAATGTGAAATAGCTGGTCATGCAGGCATTGAAGAAGTATTTCGAGAAGATCATCAGCACCAGGATGACCATGGCGGAATTCACTGTCTTTGACGGCAGAGAGCAGACCGCATGCTGTACTTTGTGCTGCGCTGTCCTTGCCGAGGACAGGAGCATGCTGTACCAGCAGCCTACGCGTGTCAGCAGGACGGCAGCCAGCATCGCTGCCAGGGCGAACCATCCGATGGCATGTTGTCCGAACGGTATGACTATCGCGGCGGCCAGGAGCGGTCCTATGGCGTTGCCTCCGTTCCCGCCTACCTGGAAGATGGACTGGGCCAGGCTTTTCTTTCCTCCTGAAGCCAGTTGGGCCACCCTTGATGCTTCAGGGTGGAAAACGGACGAACCGCACCCTATGACAGCTACCGATGCCAGAATAAGCATGAAACCTGACGAGTAGGCAAGTGCCAGCAGCCCCAGGAGCATGAATCCCATTCCCATGGCCATGAAATATGGCTGCGGATGCCTGTCAGCGTAGTTGCCTATGAACGGCTGGAAAATCGATGATGTCATCTGGAACACCAGGGTGATGATGCCTATCTGGGCGAAAGTAAATCCGTAACTGTCTTTCAGAAGCGGGTATATGGCCGGTATGACCGACTGGATCATGTCATTGAGCAAGTGGCACAGCCCCATTGTGAACAGGATTGCGTATGCCGTCCCTTCAGTGATGTGCGGATGGCCTTTGATTTTGTCCAATATAATATTTGCCATGTGATTTTGCCGAAATCTTTTTTTTGCGCGGCGAAAATATAAATAAACTGCGAAAAGTGGAAATTCACGTTAAATAAGTTCCGGTATGTCCGGATGCCTGGGGAAAACCTACAGCAGGGAGATCAGGGCATTGACATCTCCTTCTTCGGTTGCCCAGCTGGTCACAAAGCGTACTGAGGTGCGGTTGGCATCAAGTTTCTGCCAGACGCTGAATGTAGCATGCCGTTTCAGCCTGGCCAGAGTGTCATTGTCAAGTACAATGAAGATCTGGTTGGTCTGAGGAGGAGCGAAGAATTCGTATCCACGTGACTTCAGTGCATCTGTCAGGAGTCCGGCCATACGGATGGCGTGACGGGAAATCTTCATGTACAGTCCGTCGGTAAAAAGGGTAGAGAACTGCACACCAAGCAGCCGGCCCTTTGCCAACAGGGCTCCCTGGCGTTTGATGTGAGTGATCATCTGTTTGAGGGCCACCGGTCTGGTTATAACCAGGGCTTCTCCGAAAAGCGCCCCTACTTTCGTCCCTCCGATATAGAACATGTCGCAGAACGAGGCTATGTCTTCAAGGCCCAGGTCGGAGTCCGGAGCCGCCAGGCCGTAACCGAGTCTCGCTCCGTCCATGTACAGAGGCAAGCCGTATTTATGGCAGACATCGGACAGTGCTTTGAGTTCCTCCAATGAATACAGTGTCCCGAATTCCGTCGGATGGGAAATGTACACCATACCCGGACGGACCATGTGCTCCGCACTTTCATCAGCAAGAAAGTCAGCCATATATTTCCCGACAGCATCTGCCGTCAGTTTTCCGTCTTTGTGCGGAAGCCCGAGGACTTTGTGCCCTGTTGCTTCTATTGCCCCCGCTTCATGCTGGTTTACATGGCCTGAGTCAGCGGAAATTACGCCCTCATACGGTTTCAGTACCGAGGAGACCGCCACTTCGTTGGTCTGGGTTCCTCCGACAAGGAAATATACCTCGGCTTCAGGGCAGCGGCATGCTTTTCTTATGAGCTCACGCGCTTTTCCGCAATACGCATCAGTGGTATAACCCGGGGTACTTTCATGGTTTGTCTGCAGCAGGCGTTCCATCACGGCTGGATGTGCGCCTTCCATATAATCTGAATCGAAATGAAGCATAGTTCTCTCTTTAAGTCTTTGCGCGGGCAAAGATACTAAATGCTGTTAATTATTTGTCTAGTCCTGATTATCCGCAAATGTATTCCAGGTTTATGATGGTGAACTTAAATTCCTGAAGAGGGAGGAATGGCATACCTGGAGTAGCAGACAGGCTTTCTACCGCCTTCAGAGGCATCTCCGTTACTGCAGGTGTATCGACAAATGTTACACCTGGAATTGGATATAATATGTAATGCCCTGATAATCACTTTGGTCCAGAGAAATGCCTATTGCAGGTGTGCAATGACTAAAAAAAAGTCCGGGAAACACCCTTTATATGTTGGCATTCCGACCGGAATACGAAATCTGGAGCGGAGAAATCTGCCAGGAGAACCATGTAAATCCTTCGTCTTCAGTCTGCACTCTCCGCTCGGGATGACAATAAAAACATAATGAAGGCGAAGGTTTACGATTCGGGATCTCGCCGGGGCGGGGACTACGACATAGAACCGGTTTACTTCATCGGCATCCTCGGAAGGGAGAGGATTTTCGAGATGGTCGGACCGGAATGGGCAGGCCGTTACATATCCGAATACACTTTCCGGGAAAAACACACGGGAGAAGTACCTGATGAAAGTATTTTCGCTTATCTTTGTAGAGCTGGACCGCTTCGTGAAACCGCTGGACGAATGTGTCGGCCTGACCGAGAAGTGGTGCTATGCGCTGAAATACGTCGGGAAGTTGCACGGACTTCCGGAAGGACTCCGGATCCAGGCGTTCGAGCGTCTGTTCGCGGCATGCGAGATAGCGAGGTTCAGCAGGGACAAGAAACTCCAATACGAGAAGGATATGATAACCGAATGAGACTATAGGAACATTCTGGAGACCGCCCGGGAGAACGGTTTCGCTGCCGGGAAAACTGCAGGTCTTGCCGAGGGCGAAATCAAGGGACATGCCGCCGGTATTGCTGCCGGGAAAGCCGAAGTGGCGCGGACCATGTTGACGATGGGGCTGTCGGACGATGTGATACTTCAGGCCACGGGACTGTCAGAGTCTGAGCTTGCCCATCTGAAAGAGAATTAAGCACGATGGTTGTGAACTGCTTCAAACTTTTGGTCCATATTATCACTGATGACAGCAGCGTAAGTGAAAATTAAAAAGTCTCCACGGAGTACGCGGAGACATAGGAATAAAATCCTTCGGCATATAGCCTTATTGTGGTAAGATGTAGAACTTACGCTACAAATATAATTTATTCCATATGATAATCAAATAGTTTTCCTAAATTTACAGAAACATGATTGTTTATGGAAAAAGTTATCGGTCTGGATTTAGGGACAAACTCCATAGGATGGGCTATTGTCAGTCGTAACGATGATTTGTCATATACATTGCTTGACAAAGGAGTGAATATTTTTCAGGACGGGGTAGCCCATGATAAAAGCGGTGAAAAACCTGCAGTGCAGGCACGGACGGACGCGAGAGCTTCGAGAAGGCATTACTTTAGACGGCGATTGAGAAAAATCCAATTGCTAAAAATATTGGTCGGTCAGAGAATGTGCCCGTATATATCGAACGAGGATCTTGACAACTGGAAACTGCATAAGGAATATCCTGTTTCCGATGACTTGATGACATGGCAGAGGACCGATGATGCTTGCGGCAAAAACCCGTATTATGACAGATACCGGTGCTTGACCGAAGTCCTGGATATGAACAATCGTGCTGACCGTTATGCTTTGGGACGGGCGCTGTACCATATCTCCCAAAGAAGGGGCTTTCTCAGCAACAGAAAAGAATCTACGAAAGAAACAGAAGGAAAAGTCAAAGATGATATACAAAACATTTCCGATGCTATTAAAAATGCAGGTTGTGAATATCTGGGGGAGTACTTCTATAAAATTTATGGTAGCGGACAGAAAATCCGTACCAGATATACATCACGGATAGATCATTACAAGAAGGAATTTGATGCTATTTGCTCTAAGCAGGCATTGGATGACAATTTAAAGGAACAGCTTGAAAAAGCGATTTTTTTTCAAAGACCTTTAAAGTCTCAAAAGGGCCTTGTCGGGAAATGTACATTAGAAAAAAGCAAATCCAGATGTCCGGTCTCGCATCCCCGTTACGAGGAGTTCAGGATGTGGGCATTTGTCAATAATATCCGGATAAAAACTTATTCCGACAGCAAACAGCGTCCGTTGAATGACAGTGAAGTCAGGAAAATACTTCATTTGTTTTATCGGAAGAGCAAAAGCCAATTCGGTTTTGAAGATATTGCCAGGGCAATAGCAGGGAAAGGAAACTATTCTGACTTCAATGACAAGGCTGAAAAACCATATAAGTTTAATTTCAAGATGTATGCATCCGTGCAAGGGTCTCCAGTAACCTCCGGACTGAAATCAATACTCGGCGAGGATTGGGAAGACAACCTTTGCAACAGGTATGTCCGTTCTGAAGGTAAGACACGGGATCAGATAATCAATGATGTCTGGCATGTACTGTTTTCCTTTGACAATGATGAAATGCTTTGTTCCTGGGCAATCAGGAATCTTGGTCTTACAGAGTCTGAAGCTGATGTTTTCTGCAAAATAAACATTCCTCAAGGCTATGCATCCTTGAGTTTGTGCGCTATCAACAAAATCCTGCCATATCTCCGAGCAGGGTACAGATATGATGAAGCTGTGATAATGGCAAATCTTCCTGCAGTGACCGGATATGACAAAGGAAGTGAAGAACTGGAAGAAGTCCGGGAAAACATATCGATAATTATAGAGGATCATTCAAAGAATCCTCTGGAAAACAAACGGAGCATTCAATATTATGTAGAGGATTATCTGAGAGGATGCCGGAATGTCGATTCCAGACATTTGTCCAGGCTTTACCATCCGTCCATGATAGAGGTGTATCCTCAGGTGTCTCCTGAAAATGGCGTCTATAAATTGGGTTCACCGCGAGTGTCCGCCATCAGAAGCCCTATGGCCATGCGGTCTCTTTTCCGTCTCAGGAAATTGCTGAACGAACTTTTGCGGTCCAGGAAAATCGACCAGAATACGATAGTCCAGATAGAATTTGCCAGAGGTCTGAACGACAGCAATATGCGAAAAGCAATAGAAGAATATCAAGGAGAACAGAAGAAAAAACGGGACGAGGCCAGGTCTAAAATCCAAGAACATTTCGGGGAGCAGTATGAACCGTCAGACGATGAAATATTGAAATACATTTTCTGGAACGAGCAGAAACATAGATGCCCATATACAGGGAACGAGATAGGAATTGAAGATTTTATCGGAGGCAATCCCAAATATGACATAGAACATACGGTTCCCCGGTCTCTCGGCGGAGACAGTTCACAAATGAATCTGACATTGTGTGAAAGCCGGTACAACAGAGAGGTAAAGCGTGCGACCTTGCCGGCCAATCTGAATGATTATGACAAAATCATGGCTATAATCGAGACATTCGGATGGCAAGACGAGATAGAGTCGCTTAAAAAACAGATAGAAAGGACTAAGACATATTCTTCGACGAAAGAGGAAAAAGACAAGAAGATACAGAGAAGACATTACCTCAAAATGAAACTGGACTACCTTGAAGGCAAATTCAAAAGGTTTACAATGACGGAAGTGCCGGAAGGTTTTTCAAACAGGCAAGGTGTGGATGTCGGGATTATCGGGCGATATGCCAGACTGTATCTGAAATCTGTATTCAGGAATGTGTATACGGTAAAAGGTGCCACTACAGCTGAGTTCCGTAAAATGTGGGGGTTGCAGGAGGCGTATGCAAAGAAGGAAAGGGACAGTTATGCCAACCACTGTATCGATGCCATAACGATAGCCTGCATCGGGAGAAGCGAGTATGAAGAATGGGCCAGGTTTCGGAAAGCCGAAGAATTGTTCAGGTTCTCAAAAGGAGCGAAACCGAGTTTCCCGAAACCTTGGCCGACATTTACCGAAGATGTCAAATCCGTGACGGATTCGATATTGGTACCGCATTATACAGCATCGAACCAGTCAAAGCATACGAAAAAGAAATTCAGGAAAAAAGGCAAAATCCAGTATAATGATGAAGGGAAGCCAATTTATATACAGGGTGATTCTGCCAGATGCGCTCTTCATGAAGCTTTTTTCTATGGAGCTATAAAGAAAAATGATGAAATCAGGTATGTGATTAGAAAATCCCTTGGTTCCTTGGGGCCGGATGACATAGATAAGATTGTGGATGATGCAGTAAAGGAAAAAATCAAGGAAGCTGTCAGACTGAAAGGTTTCAAAAACGCCGTAGCAGAAGGAATCTGGATGAACGAGGCGCTGCGTATTCCGATAAAAAAGGTCAGGATTTATATTAAAGACAAACCGATACGACTTAAACCGCATCGCGATAAATCGCAGCAGGAATATAAGAGGTATCTTAATGTAATGAATGATTCGAATTACTGCATGGCAATTTATGAAGGTACCAATGACCGTGGAAAGGCTGTACGTTCATATTCTGTTGTAAATAATCTTGATGCAGCTAAATTTTATAACGGCAAAACCCACAGGGATGATATTGTGCGGCTCTCTGATGATAATGACTTGCCTCTGAAATGCATTCTCAAAATAGGTACGATGATTCTCTTCTATGAGAAGTCTCCGAAGGAGCTGTATGAGTGCACTGACGAGGAGTTGTCAAAGAGATTGTATAAGGTTATCGGTCTAACCTCAGGCAGTGAATCGTATCCATATGCGGCAATATTGTGCAGACATCATTTAGAAGCGAGAAAATCATCTGATATAAAAGCAAAGAACGGAGTCTGGAAGATAGGCGAGGATTATCGGCCTGTGATAAAAGTTTTGCATACTCAAATAAAAGCGTACGTTGAAGGTCAGGATTTCGAAATATCATTGGACGGACATGTGAAATTCAAACATTAGATTATGCTGAAAAGGACACTGGCATTCACCAAACCATATCACCTGAGCCTGAAAAATCAGCAGATGATTATTAAGGCAAAGGACGAGTCCGGATCCTGCACAAGCGTTCCGGTTGAGGATATCGGTTTTGTTATTCTGGAGAATCAGGAGATAAGCATTACAATGCCGCTATTAAATGCGTTGGCAGACAATAATGCTGCCGTTATCCTGTGCTCGGATAAGTTCATGCCTAATGCCATGTTCATGAATCTGGATTCCAACTCGACACAAGGAGAGAGTTTCAGAGCCCAGTTGTCTGCGGCCGAGCCTTTGAAGAAGAATTTATGGAAACAGATTGTAGAGGCGAAAATCAGGAATCAGGCAGCTTTGCTGCGTAAGCTCGACAAAGATGGAGACTCTTTAAAACCATATTATCAAAATGTGAAGAGCGGAGATTCTGACAATAGGGAAGGAGTCGCGGCAAAGATATATTGGAATGAACTTTTCGATGAAAAATTCATGCGCTTCAGGACCGGTCCATCTCCAAATGAAATGTTGAACTATGGCTATACGGTACTTCGTGCTGCTGTGGCAAGGTCTCTGACGGGATCTGGACTGTTGCCGGCTATAGGAATATTCCACAGAAACAGATACAATGCATTTCCGTTGGCAGATGATGTAATGGAACCGTACAGGCCGTTTGTGGACGAGATTGTATTCCACCTGTATGCGAACGGAGAGAATAGTCTGAATAAGTATTCCAAGTCGGAGATATTGAAACTATTGTATACTGACACATTTTTTGAGAATGTTACCAGGCCTCTGGATATCGGACTCTCCATAACAACAGCCTCGCTTGCCAAGTGTTATAACGGTCTGCAGAAAAAAATAATATATCCATTATTGAAATAATGTCTGAGAATCGTATAAATGCATATCATGTTATGTGGCTTTTTGTGTTTTTTGATTTGCCTGTCATGACTAAAAAAGAAAGGAAGGTTGCAACTCAATTCAGAAAGTCACTCGAAAAAGACGGCTTTTCAATGATGCAATTCTCAGTATATGTCAGACATTGCCCATCAAAGGAAAATATGAATGTGCATATCAAGCGGGTGCAACTTGCCGTCCCGGCAACAGGAATGGTAAGCATTTTATCTGTAACTGACAAGCAGTTCAGTGACATAAAGAACTTTTATGGGAAAGTGGAAAAAAACAAACTGTCAGTGCCTCAACAATTGGAACTTTTTTAGTACCTTGCCAAAAATCATCAATTACCACTTCTTTGGTATATATTTCAACGGTTTTTATATGGTTTATAATGGCCTAAATGCCATAAAATCAGATATTAAGAAAACCAATGTTG
>JADILV010000030.1 GCA_017695115.1 Candidatus Cryptobacteroides avicola | reverse complement strand
GCCCCTGCCGGTTCAGTTATTGTTTTCAGCAGTATCGGTTTCCAGAAATACGAGTACACGGTGCCGTCTGGTGCGGCGGCCGTGACCTGCAATGTGACCCTGGAGACGGACCAGATGCTGCTTGATGATGTGGTGGTCATCGCCTATGGTGTCCGTAAGAAGGGTACCGTGGCGGGATCTGTGGCCACTGTCAATTCGGAGAAGCTGGCCGACGCCCCTACGGCGGCCTTTGACCAGGCGCTCCAGGGACAGGTGGCGGGTCTTACGGTCATCGCCAGTTCGGGAGAGCCGAGCGAGCCGGTGAATATGACCATCAGGGGTACCAACTCCATCAACTCCGGTACGGAGCCTCTGTATGTGCTCGACGGCACTGTAATCACTGCGTCCGATTTCAGTGCGGTCAATCCTTCGGACATCGCCAGCATCTCGGTACTCAAGGATGCTTCCTCATCTTCCATCTACGGTGCGCGTGCGGCCAACGGAGTGGTCGTGATAACGACCAAGCGCGGTGCGCACGGCGAGAAGCCGGTGATCAACTTCCGTATGCAGCTCGGATTCTCCGACATCGCGGAGGGCAAATGGAACCTCATGGATACCGCAGAGCGTATCGAGTATGAGAAACAGGTCGGTCTCACTGCAGGAAAGGACTATGACGCCCTCAGCAAGATAGACGTAAACTGGCTTGACGAGGTATACAACAAGGCAGCGATGCTGCAGAGCTATGAGCTATCCGTCTCCGGGGCTACCGAGACTACGAACTATTACATCTCGGGAGGCTACTATGACCAGGAAGGTGTGGCGGTCGGGTCTCTCTTCGACCGTTACTCGTTGAGGGCCAACATTGAGCAGAAAGCCGCAAAGTGGCTTAAGGTCGGTACCAACACCATGCTCAACTACCAGAATATAGAGAGGGCTGTGCAGGGTGACGTGACTCTGGTCACCCCTATTTCCGCCGCCATGTTCATGCTCCCTTACTGGGACCCGCGCCGTGAAGACGGCTCCATAGCTTCCATCGAGGACGGGAGCTGGAAAGGGGACGGGCAGAACCCTCTGGAGTGGATGGAGAACAATCCGGTGAAATACAAGAGGTACAAGGTGCTTTCTTCAGTATTCGCCGAGGCTACCATCATCAAGGGTCTCACTTTCCGTTCACAGTTCAATGTTGACTATACCCACAGTACCGGACTCGGCAAGTCCTATCCGGAATATTCCCCTAACCTCGGGGACGGGACTGTCCAGAGGAATTCTACGGACGCTCTCGTGCTGTCCATTTCAAACACTCTCAACTACAATTTCGATCTGGACAATACCCACTTCTTCAATTTCATGCTTGCCCAGGAAGGCCTGAATTCCCACTATGAGGCGTTCAACCTCACTGCAAGGGGCCAGACCAACAACAAGCTCACCGACATCTCTTCTGCCACAAGGGTTACATCCTGGGGCGATACAGTCGATGACGACTACGCTCTCCTGTCTTTCTTCGGACGCGGAGAGTACAACTACCTGGACAGGTATTACGCAGACTTCTCTGTCCGCGCCGATGCCTCATCAAGGTTCGGAAAGAACAACAAATGGGGGGCCTTCTGGTCTGTCGCCTTCATGTGGAACCTCCTCGGGGAGGACTTCATGGCTCCTTCGCGCAGCTGGCTGACTTTCGCGCAGATATCAGCAAGTACCGGGACAACAGGTAACTCCTCCATCCCGAACTATGACCATCTTGCGCTTATCGGAAGCAACGGTGACTATGTCGGCGATCCGGGTATCACACCTATACAGCAGGGTGTCGATGACCTCAGCTGGGAGTCCACATGGGCTACCAACCTCGGTTTCCATTTCGGATTCTGGAACAGGCTCAATGTCGACCTGGAGCTTTACAACAAGAAGACCACCAATATGCTCATGTCTGTACCGCAGTCGTATTCCGACAACGGCTTCGGCTACCGCTGGGCGAACGTGGGCGCAATGGCCAACAGGGGAGCGGAACTGAACCTGAACGGGACCGTGTTCCAGACCAGGGATTTCACCTGGAGCCTCAATGCAAATGTCTCATACAACGCCAACAAGATCACCGAACTCTACAACGGCGTGGACGAGTATGAGCTTTCGTCCACAAACATGAAATATGTCGTGGGCCATAAGGTAGGTGAGTTCTATATCAACCGTTTCGCCGGTGTGAATCCTGCCAACGGCGATGCCCTCTGGTACACCAAGGACGGGGAGATCACCAATGAACTCAGGGATGAGGACCGTGTGATGACAGGCAAGAGCATGAACGCCCCGTGGGCCGGAGGATTCGGGACCACCCTGTCATGGAAAGGGCTCTCCCTTACTGCACAGTTCAGCTGGGTGGCTGACAGGTGGATGATCAACAACGACAGGTACTACCAGGAGTCCAACGGACGTTTCGTGTCATACAACCAGTCCCGTGTCCTGCTGGATGCATGGAAACAGCCGGGCGACATCACTGACGTCCCTCGTTACGGCGAGTACATGGAATTCGATGACAGGCTTCTCGAGGATGCCTCATTCATGCGCCTCAAGAATCTGATGCTCAGCTATTCCCTGCCATCGTCCCTCCTTTCAAAGACCAGGTTCATATCCGGTCTCAGGGTTTATGCCCAGGCGCAGAACCTGTTCACGTTCTCGGGATTCAAGGGTCTGGATCCGGAGTCCCCGAACAACATATATGTGGCTCAGTACCCTATGACCCGTCAGTTCACATTCGGACTTGATTTAACATTCTGACAGGCATTATGATGAACAAGTTATCAAGATATATCAAGATTGCGGCAGCGGCGGTGCTGCTTGCCGCAGGAACGACTTCATGCCTCGAGAAATTCCCGGAATCCGCTATTCCGGAAGATGAGGCGATGGAGAATTTCAATGATGCTGTGGAGCACCTTACCGGAATCTACTCCAATATGCTCAGCAGCGCGCTTTTCAACGGCTATCTCACACTTATTCCCGATATCCAGGCCGACCTGGTATACGCTGTCGAGGGCAACTCCAATACCTACGGGATGTTCTGGCGCTGGGAACTGCGGCCTACAGACCTTGAGATCGAGGCTGTATATGCCAGCCTTTATGCTGTGATAGGCTCATGCAACTTTTTCCTCGAGCGTGTGGACAATGTCCGTGCTGCAGAGACCGATGACCATAAACTCGACCTGCTGGACAACTATCAGGGCGAGGTATATGCCATCAGGGCTATGTGCTATTCAAAGCTTCTGGAACTGTTCTGCAAGGCTTATGATTCAGAGGAACAGGCAAAGGAAGATCCGGGTGTTGTACTCCGTACGAAATATTCTGAGCCTGAACCGGTGAAAAGGGCGAGCCTGTACGATTCATACATGTTCGTCATGAGCGACCTGGAGAAGGCTGCCGGACTGATGGATGCCGAACTCACTGACCAGGCCAGCTCCTATGTCATGTCCAATGCCGCTATCCAGGCTCTCCGTGCAAGGGTATCTCTTTATATGCATGACTGGGACAAGGCGATAGAGTACTCGAGTATCCTCATCGACGAGAGGAAAAAGACCTTCCCTCTTTCCAGCACGAAGGTGGCGTCCACTTCAACAGGGCTGAATGATTTCGGCTATATGTGGCAGTATGATGCCGGCACTGAAGTCATCTGGGAGCTCGGGCTTACCCCTACATCCTATGGCGGAGGCTCTCTCGGTACTGTGTTCCTTAACTTCAACAGGGACTATACCTATTTCTATCCGGATTATGTCCCTGCACAGTGGGTGCTGGATCTCTATACTGAATCTGACGGCCGGTACTCTTCTTATTTTGCCGACGGGGAGTCGCTGGGTATCGGTGTCGGGTATGCCGGAGTATCGGATTCCCCTCTGCTGATAAAATATTTCGGGAACATGACTTTCATCAATACATATAATATATACCATGTGAATATGCCTAAGCCGCTCCGTGTGGCTGAGCAGTATCTGATCAGGGCTGAGGCTTACTGCAGAAAGGGTGACTGGACAAAGGCTTCGGCTGACCTTTCCGCTCTCAGGGACGCAAGGTTCGCCAACGGGGGGTCTGTCTCTGTCAATGAAAGCACATGGCTTGACATGATATCGGAAGAGAGGGTCAGGGAACTCTATATGGAAGGTTTCCGCCTGAACGACCTCAAGAGGTGGCACAGGGGATTCACAAGGAAATTCCAGGCGGGAGCACAGCCGACAGGAAGCGACATCACGGTCTCTGCGGATGACCCGATGTTCGTCTGGCCGATCCCGCAGCATGAACTGCTGGCTCCGGGGTCTGAAATAGAACCGAATGAGAGTAACAAATAATGCAAGATACAGACATGAAAGGAAAGATATTTATTTCAGGAGCCTGCCTTTCGGCAGTGATTGCCCTGGCAAGCTGTTCGGAAGACAGCCATGTATATTCTGACGCGGAATATATCATGTTCGCTGATACGATGTCTGTGAATGTGGTGCTTCAGGGCAGCGAGACTTTTTCTGTGCCTGTCGTTTCCACTGTGACATGCGACTATGACCGCACTTTCGGTGTCGAGATTGTAGACAGCGGAAGCACTGCCATAGAGGGAAGGGATTATACCATTTCTTCCAATATGTTGACTATCAAGGCTGGGGAAAACAGGGCCGATGTCATTGTTTCTGCCAATCTTGACAACCTCCCTGAAATGGACACTCTGCAGTTCAATCTCAGGCTTGTAGCTCCGGAATCGGTGAAATGGGACCTTTACGGAGATCAGACAAAGGTCAGGATGTTCAAGGTAAGGCCGTTCAGTATTGATGAATTCACAGGTTGGTGTATGGTCACTTCTTCATGCCTTCTCGAGCTCCCGGGGCTGGACAACAACGGTGTGCAGCGCCTGATATGGACGGAGAAAGGGCCGGAGGGGAATACCGTGGTGCTGACCAACTGGCTTCACGACGGCTATGACGTGACCATAAAGATGGACCCGTCCGACCCGGCGGAACCTTCCGTCACCATGGATGCCGACCAGGTCATAAGCAACGAGCAGAACGTCCTCGGCCAGATAAACGCCGATGACAGGATATATGTCGAGGAAAGCTCAAGCGCTTACTCATATTTCAACACATGCAGGAATTCCGTCATTCTGAATGTCAGGGTGTATCTCCAGGAATTCGGTGCCCCGTTCGCCACTCTCGGGTATTATGACAACCAGATGGAATGGGTATCCGATGAGGAGGCCGACCGGCTTGTCAAGGAATACGGGATGATAAAGAAAGGCGGGCCTTCAGACACCGGAGCCGGTGAATGACAATACATTCCGTTCTCATTTAATTATAATCTTTAATTTTTTGAATCATGAGAAAACATTTTCTAACCACCTTGATTGCAGGCCTGGCGGGTGTCGTCTTTTCAGCGACATCATGTGACCCGGCCGAGAGCACTCCGGATCCTGTCTTCCCGGATTTCGTGGAGAAGACAGTCGCTGCCGGAGAAACCGTAGAACTTTCTTTCAGCGCCAACCAGGACTGGACGGTGAGCATACCGGGCGCCGAGGCGGGAACCTATTTCAGGCTCACTGACGGCAGCACGCAGTCTTTTGCCGTCAAGGGAGAAGCCGGAGACCATACGGTAAGCGTAGTGGTTATCGGCGAGCAGGATTTTGAAAATCACGAGCTGACTGTATCCATGACAATGGGGGACAGGACAGAGGCGATAGCAGAGATCACCCTTCCTGCCCTTGAAAGGTATATGACCATTTCTGGGGCCGTGTTCAATGAGGCGGGAACGGATTTCTCCAAAGATGAAGCAGGAGAACTCCAGTTCGGCCCTCTTGCTGAAACAGTGGAGCTCATCTGGCCTCTTTCTTTGAAACAGCCGGACGATGCTCCGTATGAGAACTACATTATGGTGGATGCTTCTGTCGACTGGACTGTCAGCGGCATTTCGGCTGATTGGCTTGACCTTTCCGAGACGGAAGGTGCTGCCGGGAAAACTGAAATAAGACTTTCCTGCGACCTTTCACAACTTCCGCTTGAAAAAGACGCCAAACTTGAAGGTACTTTTACCATTACAGGGGAAGGGCTGGACACTCCGCAGACAGTTTCTGTCAAAGTGGCCTCAGCCTATGGCCTTTCAAGGTTTATCGGTGTACCGGAAGGAAATATACTTAAATTCGATGCGGATGGATATAGCCTCGATCAGGGAGGCGAGAATACTCCGTTTACCGGGAGTATAGTAAGTGCAGAACCGCTTACGTATTTCTATTATATGCCGGGATCTTTTCCTATGATGATTACCAATGTCAGCAGAAATGTCATTAAGGTAGACGATGCATGGGATGCGGGACAGGAAGGTGTGCAGAATCGTATTGTCTCTGTCTGGATGGCAGAAAATTACAGCGAAGAGAGCCGTTCCTCAGATCTTTTAGCTATTCCTACATCTATGTGGGAGAATGAGATTGGGTATAATCCGGAAGAAATGATAGACTACGATGATAATGGCAATACATCTATCAAGCCTGAATATCAGAAATATGTTGTAGCGACCTGCCAGCAGGAAGGATTCAAGGTTGAAACTATCACATGTACTCCTATATCTGGTTTTGATGGCGTGAATGCTGTTTTTAAGGAATTTAGTTTAGAAACTCTCGATGAGCAAGATCCGAATTATGATCAAATTTATGAAATATTGGGAAATGGCGGTGCTGCATACAGAGTGACTTATCTTAACGATAAGGCAGAGGGTGCGAAATTGAGGATAGAAGGAGATTATACCATGGCTACAATTTCTCCATATAATATTACGTGGCTTTATATGGAAGGATATGATCCAAGCAATTATATGTTTGAAAATCCTGAATTTTCTGTATATATGACGGGTGATCCGGAGGCTCCTGAAAATGTTGAGAAAGGGTCGGAAGCCTATCTTAATTTCATTACTTCAATGTCAGGGGGTACTTCTGCTATGATTATTTTCGTCAAGAACTACTGATAAAGTATTTATAGGTTTAATTCCGGGCCGGAAGGCCTGATGCCGGACGGTCCGGGATTTAAAGACATATTGTATTAAAATTCGTCAGAAGACGTCAATTATACTTAAATGAGACAGAAAATAGAAAATTACATCAAATGTTTGGGGGCTGCGCTCTTGACGGCGGCCGTCGCACTCCTTTCAGGATGTGTGGACGAGGAGCTTCCGGACAACAGGGACCTGGACTACGGGTATGTCCAGTTCAGGCTCCTTAAGGAAATCCAGGCATCCCCGGCGTCCAAGACCGAAGTCAAGGAGCTGGACTATCTTTCCGATGCCAGCAAGGTGAAAGTGACTCTGCAGGTCGGCGAACAGCTTATCTCGCAGACGCTTGTCCTTTCGGCTGCTGACAAGGAAGCAGCGGAGTTCGGCCTCAGGAGCGACAAGCTCAGGCTTCTGGCCGGGGAATACGAGATCGCTTCGTTCACCCTTTATGACGGGACTGACAAACTTTTGTATTCCGGCATGCCGGACAGCGGGAACCAGTCTCTGACTGTCATTCCAGGAGGGCTTGTATCAAGCGACCTTCATGTGTCTGTCACCCCGAGAGGGAAGGTCAGATTCACCGTAGTCAAGGACATGGACGGCCTTACTTCTGCCCCGCAGACAAAGGCGAGGGAGGGAGAAGAATATATTTTCGAGCAGATTGCCAAACTTGATGTGTCCGTCCTCCGTGAAGGTACTGTAGAACCGGTGGAGATTACCGGGCTCGAGTGCAATTTCTCCATCCATTTCGAGGACAACGGGGACGAGACCGACGGCTATCAGACTTCTACTGTATCATGCGATTCGCTGGTGGCCCTTGAGGCAGGGGAGTACACTGTGGTCTCCTATCAGGTCTATGATGAGGACGACCAGCTTCTGGAGGCTATCGATTCCAACGATGATGACTTTACGGAATCCACTTTCACTGTCGGGGACAATATGACCTCGGATGCAAAAGTCTACGTGACACTGTATGAATCAGATGCGTATCTTATAGACAATTATGCCCTGAAAAAGATCTGGGATGCTCTCGGCGGACCGGAATGGTCTTACAGAGGACAGACTTACAACACCGGATGCAACTGGGACTTCAATAAGGATCCGGACCTGTGGAGCTATCAGCCCGGTGTGCAGGTGCATCCGAACGGAAGGGTGGCATATCTGGACCTGAGCGGATTCGGGATCAAGGGTGATATGCCAAAGGAAATCGGCAACCTGTCCGAACTGATAGAGCTGTATCTGGGTACGCACAGTGACAATGCCGTGTCCGTCGGAGGGTCTTCCATGGGGGCGTCCGCCAAAGGGGCTTCGCATTTCTATACTCCGAAGAGCGCTGCCGACCGCGAGGCGGAGCGTAAAGGGTATAAGGATGAATACATATCTTCACGCTACCAGCAGTATCAGATGTCTCCTATATGCGCACTTTCACTGCGCCTGCACGGGCTTACGAGCCCGGCCGCGTCATCATACGACGCTCTCACCACCGAGGAGCTTTTCGCTGCCGGGGCAAGGGACATTGACAGGAAAGACCTCGGCGTCAAGCCTATGGATGTGGCTCCGGGTGTGATGTACAACGGTCTTCGTTCCCTTCCTGCAGAAATAGGAAACCTCAAGCGTCTGGAAAAGCTCAGCATCGCCAACAGCCCTATCGAAAACTTCGACGGTGCCGATTTCAGCGGTCTTGAGAACCTTACCGACCTGGAAATCTACAACTGTCCTAATATCAAGGAGTTCCCTGACCTGTCAACACTGCCTAAGCTGACGACATTGAACCTGTCATATATCGTTTCGGACAATCCGGAATCAATCAAAGAGGATGATGTCAGGGACGCTATCGCCAAGATGTCCACCGGGGCCGCATCCAGGTCGCTCCAGATGTTTTACTGCAACAACAACGGCCTGACCGTCTTCCCTAAGGCGCTCGGTGATTTCGCAGACCTTGCCATGGTGGATTTCTCCTCCAACGAGATTACCTCGCTTCCTGACATGGAAGGCAAGTTCGACCCTTCGGAGCTGTATCTCCAGAACAACAAGATAGAAAGGATCGAAAACGAACGCGATTTCTGCGATGCCGATATCCTTACCACTATTTCACTTGCCAACAACAGGCTCGACCATGTCCCGGACCTTTTCCGTCCGCTTGCAGGGATACAGATGACCTCCATCGACCTGTCGTACAACCGCATCACGGAATTCACCTTCCCTGAAGATCTGGACGGTGATTTCGCCTATGTCGTGACATTCAATCTCGGAGGCAACAGCATAAAGACTTTCCCTAAGGATTTCTTCAACCACTGCGAGGTCTCCTATATAATAATGTCGGACTGTGACCTTGAGGAGATTCCGGAAGGGACTTTCGACGCCAAATATACAGAGACGCTGATTTCCATAGACATGCAGTTCAACAGGCTCAAAGAGTTCCCTATCGACTTCAATGCTACATCAGTCCCGTATCTCTACGGGGTAGATGTCTCCAGCAACGCATTTACGGATGTCCCTGTGGGATTCCTCTCATGCAGGGGCCTCACTGTCCTGGGATTCAGGGGCCAGAGGGCCGATTCAGGCGAGAGGTGCTTCAAGACGTGGCCTTCGCTGCTGTACCAGCATACAGGACTGAGGGCTTTCTATGCAGGATCGAACGACATCCGCACCGTGACTGCCGGCCAGCTTTCACCGACCATCTTCCATGTGGAGATAGCCGACAACCCTAACATCTATTTCGATGCGTCAGATATCTGCCAGGCATGGATGCAGGGAGAATATAACCTGTACTACGACAAGAGCCAGAATATCATCAACTGCGAGGCCATGCTTCAATAATTAAAAGGATCAGATATGAAACATATTTACACATACATGATTACTGCAGCCCTTGCTGCACTTGCCCTTGCAGGCTGCAGGAATGAGGAGAGCATCGCATTCAATCTGGATACGGACAAGATAGTCTCTGGCGCTGACGGCGGCAGGTACAATCTCAAGGTGTCCGCCCAGAACGGCTGGGTAGCTTCGACTGAAGCCCCGTGGATCACTATATCCCCGGCCAACGGGAACGGCTCTGTCACATGCCAGGTCCAGGTGGACTCCGCTGTGGCCACTACATCCCGTACCGCCGAGATCCGCATCCAGGACCAGGTGACTTTCGATGACAAGTTCATCACGGTGACCCAGGAAGGGTACCGCTATACCATAATGCCCCAGACTACCACTTTCGAGATTCCGAACTATGAGGCCGATGCCAACAGGTATTTCGAGGTGAAGGTGAAGGCCAATACTAATTTTTCCCTTTCCGCCCCGGGGGCTTCATGGATAACTGTCCCCGGAGAGAAGGAAGAGTATCCGTCCGTGTATTTCTTCAAAGGGGACAGGGGCGTGAGACCGCGTGAATTCACTGTCAGGGTAGAATGGGCAGTCAATACT
The DNA here is from genome assembly GCA_017695115.1 of Candidatus Cryptobacteroides avicola. Lineage (GTDB taxonomy): Bacteria > Bacteroidota > Bacteroidia > Bacteroidales > UBA932 > Cryptobacteroides > Cryptobacteroides avicola. The sequence goes on along the minus strand of JADILV010000030.1, from coordinate 1,935 downwards.
GACGCTTCCAAAACCGATCCTCGTACGGCGAAGCTCGTTTTTGCTCCTGCTACGGACTCCGGTACGCCTGATCCAGACATTTCTGATTCCGATATCTATACCGAGAATATTAATGTGATACAGGCTGCCGCCACCCCTATCACCGGCACACCGCGCCAGAAGGACTCTACCGCACTGATGGCCATAGCCCGCTCCCTGAATGTCTGGGATCCTTGGGACGGTTCGTCCCCGATGTCTACATGGTCTGATGTCAGGCTCTGGGAGGATGGCGATGACTGTCCTGAAGATTGGATAGGCCGTGTAAGGTACGTGCGTTTCTATATGTGCGGGACAGAGAATGCCGACTGCATACCTTATGAGGTGCGTTATCTTGATGCTGCAGAGGAGCTTGTCTTCTACAGCAACAACAACAAGGAGCGTCTCAACCTCAGCACGGGCCCTTACCTGTCAGAACTTGCTGAACTCAAGAGGCTGACTATAGCATATTTCGGTCTTACCAAGCTGGATCCGAGTATCACGAACCTCAAGAAGCTCGAGTACTTGAACCTTGCCGGGAACAACTTCCAGACAATCCCGTCAGAGATTTTCACCCTTATGGATAACCCGGATTTCCACGCCCTGCGGCTGAATACGAATTACCGCAGCCTCGTGTATGACCTGAGCAATGCTACGAACCTCAACAATCTGGGCGGCTTCTATGACGAGACTGAAGCTCAGTTCCGCCGTCTGCTTATGCACGAGGGGCTTGATACCCTCACCCTCGGCGTGAACTACTTCCGCGGTTCCCTGCCTACATTCCTTAATTCTGACGGTACCGTAGAGGCCGGGGTCCGTACGTATGACCAGTATCTTCAGGAGAATCCCGGGGCTGACACCCTGTCTGTACTTGCAGGAAAGAATATGCCTTGCGTGCTGCCTAAGATCAAGTATTTTACCCTCAACAACAACCGTTTAACAGGCATGCTCCCGAAATGGCTGCTCTACCATCCGAACCTGGACTGGATAGATCCGTTCACCCTGGTATTCTCCCAGGAAGGCTCGCTGCCCCGGGAAGAGGACGGTACCGTGATCAATGCCGGTTTTGACAATGTGCCGATTGATTTCGATTATGAAGGAGTCGAAGGTGCTGATTACGGCGGCTATTATGAACTGTATACAACAAAAGAGCTTGCTCCGAACAATTAGCATTTAATCAGGAAAGATGAAAAAAGTGAGAATATATGCAGCATGCGCCGTTGCGCTGATGACAGTCATGGGCGCATGTACCAAAGAAGACTTCAGCGGTGCCGGCAGCCAGGCCCCTTCACAGGAGCCGGTTTCCCTTGATGGCGAGGTCATCGTGAAGTTCGATCCGTATGTGGGTGACATTCTTGACAGGATGGGAGAGGGTATCGCCACCCGCTCCGGAGTCCTTCCCGTAGACGAGGTCCTGGACCTTGTCGGGGGCTATGAACTCGAGAGGGTGTTCCCGTCCGATCCGCGGTTTGTGGAGAAGGAAAAGAAAGCCGGCCTCAACCTCTGGTATGTGGTCAGGTTCGATGACTCCCGGTACGGTGTGGAGGATGTGATCAGCAAACTCTCTTCTGTAGGGGAAGTGCAGGCCGCTGTCCCGAACAGGATTATCAAGAGGGCTTATGACCCGCAGGCTAAACCTGTACCGTTCACTCCGGCGGCTACACGTGCCGGTGCATGGACTGATCCGGGTGCATTCAATGATGAATTTTTCAAATACCAGTGGGATCTGGTGAACCGTGGCGAGGACAACGGGTCTGTGTACACTGTCGATTCCGGCAATTCCTCTTTGGCTGACCTTACAGGTGAAGCCTTTTTCGGGAAGAAATTCGTGAAGGATGTGGATGTGAACCTTTTCTCTGAAGGGGAAGGCTCGAACGGGGCATGGGGCCGGTGCACCGGAGACCCGTCCGTGATAGTGGC
>JADILV010000003.1 GCA_017695115.1 Candidatus Cryptobacteroides avicola | reverse complement strand
ATCCGGTACAAAGATAATTTTTCATATTACAACTGTATATAAAATATGGATTAATATTAACGTGAATTCGATGAATTTAATTCATTAAATTACATCGAATTACCTATTAAGGAGCAGGCCTGTGGCCTGCGACAGGTCCCCCGGCGAGGGGGAAGGAAGGGGGTGGCGCCCCTTAACAAGGGGCTGTCACCGCAGGTGACTGGGGGTGGACAGACAGGATTTCTTCCAGAAATCCTTAACGTCAGTATGACGGATTCCAAACATAAATTCGTCGAACTGACGTTATATTATCTTGCCGGATTCGGTGACGTCACCCATTTCGTGAGGGCGTTCACCAGGGAAAAAGGCATTTTATTCAGCCTGAACCGGGACCGGCAGATTAATTTTGATTTTTGAGAAAAAATGATATAACTTTGGAAATGAACCTTTTCAAGGTACAGACCTGGACATTTATGAAACGATTGAGACCTGCTGTTTTATTATTATCAGTCATATTTCTGGCATTATGGGTTCAGTCATGCGAGGAGCCGTATGACTATTTGATGAGTATGAGCCCGCACGAGCAGGCGGAGGCGATGGTGGGGACATGGGTGCTCACGCGTGCAGGGACATGCCCTCCAATGCCGGACGGCAACGGGGAGGAACACATAACTGACAATCTGGATACGCCTCTGGAATACATAGAAATCACCGGATCGGACATAACGTTCCACTTTTCAGAGCCCGTTCCTGTCTATTTCATAGGCGAGGCCACCGGCAATATCCCTGAAGAACACGAGAAGACCCAGTCTTTCAAGGTGAAGCACTGCATAGGAGGGATACCGAACCTGACTGCGATCGATGCAGGTACAGAGGACAGCCCGTCATTTGCATTCTGCTACTCCGAAAGTGACCCGGCCGGGGCAAACGAATTCATCTTCTACACCCGGGATGACGTACATGCGGTACGGACCATCCTGAATTTCTACATAGAAGGGTTCTACTTCGAGTTTGAACGTGAATAGGTGGTCAGTCGTGTGAGACCTGCTTGAGCTGTTCCCTGTAGGCGGAGAAAATCTTTGACTTGGACACAAAGCCCAGATAGGTCCGGTATTCATCCACCACAGGAAGGTTCCATGCCCCTGTCTTCTCGAACTTGTTCATGACACTGTCCATCTTTTCATCCACATAGACATATTCAGGGGAGGACTTCATGAAATTGTACACATGGAGATGGTCATATTCCTCTTTCTTGAACATGTCTCGGCGTATGTCCTCCAGGGACACATAGCCCTGGAAATGACCGCGGGAATCCAGCACCGGGAAAATGTTCCTGGAAGAGGAGGACACCACATCGACAAGTTCCCCGAGTGTGGCGTCTATCTTCACCGACTTGAAATCGTTCTCTATCAGGTCGGATGTCTTCAGAAGGGTGAGCACGGCCTGGTCACTGTCATGGGTGAGGAGCTCTCCCCTCTTGGCTATACGCTTGGTATATATCGAATACGGCTCCACCATCCTTGTCGCACCGAATGAGATAGTAGACGTAAGAATCAGAGGGATAAGCAGTTCGTATCCTCCGGAAATCTCCGCAATCAGGAAGATGGCAGTCATCGGGGCCTGCATCACGCCTGCCATCAGACCCGCCATCCCTACAAGGACGAAATTCTGTTCCGGGACAGAGAACGGGTTGTTTATGAAAATGAGGTTTATCGTACGGGCTACGACAAATCCGGCTATTGCGCCGACAAAAAGAGTCGGTCCGAATGTACCTCCGACACCTCCGCCTGCGTTGGTGAATGACATCGAAAATACTTTGAGCAGGAGAATCAGCAGATAGAATATCGGTATGGACCACGGCTTCTTCAGAAAGAAAGAAAGTACCGTCTGGCCGTCAAAAGAAATCTCGCCTCCGTTCAAAAGGACGGAAAGCGAATCATACCCTTCCCCGAAAAGCGGAGGAAAGAGGAAAATGAGCAGCCCCAGACCTACAGCCGAAATGAACCACCGCCAATACGGGTTCCTTATAGTCTTGATCCTGTCCTCAAGCCAGAGAGTAGTCCTGGTGAAGTATACGGAGAATGCCGCACAGCACAGTCCCAGAACGATATAGAACGGAAGGTTGTGCATCGTGAACGGGGACAACGTACACTCGAACGGAAGGGAATCCCCGAGGAAAAGATACGAAATCACCGTCGCTGAAACCGTGGAAAGCAGCAGCGGCAGGATGGAAGACATGGAAATATTGAACAGGAGAATCTCCAGCGTGAACAGGACTCCGGCAAGCGGAGCCTTGAATATGCCGGCGACCGCACCGGCCGCACCGCAGCCCAGAAGGATGGTCATATTCTTGTATGACAGGCCCATCTTCCTGGCCACGTTCGAACCGATTGCCGCTCCGGTATAGACTATCGGAGCCTCGGCCCCGACAGATCCTCCGAAACCTATGGTTACGGAACTGGCGACAAGCGATGACCACATATTGTGAGGCCTGATCTTGGATTCGTTCTTGGATACGGCCACAAGGACCTTCGTGACGCCGTGCCCGATATTGTCCCTGATTATGTACCTTACAAACAGCATGGCCAGCAGCATGCCGATACCCGGATATATCAGATACAGGAAGTTGTAGTCGAATCCGTCGAACCACGATGTCAGGAAATGATGGATATGCTCTATGGAGAGTTTCAGCACCACGGATGCAAGTCCGCAGAAGACACCGACCAGAAGAGAAAGGATAAGCAGAAGGTCATGCTCTGAAAGCCGCTTCCTTATCCACGAAAGGAAACGGTTCCAGATGGTGATTTCCATTATCTTGCTGTCTTCGGTCATAAAACGGTACTAAAATGTACTGGACCCGTCGAAACAGTGTGTGCAGATCTGGCATTTCGGAAGTCCGATAGCCTCCACCAACGTTTCCAATGTATTGAACTTCAGCGAAGTAAGTCCAAACTTAGCCCTTATCGCCTCTACGAGCCGGCAATACTCGGGAGACCCGGTCTTTGAATATTTTTCGAGATTCTTGTCCGGATCACCTTCGAATTCGTTGATCATACGGCGTGAAATCAGTTCGAGATCGGTCTTGGAAGCTGAAAATCCGATAAAAGGACAGCCGTAGATAAGAGGAGGACATCCTATCCTCATGTGCACTTCCCTGGCACCGTAGTCATAAAGGATCTTCACATTGTCTTTCAGCTGGGTACCCCTGACGATGGAATCGTCGCAGAAAAGGATCCTCTTTCCCTCGAGCATGGCCCTGTTGGGGATGAGTTTCATCTTGGCTACAAGGTTCCTGCGCTCCTGGTTGCTCGGGGTGAAGCTGCGCGGCCATGTAGGAGTATATTTGGTTATGGCCCTGTGATACGGAACGCCCTTGCCTTCAGCATATCCGAGAGCCTGCCCTACGCCGGAGTCCGGAATACCGCAGATGCAGTCGACTTCACTGGCGTCCTGCCTGCCCATCTTGTAGCCGCTTCTGAAACGTACTTCCTCCACATTCTTCCCTTCGTAGCTTGATGTAGGAAAACCGTAATATACCCACAGGAATGAGCATATCTGCATCTGTTTCTCCGGTTTTCTGAGCTGTTCCATACGGTCCGGCCAGAGTCTGACAATCTCCCCCGGTCCGAGATCCCTCTCGATTTCGAAATCAAGGTTCGGGAAACTGCATGTCTCGCTGGTAACTGCGTATGCCCCGTCTTTTTTGCCGACAACTACAGGTGTCCTTCCGAGCCTGTCCCTTGCGGCAATGATACCGTCTTCCGTCAGCAGGAGCATGGAGCACGATCCCTTTATATGCCTGAACACATTCTCTATCCCGTCCGTAAAATCCTTTCCCTGGATGATCAGCAGCGCTATCAGTTCGGTCTGGTTGGTAGTCCCGGAACTCAGTTCGGCAAGATGCATGTTCTTGGAGAGCATCTCATTTTCAAGCTCATACAGATTCTGGACCTTGGCCACGGTCACTATCGCGAATCGGCCCAGATGCGAGTTTATCACCAGAGGCTGCGCATCCGTATCGCTTATGACACCGATTCCGGAATTTCCTTTGAACTTGTCGAGTTCGTCTTCGAACTTGCTTCTGAAATATGCATTCTGGAGATTGTGGATGGAACGCATGAAACCGAGCTGCGGATCAAAAGTGGCGAGACCGCCTTTCTTGGTTCCCATGTGAGAATTGTAGTCCGTGCCATAGAACAGATCGTTCACGCACTTCTGTTTGGAGATAGTCCCGAAAAAACCGCCCATTTTATATTCATTGTTTGATTGCAGCGCAAAAGTACAAAAAAAGCCATAAAATCCGACCTGACCTGAAAATTTCCATGAATTTTATTCCTATCTTCGCGCTGTTTAATTCTGAAAAACGAAAACCATGTTCAAGGTAGGAATAATCGGAGCCGGCCACATTGCCGAAAAGATGGCCACCACACTCCATGGAATGGAAGGAGTGGAAGCATACGCAGTAGCTGCACGGCAGATGGAAAAGGCACAGGACTTTGCGTCAAGGCGCGGTTTCACGAAAGCATACGGAAGCTACGAAGCCCTTGCCGACGACCAGGACGTAGACCTTATATATGTTGCGACACCACATTCGCTGCATTACAGCCACGTGAAGATGTGTCTGGAAAAAGGCAGGCCTGTACTTTGCGAAAAAGCGTTCATGGCAAACGCCCGTGAAGCTGCGGATGTCATCCGCCTGTCTGAAGAAAAAGGCGTGTTCCTCGCCGAAGCCATCTGGACCAGATACCTTCCTTTCAGACAGACTGTCAGAAGACTCATAGACGGCGGAGCCATCGGGCGCACCAGCCTTCTTACGGCCCATCTGGGATATCCTGTAACACATAAGGAAAGGATCATGAAGCCCGAACTCGGAGGCGGAGCCCTTCTGGACCTCGGAGTCTATGCCATCAATTTCGCTCTCATGAACTTCGGCAATGACATAAGGAAGATTTCCTCATGCTGCGTCAAATCGGAAACCGACATTGACCTGCAGGACAGCATCACATTCGAATACACTGACGGACGTATGGCCCAGCTTATGGCCACTGCCTGCTGCGCCAACGACAGACAGGGTATCATCAACGGTGAAAAAGGATATATAGTCCTCGACAATATCAACAACCCGCTCAAGGCCGACATCTACTCGAGCGACCATATACTTGTGGACACGCAATACGCCCCCCAGCAGATCACCGGATTCGAATATCAGGTGCAGGCCTGCATCGACGCCATCCGCGACGGCAGGACCGAAACGGAATTCATGCCTCACAGCGAAAGCCTTGAAGTCATGAAGATAATGGACTCCCTCCGCAAAGAATGGGGAGTGACATTCCCGAACGACAGTGTCTCGCTATAAAAACAATTAACCTCAATCCCCCCACACAGATGTTAAAATCCATTATACTGATTGCGGCAGCGGCCATTGCCGTTCCGGCCAAGAACGTTACGGTCACATCTCCGGACGGCTCTGTCAGAGCCCTGGTATCCGTTGAAGATGAAGTAGGTTTCACAGTATGCTGCGGTAATGATACCGTATTCACAAGCAACGGAATCAGTATGATTCTAAGGGACAGGACCCTGGGCGGCAACCCTGTATTGAAATCGGTCAGGACCGGTTCTGTCAATGAAACATCCGAATGTCTTTTCCCGATAAGCGACGCCAGCGTCAGAAACGACTACAACTATGCCGTCCTCAATATGAAAGGAGGCTATTCCATAGAGTTCAGGGCATTCGATGAAGGCATCGCATACAGGTTCATTACGGATTTCGGAGGAAGCGTGGAAGTACTGGACGAAAAACTGTCAGCATCCTTTCCGCATGGTACATCAGCCGTACTTTCCCTTACAGGAGGGTTCAAGACTTCATACGAGCAGCCTTATTCAAAAATTAAACTTGAAGAATTCAGACATAACGGACAGATGAGTTACCTGCCTGTACTTTTCAACGTAAAAGGCACGGGAAGCGGGACTGAATACAGCATCCTCATGTCCGAAGCCGATCTGAGAGACTATCCGTGCATGTTCCTGAAAAGCGACGGCAAAGGCGGACTCGTTTCCGTCTTCCCGAAATGCCCCCTTTCCTTCGGTGATGACGGGGACAGGAGCGTCAGAATCCTTGAGGAAGCACACTATATCGCATCAACTTCGGGGACAAGGACCTATCCCTGGAGATTCATGGTAATTTCCGATAATGACAGGGACATTGCCTCCAACCACATGGTCCACAACCTTTCTTCTCCTTGTGAAATCAGTGACTGCAGCTGGATAAGGCCCGGAAAAGTGAGCTGGGAATGGTGGAACGGTGCATCTGTCTACGGTCCTGACGTGGATTTCGAATCCGGGTTCAACCTCGAGACCTACAAATATTTCATAGATTTCGCCGCGGAATACGGCATAGAATACCTCCTGATGGACGAGGGATGGGCCCTCAGCACACGCGATCCATACACCCCGAACCCGAGAGTGGATGTCCATGAAATCATCCGCTACGGTAAGGAAAAGGGTGTCGGTGTATTCCTCTGGCTCACATGGCTTACCGTCGAGAACAATTTCGACCTGTTCAAGACTTTCGAAGACTGGGGCATAGCAGGAGTCAAGATCGACTTCATGGACAGGAGCGACCAGTGGATGGTGAACTACTATGAAAGGGTGGCGAAAGAGGCTGCCGACCATAAACTGCTGGTGGATTTCCACGGCTCTTTCAAACCTGCAGGTCTTGAAATAAGATACCCTAATGTGCTGTCTTACGAAGGTGTTCTGGGAATGGAACAGATGGGTGGGTGCAAACCTGACAACAGTCTCTATCTCCCGTTCATACGCAATGCCGTAGGACCTATGGACTACACACCTGGAGCAATGATAAGCATGCAGCCTGAAGTCTACCGGTCAGAACGTCCGAACTCCGCAAGCATAGGCACCAGGGCTTATCAGATGGCACTTTATACTGTATTCAAAAGCGGAATCCAGATGCTGGCAGACTCCCCTACCATGTATTACAGGAATCCTGAATGTACTGAATTCATCGCAAGCGTTCCGGTCATTTGGGATGAAAGCAAGGTATTGGAGGCAAAAGCCGGAGAATATATAATAGTCGCACGCAGAAGCGGAGAGAAATGGTTCATCGGGGCCATCTGCAACGGAAAAGAACGTGAACGCGTGTTTACCGTCAGTCTCGGTTTTCTGGACAAAGGCAGAAGCTACAGCATGACGGCATTTGAAGACAGTGTCAACTCTGCCCGCCAGGCAATGGACTACAGGATGAAAAAGACTTCCGTGGAATCCGGAGATTCTCTCCAGATAAAGATGGTCCGCAACGGAGGATGGACAGCTGTTCTGGAATAATCAAGACGACAACTTTTCAAACAGACGCTTATATATTTTGAAAGAATGAAATCCATACGTGAAATATACAGGATAGGCAAAGGTCCGTCCAGCAGCCATACGATGGGTCCGCACAAGGCGGCCAGAGTCTATCTGGCACATCATCCGCAGGCACACCGCTTCCTGGTGACGCTGTACGGCTCTCTGGCGGCGACAGGGAAAGGCCATCTTACCGATGTGGCAATCAATGATGCACTCTCCCAGCTCGGCCCCGTCCAGATAGACTGGCAGCCCAAGATCTTCCTTCCGGCCCACCCTAACGGAATGAAGATAGCAACCATAGATGACTCCGGAGAAAGGCAGGACGAATGGACATTCTACAGTGTCGGAGGCGGGGCCATCAGATGCGAACAGCTCCCGCAGGACGAGTCGCCGGACATCTACCCGCTCAACACTATGAAGGAACTTCTGGAGTGGTGCAACAAATACGGGAAGGCATACTGGGAATACGTCAGTGAAATAGAAGATGAAGGCATCTGGGACTATCTCGCTGAAGTGTGGAAAGTCATGTGCGAAGCCATCGAGCGCGGGCTTGACAAGGAAGGCGTGCTTCCTGGGCCGATCCATCTGCGCAGAAAGGCGGCCCAGTATTTCATCCGGGCCGAAGGATATAAGGACGTGTTGCGCACGCGCGGGATGATATTCGCCTATACGCTTGCCGTCAGCGAAGAAAACGCTGCTGGAGGCACTATAGTTACGGCGCCGACATGCGGCTCATGCGGTGTGTTGCCCGGTGTCCTCTATCATCTGAAAAAGGTTTACGGCTTCAGCGACAAGAGAATCATCCGCTCTCTGGCGACTGCAGCCCTGATAGGCAATGTCGTAAAAAGGAACGCATCCATTTCCGGTGCCGAAGTCGGCTGCCAGGGTGAAGTAGGCGTCGCATGTGCCATGACTGCAGGTGCTGCCAACCAGCTTATGGGAGGAAGTCCGTCGCAGATAGAATATGCGGCTGAAATGGGGCTTGAACATCATCTCGGCATGACCTGCGACCCGGTCTGCGGTCTTGTCCAGATTCCCTGCATCGAAAGAAATGCATACGCAGCGGCACGTGCCCTTGATGCAAACATATATGCTCTCTACACCGACGGGCTTCACCGCGTATCTTTCGACCAGGTGGTGCGTGTCATGAAACAGACTGGAAAAGACCTGCCTTCACTGTATAAGGAAACCGGAGAAGGAGGCCTGGCCAAAGAACTTGACTGACGACAAGGATTTCTCCGAAATCCGGTCATTGAGAAATTCCAACATGCAGCAGGGCTGTTGTTGTTATGTCCGACATTGGCTCCCGAAAAGGGAGGGGACCCGCCAGGCGGGGAGGATCGGCAAATACAACAACAGCCCTGCTGCTATAATCGGAAAGATCAGTCAAAAAGAAGTTCCATATCCTTTTCAAGCATCCTGCCGGCAAGTTTTTCCGGAATGAATTCCCAGTGTCCGATAACGGAAGGGTCTCCGACAAGTGAAGGATCAATACTGCCGCCGGCCGTCAGATAATCATACAGGATATTGCGGATTTCCGGATATTTGGCTACGACACGCGTCCCGATATTGTCCGTATCGATACCGGCACCTTCACGCATAATGGCACCGCCTCCGCTGGCACGGTATGACGTCATGGCGACATTGTATTTTGCAGACATATCGAACGGTGTCCCGTCAGCCAGCGACGCTATCTCTACCCTGCTTCCATCCGGCTTGGTGACATCGACGGTATAGACCAGTCCTCCGGCCGAATCGAAATTATAAGCCCTTCCCAGAAACGACCATCTTCTCTGGCCGGTCCTCGGATCCGGTTCATTGGAAATCCTCAGCACGTGCTCCCCTGCCTTGCCTGTCACCGTATTGATCCAGGTGCCGTATGAATATTCCAGATAGTCCTTTATCTCTTTACCTGTCATTTCCACGACGAACAGCTGGTTTTCAAACGGATAAATAGTGAAAAGGTCATTGTAGACCAGTGTTCCGGCCCCGATGCTCCCGTTGAAAGTGAGCGGAGCGGCAAATGAAATCTCGGCCGGAGAACATGACAGGTTCAAAGTATGCAGCAGATTCATGTAGTCACACATGCCTTTATAGGCGTCGCGTGTCCTCATATCCCTCACCAGAGTACCTACCGGCTTGACCGTAAAGGCTTTCACTGTTTCGAAATCTTTCCTGAACACGTTGCGCATCACTGTATCCACGGCCTCTTTACGTACCGGTATAAGGTCTGCAGACAGTTCTTTAGAGACCACCTTGCCGTCTTTCACCTCAAGTGAAATGACCCCGTGGCCGATATTGCGGCAGTGACTGCCTGAATTTATAAGACATATACCGGATTTTTCATACACCACCGGCCGGTGGTCATGGGAGCAAACCAGAAAATCCACCCCTTCCAGAGTATTGTACAGATCAAGCCCCTGGCTTTCAAGCATGGAGCCGTCACCTTCCCCCGTCCCGGAATGTACCGCAACCACTACCACATGAGGATGTTCTTTGGCAATGACCTTATCCACATCCTGCTGGACCAGCGGCAGCAGGGACTCGAAATGCATCCCGTACCAAAGATCCTCGGACAGCCAGTTTTTCATATTTGGGTTGGTGAAACCGAGAACCGCCACTTTCAGCCCGTTTTTCCGGACGATCGTATAGTCGGCAAAATATGGCCTTCCGTTGTCATTCCGTATAGCGTTCGCCGCCATGAAAGGCATGTCAAGCTGTTGTGCGACCCTGTCATAAACAGGATGTCCGGTCTCAACATCATGGTTGCCGACAGCCACAGCATCGTACTTCATGTAATTTGCCATCCGGGCATAAAGATGAGGGGCAAGAGTGTCAATATAATTGAAGTAATAGGCCGCATTGTCACCCTGCAGACAGTCTCCCGCATCCACAAGAATCACATTTTCAGGACCGTCAGCCTTTCTGACACTGTCCACATAATGCGAAACGGCGTACAGTGACTGCCGTGTTCCGTTCCCGACATAGAGAGAATCGAAATAACGGCCGTGAACGTCATTGGTGGTGAAGAGCTGGAGACGGTAGGTGCCGTCTTTCGGGCCGCAGCATGAAACCAGAGCCAGCAACGGCAGCAAAAAAGCAGATAACAGATTCTTTTTCATACGATTCAACGTCTGTTCGACGAATTTATTTAATTATATTATTCCAATACTCAATTTTACCGTTTAATAACCGGAGTACGTCGGACTGACGTAAAGGATTTCTCCGAAATCCGGCTATCTTAAACCACAGTCGCAGGAAGGAGCCAGATCCAGAACCGGAAACCCTTCCCGGAACCTCAGCATAGGAGACTTTTCAAGCACTCCGCAGACCACAGGGACACCGCATACGGTAAAACGCTTTCCCCTGCTTCTTCCACGATAATCTATGACAGCAGAATTGCCGCTGTATTCCAGAAGCGGATCGAAGCCGGTCCTGTTGCAGAACAGGGACCAGCATACATTCTCTATTGATCTTGCCTTCAGAAGAATATCGGCAGCCGCATTGCGTGCTGTCGGCCAGTTGGCCACATTCAGATAAATGTCATACGGGTTTTCTCCGGAGTTGCGGATACATTCAGGAAACCTAAGATCGAAACATACTCCCGGCAATATTCTCCAGCCTTTGAATTCAAATATCTTACGTCCGTTTCCCGGAATATAATTCTCCTGTTCGCCACCGAAAAACAGATGCGCCTTGTCATAGACACCTGCAGGACGGCCGGGAACGGCAAAGTAGAGTCTGTTGTATCTTGCAGAGCCTGGGCCGATGACAGGTACCGATCCAGTCACCGCACACCCGTACCTGTCCGCCGTCCGGACCATCCATTCAAGCGTCGGGGAAGCGCATGCCTTTTCCGCTGCATCCGGATTCATAGTAAAGCCCGCCGAAAAGAATTCCGGCAGCACGACCATGTCCGGAGCGGACGGGACACCGCCGGAAAAAAGCCCTGCAAAGACATCGTCCAGAGCCGCCATATTTGTCTGCGGGTCTTCCCAGACAGGCGAAAACTCCACTAAAGCGACATTCAGGCTGTCAGATTCCATAGTCATTCCTTTTTATATGTTCCACCCCGGGAACCCCCATTCTTCAATCCTGATCCTTTTCTTCGGTTTCGGATCCTGCCTGTGCCCGGAGAGCAATTTCCCGAGATTGAACCTGACTGTCACCACCTGTTGCAGTCCAGAATAGGCCCAGTCATTGAAATGGGCTGTTATAGAAGCCCTTATGGTCATGAAATCAGAGATTTTCGGTTCATAGTACAGCTCTACCCTGTCATAAAAGCCCCCCCCGGTACCGTTCATTTTCACTTTATAGAAAGGTTCTCCCATATAGAGAAGATCGCCGTACATGTTGCCTGCCGCATCGTGACTGCGGTAGTAAGGCATCATATCGGTCCCGTAGAAAAGATAGTTCTCGAGACCGACATTCCAGTTCCGTACGGCTGCCGTAAATTCACCGCCATGAGGGAAAGTGAATTTCCCGATGTTCTTCCTGTCATTCTGCATGGACTGCAGCCAGCCGAGAGTGAAATCCAGACGCTGGATGCCGGAGCGCCGTGAAAGGTCCAGAGTAACGAACGGGTTTACAAGAGCATTGTCCACAACGCCGGAAACATGAGCAGCACCGGCGAAATGATACAGATAGGCCGCATATCCAAGAGAAAACATATCGGAAAGCCTTCCTTCACCCGATGAGAAAATCATGAAGCGCTCCCTCCTGTCCGTGCCGTACATTCCCATCCAGTCGCAGCCTGCCTCGAAATATGAAGACGGCCGGGCAAAGGTCAGCAGAAGCCCTTCGATATTGTTGTCATAGAACCTTAAAGAATCGGAGAAAAATGCGCGGGAATAGCTCCCTCCCATAAAACGTCGCGGGAAAATTCCGGCCGTAATCCCTATATCGGTCTTTCCTTTTGTAAAAAGATACCTGTAATATACGGTAATCTCATGGAAAAGATCCAGATTCTCCTTTTTCCGGGAGAGTTCATCCGTATTGCCCTCCGAAGCCAGAGACGGGGATATGGGAGAATCCCCGAAATCCTTCATGACATCTATCCCGAACATCAGACGGTGCTCGCCTCCGGAGCGTTCATTCAGTTTCAGTCCGACAGCAGGAGTCAGACGCGCCCCGAATATCGTCCGCGACCTGGAAAATGAAGACGGATCGTACTCCCTGTTGTCAAAATTCATCTCAAAATCCACGTCGTATGCAAAATCCGCCTTCCGGTTCTTTTCGAAAGGCCCGGACGCATATACGTGCAAAGATGAACAAAGCAGTAATACACAGGTGATTATATTATAATTCATATTGAACCTCCAAAATTTCCGTCAAATTTAAGAAACATACGGCAAATTCCGTAAAAATTATTTCCTTCCAATTGTTATTTCGTTTCGAAAATTAATTCTATATTTGCATTTCGTAATGAAACCATCATCCCATTGTTTTCAAATATGAGCCAAAACGGTAATAACAACGAATTCGATGTAATCATCATCGGTGGAGGCATAACCGGCGCCGGCACCGCAAGGGACTGCGCCATGAGAGGCCTTAAGGTGCTGCTGATAGAACGGCACGACATCGCGACAGGAGCTACCGGAAGGAACCACGGGCTTCTGCACAGCGGTGCAAGATATGCGGTGACAGACCAGGAATCGGCCAGGGAATGCATCAAGGAGAACATGATTCTCCGCAAGATAGCGAGACATTGCGTAGAAGAGACTGACGGACTCTTCATTACCCTGCCTGATGATGATCTGGACTACCAGAAGAAATTCGCCGACGCTTGCAACAGCGCAGGAATCAAGGCCGAAATAATCGATCCGAAAGAAGCGCTCAGGATGGAGCCGTCCGCCAATCCGGCAATCATAGGAGCCGTAAAGGTCCCTGACGGTTCCGTCGATCCGTTCAGGCTCACAAGCGCAAATATAACGGATGCCAAGCTCCACGGAGCGAAAGTAATGGTCTATACCGAACTGGTCTCTTTCATAAAGGACGGTGATACAATCAAGGGGGTAAAGGTCCACAATCATATAACCGGTGAAGACCTCGATTTCTACGCCCCTGTCACTGTCAACGCAGGAGGGATATGGGGACACGGCATAGCCGAAAAAGCCGGAACCACGATCAACATGTTCCCGGCAAAAGGAGCCCTCCTGATATTCGGTCACAGAGTCAATAACGTGGTACTCAACAGGTGCAGGAAGCCTGCCAATGCGGACATACTGGTTCCGGGCGATACCGTATGCGTAATCGGCACTACATCAAGCCGCGTGCCTTTCGATGAAGTCGATGACATGAGGGTCACCCCGGACGAAGTCGATCTTCTTTTGAGTGAGGGGGCCTTGCTGGCTCCGGCTCTGGCCACGACACGCATTCTCAGGGCATACGCAGGAGTAAGGCCGCTGGTTTCGGCTGACAATGATCCTTCCGGAAGGAACATCAGCCGTGGTATCGTGTTGCTTGACCATGAAACACGTGACGGAATAAAGGGTTTCATAAGTATTACCGGAGGAAAGCTCATGACATACAGGCTTATGGCTGAATGGGCAGCCGATGCCGTATGTAAAAAGCTGGGAGTAGAGAAGGAATGCCATACGATGGACACTCCGCTTCCTGGTTCCAGAAGTGAAGGCATAGAAGAAATATCACGTAAAATCTGGACCAACCCTACTACCACGCAAAAGGCTACGGCCGGCAGACATGGCGACCTGTCAAGCAGGATTCCGTCGGTGAATGAATTCGACACGTCGCTTGTCTGCGAATGTGAAGAAGTAAGTACAGGTGAAGTGAAATATGCTATAGATGAACTGGATGTACACAATCTGGTAGATCTCAGAAGGCGTACAAGGGTAGGCATGGGAACCTGTCAGGGAGAACTCTGCGCCTGCAGGGCAGCCGGACTGCTGGCCCAGGCCAGACATTGTGCGGAAAGCGGGAAAAAGGATCTGGGACGGTTCCTGAATGAAAGGTGGAAAGGCATCTACCCTGTCGGATGGGGTGATGCACTGAGGGAAAACGAATATTCCCAGTGGGTTTACTCGGGTGTTTGCGGATTGGAAAAATAAAACGATATGAAATTCGATACTACCATAATCGGAGGCGGGCTGTCGGGTCTGGTATGCGGACTCCGGCTCCAGAAAGCAGGCAGGAACTGCGTCATAGTATCCGCCGGACAGAATGCGATGCATTTTTCATCAGGATATTTCGATTTCCTGGACAGGACGCCGGACGGGAAGGCCGTTTCCGTACTGGCCGATGCCATAGAAAGTCTCCCTGACTGCCACCCCTACAGTAAAATAGGGAAAGTGAAACTTACCGGATATATGGAGGAAGTACAGCCGTTCTTCTCCGGATGCGGTGTCAGGCTGAACGGCAATCCGCTCAGAAACGGATACAGGATTACCCCGACCGGAAACTTCAAGCGCACATGGCTCTCGCTGGAAGACTTCGTACCTTTTGAATCCGAAGACTGTCCATGGAAGAAAGTCCTGATAGTGAACATCGAAGGATTTCTGGACTTCAATACGGCATTCATAGCCGGATCACTCGAGGATAAAGGCGTATGCTGCAAGACTTCGGTACTACGTCTTGAAGAAATGGAGAGACTGCGCAGAAACCCGAGCGAAATGAGGGCAACGAACATTGCCAGGGTACTTGACCGCAAAGAAGTGTCAGACAAGGCTATACGGCAGATAAAAGACATGTTGAAGGACGAAGATGCCGTAATCCTTCCTGCCGTCTTCGGATTGAAAAACTCCACAGAAAAGGACACGATTGAAAAGGCTCTGGAACGCAAAGTATCCTTTGTCGCGACCATGCCGCCTTCCGTTCCGGGAATCCGGAGCCAGATGAGACTCAAGTCGGAATTTGAAGCGGCCGGAGGAGTTTTCCTTCAAGGAGACACGGCCTGCGGACCGGAAATGGCAGGAACAAGAATCGCCAGCATAGGTACAGTGAATTTCGGAGACATACGGCTCGAATCGGACAGTTTCGTCCTCGCGTCCGGAAGTTTTTTCAGCAAAGGCCTTACAGCCACACCTGACAGTATTTCGGAAAACGTATTCGGCCTGGACACCGATGCTTCGGACAGCCGGAAAGACTGGTATGATACAGATTTCTTCAACAGGCAGAACTACATATCATACGGAGTAAGGACAGACGACAGATTCAGATGCTTCAAAGACGGCAGACTCATAGAAAACCTGTACGCCGTCGGCTCTATTCTGGGTGGAAGCAACCCGCTCTATGAAGGCAGCGGCGCAGGAATCGCAATTACAAGCGCCTTGTACGTAGCCGACAACATACTTTCTGCAGAAGCCTGAATTCATGGTAAAATTTATGACCGAGATGAAAATGCAAGAATATAATATAAGCGAAAACAATTTCGAACAGTGCATAAAATGTACTGTATGTACGGTCTACTGTCCTGTCGTACCTGTAAATCCGGATTATCCGGGACCCAAGCAGGCCGGCCCTGACGGAGAAAGGCTGAGACTGAAAAAGGGCATATTCTTCGACCAGACCCTCAAGTACTGTCTCAACTGCAAACGTTGCGAGGTAGCCTGCCCTTCAGGTGTAAAGATAGGAGACATAATCCAGGCCGCAAAGATAAAATACGGGCACGGCAAGCCTAAACTGAGGGATTTCATGCTTGCGAGCACCGATCTTATGGGAAGCGTCGCCACCAAAGTGGCCCCTATAGTGAATACCTCTCTGAAAATCAAGCCTGTCAAGCAGCTCATGGATGGTATCCTGAAAATCGACCACAGGAGAAACTTCCCTGAATATTCATCCAGGACATTCGAAAGCTGGTTCCGCAAAAACGCAGCGGCCGCACAGGAAAAATTCGACAGGCACGTAGCCTATTTCCACGGATGCTATGCAAACTACAACTATCCGCAACTCGGAAAGGATTTCGTGAAAGTGATGAACGCGCTGGGATACGGAGTGAGACTCCTCGACGGGGAAAAATGCTGCGGTGTAGCTCTTATTTCAAACGGAATGATAGACCAGGCCACAAAGAACGCGAAGAAAAACATAAGGCTGATGACAGAAGCGCTTTCTTCATGCGAAGCCGTCCTCGGGACATCGTCTTCATGCTCTTTCACCATACGTGACGAATATCCGCATCTGCTCGGAGTGGACAACAGCGCCGTACGCGACCGCATGGAGCTTGCCGTCAGGTTCATCTACAGGCTTATCGAAAGCGGAAAGGCCAAACTTGAGTTCAGACCGGACTTCAAGGCCAGGATAGCCTACCATGTACCTTGCCACATGGAAAAACTTGGATGGGGCATGTTCTCGGCAAGGCTGGTACAGATGATTCCAGGAGTGGAGTTCACCATGCTGGACTCCAACTGCTGCGGAATAGCCGGCACATACGGATTCAAGAAAGAAAACTATGAAGTATCCCAGGCCATAGGGAAACCGCTTTTCGACCAGATCAGGACTCTTGATCCGGATTATGTGGCCTGCGACTGCGAGACCTGCAAATGGCAGATAGAAATGTCCACAGGCTACAAGGTCATGAATCCGATATCCATACTTGCGGCAGCAATCAAAGAATGAAATGACAATATTATAAAAAACCGTTTTTCAGCTCCGGGGTCTACTTGGTCCTGGAGCTGATTTTTTGTCTGAGGCTGCGTGACTGGTATACAGGACAGTCGGCATCCGAACGGTCAAGCCATTCGAGAGCAAGTCCGGTCTCTCCCAACATGTAGCACGCTACGGCAATGTTGTATTCAGCACAGGAGCGTTTCTGGAGATTATTCGTACCGGTAAGCTCTATCCATATATCAAGGGCCTCCTTCCATCTGTAGTCACTGGCAGCGACAGCCGCTTCAAGCCATCTGTCTCCATCATAGTAGATGATACTGTAACTTTCGTTTTTCCATGTGGAGACGAAAGACTCGGCGAGTTTCCTGCCTATAACCGCGGCGGGCTCTCCTATGGCATCCAAAGCCGTGGCTATCACTGCATCATCGGATTCATTTCCGTCGGAATAAGCCACCGGCCTCACCTTGCTGTGTCCTGCAAAAGAAAAGACGGAATCTGCCTTGTTCATGGAATCATAGACATGAAGACTGACGGAAAAAGGCACCTCTACCTCGGAAAGGTATGAGGAATCGGCAGGGATATTTCCTCCAGTCTTCACTTTTTCCGGCCTGCCGGCCGTCGCAGGTCCGAGTACAGGCGGCTCCATCACGAAGACGACATCGGTAGAGACATCCATAAGCAGATTGAGAAGAGTATCCTTGGAAGAATATACCGCCCCAGGCATACTGTCAAGCCTGTAGACCCCTATTACCTTTTCGCCTGAAAAATATTCGGACTCAAGCTTCTGCGCGAACCCTTCAGCGGCTGAAGCGGCAAATGAAGAATCCGTCCTGTCGCCGTTGTCTATATAGACCACGGAAAATGTCTTCATGCCGAGATCCAGTCCTGACCGGGAGACATCCCGCATCTCGACATCCATAGTAAAAGATGACGGCCCGCAAGAAACCGCCATGAAAGACAAGCATGCTGACAATATCATAAACCGCTTCATGGCCAAGAAAAATTAAAGTACCTCTATGATTTCACCGATAAGGTCATACTCGTCGGCACCTGTTATCCTTACTTTCAGGAACTCACCTATTAAAGAGTACGGCTCTACTCCTGCAGTTGCGATGTCATCGTACTTCACCAGGATCTCTCCGTCCACTTCCGGACTCTCGAACTCGCTTCTGCATACATACACTCCGTCAGAGAAGCTGTCAACGATGACCTTTTCCTCGGTTCCTATCCTGGAACGGTTGTACTCCAGGGATATCCCGCTCTGAAGAGTCATGAGTTCATCCAGTCTGCGGCGTTTCTCCCCTGCCCTGACCGTATCTTTATAATGAATGGCCCCGTAGGTGCCTTCTTCCTCAGAATAGGCAAACGCCCCCAGTCTCTCGAACCTGGCTTCACGCACAAAATCCAGAAGTTCCCTGAACTCCCTTTTCCCTTCACCGGGATGTCCGACTATCATGGTCGTTCTCAGCACTACTCCAGGCACGCGGCTCCTCATCTCCTGTATAAGGGCTCTGGTCCAGGCACTGTCCACATGTCTGTGCATCATGTCAAGCACTTTGTCGGATATATGCTGCAGAGGTATATCCATGTATCTGCAGACTTTCGGATTCCGCGACATGACATCCAGGACATCCTGCGGGAAACCGTCCGGATAGGAATAATGTATCCTGATCCATTCTATGCCGTCTATTTCGGAAAGCCTTTCCAACAGCTCGGCAAGTTTCCTTTCCCCGTACAGGTCGAGTCCGTAATAAGTCGTGTCCTGGGCAATGACGATCAGTTCCCTGACTCCTTTCGCGGCAAGCAGCCCTGCCTCGGCCAACAGTTCTTCCATCGGGACCGATATATGCTTTCCCCTGATGTGCGGAATGGCACAATAGGCACAGCGTCTGTCACAGCCTTCCGATATTTTAAGATAGGCATAATGTGACGGGGTCGTAACATGTCTTCTGGTCCCGAAACCGGCAGGAGCTTCCACTCCGAGGTACTCCAGCAAAGGGGTAAAGTCCCTGGCACCGAACCATGCATCCACTTCCGGAATCAGTTCCGGCATTTCATCGGAATATCTCTGGGAAAGGCAGCCGAAAACAGCAATGCGTCCGTAATCTCCCGACTTCTTTCTTTCCACGGCCTGCAGAATCATCTGGATGGATTCTTCTTTTGCATCACCTATGAATCCGCATGTGTTGATAAGCACGAGATCCGCCGCCCCATTCCAGTCTTCAGGCAATATATCATAACAAGAGACCGCCTGGGCCAGGATATGCTCCGTGTCCACGCGGTTCTTTGAGCAGCCCATCGTAATGGCCTGCAGTGTCTGTCTTCTTTCAGGCATACAAACTACTCCTGTTCTGCTGCTTCAGCCGGCTGCTCCTGTCCGTCCTCCTCAACAAAATCAAGAGATGCATATTTTTTCAAGGCATTGTACCAGTCTACGACCTTTTTCATGTGGGATACATAGAACCTGTTCCTGTCATAGTCTGGAAGAGCCTTTTCGAAGAAGGACTTGAGTTCCTCGGCAGATGACTTGGAACCAGGGGCGTCTGCATCACCGAGCGTCTCCTTCATCTTGAGGAACACTTCCTTGAGCTTCGTCTCCCCTTCATCCGTATATATTGATATGTCAGCCAGCGTGGTAATCCTGCTGTTCATCCCGAAACAGGTCCTCTTCTTGTCAGCAAGGGCCTCAACGATAGCCCCGGACCTGGCCTGTGATATATAGTTGAATAAACCGCTCTGTCCCGAAATAGACAGAATCTTCGTAAGATCCGTTTTCATATTGTTTCCTTTTCTTTTTATTTCGCCCGCAAATATATGAAGAAGCCGAGAGCAGAGCAAATTTATTTGCTATGCCGAGGCTCCGAGGCGCACATGGAAAGATATACAGCTTCCGCTTTTGAAAAAAGCGAAGCCTCGTCAGCATCATTTACGATAACATAGTCAACATCCGGACGGACTTTGCCTTCAGATATATCATTGAGCAGTTTCTGCCGCGACATCCTCTCCCTGACCTGCTCCTCGGCCGCCCCATCCCTGCCGCAGGCCCTCTCAAGCCTGGTCTGCAGCGGTGCGTCCACGACAAGTATCCTGTCGGCAATATCCTTGAACAGAGGCTTTTCCAGAATGATTGC
Source organism: Candidatus Cryptobacteroides avicola (assembly GCA_017695115.1). GTDB lineage: Bacteria > Bacteroidota > Bacteroidia > Bacteroidales > UBA932 > Cryptobacteroides > Cryptobacteroides avicola. The sequence continues at coordinate 27,788 of JADILV010000003.1, read as the reverse complement.
AGACTCCATCACGACAAACGGCACGTCACCGGGCCGAAAAGAATCCCGCCAAAATATAAAATCCTCTTTTACCGCCGGGTGGACTATACTTTCCAGGACCTGCAGTTTCCCGGGATCGGAAAAAATGACGGAAGCCAGTTTACGGCGGCATACCCGCCCCTCAGAGTCCGCAATTACAGTCCCAAGGGCATCACCCAGCCGTCGGACAAGACCCGGATCGGTATCGTACAGACGCCTTGTCCTGCTGTCGGAATCATATACAGGAACACCTTTCGAAGCGAAATACCGGCAGACAGTAGACTTGCCGCTGCCGATACCACCTGTAACCACAAGCGTCTTCATTTCTCGTCCTTGGCTACACACTCGAAAAATCGTGGAGAAATAGAATAGTTTATAACACCCTGAGGCAGACCGGACATACGTCCCATGCACCTGCCGCCGATAGACGAAATGAAATCATTGTAATCGACATACACCCTCACACCTTCGGAAAAGTCGGAAGAGACAGGAAACGAGCACCTGAGGGTGACAGTCGCAATGGAAGGATAAATCATCAGGGACTTTCCGGGAGGCACATTCCTGGCCTGAATCCCCACAGTCACCGGAATCTCCACAAAACGGGTAGCCGGCATCGAATAACGGACCTCGGTCTCCGACATCCGCACGCCTTTTATCTTCTCCAGTCTGGCCACCCCGTGAATACCGGAGGAAATGTCTCCGATCTTTATGGCTTCGGTATTGATCCTCGTTATATCGTCGATATGGTTAGGTTCACCATAGATAGTGACTGAATCCGGTACAATCTCCAATGGAGAGACGGCGGTATACTGCGGCCTGAAAGTCAGGACATGGACAGGATTGACAGGAACACGTTTGTGGTTTTCATACGGGAACCTGAAAAAAAGAGTGTCGGTTATGAAATATTCGATCTGGACATTGTCCCCGAAAATCAGATGGGCAGACTCCTTGAGTTCGGATGAAGTGATGTAATATGTCTCTCCGGACTTATGATGCAGAGAAGCAGGGTCGAAAGCGACGGACACCTTGCGCTTGCCGGAAAAAAGGCCGCTTCTTACAATATTGTACCCCGTAGTCTGGCATCTGGCCACGACATCGCACCTGTTCGAAGAGCGGTTGAAGTGTCCCTCAATATTGCTTGTGGCTTCTACGGAAGCCTGCATGAACTCCGTATAGCGCAGAGAAAGGTTGTGTATAAGCCATATACTGAAAGCAAGCAGGAGGGCCAGAAGAAAAACAGTCCAGTCCCTCCCGCTGATATTCATCAACTTCGATATTTTATGAAAGAAGTCTTTCATTCCGGATTGAAAATCCTACTGCTGTACAGTTTCAGAGAAATCCTTTACAACCGAGTTCTTGTCGACCTTGATCTTTACATTGTTGTCGACTTCGATAAGCAGAGTCTTCTCCTTGATCTCCGTCACCGTGCCGTAAATGCCTCCGATAGTAACCACCTTGTCACCTTTCTGCAGTCCGTCACGGAACTTCTGGAGCTCTTTCTGCTGTTTTCTCTGCGGACGGATCATGAAGAACCACATCACTACGATGATAAGGATGAGCATGACCCACATGGACCATCCGCCGCCTGCCGGCTGCGTACCGGCAGCCTGTGTCTGTAATAAAATAAGGAAATTCATTTCTATTTCTGATTAAAATTAAAAAACCGGTGTCAAAAATAAGGCTTTATTGCCTAAAATCAAAATCACCTGCAGATATCGGCATTCTTGACTACGGTACCGTCCTGCTCCATAGCCGAAATCAGCCTGTCTAGAAGCCCGTTCACGAAAATCCTGCTTTTCGGAGTACCGTAATATTTTGATATTTCGACGTATTCGTTTATCGTGACCTTCACCGGAATACCCGGGAACTCAACGGCTTCGGCAAGCCCGAGCACGATGATGGCCATATCGGTGCTGACGATCCTTTCATTGTCCCAGTTGGACACTGCGGCCGCCACCTGTGCGGAATACCGGCCATAGCCTGCAACCGCCGCCTGAAGGAGCCGGGTGACAAAGGCCTTGTCGCTCTCGATTCCAGGTCCCGTCTTCATATCACTCTGATAAAGAGGAGGAAGGCTCCACCTTTCCCCTTTCGCCAAAGACTTCAGCGTCCTGCACACATAAGTCAGGGAATAGGCCAGATCATCGTTCCAGTAGATGGACATGTCTTCAAGTATCTGCTCCAGTTCCGGGCTGTCGACGAACTCCTCCTCGAAAATCTTTATGAACAGCCTGCAGTCCATGGCAAGCGAAGACTCTTCGGAAGCCATATAGTCGGCATAATATTTCTTCGATGAAACGGAAGTGAAGACCTTCTTCAGGAAAATGTCATACGGGTCCCACGAGAATTTCCTCTTCTTGAATATCTTGACAAAATCCGGATCGGAATCCAGAAGTACGGCGAGCCTGTTGTCGGCGAACCTTGTATTCGGGTTCAGGTCCTCTTCCGTCGGAACCAGCTTCTTCCTGGCCGACTCTATCCTTTCTTTAGCTACCGCAGTAAGCGGGGAGACTATTCCGAGCATGAATATATATAGGTCGCGCGTCGCCTCACAGGAAAGTTCCAGCTGGGTCTTTGCTTCCGATACGGACATGTTCCCGGACAGCACGCTTGAGTAAAGGACTTTGAATGCTTTGATTCTTAAGATTCGTCTGTTGAGCATACGGTTTACGAAATTTTCCGCAAAGATAGTACGCATTTTCAGAAAAATCCCTAAATTTGCAAAGATTTACATTAAAAAATACATCAAATGTATAGCGAAGAATTCGATGAGGTGAATAACCAGGAACGTTCCGGAGAAGATGTTTATTCAAAACCTGTACGCGCAGGGAAAAGAACATATTTCTTTGATGTCAAGACCACCAAAGGCAACGACTACTATCTGACCATAACGGAAAGCAAGCGCAAGGTCGAAAAAGACGGCCGCTTTGCATACGACAAGCACAAGATTTTCCTTTACAAGGAGGATTTCGACAAATTTGCGGAAGGTCTTCAGGAAGTGGTCAGCTATATAAGGGAAAACTGCCTGTCCGGCGGATCCGAGACCGCACCTGCCAAGCCACAGGACGGTGAGAAGGATTTCTCCGATGTGAATTTCGAAGAACTTTAGTCCGGGCAAGTACAAAAAAAATTACTGACATCTGCCAATCAAGGAAACTGATATGGCAGATGTCTCTTGTTGTACCCGGAAACCACGTCCGGTCACTTGACATCATCCAGAAAGACTGCTCCGGATGCATCCGTCGGCATGCGCCAGTCTCCTCTCGGGGACAGGGAAACCGAACCCACTTTAGGACAGTCCGGAAGACAGGAGCGCTTGAACTGCTGCGAAAAGAACCTCTTTAAAAACACTTTCAGCCATTTTGTCACCGTATGGGAATCATACGTCCCGGCAAATGCCTTGCAGGCAAGGAAGCGCAGTTTTTCAGGGGCATAACCGAACCGGAAGAAATTGTAAAGGAAAAAGTCATGGAGTTCATAAGGGCCCACCAGATCCTCGGTCTTCTGGGCGATATTGCCGTCACTGTCGGCCGGCAGAAGTTCCGGACTGACAGGAGTATCGATTATGTCCAGAAGGATGTCCCGCGCTTCAGGCAGTGAGTCCGCAACCCAACGGACGAGGTGACGGACAAGCGTCTTCGGTATGCCGGCATTTACGCCGTACATGGACATGTGGTCTCCGTTGTATGTGGCCCACCCGAGAGCAAGTTCGGAAAGGTCTCCGGTCCCGACGACTATGCCGCCGCTCTGGTTCGCGATATCCATAAGTATCTGGGTCCGCTCTCTGGCCTGGGTATTCTCGTATGTCACATCATGTATGCCTTTGTCATGGCCTATATCCTTGAAATGCAGGTCGCATGCGGCCGCTATGGGGATTTCCCTCACGGTAATGCCGAGCGCGTGCATCAATGCCACGGCATTGCGGTATGTCCTGTCGGTGGTACCGTATCCCGGCATGGTAACGCCTATGACACCTTTCCTGTCAATGCCGGCCTTGTCGAAAGCCTGGACAGTTGCCAGCAGAGCAAGAGTACTGTCAAGACCGCCGGATATACCTATTACGGCATGCCTGCAGCCGATATGCATAAGACGGGATGCCAGGCCGGTAACCTGGATGGAGAATATTTCCCTGCACCGTGAACCTTTCTCGTCTTCTTTGGGGACGAACGGATGCGGCTCGACATACCGGTAAAGTTCCCTTTCAAAATCAGTCGGCGCCGGGGCTCCCAAAGCCACTCGTGAATAAAGCCCGTAATATGCCGAAGACGGTGTCCCGTCAGGTGCTACCGATAAGAACGTGCTTGTCTTCTGCCTGAGGACAGACAGCTTTTCAACATCCACATCCGAAACGACAAGCGAAGCCGAAGTGCGGAACCGTTCATTTTCCGAAAGGACAGCACCGTTCTCACATATCATCGCGGCCCCGGAGTACACCAGGTCCTGTGTAGATTCGCCGAATCCTGCAGAGCAGTAGACATAGGCGGACATGGTCCTTGCAGACTGCTGTCGCACAAGTTCGCTGCGATAGGCATGTTTCATCAGCACGTCATTGCTAGCAGAAAGGTTCACTATCAGCTGTGCTCCTGCAAGGGCATGGTAGGAAGAAGGCGGCACCGGAGTCCACAGATCCTCGCACAGCTCCACAGCGAACGTGGTTTTCCCTATGGCAAAAAGCATGTCCGGAGATATATTGCACCTGAAACCTGCGTATTCGATTTCAGAATGGAACCCTTCCCTGACAGTGTCTTTCCCGTTGACAAGGTACCTGCCGGCCGTCGATGACGGTCCGCCGAGAAAATCCTTTCCTGAAGCGAACCAACGCGATTCATAGTATTCGTTGTATGTCGGGAGGTATGTTTTCGGAACAATGCCTTTTATATTGCCGTTACGGATGACAACAGCGCAATTGTAAAGTCTGTCGGCAAACCTTACCGGTGCGCCGACTACAGCGGTAATGTCTTTCCCCCGAGTATGTTCCATTATCTTGACGACAGCCTTTTCCGCCTTCCGCACCAGCAGCTGCTGGCCGAAAAGGTCACCGCAGGTATAGCCCGTGACGCTCAGCTCGGGAAACACGACAAGCGAAACCTCTCTGGAAGAAGCCTCGCTTATCAGTGCGCAGATCCTGTCTGCATTGGTATCGGTATCCGCCACTTTGACAACAGGGACAGCGGCGGCAACCCTCAGAAAACCGTAGTTGTTCATAAATCCTTCTGATTTCGGTGCAAAGATAGAAAGAAGCAGAGAGTAATGAAAATGAACTTCAGACTATTCGACGGCATCGGACAGGATCTTCTGCAACTCCTGCATCGGCATATTCCCGGAAATGGAAATCACGGATGTGCTGCCTGTTTCATGGGCAAGCATAAGGAAATCGGTCACGACGTCGTCTTTCCTTACTATGTATATGCGCATCTGTTCCGATTCTTCCGCCGCTTCCATCAGAAGCTCGAACCTGCCCTGGCCCACAAGGCCTGCAATCTCGGCTTCAAGGCTGTCAGAAAGGGCCCTGTCTTCCACTTCCAGAATATACATGCCGTCGAAGGTCCTGATAACAGAACTCAGATTCACCTCCCCTGCCTCGACCTGTATGTCAGGAAGCTCTTTAATAAGACCGAACATCGTCGGGGAAATATACACGGCACTCACCCCTTTCTTGCCCGAATACCTGTTGTAGATATCCTTTCCGCTCTGGGCGTATGCCGACACTGTCATCAGCATTACGGCTGCGATAATAAAAATACGTTTCATAACACCTGTTCTTTTATAGCGGTCCGGTATCATAATGGCCTTGCTGTCGCCATCACCGGTCCCCATCGGGGTATAACTTTTTTGTTAATCAAATAAACTTAATTGTTTTAAATATTATCAATCAATGCATTATATCAATACATCCTTTTTACTATCTCTACACTCCTGTCCAGTGACCTTTCTGCGTCCGCCGCTTTCTCCAGCCCCGGGTTCATCTTTTCCGAGATGGATGCAAGAGCCCTTTCCACCTCGGCGTATGCCGTTTGCGGATCCGTGAATGTATCTTCCGGAGTACTGTATGTCACTGCCGCCATCCATACACCGGCAACCAGGACTATACCTGCCGCAACGCCCATAATATATGTTAAGGCCTTCTTCGCCGGCCCACGGTCCGATGAAAGTATCTTTTCAGCGGCATCCATTGAATCGATCATGGCGGACAGTTCCTGCCTGAGGCCTTCCGGTACCTTTACCGTTTCTGAAAAATCTGTTCCCGTTTTCATGGCAAAATATTCAATTTCCGTCAATAAACTCTTTCATTGCAGCCCGTAGCGTTTTCTTTGCCCGGCTTACCAGCACCCTCACGTTTATGGCCGAGATTCCTGTCCGGCCGGATATTTCGGAGTATGACATCTGGCTGAAATATCTCATCTCCACTACAGTCCTCTGCGTCTCGGGAAGCCCGTCCATGGCACGAGACAGTCTGACGAGCATCTCCCTGTCCATCACAATCCGGTCCGCAGAATATACCGCAGGTTCATCAAAGCCGCTTTCCGCGAGCCGGTCCGCATCAGCGTCCCCTTTCCTGACATTCCGGCTCCTTATCCTGTCAATGCAGATATTGCGGAGTATCCTGGCCCCGTATGCAGCCGGCGACTGTATCCGCACCTGGGAATCCTTCAGATTCCACAGTTTGATATAAAGGTCCTGCAGCGCGTCCCTGGCATCAGACTCTGACCCGAGAATGGAATAAGCCACACGGTAGAAACCGTCCGAAAGAGGCAGCCATATATCCTTGAATTCCTGTTTTTCCATTTCTTCAGGTCCATTTACAATATGATGCAGAAATTCAGTCCGCCATTGCTTCTGCCGCAATATTTTTCAATTCCGACACCGGCATGTCCCCTATCATGAGGATCACGGCCAGTTCCGAACCCGACACCAGGACCATCTCTGAGACGATATCGTCCGACGGCATGCTGAAATATATCGCCATGTCATCTTCCCCGTCTTTCATCTCCATGGCAGTCTCATACCCGTCCAGAGCCTTCGCAAGATCGGCGGATATATCCGCTTTCAGACAGGAGTCCGCTTCTTCGGCGGAAAATATTGCCATCCTGTTCAGATACTTCATGAAATCCGCTCCTTCTTCATCAGAAGCAGCCTTCCTGGCAATGCCCATCAGAAAAGGGCCGATGGTTATGGACCCGACACCGTCGCAGCGCCCGTATTTCCGGATAACATCCATTACCCTGGAATCCTTGCCCGGCTTAGCGGACACGGCAGGAGCGGAAACCTGACACAGTACGGTTACAGCCAACAGCACTTTCAGACACAGGGAAACAAAATTCGTTTTCATTTTCACGTTACATTAAGGTTATCTATTGTTAAAGTCCGGGATATTTATCCTGTTTTCTATACAAAGGACGGATTTTCATGACAGATGTTACAATAAATTTATAAAAATTCTAACTTTGCGGCCCTCTTTTGCCCGCAAAGGCACAGGATAATGTCATTATAAATACGTAAGACAATGAAAGACAGACTGGTTTCACGTGATTACTGTTTCATACTGCTGGCCAACTTCCTGCTGTATTTCGGCTTTTTCCTCCTCATGCCCGTCCTTCCGTTCTATCTGGTAGAGGAATTCGGCATAAGCAAAGGCATGATCGGAGTCATACTCGCCTGCTATACTGTAGCGGCCCTGACGGTAAGGCCGTTTTCCGGCTACCTGCTTGACACCCTGCAGAGGAAACCGCTGTATCTTTTTTCGTTCTTCATATTTACAATGATATTCGGCGGATACATAGTGACCGGTTCGCTTGCCGTCTTCATAATGCTGAGAATAGTCCACGGACTTTCATTCGGGACAGTGACAGTAGCCGGAAACACCATCGTCATAGACATCACCCCCTCGTCAAGACGCGGAGAAGCTCTCGGCTACTACGGACTTGCCAACAACATAGCCATGGCACTCGGCCCGATGATAGGACTGTTCCTTCACGACTACTATTCGTTCAATACCATTTTCTGGTGCGCTCTGATATGCTGTCTGACAGGATTCTGTGCGGCAATGTCCGTAAGGACGCCCAAGAAGCAGCTGATGCAGAAGAACATCCACCTCTCGCTGGACAGGTTCATCCTGCTCAAAGGGCTGCCTCTCGGTGCGGATCTGCTCCTGCTTTCCATACCTTACGGCATAAATACCACATACGTGGCGATGTACGCGAAAAGCATCGGAATAGCTTCCGGGACAGGACTTTTCTTTACCTTCATGGCGGCCGGACTTGCCGTTTCCAGGCTTTTTTCAGGAAAACAGGTGGACAAAGGCAGGATCACGCAGGTGATAATGCTCGGCATGTACATCGCCACCGCCGCTTTCTTCGGCCTGTTTTCATGCGAATTTCTCATGGGACACTTTCCGGCATTCGCTAAAATATTCTTCTATGCCATGGCTCTGGTACTCGGTATAGGGTTCGGTTCCATGTTCCCGGCATTCAACACCATGTTCGTATGCATGGCCGAGCATAACCAGAGAGGAACCGCGACATCCACATACCTCACATCATGGGATATCGGCATCGGACTGGGGCTGATCACCGGCGGGATAATCGGCCAGATGGCATCGTTTTCATACGCATATCTTGCCGGGACAATACTCTGCATCGTCTCCATGCTGTTTTTCCGGTTCTACAACATCCAGGCTTTCGAAAGGAACCGGGTTGACATCCCTAAAACGGTCTGATACCGCTCCACGAAACCCGGAATAAGGTAAATTTTCCTTATCCTTTCAGAAAAGTGTACTTCGCTACTGAATAAAGAGGTACGAGCGGGAGGATTATCGGTGTACGGGAGACATACTCCCTGTATTCCGGATCTTCGCCGTAGCGCCTGTTCTGCCTGAGTTCAAGCCGTCTGGCTCCTCCGAACATGATATAGACTATGCAGACATATCCGAGAGCCGCGACCGCCCATTGCCAGCCCGACAGAGACCCGATGCCGGAAATAAAGCAGCCTGTCCAGAAAAGTATCTCGGCAAAGTAGTTCGGACACCGTACAATCCTGTACAGACCGGTATCGCAGAACCTGTCCGGACGGATTTTCTTGGATGCAGATTTCTGGAAGTCGGCCGCCGACTCGAGAATCAGTGCCAAAAGCATCACTGCCGCACCTGCGTATGCCCAGACTGGAGTGCTTTCGAAGACGCTCACATTGCCCAGTCTGTAGAAGACCGGCGAGACCTGGCATACATAAAGCACAACTACTGAAATCCATATTGAAAACTTCGCTGCCGCTCCCAGATCCTTTGAGGTCTTCGTAAGGGACGGAAGTTCCTTTCTGTAAGATGCGCTGCGAAGCTCGCGATGCAGCAGAAAACCGCCCAGACGGCAGCCGTAGGCAATCAGCAGCAGGCACAGAAGTACCGTAGGGACTGTCAGCTGCGTCCTGAAAACGCCGAGCATCACGACTCCCATGACAGCTATGGAAAAACCATAGCCCAAAGAGATGAAATATACGAACTTCTTCCAGCCCAAAGCACTTGTCAGCAATGATGCGAGGGCAATAATCCAGATTTCAGAAGGAAATGTCATGACTTTATATTTGAACCAACGGCAAAGATAACAATAAAGAATACGATTGCTATGACAAGGTTACTGATATTTTAATATATTTGCCGCCCGATAAAGTATGAACAAAACAAGATTGTACCCATAATCTGCAAATCCTCTAAAAAATTAAGATATGATCAGTTTTAAATTGAAGGCGGCAGCCTTGTGTGCGCTTGTAGCCATGCCTTTATGGTCATCGGCAGCTGTAAAGAATGTAAAGGTAACGCAAGGCGTAATGGTAGGCGATGGAATTGCCAGATTCATCCCGAAAGGATATGATGCGGAGAAAATACCGACATTCGCCATTGCGGATGAACCGGAAGAGAAAGGCTCCCTGCCTGAAAACTGGCAGCTTGTCCCTGACTTCTATCTCGAAAACGGCAAGGCCACGGGAAGCCTTTACTGGGACAACGGTGAAGGCTGGGAATACCGCAACGGCGAGTACAGTCTTCAGAAATACTCGGCACGGACGGAGGGAGACTCTGTCATTGTCAGCCTTACAGGAAAAGAAGGCTCGATGGAAACTGAAAACAACGGCATGGCGATAGTCAAAGTCATTACAGACAATGGCATACGCCAGGCCAGCGGAAACCTTGAAGAAGGAATAACCGTAAAACTTTAATATTCGGTTTTGTCAGTCTTTGACTGCCATGCCTCAAATGCTTTGATCGCCTCCCGGGAAAGCAGTCTCTGCGATTCCAGGCGGCGGTTTTCAGGTTCAAGGTCCAGTTCTTTATAGATAAAGGCGTCATCGAAACCGATTGCCGCCGCATCGTGCTTGTCATTGCCGTAATACAGCCTGTCGAGACGGGCCCAATATATGGCTCCCAGGCACATGGGGCAAGGCTCGCATGAAGAATAGATCTCGCAGCCGCCCAAATCGAATGTCCCCAGTTTCCTGGCTGCCTCCCTTATTGCGCTGACCTCGGCATGAGCCGTCGGATCATGGTCTGCCGTCACTCTGTTCACTCCTGTAGCTATTATCTCCCCGTCTTTCGCGATTACCGCACCGAAAGGCCCGCCACCTTCCGCTACATTCTTGACAGACAGTTCTATGGCTTTCCGCATCAGTTCTTCTCTTGTCATAACAATAAATCAATCCAGAAGCAAAAATAAATAAAATAACAGTACATTCCCCAACTTATTGAAATGCCTAACGCTGAAATAACAGTCCGTCAGGCTGGCAGATAAAAGATGACAGGAGTTACATCCCCCCCCTCCATCCAAAACAGCTTAAATGAACCAAAAAGCGGCTGACCCATTAAGCAAGGGTCAGCCGCAGTCATATTCCGCCCGCAGTGACTAATTGGCTGGAACCATATTATGGCTGTCCATATAGGCTTTCAGCCTTTCAAGATACTCGTAGTCCGGACCGTCGAAGAAAGAGACTCCGCTGGCCCCGTTGCTGTAGGCCGCGTCAATGGCTTTCTCAAAATCATCGCCCTTGATGTCAGGGAACATAAGGCCGGCATAGACGCAGGCCCTTCCGCCTACAGCCTTGACACTCTCCGCTACAGAACGGCCTACCCACTCAGGACCTTCATAGTAGAACCCGTTGTAGATCATCGGGAAATAAGCATCCAGAGGCCAGTTGCCCCAGTCCTGACGGACCATCCTCTTTGCCATCGTCGGCCCAGGGAATACGGCTGCCGTAAGGGTCTTCCCTTCTGTCTTGAGTTTGGCAGTGATGGTCTTGACCACATGGGTGATAGCGTCATATCTGAAGTTCAGCCATGACTGGTCTTCCATAGGATACTTCAGTTCGAGCGGGTCTTTTCCGGTCATGGCCTTGAATTTCTCGCGGCAAACGTCGCAGTAGCAGAAATCATATTCAGGGAGTTCCTGGACCTGCTCGATACCGTAGTTCTTCCAGAGGCTTACAGGCAGGATGACATCCGGGAAACGCACGTAATCCAGATGCATACCGTCCACATAAGGAAGGTTGGCCAGTTTCAGATAATCCTCGGCCAGATACTCGGCAACGCCTTCATGCGAAGGGCAGAGGAACCTGTAATAGTCCACATACGCAGGATGGTCGAAGCATGACTCCCCTTTCCTGTTCACGGCGAACCAGTCAGGATGCGTCTCAAGACACTCGGCCCTGTTCATGGTCCATTTCCAGTAATGCGCCTCCAGACCTGCCTCCTTGCACATACGGAAGACATCCTCGTCATATCCCTCGAACAGGATACCGCTGATACCGCAGCTGTGTACCTTGGCGAAATGCTCCCTGTACTGGTCGTCGCTCCATTCCGGATTGAACCTCATCCACATCCAGTTCTTTACCACCTTCGGCTCCACTTTGCCTATGGAGAACCTGCCGTCCTGATCCACAGTGTAATACTCCTTCCTGTCGGCAAGGGTTATCTTTATCAGGAAACTTGAAGTGGTTCCCTCTACGGAAATACGGTCGTCCGGCCCTATCGAAGAGAGTTCCGCATCGGTAAGGAAAAAGTCATCCACGGTGCGGAGGAAATTGCCTTTGGCAGCCTTGTTGTCCAGCTGGGCATAGAACATCGCCCAAAGAAGTTTGTAGGCATCCATATCCAGTGTATGCCCGCCGGCCATGCGAGCCCCTGCCGGTGCGTCCACGAAATTGAGGAAACCCCAACGGTCAGGCATGTGCATGTCCACGCGTCCTGTAGGAGACCATACCCAGTTCTCTTCCGGCTGGCCCTTCACTAAATGCTGAACGCGGGAGAAATTGATTCTCCAGGTAGTATATTTTTTAGGGTTATCGAAATTCCAGGTAAGTGCATCGAACGGTATGGCCATTTCGACAGTCCAGCTTCGGTCGGTATCCTTCTCCTTGTTCAGGGTTCCGTCATAGCCTACTGCGAGCTGAAGGCCTTCGCAGTTCCACGGAATGAAGAACGACCCTCCGCTGCGGTAAGGCTTGTCAAGGGTAAGGTCGAAGATGACTCCCCTTGCATTGTTCTCTATCTCGAAATAGCGGATTCCGTCCCCGTCTGGATCGAGGAAAACCTCGAAATCGTTGTCATGATAGATAATCGTATCCCGCTGTGTCAGTTTGGCAACGATGTTGTCTTCCATCAGAGTGGCAGCTATATAGAGATAGTTGTCATCCCAGAGCATTCTGACAGTGGTCTCCTTGCAAGGTTCTGGATAGCCTTCGCCTCTGATATCCACGAATGCCTCGGTCGGCCTGGCGCGAAGCCATGAATCTTCTTTGAGTTTGCCGTCTATCCTGATCGGATCAACCGTACGGAAACAGTCATAGCTGCGCGGTTCAGTCAGAACGGCCTTGTAGCGCTCGTACAGAGGCTGGCCGGATGCAAGTGCCGAAAGGCACAGCGCCGTAACAAACAATAATATTTTCTTCATTGATGACAAAATTGATTTTAATAACAGATTTCTCGACTTCGCTCGAAATGACATTATAGAATCAGTCGTCGTAATCATTGAAACTGAGCACCTGGCCTGAACCGCGGTAAAGCACGAGAGGTTCTTCAAGATCGACCGCAAGGACAGTGATCTTTTCGTCCAGGACATCCTCTGGAACATCGATATAGCAAACGCCTGGCACCTCGCTCCATGAAATGTCGTTATAGCGCACCCAGTCGAGCTTCACGTCGCTGCCGACCACCCTTATGTCCTTGATGCGGCTCTTCAGCCCTTTTAGTTCGATGCTCTCGTTCGGTCTGTAAGGAAGATAAAGGTAAAGGGTCTTGCTGTCAAGGCTCAGGGAAGTATAGGCCTGTACGTGTCCGGCAGGGATTCCCGCCTTCGTATCATAGATGGCCTCGGCATGTTTTGAAGTCCATCTTCCGAACTCTTTCAGGATGGCCACCTGCTCGTCAGGGATAGTCCCGTCAGCCCTCGGACCGATATCAAGGAGAAGGTTCCCTCCGAGACTGATGCAGTCCACGAGCATGCGAAGAAGGACCATATCGCTTTTATAGTCGGTATCACTGATCCTGTAGCCCCATGAATCGTTCATGGTCATGCAGGTCTCCCACCACTGGGATTCAGGACGGGTGACAGGGACTCCGAGTTCAGGCGTAGCATAGTCTCCGTAACCCTGTATGCGTGAATTCACGATGACCCCCGGATTGGTCTCCCGGAGCATCTCCACTATCTCCTTGGCCCTCCAGTCCCCGGCAGTCTGCTCCCAGTCTCCGTCGAACCAGTAAAGGTCAGGTTTCCAGGCATTCAGCTCCCGCAACTGTGCAAAATTGAAATCCACGAAATGCTGCCACCTCTTCGGTTCCTTATGGATGTCGTATTTGGCCGGCCCGTTACGGTAGATAATCGGATAATCATCTCTCGGCCAGTCTATAAGGGAAAAATAGAAACCGAGTTTCAGCCCCTGTTTCCGCACCTCTTCCGCAAAAGGAGCCAGGACATCCCGGCCTGCAGGCGAATTCTTTACGGCACTGTCATCGCCTGCCTTTGTGTCCCAAAGGGCGAATCCGTCATGGTGTTTGGTGGTAATGACCGTATACCGGGCGCCGCTCTCCTTTATAAGACGGGCCCAATATGCAGGATCATAATTTGCAGCAGTAAAAGCCTCACGCTGCTTCATGTAATCCTCGATGGAAATAGTCCCGTTGTGGAAAGCCCAGCTTTCCGAAGTCTCTCCCTTGGAATAGATTCCCCAATGGATGAAAATCCCGAGTTTCGCCCTCGAAAACCATTCCATACGTTCGGCCTTCTGCTCAGGAGTCTCCGCATCCAGAGGCAATGACATCATCGGCACCAAAGCCAGAGAGGCCAATAAAATATTTCCGAATTTCATATGTGGTTGAATTTTACAATAGACCTTACAAAGATAAACTTTTCTTTTATAAAAACGGCCATCCCGATACAGCACCGGGATGACCGATAAAGAATTTCAGAATATAGCCGTAATGCTATTCATGACCTCCGATAGCCCACCACAGAGGAGTGACACGGCTGTCATCTCCTCCGAGGAGTTCGACTGCAGTTTCATATCCTGCAGGGTCGGCATTCCTCAATGATGAAGGATATACCATTCGCTGTGCGAAATATCCAGGTTTCTGTGCGTCTTCATAAGAAGTCAGAGTATACTCAGGCATGTAAGGAAGAAGCCTTGAACTTGCCGGAATATCCCAGAACGGAAGACCGAGACGGCTGTGATCGCAAAGATTCTCAAGAGGCAGCCAAGGAGTATTGGCTATGTACTTCTGTGTAATGATCTTTGTGAGGTGGTCGTTGAGCACCTTTCCTTTATACAGGATATTGGCAGGATTTGGATAATTGTATGTCCATTCACCTTTCTTTCCTGTCATACCGTCATAATAAGTCATGGTAACAGAAGCCGGCTCGTCCGTGTGGTCCCAGTTTACACTTGTACCTACCCTGTTGTATGAAGTTGACGCAATATAATCTGAATACAGCGCACCCATACCGGTATAGTCAAGACTTGCCTTGATACCTGCTTCGTATGCTTCCTGAGCACTTATACCTACATTCCAGTTGTAAAGGGCAGCCTCGGCCAGCAGGAAATATGTCTCCCAAGGACCGAAGAATACACGTTTCTGGGTATTGTTCCTGTATTTCTCCGCAAGCTGAGGATATGTTCCGCCGTAACCGGACAAAGTAGTTTTTATTGTCGGTTCGGAATCAGGGACAGACGGGTCATAGTCAGGATTCGGAATCTCCTGCATCTGACCGTTTACAAGACCGTTCAGATCCAGATAATCGTCCTGGGTCCAACCGGCAGGAAGGCCGTTCCAGGAATATGTGGCATCCGTTTCAGTCTCAGGAATCATTGTGACCTCTTCCGTAGATTCATTTTTTGCAAACATACCTGTAATCTGGTATGCGTTTACTGCACCAGGGAAAGTGGCATAACCGGTCTCAATCCTGTTTGAATAGTCACCAGGAAGGGTGAAGTACACAAATGCACGAGGGTCGAGAGTGGAAGGAAGGCCGTCGAAGAAGAACTGCTTGGTAGGATTGTCTGTAGCACCGCTGTAGAAATCTTCGAACCTCTTGCCGAGATAAGTATCCGAATCCTTCACATAAGGCTCATAGCGCTTTACATCAGGGGCGGAATAAAGAACTTTTCCCGGGTCCTTAAGGGCATCCAGCGATGGTGTACCGAGGTTCATCATCAGGTTGGCCACTGTAGAAGAAAGTGTCTGCCAGTCCCATGTGCGGCTCATCACGCCGGAAAGGTCGTCCCATCCGGACTTTTCCTGCACTCCGAAAATCTGGTCTGCGGTAAGGATACCGTCACCGGCAGCGACAGCAGCCTCGAACTCGGCCCTGGCCTTTTCATGGTCGACTTCCGAAAGTCTCATTGCGAGGCGCATCCACAGCGAGATTCCATATGCTTTCCACTTCGATGCATCATATGAATAGGAAGGGTCGCATTTCATTTCAGCCTCTGTAGGCTGAACATTGACGTTGATCTGTGAAATAGCGTCTCTCAACTCGTCATAGAAGTAATAGTACACATCCTTCACGCTGTTGAATTCCGGATTCATACCCTTAAAACCTTCGATAGGCATAGGTCCGAAAGAATCCACGAACTCAGTCATGACATATACCTTCCAGATACGGGCGAATGATTTCACATTAGGGAGGAACTGGCTGTCATGTTCGCCGATGTTCTCGTCGGCAAGATGGATATCGCAAAGGTCGATAGCATCTACAACATACTTGATGGCATTGCACATGTAGTTGTAGCAATTCACTGTATGGTCGTCATTATACTGGCCTACAGCCGTACCGTAGCCGTCCTCACCGTCCTGGCGTGCAAGGGAAGCCCAGTTGATGACAAACAGACGCTCTCCGGTATCAGGATTCTGCTGAGCCTGCATTATCGATTTGTTAAGCGCATAATAAGGCTCGACTTTAGATGCGTCTGTAGCCTGCGGATCCTGGTTGATCTCTTCGAAGTCAGCACATCCTGCAAAAGCTACGGCAAATGCACCTACAGAAAGTATTCTTAATATATTTTTCATTGTGTTTATCTTGTTTAGAATCCGAATGAAACATTGAATACAAAGCAGCGTGATGTAGGAGTACTACCGTACTCGAATCCCACGGCATTTGTAGAAGTAGCGAACACTGACTCAGGATCGATTCCGTCCATCGCACTGTAGATCATGCAGACATTGGTGACAGAGAACCCGAGCTTGACACTCTGGAGGACTTTAGACCTCTGCAGAAGTTTCTTAGGGAATGAGTAAGAAAGTGCAAGGTTACGGAGACGTACGTTGGTAGCGTCGTAAAGGTTGGCCTCACCTATACCGAGGTTACCTCCACGGCCTGCTATTGCTGTCCAGTAGTTCTGATATGATACAGGAACAGTGTTTTCAACATATCCGTTCTCGGTCTGCTGCACGCCCTTCACTACGAAATTCTCACGGAGACCGTCGCTTCCGACCGTGCAGAGAGCGTTACCGGAGCGCTGCATCATCTGCTGTGTACCAGAGAAGATCTGTCCGCCGATACGTGCATCGATCTGGAAAGAAAGACTGAATCCTTTCCATGAGAAGCTGTTGGTCCAGCCCATATTTGCGGTAGCCTGCTGCGTACCGATCTTTTCAGCTGAAGAAGTCGCAAGAGGAAGACCTTCCGCATCCACTATGATCTGGCCGTCATAAGGGCTGTCCGGATCGTCCACTCTCTGGAATTTGGTTCCCCAGATTTCACCATAGTCACCGCCTACCTGTGCATATATCTGTAGGTTGTCGTAACCTCCGAGAGAGTAGCGCTGCACACCGTCGGCAAGTTCGAGAATGCTATTCTTGTTGTGAGAGAAATTGAGCATCATGTCCCAAGTGAATTCCTTGGTCATCACCGGAGTAGCGTTGAGCATGATTTCGACACCTTCATTCTGGATATTACCTGCGTTGATCTTCTTGTTCTGGTACCCAGAAAGCGAGTTGAGAGGAAGGTTGATCAGCTGGTTGGTAGCGTTCGACTTGTAATATGTGAAGTCGAGTCCCAGCCTGTTGTCGAAGAATCTTGCTTCGAGACCTGTCTCCCATGAGCTGATGAGCTCGTTCTTTACGTTGGCATCATAAAGTGTGGTTCCTACATTGGCCGTAGGGTTTCCGTTAGGGTCGGTTCCGACAGAATAGGTATTATACAGCTGGTAAGGGTCCATATCGTTACCTACCTGGGCGTATGAAGCACGTACTTTTGCGTATGTGAACCAGTCAGGCATAGACCAATACTTGTTGACCATGTCGCTGATTACCCATGAAAGCGATACGGAAGGATAGAAGAATGAGCTGTTTTCAGGAGAAAGTGTAGAAGTCCAGTCATTTCTGAATGTTCCGTCGAGGAAGATGAATCCGCCGTAGTTGATCTGGAGAGTACCGTAGAGCGAGTTCATCTTGCGGCGTGAGAAACTCTCTGATACATTTGGCTTGGAAACACCGTTTCCGAGTGAGAACAAATCACGGATATTCAGAGGGTTCACACTTCCTGTAACACCTCTGTTCATCCTGTCCATGAGGTTACCGCCGAAAGTGACGCTGCCGCCCCATTCGCCGAAAATATTGTCCTTCTGGGCAGATACGAGGAATGAGAAGTTGTTCTCATAGAAACGGCTTTCGCCTATCGAGTAGGAACCTGTACCTTCCGCAAGCAGGCTGTTACCGCCGTATACATGAGTGGTAGTCTCGGTAAAGTACATATCGCTGCCGGCACGGATCTCAGCGTTCAGCCAGTCTGTGAACTTGTATTTGAGACTTGCATTCATGAGGAAACGGTCACGTGTATCCTCGTTCTGGTTGTATTTTGCAAGCCAATAAAGGTTGTTTCCGTCAGGATTGTACCAGAACATATCGCCGTTTGCATCCGTAGCTGCCTTGAAATCCCTGATATCAAGAGTAGTAGGGAAAGTATACATCGAGAGTGAAGAGTTGGATGCATTGTTACCGGAAATAGGACGGTTATGGGCTGTAGCCTTGATATACTGTATCTTGCCGTCAAAACTCCAGCGGTCGTTCTTGCCGAAAGTGGATGTTGCGCGAAGCATGAGGTTGGTCCTCTTCAGGCTTGCCTCAGGCTGAACGCCGTTATCGATCGTATGCGTGGCAGATGCATAGACTCCTGTTTTTCCGTACTGCTGAGAAAGAGTGACATTGGTAGTGGAGTTGATACCTGTCCGTAGGAAGTTCTCGAGATTGTCGTAGAACTGCATTGTACCTTCAGTCCCGTCCCATTTGGTATAAGTCTGGCCGGTAATCTGAGGACCCCAGCTTGATGATGACTGGGCATTGTAGTTTCCGAGAGAGCCCTGACCGTAAGTCGTCTGGTAATCAGGGCGCATGAAAGTGGTAGTGGCACTGACTGTCTGTGAGACCGTAATACCGATACCCTCGTTCTTTTTACCTTTCTTCGTAGTAATGAGGATGACACCGTTACCTGCACGTGAACCGTAAAGGGCCGCTGCAGATGCACCTTTGAGGACTGACATAGACTCTACGTCCTCAGGGTTGATATCCTGCAGACCGTTACCCATATCGGCCGAAGGGTTCCAGAAGTCGTTGTTGGAGGCTCCGATGAAGTTATCCATCGGTGTACCGTCGATAACGATGAGAGGCTGGTTGAGACCTGTAAGGGAGTTGTTGCCTCGGAGCTGGATTTTGGAGGAAGAACCGGGACCGCCGCTGGATCGGATGATCTGGACACCGGCTACCTTACCGGTAAGGGCATTAGCGATGTTTGTTTCCCTCGATTCGAGCAAGGACTCTCCGTTTACTTCCTGGAGTGCATATCCGAGGGTCTTTTCTTCCCTGGTAATACCGAGGGCAGTGACCACTACCTCGTCAAGAAGCTGTGTGTCGGGCTGCAGAGTGATGGTAACATCCATATCTGCCCCCCCACTGTGATTGTCTGCGATACGAAACCCAGACATGAGATTTCTACGGTAGCTCCTGAATTTACTTCAAAGCTGAAATCTCCGTTTTCATCTGAAATGGTACCTTGTGTCGTGCCTACTATGAGTGCAGCAGCTCCCGGAAGAGGGAGTCCGTCAGAGTCAAGGATTTTACCTTTGACCGTAACGGTCTGAGCAAAAGCTGCTGTTCCGCACAACGTCGCCGCAAATACAAGCAGAGTGCGGCAAATCGCATTGAAGCGAACAAAGAATTGCTTCATAAAATGTTAATTTAGTTAGTGTATTTATAAAATAGGTTTTGGTACAGTCAACTAACAAAGCAATCCAGAATTCATTTGACATTATGGGGACGGTTAATGTCTTCGGCTATCAGTTTGTCAAGTATCATCTTATTAATATTTTGCGAAAGTAGTAAAAAATTTAATTTCCGATACCATTTTTCATTAAAATAATAATGAATATCTGCAAAATACCCACTAAAATGTCATTCCGTTGCCTACGGATATGCAGGATTCTTCATGCAGATTTCTCCACTCCCTCCGGTCGGTCGAAATGACAATACGGCAGCCGGTCGAAATGACAATAAAAGGAAAAGTTGGATTATCGGGAGAATTCCGTATATTTGAAGATTGTCAGGACTTTTAAAGAAAACACATCAGACTGTGAACCCACAGGCAAACATAAACTAAACCATATAATATGAAACATTTCCTGCCGGCAGCGTTCTGTGCTGCCACCCTGTTTCTGGCGTCATGCAGTACAGGCGACAGATTCATTTCAGACAGATCCTACAAAAAGACAGTACTGGAAGACTACAACCACCGTGTAGAGCTTCTGGGCGGCTATGGGGCCACTTCCATTGTCAACGACCCGTCACTCACCCCGAGAGAAAAAGAGATGCTTCAGTTTCTCTACGCCTATATGCCTTACGGGGATATGATAAACTACAGCGGAGAGTATTTCCTTCAGAATGTGAGACTGAGCGAACAGACAAGAGAAACCTTTTCGTGGGGAAAAGAGATACCGGAAATGCTCTACAGGCATTTCGTGGTCCCTATCAGGGTGAACAACGAGGATCTTGACGAATCCCGTGCAGTGTTTTTCAAGGAACTGGCCCCGAGGGTGAAAGACCTGCCGTTAAAAGAGGCCATTCTGGAAGTCAACCACTGGTGCCATGAAAAAGTGATATATACCCCTACCGATTCCAGGACCAGAGGTCCGCTGTCACTTGTAAGCAGCGGGGCGGGAAGATGCGGAGAAGAATCCACCTTCCTGGTGACTGCCCTGAGGTCAGTAGGTATCCCTGCACGTCAGGTATACACCCCGAGATGGGCGCACACGGATGACAACCATGCATGGGTAGAAGCATGGGCCGACGGACAGTGGTACTTCCTGGGCGCATGCGAGCCGGAGCCTGTCCTGAATCTCGGGTGGTTCAACAGTTCCGCAAGCCGGGGAATGCTGATGCATACCAATGTATTCGGCCGCTACAACGGGCCGGAGCAGGTCATGAGCCGCACAGAACTGTTCACCGAAATCAATGTCACAGAAAACTATGCCCCGACCGCTACCGTGGATATCAGGGTAGTGGATCAGGAAGGAAAGCCTGTTCCTGGGGCCAGGGTCGAATTCAAGATATACAACTACGCAGAGTTCTACTCCGCAGCCAAAAAGACAGCCGGAAGCGACGGTATGACCTCGATAGAGGCCGGATGCGGAGACGCCCTTATATGGGCCACAGACGGACAGAGATACGGTTTCCGTCCGGTGACTTTCGGAAAAGACAAATCCGTGGACATAGTATTGGAACACAAGGCCGGGGACAACTTCCGCTCTGAGATATTCGTCGTACCGCCTAAGGAAAACGAAAAGCTGCCTCCTGTAACTGAAGAACAAAGGGCCGAGAATACCAGGCGCATGGCACAGGAAGATTCTATAAGGAACGCATACGTATCCACATTCTGTACTCTTGAAGACGGAAAGGCGTTCGCAAGAAAGAACGGACTGGATGTAGACAGGACTGCAAGATATCTCGTCAACTCCAAAGGCAACCACGCAGTTATCGAGGCATTCCTGACTGAGGCCAAGAGCAAGGAGATGGCCCGCGAAGCTCTCGACCTGCTGGGATACATACTGCCTAAAGACCTTAGCGACACCCCTAAAGAGGTTCTCGATGACCATCTGTACAACAGCGCGGACAACACCCGCAATATCCTCAACCCGAGAGTACGCATGGAACTTCTCAGTGCCTACCGCTCATATCTGCAGGAAAATATCCCGGCGGAACTTGCCGCAAGGTTCATACAGGATCCGCAGACACTCGTAGACTGGTGCCGTGAAAACCTGCTCATGGCTGATGACTATAGCATGAGACTGGTACCTACAAGACCTGTAGGCACATGGAAATCAAAGGTTTCCGACAGATATTCAAGAGATCTGTTCTTCGTGGCGGCATGCAGAAGTCTCGGAATCCCGGCCTGGGTGGACGAAATAAGCGGGAAAGTACGCTACAGTCACGAAGGCAAAGAATATGACGTAGACTTCGAGGCTCCCCTGCCGCAACCGGATGATTACGGCAAGGCCGTGCTGGTATACAAACCTACAAAAGACGTGAAAGAACCACGCTACTACACCCACTTCAGCATATCCAGAATCGAAGACGGCAGCATGGTACTGATGAATTTCGATGATGAAAAGGCTGTGGAAGAACTTTTCTCTGACGGAGCAAGGCTTGAGGCCGGAGACTATGTTCTGGTTAGCGGCACAAGGCTTGACGGTGGTGAAGTACTTTCTGAAATAAATGTCTTCAGCGTACCTGAAGACGGCAAGGTAAAGGTAGAGCTTGTGCTGCCGGAAAAAGTCAATTCTTCTGAAATACTCGGGACTGCAAATCTCGATGCACGGTATATTACAATGGACGGAAAGACCGCAAGTCTGAAAGATTTCATAGGAACAGACAAGTGCGTGATCGCGGTCCTCGGTGCAGGAGAGGAGCCTACAAACCACATTCTCAACGACATATCCATATTCAAGCAGGAGATAGAAAAGACCGGTGCGAAGATGCTCATGCTTTTTGCCGATGAGGACAATGCCAAAAGGTTCAGGGCAACAGATTTCCCGAACCTGCCGGGCAATATCGTACTGGGAACGGACAAGGACGGTGCAGTGAAAGATGCTCTGGTGAAAGGTGCAGGCTCTTCCAAGGACGCACTTCCGGTAGTCACTATTGTAGACGGATTCGGAAACATCTCGTTCCTGTCAAGCGGGTATATCATAGGTATAGGAGAGCGGCTGCTGAGGGATTTCCAGAAATAACAGCCGTTTTCTCCGCATCCTGAAGAGGCCCGAAAGGTGGAATTTCCAGCATAACGCGGAAAGTACCCTTTCAGGTCTTTCCATTAAACCATACGGTATGACAAGTGTCTTATATAGCGGTTTTTAAATTATCGGTTATGAAGACATTATCAAGAATCATCATGGCTGGCACAGCCATATCGGTAATCTTAAGTTTCAATGCTTCCGCACAGCCCGGACCTGCTCCGGAACAGAAAATGGATCCCGATCATTTCATTGAAGCCAAAGCCGGGCGCATCGCAGACGAACTGGCGCTGGATGACAACACGCGTGAAAAGTTCATTGACACCTATTGCGGTTATTTCAGGGAAATGCACGCTGTCTGCCCCGGACCGGAAGGCAGATTCTGTCCTCTGGAAAAACGCGGCCCGGAAAGCACGGCCGACAGGCTGACCGACAAGGAAATAGACAAGGCCATGCGCGAGCGGTTTGACCGTCAGCAGAAACTTCTGGACTTGAGGGTCAAATATTATGAAGAATACAGCAAGTTCTTGAATCCTCGACAGATACAGAAAGTGTACGACCTGCAGATGAAGATGGCAGGACGGCATTTCCAGCACGGTCCGCATCATGACAGGGGACCACAACCTGCCCACAGACATTTCCACAGACATGGTCCTGAACATTGCTGCCCTGCAAGATAAGGACATCAGGATCATAAGACAAACCGAGGATGACTCCTCCCTTTCCTATTACAGATCCAGGACATGGCAGGAGTCATCCTTTTATTGTATATGTCTCAAAACAAATACTGTGATTTCTGCTTTTACACCTATCCTTGCAGGGAAAAGGGTCGTGCCGAGACCGTCGTTCACATAAAGCATCTGCCTTCCTGAAGCGGTCTCTTCCGTATAAAGCCCGCTGTTCTCTTTGAAGACCAGACGGCTTGGCTCGAGACCGAACAGACGCAGTTGTGCATTGTGCGTATGCCCTGACAGAGTGAGCCCGATATCCGTCCAGCCGAGGACCTCCGCCCTCCAGTGGGTCGGATCATGTGAAACGAGTATCTTGAAACCGCCTCCTGCCCCTTCCGCGGCTTTCCCCAGATCACCGTGGGTTTCGAACTGTTTCATTGCCGAAATATTTTCCACGCCTATGACCGATATCGTATCACGGGAGCGGCCGGAAAGGTCCGTACGGACCAGATCTATATGCGCATTGTCAAGAAGATTCCATCCGAGCCGCCTCTCTCTGCTGCGCACGGTATCAATGGCGGCCATACGCTCTGTGTCCGACTCCCATTTGTTATAAGGGCAATAATCATGGTTTCCCATTACGGAAACGACACCGTCTTCCGCCTCCAGCTGTCCCAGCATATCCATAAAAGGAAGAATCTCATCAGGATGCGTAGTCACCAGGTCTCCGCTGAATACTATAAGGTCCGGATTCTCGGCATTTACTCTTCCTATTATCTTCAACAGGACTTCCGGTCTGTCTCTGAACGAACGGAGGTGCATATCTGATATCTGGACAATCCGGTATCCGTCGAACGCAGGCGGGACAGACTCCGACCCGACTTCAATATGATTAACAGCCAAAGAGTTGCGACCGAACAGATAGCCTGCCAATACAATTACCGGCGGTAGAAGAAGCACCCATAGCCCGTTTACGAACACCGTCTGGAAACCAGTTCCGAAAGCGGAGGAAATGCCGGCTACCAATAAAAGAATCAAGAGTATGATCACACTGACAAAGACAAGCGCTATCGCTACAAAAAGTATTTCCATAATTCAACAGAAAAATGCAAATTTAATCAAGAGAATGAACAGTTGTTTTATATATTCCCCGGAATATCGCTATTTTTGACCTTCGGTCATTAATGCTGTTACGCCTCGGCATAACAAATAAATTTGCTCTGCTCTCGGCTTCTTCCTATTTTTGTCCGCACAAAATGATAATAATGGAAAGCAAAGACATAGAGTATCTTGACAGATATGAAACAGCCCTGACAGACAGGCTTCTGAAACTCTGTTCCTCATTGGGGATGCTTGACGGCGTTCTGCTGGCATCAGATGATATAGACAGCAAATGGAAAGAGTTTGCACCGGAATACATGGCGGAAGCCGTACCCAACCTGGGCTCATTCCCCGAGGCCGCCATCGGCTGGGCCGGCTATATCGGAATGGCCGTGGCCAAATGGTGGGACATGGACTGGGGCAGGCACCATAGCGAAAAATATGAAGCGCTGCATGGTCCGCGGGGATTCGACGACATGGATGACCATATAATGCAGGACATACTGGGCTATAAGCCTGGATCTCCGGAGGCCGGAGCTATAACCGGCCTCCTGCTGGCATGTACCCAGCAGGCCATTTCGGGAATACGTCATGAAAACATTGAAAGCCAGAGCGTAATGGCATTCCATGTATTTGCCAGGACAACCCGCGCAATGTTCCGCATCGGTGCCGCTGTCCAGTTGAAAAAAGACGGCTACAAGTTCCAGAAAGTCAGATTGGATACAGTGGACAGGAACGGAAGACCGGTATCATAGCCAAAACCGGCACATCAATAATGATATACGGAATACCGAGATGCCCATGAATGTTTTTCTGAAAATTGCAGCCGCCTGCCTTTTTTTGCACCTTGCCTGCCATGCATACGCACGGCAACTCTCCGGCACAGGCCCTGCCGACCTGAATGCCGGGCGTCTGAAATCTGAAATCCGCCGTATAATCAGGGATGCGGATGCCGATGTCGGGGTAACTCTCATAGCGGACTCCCCTGTTTCCGGCAAACTTGGGGCAAATGCAGGAAACGGCAGAAAGAGACGTCCGTATATTATAAGGATCAATGACTTCCGGATGTACCCGCTAATGAGCGTAATGAAGATGCATCAGGCTCTTTGGGTCACGGATTCGCTGAGCAGGGGCGGATTCTCTCTTGACACTGGAATTGCAGTAGAGGACGGCGATCTTAAACGCGACACTTACAGTCCTCTGCGGGACAGCCTGCTGTCAGACAGGAACAAACGGTCCTGGGAAGTCCCGGTCAGGACATTGCTACGCTACACTCTCCAGCTGAGCGACAACAACGCCTGTGACATCCTTTTCAAACATTTCGGTGGACCAGCTGCTACAGACAGGTATATCAGGTCATTAGGAATAGAAGGGTTCGGGATAGCGGTCACAGAGGACCAGATGCATAAGGACACGGGACTATGCGGGGCGAACTGGAGCAGGCCTTCATCAGCCGCCGGACTTCTGCGTCTGATGGTTACAGCCGGGTACGCAGAAAGCGGCAACGAACTTCCCGGTGGAGCATCACGAAAACTTTCCGAAAACCGTCATCTGGGCTTCGTACTCCAGACCATGATGACCTGCACTACAGGGCAGGACCGGCTGGCCGCACCGTTGTCCGGGACAGGAGCTGCCATCGGGCACAAGACCGGCACTGGAGATAAAGACAGCCACGGCAGAATCATCGGCCTCAACGATGCCGGCTTCATCATACTCCCTGATGGACGATACTACACCTTGGCCGTTTTCGTCAGGAATTCACGCGAAACACCGGCCGCCACTGCCAGAATAATAGCCGATATTTCAGAAGCGGTCTACAGGCACATGACCTGGAACGGCAAACCGGAATGACCACCAGGCAAACCACCACGGCCATATAACACAAAAGAAGGCGACGGGAGATCTGAATATTGTTGTAATTTACTCCTACATCAAACCACAACACTTCCTTCTCTATTCGGTCCATTACGGCAGTTGTAATTCATCCTTTTTCTACATCAAACCACAACAGCCTCATGCATTACCTTCCTGGCATCAGGTTGTAATTCATCCTTTTTCTACATCAAACCACAACTATGCGGGGTTTGGATGACGTGATATTTGGTTGTAATTCATCCTTTTTCTACATCAAACCACAACTAGACCCATCTTCTCTTGTTGTTGGTGGTCGTTGTAATTCATTCTATTTCTACATCAAACCACAACAGTCTCCTGTTATGACAAAGCTTTCTGAGGTTGTAATTCATCCTTTTTCTACATCAAACCACAACTTCCTCTATGCTCTTTAGGTTGGCGGATACGTTGTAATTCATCCTTTTTCTACATCAAACCACAACAGAAAGACGATTAGCAAGAGCATAGCCCTGTTGTAATTCATCCTTTTTCTACATCAAACCACAACTAGGTCTTGTCAATCGTGCTAAGGCTCTTGGTTGTAATTCATCCTTTTTCTACATCAAACCACAACATGGTCGCGGACCTGAAGGAAACTCCGGCAGTTGTAATTCATCCTTTTTCTACATCAAACCACAACAGGTTCGTGTTACTGAGATTGTTACTGACGTTGTAATTCATCCTTTTTCTACATCAAACCACAACATATTTTCAAAATTGGAAAACATTATTAAAGTTGTAATTCATCCTTTTTCTACATCAAACCACAACTCTTCAGGTGTTATTTCCGTCATTTCAAGGTTGTAATTCATCCTTTTTCTACATCAAACCACAACATATGTATATTCTGTAATGCCTATCTGCTGTTGTAATTCATCCTTTTTCTACATCAAACCACAACAACTCCTCTATTGTCCCGAAGAACACGACAGTTGTAATTCATCCTTTTTCTACATCAAACCACAACATCCGCGATAGCGTCATAGACGGCCTGAAGGTTGTAATTCATCCTTTTTCTACATCAAACCACAACAATGGACGGGAGGCTGTAAGGTTGCCTGGAGTTGTAATTCATCCTTTTTCTACATCAAACCACAACGCTTCGCGGCTGCGGCATAGATACTGTGGGTTGTAATTCATCCTTTTTCTACATCAAACCACAACGTTCAATACTGTTTTCCTCATGGAACACCGGTTGTAATTCATCCTTTTTCTACATCAAACCTAGGTATTCCGGAGCAAGGTCGGCCAGTAATTCCAGCCTAAAAAGGTCAAAAAGATGCTCGCTCACCTATAAAAAATAGGTAAAAAATGAGCAAAAAATGCAAAAAAGCAGCGGTCGGGCTCTCATTTTCC
>JADILV010000029.1 GCA_017695115.1 Candidatus Cryptobacteroides avicola | reverse complement strand
AGAGGGATATGTTCCGCTATTTCATCTTCCGGGGCCATGTAAGGCGAGTGCGGAGCATTGAATGCGACATACAGGAAGTACGGGCCGTCTTCCGAGTATTCCCGGATGCATTCAACGGCTTCGTCTGCGATGAGGTCCGTGGTATAGCCTTTATCGTAGCATGAGTCCCAGTCATCGTGCCAGTCCAGTTCCCCGTCCCTTTCATGGGTGAAATAGTCCAGAGCCCCGTTCAGACAGCCGTAAAAGTGAGTGAACCCGCGGTTGAGCGGATAATATGCCAGGCGTCCGTGGCCGAGGTGCCATTTGCCTATCATCGCACGGTTCTCATATCCGTTCCGGCCGAGGACGTCCGCTATGGTCTCTTCCCCTTCCGGGAGACCGTATTCCCTCCACGGCGGTATGACTGTCTCTCTTATGCCGAACCGGCTGGGGTATCTTCCCGTCATGAGACCGGCCCTGGTAGGGGAGCTGACCGGTGCCGCATAATGTCTGCACAGTTCAATCCCCTCGGATGCAATGCGGTCTATGTTCGGGGTCTGTATCCGGCTCCCGTGAAGGCTGATGTCCCCGTATCCGAGGTCATCGGCAAGGATGATCACTATATTGGGCTTTTCTTCAGTAGCCGTACCGCAGGCTGTCAGGGCGAGGCCCGCCATGCCTGTCAGGATCGCTTTCGTTTTCATAGGTTCTTCGGATAAACGTCATGAGTATCTGCCCATTTCTGCCATCTTGCAGTCAGGTCTTCCAGTATTTCAGGATGTTCGGCAGACAGGTCATGGCTTTCGGTCCGGTCTGCGGATATGTCATAGAGTTCCCATTTCCTGCCTTTTTCATCACAGACGGCCTTCCAGTTGCCGCGGCGGATGAATTTGTTTTCGAAATGCTCACCATAGATGCAGTCATGGATTTCAGCCCCGGCGTCCTTTATGGTAGGTACGAGACTTCTGCCTTCGAGAGGGTGTATCTCCGACCCGTCGGCCGATTTTTCGGGATAGACGGCTCCCGACACGTCTACGCATGTGGCCATCAGGTCGATGATATGTCCTGTCATCGTGCGCAGCTGGCCTTCATATCTGTCTGTCTTTGCAGGCCAGGAGAGGATCAGAGGGGTGGATATCCCGCCTTCGTATGCCCTTACCTTGTACTTGCGGAACGGGGTATTGCTCACCTGGGCCCAAGGCAGGCCGTATGACGGATGCACCCAGCTGTCAAGGTCGTTGATCTCATCTGTCGTACCGAATCCGGTCTCGGAATAAGGTTCAGCGCAGCCTCCGTTGTCGGAAAGGAAGATGACCAGGGTGTTTTCCCTCTGTCCGCTCTTTTCCAGATAGTCTATCACCCTGCCGACATTCCTGTCAAGGCAATGGACCTGCGCTGCGTACACAGACATGCGGAGGGAAGAGTTGGCTTTTTCTTCATCTGTGAGCTGGTCCCAGGTCCGGGATTCCCATTCTGCAGTCCCGCAGTCCTGAGGGACGATACCCAGTTCTTTCTGTTTTTTCAGTCTGGCCTGCCGGATCTGCTGCCAGCCTCCATCGTACTTGTGCATGAACTTGTCTATGTCCTCCTGTTTTGCCTGCAGAGGCCAGTGCGGTGCGTTGAACGCAAGGTACAGGAAGAACGGCCTGTCCTTCTCGCGGTTGCTTATAAAGTCCAGGGCGTAGTCCGTAAAGGCATCCGTAGTATAGTAAGGCCGGGCAGGAGGATCCAGCCTGGTGTTGTCCAGTGTCAGTCCGCGTCCGCCTTTTGGCTGGAGATAGTTGCATGCACCTGCGAGTATGCCGTAGAACCTGTCAAACCCTCTCTGCAAAGGCCATTTATCTTCTCCGTGCATGCCTACGTGCCATTTGCCTGCCATATAGGTGTCATATCCTGCCGATTTGAGAACTTCGGCAATGGTCACGCAGCGGTCGTTGAGGTATCCCTGATAGGCGGGCGGGGTCTTCGGATTCTTGTCCGGCTGAGACCCGGGATCTTCCGACATGCGTCCTATTCCTGCCTGCTGGGCATACAGTCCTGTCAGAAGGGACGCTCTGGAAGGGCATGAGCGTCCTGTGTTGTAGAATTGGGTGTAACGCAGCCCGTCCTGGGCCAGAGCATCGATGTTCGGAGTAGGGATTTCGCTGCCGAAGCACCCGATGTCCGAGTAACCCATGTCGTCGGCCATGATGATTATTATGTTGGGCCGGCTGTCTTTTCTGACTTTTTTCTGTGCCGCGCTGTCTGCTGCGGCCGCATCGGCGGCAAGGCATCCGGCCATTGCCCCGAGCAACAGGTATTTTGTATTCATGGCAGTCATGTTATTTGTCTTTAGGCTGAGGTTCCGTGAGTTCTCCCGCATGTTTGCGGAAAGAGCCGTTGTACCATTCGATGGCCTGTGTTTTCATTTTCTCTGTGATTTCAGGGTATTTGCCGGCTACATTCGTGGTTTCGTACCTGTCTTCCGCAAGGTTGTACAGTTCGGTCATGGTCCCGTCGTAGTTTACCAGCAGTTTCCAGTCTCCGTCCCTCATGCAGATGTTGGGGCTGCGGGTCTGGTATGCGTTCTTCGGAAGTGGTTTTCCTACGAAATGCTGTCCGAATTCCCAGAACATCGGGCTCTTGCGTTCCGTATCCTGTTTCCCGAGGAATGTCTTGCTGAAATCGATTCCGTCAAGTTCGAAATCCCCTGTCTGCGGCTCTGCTCCGGTCAGCGCACAGATGGTCGGGAACAGGTCGATGCTGGTAAGTACGGTCTCGTTATTCACCTGTCCGGCCTTGATCTTTGCAGGCCAGCGCACCATGAACGGCATTCTGATTCCTCCTTCGTAGAGTGTGCCTTTCTGTCCTCTCAGACCGGCGGTGCGTCCGTTCTTGTAGCTCGGGTTGGGACCGTTGTCGCTGGTGAAGATGATGATGGTGTTGTCGGCGATTCCCAGTTCCTCCAGTCCGTCAAGCAGGCGTCCTATCTGTCTGTCGAGTTCTGCGAGTACAGGCGTGAAATTGACCTGTTTTTCCCAGAATCCGCCTTTGCCGCTCTTTTCGTATGCCTCCTTTGACGGAACGTATGGAGTATGCATGTCATCCGGCCAGAGGTTTACATAACAAGGCTGTCCTTTGTGCCTCTTGAGGAAATCCAGGGTCTTGTCCACGAAATATTCCGTCCTTTCCCAGCGTTTGATGCTGTCCCGGTCGCTCCAGATCCAGTCGGATGCCGTAAGCAGCGGATCCGGATCAGGGCTCTCCCATGTAGAGCTGTATTCGTCGAACCCGTATTCGGTAATCTGCGGCATGTCCTCTACGTCACGTCCGCCTCCCATGTGCCATTTCCCGAAATGTCCGGTCGCGTAGCCTGCGGCTTTCATGGAGCGGGCGAGGGTAGGGGCTTCCGGACGGAGGAAGTCGTTCGATTTGTTGTTGTAGTTGGCCCTGCGGTCGTTGAGGAATGTGGTGATGCCCCATTTGGTAGGGTACATGCCTGTCGTCACCCCCACACGGGACGGGGAACTGATAGGACATGCGGTATAATACTGGTTGAACTGTATTCCTTCCTGTCCGATCCTGTCAATGTTCGGAGTAGGGGTGTAGTTCCCCCCGAAAGCGCATACGTCAGAGTAGCCCATATCGTCAATATAGATAAGGATGACATTGGGTTTTTCCTGTCCTGCATTTGTCTGGGCGCATCCTGCCGCGGCGATTCCCGTTACCGCGAGTGCCGCCGCAGGAAGCAGAGGTGTTTTTCTGAGCGGCCGGAGTCCGGCACTTTCTGCTTTTATCTTTTTCATTGCTTTGTGATTTTAATTGATTTTCATTGGAGTGGCAACAGATCCGTTCTGAAGGTCCCTATTCCCGGAAATCCATTTCCACATTGTCTATCCATATATTCCCCTTACCTGATTTTCCGAAATAGAACACCAGTTGCCAGCGGCCTTTCCCCGGTATCCCGATTTCTCCTGAGTCGAACTGTCCTGCTCCGGCACCGAGAGAGACTTTCCCGGAATAGAGTTTCTCCGCAGGATTGCCGGCCTTTTCCAGCCTCAGAGCCAGAGAATTGGCGGTATCGGCCTTATAGTCGAACCTGACCCTGACGGATTTCTGCACGTCGGTAGGGAAGTTCCATTTGAGGAAGGCGTCCGCATCCTTGCCGCAAGTTTCCGTGATACTTATTCTTGCGCATTTTTCTCCTGACATGGATGCGGATTTGTCTACAGTGAACGAGATATTGTCCGGAGCCTTGACGGTCCATCCTCCGAAGTTGTCGTCGAATTCCCCGTTTATGACCCTTCTGTAGGTAGTCTGGCGTTCCCCGTAGAAACGGGTGTCTAAAGGATATACATGTACCCTGTCGGCCCATTCTTTCCATGCATTGAACATATTTTCCGTCCTTTCCGGTTCTGACGCAGCCAGATCGTGCATTTCAACGGGGTCCGCCTCCATATCGTACAGTTCGATGTTTTCCGGCCTGAATTCATTCCCTTCGCCGGTCTTGAGGACAATCTTCCATTTGCCGTCCCTGACGGCAATGTTGGCTTCGTGCTCCCAGAATGTCATCCCCCTTCCGGTGGCCTTTCCCGAAAAATTCGGCAGCAGGCTTACGCCTTCCATCGGATGGATCGCATTGCCGTTGAATGATTCCGGATAATCTGCTCGTGCGGCATCTACGCATGTGGCCATGATGTCTGCAAAGTATCCGTATTCGTCCACGAATGTGCCGTTCATCCTTCTGTCTATACCGTCAGGCCAGCTGACAACCAGCGGAGAGGCGATGCCGCCTTCGTTCGTATAATGTTTGTACTCCCTGTACGGCGTACTGCTGAGGTTCGCCCAGTTTATACGGTAACTCTCGTATGTGTCTTCTTTTCCGTCCACGGCTTTACGTTTCCCGCTGCTGATGAACTCCGCACATGCGCCGTTGTCGGACATGAACATGATGATGGTATTGTCAAACTGCCCGGCATCTTTCAGCGCTTTGACCACTTTGCCGATCCCCTGGTCCATCAGGTCTACCTGTGCCGCATATATTGCCATCCGCATGGCGAATTCCTTCTGCTGCGCAGGAGAGAGAGAGTCCCATGCGGCTACGGCGGAATCGCGCGGGGAGAGGTCAGCATTGTCTCCGAACAGTCCCATCTCCTTCTGTCTTCCGAAACGTTCCTGTCTCAGTCTGTCCCATCCGGCCATATACCGTTGTATGTATTTGTCAATGGTTTGCTGCGGAGCATGCAGAGGCCAGTGCGGAGCGTTGAACGCAAGGTACATGAACAGAGGTTTCTTTTTATAGTCGTGGCGGCTGATGAAGGTGGCTGCGCTGTCGCTCAGTGCAGTGGTTATATAGAAGTCCTCTCCCGTAGGGGAAGGAGTGTTCTCGTTGTACATGGTGGTCTTGAAATAGTTGGATGCCCCTGACGGAATCCCGTAGAAACGTTCGAACCCTCTTTGTGCAGGCCATGCTTCCTCCACCTTACCCTGGTTCTGCCTGTCGCTGCTCAGATGCCATTTCCCGCACATGTACGTTCCGTATCCGGCACTCTTGAGCACTTCGGCTATGGTAACGCAGTTCCTGTTCAGGTGTCCCTGGTACTGCGGAGTCAGCAGGTCCGCGGCCGCCATCCATCCCATTCCGGCCTGATGCGGGTAAAGTCCCGTCATAAGTACCGCCCTGGACGGGCAGCTGCGTGCATTGTTGTAGAACTGTCTGTATCTCAGTCCGTTCTCGGCAAGATTGTCCAGATTCGGCGTTTCGATTTCGCCTCCATAGCACCCTATGTCCGAGTATCCCATATCATCGGCGAGTATCACTACTATGTTGGGCCGTCCGTCTCCGGTTCCGGAGCATGCCGCGGCAGCCGGCAGTGCCGCTGCCATCATGCCCATATATCTGATTGTCCTGGTTTTCATTGTATCAACTTTAAAAAAATCATTCTGTCTGCCGTCATTCCGGGATTTCCGTCCTGTAAGAGCCTGAAGCCGTATATATGTTCCCGAACATGTCGGTGGCCCGGACCTCGATGTCGTGTGTGCCCGGTTCAAGCGTATTGTCAAGCGTCGCTTTCCAAAGATGGGTGCACATCGTCGGAACGGAATTGGACCTGCGTCCTTTCATGGCATTGTCAGCCCGGTCCCATTCATAGAGAAGGTTCATGAAAGTCGGGTCGGCCTCATCTGTTACCCTTTTCATTTTCTTCCATTCTCCGCCGTCTGTCCTGAATTCGACGGTATCGTCATGGTCCCCGATGAAGAAGTTGGCATACAGAGGATATTTGCCGCCCTGACGGTAAGGCACGACCTCCGGGTTGTACAGTCTGATCTGGAAATCATCGGGCTCTCTGGCTGCCTTGTATCTGAAAGAATACCGGTTCCCGTCTATGCTCACTATCGCATATCCGGCAGGCGTGCCGTCGCGCATGGTGGCGTCTGGAAGTCCGTTTTCGTCGATCTTGCCGGAATACCAGTCTCCGTTGGCGGTACCTACATTGTATTCATGGAAGTCGTCCGGGCCGTTCCATCCGAGCTCCTCTCCATAGTGGAACTGCATCTGTATGTGAGTGTGTGCGCTGAGTCCCAATACTTTATGTCCGTCAAGAATGCTGAACAGCCTTTCCCGGTGCTCCGGTATGAACTGGCCTTCTTTATAGCATAGCGGGATATGGTAGGCAAGCACTACAAGCTCGTCTTTTCCTACGAATTTCATGTAGTTTTCAACGAATCTGAACTGGTCTTCGGAAAACCCTCCTTTATACGGATTGGCTTTCGGGGCGTTGTTCATGAAGATGTCGTCAAGGACGATAAAATGCGTGTCCCCGTACCGGAAGGCGTAAGTCGAAGGGCCGAAGTTTGACTCGAAAGTCTCGTTGGCATATTTCTCCTCTTTGCCGTCATAATTGCGGTCATGGTTGCCGATTACGTTGTACCAGGGGATTCCCATTCCGGAAACGGCTTCCCGGTAGAGAGGGTGGAGATCCAGCTTGTCACCCACGACATCTCCGAGACTTATTCCGAACGAGATGCCTTCCGTCTCTTTGGCTTCGTCTACTATCAGTCTGCGGAAATAGTCCACCTCCTTCCTGGAGTACGGCTGCGGGTCTCCGAAAGCGAAGAAACTGAACTTTTCCGGGTCATCATGTCTTGCCATCGGAAAATCCAGTGACTGCGGCAGTTTTCCAGTCGGTGCCGAGCCTGCGTATTTCAGTTGCGGAGATCCCTGCGGTTTATGGATATACCAGCTTTGAGGGAGATTGTATCCGTTTACGGGAGAGATGAATCCTTTTGGCTTTATGACGAATATCACGCAGTGGTCGCGCACTTTCAGTTCATAGTATCCGGACTCGTCCGTCGTGGATATGTTCATCCCGTCTGATACGGCTACGCCCGGTATTCCTTTTTCGGACGGATCCTTCTTTCCGTTGCCGTTCAGGTCTTCGAATACATAGCCTTTCGCTGTCTTTTTTGCATTCTGTTTTGCCAGTGCGGAAGCCTGGTGTTCTTTCGCTTCCAGTTCGGTCTCCTGTCCGCGGTCTCCCTGGTTCTGCATCCATGCTTCGAGAGCTGCGGCCAGTTCGGCCCTTACCGGCTCGTATTTCTTTTTACCGATAAGATTGTGCTGCTGGTACGGATCCTTTACCCTGTCATAAAGTTCTTCTGCAGGGCGGTGCAGATACCTGTTCACAAGGGCGGCGGCATCAGGGTCTGTCAGGGCTTTATCGGTCCATGATTTCCAGATGGGGTCTTTTTCCGTTGTCAGGGCGCAGCTGAACTCCGCTTCCGGTGTCAGGTTCCTTATGTAGATGTACCTTTCGTTGCGGACAGAGCGTATTCCGTAGTATTCCGGACCGTTTATGGTCCCTCTTGATGTCTGGAGGGCGTATGAGTAGTCTTTTATCCTGTCCTCTTTTCCGGTAAGCAGTCCCAGGAAACTTTTCCCGTCCAGTCCTTCCGGCCGGCTTCCCCCGGCAATGTCTATAAAGGTAGGGACAACATCCACATATTCGGCTATCGCATCGCATGTGCTGCCGGGCTTTATGACTCCGGGCCACCGTACTATCATCCCTGTCTGCAGCCCCATGTCATAGCATGTCCATTTGGCGAACGGAAGGGAGTTCCCCTGCTCGGACGTGAAGAACATCACGGTATTGTCTGCGGTTCCGGTTTCTTCCAGAAGGTCCAGCACGGCTCCGAGTTCGGAGTCCATGAAACTGATTTCGGCGTAGTATTTAGTCAGTCCCTCCCGTGTCTGGGGCGTGTCCACATAATATGGAGGAAGATCCAGTTTGTCTGCATCGAACCGGCTTGCATCCCCTTTGTTCCAAGGAGTGTGCGGCTGGTGCGAGCATACGAAAAGGCAGAACGGCTGGTCTTTTTCCAGTGCATCTGTGATGAACGGACGTATCTTGCTGGTGTCGACATCGGCATTCCCTCCGCTAAGGTATTCATAGTCGAACACTTCACGCGGAGCGATATGCCTTTTCCCCTGAAGGGCGACCCTGTAGCCTTCTTTCCGGAGATACTGTACTACGGAGAGCGTGCCTTCCTTTGCAAACGCATGGTTCGGGTAGGCCCCGTTCCTGACCGGGTACTGGCCTGTCATCAGACAATGTCTGGTAGGAGAGCTCATCGGGGCGGCCTGGAAGAAATTGGTGAACCTTATCCCTTCCTGTGCGAGCCTGTCGATGTTCGGTGTTCTGGAATTGGTGCTGCCATAGCATCCGAGATCACGGAAAGTGCAGTCATCGGCAATCATGATGACTATGTTCGGCCTTTCTTTCTTCTGCCCTTTCTGAGAATCTTCGGCCGCGAGACAGACATCAGACCATCCTGCTGCCGATGCAGGAATGGCCAGCGTGGCTAAAAGTATTCTGTTATTCATTCTTTGCAGTTTACACAGACGTAACCTGCATCTTTACGGTCCGGATACAAAGGTAGTCATTTTTTATGCCGGTGTGCATGCCGCACGTAACCTTATCCGGGAATTTATAGCAATCCTGTTCCGTAAATCTGGAAAAATGTTCTGTTTTCGGGGTTCCGGGCATCTGCGTACGCAAATCCAGATTTTTCGTAAAAACGACCCTGTCATTATACTCTCCGTCTTTTAATTTTGTATCCGTGAAATAAGACGAACGAGTCTTTACGGTTCATTTAACAGCTAAATTAATAACTAATAACCTTAAATCTATGGATGATTTTCGAGTTGAAGTACGACGTATGTTACAGGGGTGTTCCCGCCGTATCCTTCCGTTGTGCATGGCCATGCTGCTTCCGGTCTTATTGCCGGGAGGGGCAATATATGCTCAAGGTACGGATCAGGCTGGCGACAGGACTGTAAACGGAATCGTGACCGACGAGTCGGGAATACCTCTTGTCGGTGTCTATGTTTTCGTGGAGAATACTACGAATGGCGTCTCGACCAATCTGGACGGGGAATATTCGATTGATGTGAGATCTGGGGAAAGTCTGACACTTGTTTTTTCTTGCCTTGGATTTGAAACACAGAAATTCCAGATTACTGGAAGTGCCCGTATCAATGTCGCAATGGCTCCGGATGCGCAGAACCTTGATGAGGTCGTAGTCGTAGGTTATGGTGTGCAGAAGAAAGAAAGCTCGGTAGCGGCGATTACGCAGGTAAAAGGGGATGATCTTATGAAAACTACCTCTACCTCGATTACGACAGCTCTTTCCGGCCAGATTCCTGGAGTGTCTGTTATACAGCAGAGCGGTATGCCCGGTAATGACCAGACAAAAATTATGATACGTGGCGTGTCTTCTTGGGTCAGTTCTGATCCTCTTGTCCTGGTGGATGGTGTGGAAAGGGATTTTTCCAATATAGATCCTGCAGAAATAGAGACGATGTCTGTCCTTAAAGATGCTTCTGCGACGGCTGTATTCGGAGTTCGTGGAGCGAATGGAGTAATACTGATTACTACTAAAAGAGGACAATCAGGTAAAGTCAAAGTGAATTTTTCATCTGAAGTCGGTGTCAAGACACCTATCAGCATGTCTACCCCGTATGATAGCTATACTACAGCACTTGTCATGAACGAAGCCAGAAAGAATGACAACGACTGGGGTGAAATGCTTTCAGATGAAGTCATAGAACATTATCGGACAGGTGACATGCCTTATGTCTACACTAATACCAACTGGCAGGATTATATGCTTAAAAATGGTATCCAGCATAAATATAATCTTAATGTTTCAGGAGGAACGGATTTCGCCAGGGTTTTTGCTTCTTTGTCTTACCTTCATGACGGTGATGTTATCAATACTATAAAAAATGATATGTATGATCCGACATTTAAGTTTGACAGGTACAATTACAGGTTCAATGTCGATATGAATGTCACCAAGACTACACTTGTATCAATTGATGCAGGAGGTTACATAAGTTTCAGAAACGCTCCTTATGAGACAAACAATCAGAGACGTTTCCGTCCTATATTCTGTCTGGGTCCAATGGATGGTGTTCCTTATTATCCGGCTGAAGTACTTGATCAGTACCCGGATGCGACTCGTCCCGATGAAATCGGATGGCGTTTGGGAACAACCGATATAACAAATTCTGAAAACCCTTTAGTTGCGAATAGCTTCAGTGGGAGCCGGACTATGAGGACCAGCAATGTTAACCTGTCTGTCAGATTAAAGCAGGATTTGGCTTTTATTACACCTGGATTGAGTGCAAAATTTCAGATATCATATAATAATCTTTCAAGGTGGACGCAGACGATTGCTTATGACGCGCCATCATACAAGCTTCTTCCTGATGGGTCCTGGACACGCAGATTGGGGCGTGATGAGACTGGCAGGGAGGATCCTGTCGAAATTCCGACAACGGGGACTGAGACTTTGGACGGAGATCCGATACCTACGAAGAATTACTATTATGAATTTTCAGTTGATTACAATAGGACATTCGGAAAGCACACTGTTACAGGCCTTGTAGTCGGACAAAGACGCAAGACAGTCAAAAATGCACAATTCCCGAGTTATGAGCAAGGTATAGCTGCCCGTGTAACTTATGACTTCAATAACAGGTATTTATTCGAAGCCAACCTCGGTTATAATGGTTCAGAGCAGTTCGCTCCCGGTAAACAGTATGGTTTGTTCCCTTCATTCGCCCTCGGTTACAATCTTCACAACGAGAAATTCTTCCAGCCTTTGCGCAAAGTCATCAACAGAGCCAAGATCAGGGCGTCCTGGGGACAGGTCGGAAGTGATGCTACTGGAGGTGAGCGCTGGCTGTTCACATCATCTTTTGTAAATGGCGGTGGGTGGAATTATACTCCAGGGCTTCCTGGTTCTCCTGGACCGAGCAGAACGCCTATAACGGAAGAAAAAGCGGCCAATATAAACGCCGGATGGGAAATTGCGACAAAGAAAGATATCGGATTTGAAATAGGATTCCTTAAAAATGATATGTTCGTTTTGACGATGGACTTCTATGATGAGTTCCGTGACGGCATTCTGCTTTCCCGTCAGTCAGTGCCTACTTATGTCGGTACAGAACCAAAGAAAATGAAT
Source organism: Candidatus Cryptobacteroides avicola (assembly GCA_017695115.1). GTDB lineage: Bacteria > Bacteroidota > Bacteroidia > Bacteroidales > UBA932 > Cryptobacteroides > Cryptobacteroides avicola. The sequence continues at coordinate 12,897 of JADILV010000029.1, read as the reverse complement.
CTGGGGCAGACCAGAACCAAAGGTTACGAAATAGAATTGAAGTTCCAATGGTCTTCCCCTAATGGAAACTGGTATGTTTTTGCAAAACCGTCAATTGCATTCAGTGACAATAGAATTATATCAAAGGACGAACCGTTATATGCTCCGGCATACCAGAAGGAGGAAGGTTACCGGATCGGTCAGATTTTCGGATATCATCATACCGGATGGATACAGGATGCAGACGTAGCCATGACTTCGGCCCGCTATGGAGGAGGCCTTATGGGGCTTGGAGATACGGAATATGTTGATTTTAACGGAGATGGAATCATTGACTCGAATGATATGTATGCTTTAGGGTATTCTGAGACATATCCATTGTATAATTATGCTTTGTCATTGGGATTCAGCTATAAGAATTTTTCAGTGGATTTCCTGTTCCAGGCAGTCAGCCATATTTCAAAGCAATTGGTGGATAGTTTTGCCTGGCCGTTACACAGGCTTTCCAATCAAGTATTTGACTACCAGATGGATGTCTGGACTCCAGACAATAGGGATGCAAGATATCCGGCATACCATTTTGATGACAATAGAGGCCATAATAATATTACTGATCCTACACCTCGTTCAGTCAGTGTATATGATGGTTCTTATATAAGATTGAAAAATGTGAATGTGTCATACTCTTTTCCTGAACGCATAGTATCCAAAATAAAGCTTTCAAGTCTCAAACTTTATTTCAGAGGGAACAATGTGTTTACTTTCGCGCCGGATTTTCCGTTTGATCCGGAGGCTTCAGATGGAGGAAGTGATGTCTGCAATGGTTTTTATCCTATGACCAGAACATTTACATTCGGACTTCAGGTCGGGTTTTAAAGGCATAATATGAAAATGGATATGAAAAATCTTTTAAAATATACGGCTTTTGCTGCGGTCCTGCTGCTTTCGGCACCGTCATGTGATTATCTGGATAAAAGAGAAGAGACTGACGGTCTTTCTATAGAGGAGGTTTTCGGCAATGCCAACAATTATGAACTGTATGTGGAGTGGATGATTCAGAATCCGATACTCCAATATCTCCAGAATGGTCTTCATCCTCATGGATCGTGGGATGACATTTCGGATAATTCCATGTCTACGGCCAACTTCGTTGTTCCTTGTCTTGTCGTTGCGCAAGGTGATTTCTGGACAATGATTTCACACGGCAATTGCGTGATGTCCAATGAAAATGTCTGGACAAGAATATGGAAACATGTCCGTATTGCAAATATGGGTTTGAAATATATAGATATGTATCCTGGCGATGAGGCAGGAAGGAACAAGATTCTCGGGACTTGCTATTTCTATAGGGCGTTTGCTTATTTTGAAGCATGCCGTCGGTGGGGAGGTATGCCTTATTTTCTTGAACCTTTTGAAGATTTGTCAGAAAATTTCGATAGGGAAAGAGATGATATGAGGACAACATATTTGAATATAGCAAACGATTTTGCAGAAGCAGCAAAGTATCTTGAACCGGTCATTGATGTAACTGAATGGCAGCATCCTACCAGTGTGGCTGCTCTTGCAATGCGTTCAAGAGCGTTGCTGTATGCTGCAAGCCCTCAAGCAACGGAAGAAGGCGGCCAGACACGCGAGGATCTCTGGGAAGAAGCGGCTCTTGCAGCGGATGAAGCGATAAAGGCAGCTGAAGACAATGGTTATGAACTGGTTCCGGAATCAGAGTACTATTATATTTTCAAAGGCCAGAATACAGATACTTATACTAAAGAGGTACTGTTTGGCAGAAGACATAAGATTAACTGGGGATCTGATGCCTATAAGGCAACAATAAGGCCTCCAGGAAAACTTGACGGCCTGTATGGAGTAGCAACCAACCAGAAGTTCGTTGACTGTTTCGATATGGCGAACGGCTATCCGATTGATGATCCGGATTCAGGATATGATCCTCAGAATCCTTATGTCAATAGAGGGTCCCGTTTCGAGCATGATATTATCCATAACGGATCGGAACCGTATCCTGGCTATAAAATGGATTTATACAATCAGGTCCAGCATGCTGACGGGTCGATTACTCTTGGAGGGGGAGATATATCTTATGATGGCGGTTCTGTCAGGGACGGATATACTACGACAGGTACATACGGTAAGAAATGGATGGGAGACCAGTGGAATACGGCATTGGATCAAGTGTGGCCGTATATCAGGATTGCAGAACTGTATTTGAATTTTTCTGAAGCTGCCGCGGAAGCCGGTTGGTCGGCAACGGATTCTCATGGATGCAGGTATACCCCGCTGGAGGCATTGAATATGGTCAGGAACAGAGGTGGGATTGCTGATCTTCCTGCCAAATATCAGTCTGGAGATTTGTTCCTTGAAAGAATTCGGAATGAACGCCGCGTTGAACTTTGTTTTGAAGACCACAGGTTCTTTGACATAAGAAGGTGGAAAATAGGCACAACGACTGACCAGCATATCTACAGGGTACTTATTACCAAACTGGAAGGGGAGTATGATACGGCAGCTTATCCTACAGGTTATAGATATGAGGAAGATACTGCTCCTGTGTTGAGAAGAACGTATGAGGAACGTCATTATCTCTTCCCGATTAAGCGAGAGGATACTTATCTTGGCCCGCTGTTCAAGCAGAATCCAGGATGGGAGTAATAACTATTCAGAAAAGGGACTTATATGAGAAAATTATACATAAGCATTGTCCAGTTTGCTCTGGTTGCCCTGTTCTTGCTTGTAATGCCTGAACAGGTATCCGGACAAAAGAAAAAAGCGACAAGGATTGCAGTCAATCTTGAAGTCATTGACAGCAACGGAATGCCTGTTGAGTCCGCCAGGGTCGCATCTTCAAGAAACAGGTATACTTACGAAATAGACAGTAATGGCAAAATATCTTTGTCTGTGTTGCCTGCTGATGTGTTGAAGATTATGTCCGACGGATATGAGACCCAGGTAGTAAATGCCTCGGATTTTGCAGATGGCGCGTTGAAAGTTATACTTAAAAAATTACCGGAACATGGAAGTGAGTCCGATAAGTTGTATACTTTGCCGGGAGATTATATTGATGGCTACCGTACGGTAGGATCGTATTCTAAAGTTGATGGAGAAGAACTTGAAGTTAATCCTTCTACATTTTTGTGGGATGCATTAGGCGGCAGGTTAAATGGACTGTTTGCGATGGATCAGTCTGTAGTTCCAGGATTTTCGACATGGAGCGGTTTCGTACGCTCTCCCAATGGCGGTACTCCTATTATCATGATAGATGGAGTGGAGAGGTCTCTTGACTACATCGAACCAGAAACAATAGAGAGTGTCCAGCTGCTTAAGGACGCTTCACTCAAATCGCTCTTTGGCGGGGTGCAGTCCAATGGCATTATTCTTATTAAGACTAAAAGGGGCAAGCCATATGAAAACGGAGTTCGGGTCAATGTCCAGTCAGGAGTTGCAATTCCTACAAGGTTGCCCGGCTATATGAATTCCCGGGAATATACGATGATGTATAATCAGGCTCTTGCCAATGTAGGGAAATCCCCTGTCTATGACCCGTCCAAATATGATGGCTCCAATCCTCTGTTATACCCTGATGTGGATTATTATGGACAGTTCCTCAATAAATTCATGACGGAAACAAGAGCCAATGCGCAGCTGACAGGCGGTAATGAGAATACCAGATATTTTGTACATCTGGGATATCAGACTTATGGCGGGTTGGAAGCCTATACGGATTATCCTAATCGAGATGAAATATTTACAGTACGCGGAAATGTAGATAATACGATTTTTGATTTTATAACATTGCGTGTGGGAATCAATGCTGCCATAGAATCAAAAAAGTGGCCGAATACTTCAACTCAGAATTTTATGAGTTCATTGGCTGATACGCGTCCGAATGAGTATCCTATTACTATTCCTGGCGAAATGGCAGGCAGTTCGGCAGAGTACGTTCTTGGTGGAACCGCTACGGGCAGGGATAATCCGTTGGGACTCTTGACCCAGAACGGTTATGTCCAGAGGGAGTATTCATATTTGCAGTCCGATTTCGTTGTTGATATAGACCTTGATAAATGGGTAAAAGGCCTGAGCATCCGTCCGGCGGTAACATTTGATTTCTACAATGGCTTCTCTAATAATAAAGCAGGCGGATTTTCAGTTTATGAACCTGTTCCGGATATTGATGGAGGTGTAACTTCTTTCAAGAACTGGGGTTATGATAATCCGAATACATCCCAGACAAGAGGCGATGTTGAAGTTGAACGAAATTGGATGGTTAGCGCTACAGTAAAGTATGATCGTGTTTTTCATGGAAAACATGAGTTGACAGCGCTCGCTACAGGTTTTGTGCAGCGCCATACATGGAATACAACTGTCCATAGCTTGAAAAGGGCCAATGTGGGTATTGCTGCAAATTACATGTATGATAAAAAGTATGTAGTAGATGCAAGTCTCAATTATGTAGGAGTGCCGAGCTTCTCATCAAATAACAGATTCGGGTTGTTCCCTACCATAGGAGCAGGGTGGGTAATCTCTGAAAATGATTTTATGAAAGAAGCTGAGTGGGTTGATTATCTCAAATTAAGAGCATCATACGGTGTTCTCGGTTCAACTCTGTATGACGATAAAGGCATTGTTTCTAATTATTATTATCGCGACGAGTGGTCAGTAGGAGGTACGTATTCTTTCCCGTCATTCGCAAGAATCGTAGCACAGACCCAGACAGGAAACCTTGATGCAGGATTTCAGAAGAGCCGGGAATTTAATGCAGGAATCGACTTCGAATTTCTTGATCATTCATTATATGGGTCGGTAGGTTATTTCTATAATTATCTTGACGGCGGTCTGGCCAATGAGACAGATGCAACTCCTGGGGTCAGCGGGAAAGGAGGGGCGCTCTATTGGAGCAATTGTAAAGCATATATGAGCCAGGGTGCCGAAGCGGAACTGTATTATACAAGGACTTTCGGTGACTTCCATATGACAGTCGGAGGAAATTTAAGCTATGGCTATTCTGATGTTGTCAAAGAAGTCGATGTTCCATATCCTGACGAATTAAGTGCATTGAAGAAAATAGTGAGGAATGGTGATACCAAGGGATATACTGTTATAGGGACCTTTAAGGACCAGGCGGATATTGATGCATCTCCAAAGCAGACTTTCGGGAATGTATACCCTGGAGATTTAAAATATGAAGACAAAAACAATGACGGCGTTATAGATGAAAGAGATATGAGCGTTGTCGCAAATATCCAGCCGTCAATGCAGTATGGTATTTCCATAAGGCTTAAATACAAAGGCTTCAATCTTGATCTGCTGGGATATGGTATTGCCGGTTTTGACAGGATGTTGTCCAATAAATACTATCAGATATATGGAGACAGGAAATACTCTGATGTACTCTTTACCGGACTTCCGAATGGCAACCCGCATCCTGTAGTGAGGGCGGATAATTCAACCAATAATTTTGTGGATTCAAATTATTGGGTAGTAGATGGCGGATATTTTAAATTGCGGAATGCGGAACTGGGTTATACATTGCCTCATAAAGTGACAAAGAAAATAGGACTTAACGTTATAAAGGTATTTGTCAGAGGAACGAACCTGTTCACTATTTCGAAAATCAAGGACAGGGATCCTGAGAATATTGATGCCGGAGTCGGGAATTTCCCGCTTGCCACTACGCTGACTGCCGGTCTTTCTCTGTCATTCTGATGTAATGAGGACAATTGACATATTAACATAGGAAAATATGAGAAATAAATATCTATATCTTTTTATGCTGTCTACTCTGGCTGTTGTTTCATGTGACTTTATGGAACCGGAGTTGGACAGTACAAGAGATGAAAGTATTCTTGATGAAGTCGCATATTATTGCGGTCCATTGAATGATGTTTACGATAATCTTCCGAATCTTTTTGACAATACTATGGACGTCATGACCGATAATGCTGTTAAAAGAGACGAGTCCGGAGAATATTATCGTTGCGGGATCGGGGCTTTGTCCCCCAATATGAACCCTATTGGTATCTGGTCGAATGCCTATGAATGTATAAGGAATCTTAATATATTCATAAACAGGTCAGTACTAAATAATGATACAGAGTACAGAACACCAGTACGTTTCTTTAGATTCAATGATGATAACAGTTATCAGAATAATCTGGATATGTTCTGGAGGTTGAAAGGCGAAGCCTATGGATTGAGGGCTTATTGGATGACGGAGCTCCTGCGTAATTATGCCGGTATAGCAGAATCGGGAGAATTGCTTGGAGTGCCATTGGTAGGCAATGTTGTTCTGGAGGCAGATGACAATTTAGAAATTCCGAGGGCAACATATGAAGACTGTATAAAAGCTATTCTCGATGATTGTGACAGTGCTTTAGTTAAATGTAAACTGCCTGACAGATATACTGGTAATAGTGTTGTATATGGTTCCAGTTTCAGAGACCATATCTGTGGCGCTGCTGTCAAAGCTATCAGAGCACGTGCATTGCTTTATTATGCCAGTCCTGCTTTTAATCCACAGAATGACAGCAAAAGATGGGAAGACGCAGCAAATGCTGCAGCTGAAGCAATTCAGGCTCTTGGCGGCGTCAATGCGGCATTTTCTTCACGAGAGGAATATTATTTTACACAGACCGATAATCGCACGTGGAAAAATTATGACCTTATCATGAGAGGTAAGGTTATGACCGGCAATTCCAGGTTTGAGCAGGACAATTATCCTCCGCAGATGTACGGAAGTGCCCTTATCAACGTTTCCCAGAATTTTGTAGATGCTTTCCCTGATAAGAACGGCTACCCGATTTCCGAGAGTATGTCGTACGACCCTGCAAATCCTTATGCCAACAGGGATGCCCGTCTGGCTCTGTTTGTCGGATATAATGGAGGCAAAATCGGCTCTTATGTCCTTAATACAGCTGAAGACGGAGTTGATGCATACAATCCTCTGACCGGGACAACACGTTCAGGTTATTATCTGAAAAAGACATTGAGGGAGTCGATTGTCTATACTTTGGGTAATTTCACAGGTACAAAACGCACCAACATCCTCTACGGCCTTCCGGAGCTTCTGCTCAACTATGCTGAGGCCGCCAATATGGCGTGGGGACCGTCCGGTGACCCTGAAGGCTATGGCTTTACGGCCAAGGATGCCCTCCGCAGGATACTTACCCGCGACAACAAGGCTGCCGGAGCACAGTATCTTGATAATGTCATAGGTGATGACCAGGAGAAATTCAACGGGTATGTCCGTATCCAGCGCCGTATCGAGCTGAGCTTCGAGGGACATTATTATTATGACCTCAGAAGATGGTATGCTGCGGACCCGGACTGGGAATCATATATCAATATCCCTGTGAACGGAATCGAGATCACGACTGCCGACTCTGGTACGGAGTATAAGACAGTCGAGCTGGAGAAGCGTCATTTCACGTCTCCTTATCAGCCGATTCCTTACTCGGAGGTCTACAATGCCGGTATCGTCCAGAACAAGGGGTGGTAGACGGACTGGAACGGTGACAACGGATAATTATGAACAACAATGAATATCGCTAATAGTATGAAATTGAATTTTATTACATTGTCCATCGCTGCTGCGGCAGTGCTGTCTCTTTCCGGCTGCGGGTTCGATGACTATGATATCCAGTATCCTACGAAAAGGGTCCTGTTTACTTATCAGACCTACAATTATCAAGTGGTCGTAGGTGAAGGGCTGCAGCTCAAGGTCGGGTTCGTATTTGCCGGACTCCCGGAAAATGACAGGGACAGGGTCGTGAAATACACTGTCGACGAGAGTCTTGTAACCAATGCGAATCAGACCGCCATGCCTGCTGATCTTTACGAGTTTGACAATCCTTCGGAAATCGTGATCCCGAAAGGGGCGCTGAAGGCCTATATGCCTGTCCGTCTGGATTCGGCAAAGTTCGTGAACGATCCCAAGGCGCTTACCGGTGAATATATTCTTCCTGTAAAGATTACCGAAGCCGATGCGGACGAGATATCTCCGGGGAAAGAATATACCCTTATTTCTCTGAGTTATCAGGGCCGTCAGTTCGGAAATTATACCTATACAGGCAAGGCTACAGGCTCTGACGGCCAGACTATAGAGTATACGAACCAGCCTACGGCGACGAACAGTATCCGTCAGCTCCAGACAGTTGCAGCAGACAAATTCAGGGTGTACGCAGACCAGAACGGGACTGCGGACCCGATGAAAGGCAAATATTCCATGCTGGTTTCTGTCCCTGTCAAGGGTGGAGGCCCTGTCACTCTGGAGCCTGATCCGGATTTCCTTCCTGATATCACGGTCTCCCAGAATGGCGAGTGTACCTATGACGAGGCATCCAAGACTTTCGTTCTCCGCTACAAATACACGGACGCTGCCGGAGTCGAGTGGAAATGTGAGGATACGATGGTGTTCCGCAACCGTGTCCGCAATGACCAGGGGGACGGCCGTGTCCTCTATGAATGGAGGGGCTTCTGATTGCCTTTCCTGTCATTTCGACCGACCTTGCTTTCTCTGTCATTTCGACCGACCGGAGGGAGTGGAGAAATCTGCAGACACCTGATATTTAATAATAAAACCAATGAACAGCAACATAATCAAAGCAACCGCCCTTTCAGTGGCCGCAGTTCCTGCGGCCGCTGCAGGAGCTGCTGACCGCACTCCGGCCCGGGAGCCGGAGCAGAGACCGAACATTGTGGTGATAATTGCCGATGACCTGCTCTCGTCGGAGTTGGGCTGCTATGGCGGACAGAACATTGAGACGCCTAATATCGACAGGCTGGCCCATGAAGGAGTGCAGTTTTATCACAACTATGCATCCGAGGCCATGAGCGTGCCGATCAGGGCTTCCATGTACACAGGGCTGTATCCTGCGCATCACGGTTCATATCAGAACCATAAGAACACTTTCCCCGGTACGAAGACTGTCAACGAGTACATGCCTGAGGTGGGTTACCGTGTCGGGCGTACCGGGAAGGACCATCCGGGACCGAAATCGGTGTACAAGTTCGATGAGATCCCCGGTTTTACAGTGGGCTGTACAGCCAAAAAGGCTCCATACAGCACCGACGGGATACGCGAATGGATGAGCCGGAGCGATGATCCGTTCCTCCTGTTCGTCTGCAGCATCAACACCCATGCTCCATGGACCTGGGGTGATCCGGGCGAGTTTGACCCCGATAAGATAAAGGTACCGGGCAACTGTGTGGACAGCCCTGAGATGCGGGAGATCATGACCCGTTATCTTGCCGAACTCCGTGCTCTTGACAATGAGGTAGGGTCTGTTCTCCAGACCCTTGAAGATATAGGCAAACTGGACAATACCATAGTCTTTTTCCTCGGAGAGCAGGGACCTCAGTTTCCCGGCGGGAAATGGACTCTCTGGAATCCCGGCGTAAGCAGCGCCCTTCTGGCCCGCTATCCTGCCAGGATCAAACCGGGCAGCAAAAGCGATGCTATCGTGCAGTACGAGGATCTCCTGCCTACTTTCATTGACATAGCGGGCGGCGAGCCCCGTCCGGAACTTGACGGTGTCAGCTTCAAGAAAGCCCTTTTCGGAGAATCGAAGACCGCCAGGAAGTATGCCTACGGGATTCACAACAACTATCCTGAAGGCCGTCCTTACCCTATCCGTAGCATCCGTGACGGACGCTATGCCCTCATCCTTAATCTTACTCCGGAAAGTGATTATCATGAGAAACACCTGATGGCAGAGAAGAATGTTACCGGTGTATGGCCTGCATGGAAGCGTGCTGCGGAGACAGATGAAAGGGCCGCATACTTGTGCGACCGTTTCGTACACCGTCCTGCCGTGGAGTTCTATGATCTGAAAAAAGACCCGTGGGAGTTGCACAACCTTGCCGGCGAGAAGAAATATCAGGCCAGAATCGCCGAGATGCGTGCCGAGCTTGAAAAATGGATGGAAGAACAGGGTGACACGGGTGCAGCTATGGATGTGCCGTTTACCAATAAGGCCCCTGCAGCTGAAGCAAAACGCTGATTGCCCATCCCGGCTTTTTTGTCATCCCGAGCGCAGCCTTTTCTTGTCATCCCGAGCGCAGCCGAGGGATCTGTATAATAGTAATAACAACCCAAAATGAAACGAACCTTAATACCCATCACAGTCATTGCGACACTCCTGTTTGCCTGTCCCCCTCTTGCCGCATACGAACCTGCAGATGACGGCATGATGACCCGTTGGGGGAAAGAAGTAACCCCCGAAAACGTCTGGCAAAGCTATCCGAGACCACGCCTTGAACGTGCTGAATGGTTGAATCTCAATGGAATATGGAACTGCAGCGTGACCCCTGCCTCAGCCGGTATCTCTGATGCCGCATTTGACAGGGAAATTCTCGTGCCGTTCTGCATAGAATCCGCCCTGTCCGGTATCGCGGAAGCATTTGCACCGGACAGGAAACTCTGGTACAAGAGAGAATTTACCGTAGATCCTGCATGGAGAGGGAAAAACATCATCCTTCATTTCGGAGCTGTGGACTATCAGTGCGAAGTGTTTGTGGACGGCAAGTCTGTCGGGACGCATACCGGAGGCAACAATGCTTTCAGTTTTGATATTACACGAGCTCTCAAAGGAAGAGGCCCGCATACTCTTGTCGTTTCCGTTACCGATCCTACCGACACCACGCCTGCCACTCGCGGCAAGCAGAAACTCAAGCCTGGCGGAATCTGGTATACCCCTGTCTCCGGGATATGGAAGACCGTATGGCTTGAGCCTGTGGGCAGTGCCTACATGGAAAACATCTATCCTCGGGCAGATGTGGATAAAGGGACTGTGACATTCGACTTCACTGCGAAAGGACTCAAAGGCGGTGAAACCGTAAAGGTGACTGTCAAAGACGGCGGAAAGGAGATCGCCTTTGCCGAAGGTCCGGCTGCCGGGTCTCTTGAAGTTTCTGTCCCTGATGCGCAGCTGTGGTCTCCTTCTTCCCCTAAACTGTATGATGTAGAGCTGTTCCTTGTCTCTAAAGGGAAAGTCATCGACCGGGCGGACAGCTACTTCGCCATGAGAGAGGTATCAAAGGTGAAGGATGAAATGGGCTATGAGCGCTTTGCCCTTAATGGAGAACCGTTGTTCCAGTATGGTCCTCTTGACCAGGGATGGTGGCCGGACGGTCTTCTCACTCCTCCTTCGGAAGAAGCCATGCTGTGGGATATGGTCCAGCTCAAGAATATGGGTTTCAATACTCTCCGCAAGCACATCAAGGTGGAGCCTGAACTTTACTATTACTATGCTGATTCCCTCGGCCTGATGGTATGGCAGGACATGCCTTCCGGCTTCGATTCTTCAAAGGCTTCGGAGCAGCATGTCGCGGCCTTTTCCAAACATGACTGGGATGCTCCGCAGGAAGTGGTGGACCAGTGGAAATACGAATATGAAGAAATGGTTTCGCAGCTTGCCTTTTATCCTTGCATCACTGCCTGGGTGGTGTTCAACGAGGGCTGGGGCCAGCACAATACCGTGCAGATGACCGAGTTTGCACGTTCAATGGACCATGGACGCCTTGTCAACAGCGTTTCCGGCTGGGCCGACAGGAACACCGGAGACTATTATGACATACACAACTATCCGTCTACTGCCATGATTCCTGCAGACGGGACCTCGGGCCGGATTTCCGCACTCGGGGAATTCGGCGGTCTTTCCCTCCCTGTTTCCGGTCACATGCTGTATGAGGGCAAAGGCTGGGGATACAGGAAAACAAACAGGGATATGGACCTCATGGCTGATTACACTACGCTTGTATATGATCTTGAAACTCTTGTAGCCCAGGGGCTCAGTGCCGCCATATATACCCAGACCACCGACGTCGAGAAAGAGGTGAACGGACTCATTACATACGACCGGGAAGTCGTCAAGCTGCCTGAGGACGTGCTTTCGTTCATGCACGACAGGCTTTACAGGATCCGGCCGGTGAAAGCCGATATACTGGTTCCGGTACTGCGGAACGGGAGTGTGCAGGAAGTCCCTGCCAGGACGTCTGCCGTATCCCGGGCCGAGTTTACAGTTGACAGGGAGTACGGCCATCTCAGCCTCCTTCTCAATACTTCCGGACATGTGAAAGTCCTGATCAACGGCATTCCTGTCCATACTCAGCAGGAACGGAAGACCAGAACCTGTAACCAGTACAATCTGAGCCATCTGACAGGCTGTCTGCGCCCCGGAAAAAACATAATTGAAGTTTTTGTGGACAATATTGCTGATAAGGATTCCGTTCTTGATTTCGGGCTCAAGGCATATTGATCCGTTGGCGTGAAAGCGTACTGAAATTGCACGGATATGTATTCGGGTAAAGGCATACTATTATAACTTTGTAACAAAACATGTGTCTTATATTGACTTTAATTTAATAACCGATAATTTGATGAAACCTGAAAAGATCCTTTTGCCGCTGTCTTTGCTGGCAGCCGGAGCCGCGACAGCATCTGCTGCGCATAAAGACAAACGCCCGAACATTATAGTCATCCTTGCCGATGATCTGGGATATTCTGATCTCGGATGCTATGGAGGGGAAATCCAGACGCCGAACCTTGATCGTCTCGCTTCCGAAGGACTTCGTTTTACCCATTTCTATAATACCAGCCGCAGCTGTCCTACAAGAGCGTCTCTGTTGACCGGACTCTACCAGCATCAGGCAGGTATCGGGCGGATGACATTCGACAACCACCTGCCTGGCTACCGCGGAACTCTTTCCAGGAATGCAGTGACTATTGCCGAGGTGCTGAAAGAGGCGGGATACAGAACCAGTATGGTGGGCAAATGGCATGTCGCCGAGACCCCGCTCCGTGAAGACCAGCGCGACTGGCTGAACCATCAGGTGTTTCATGAGCAGTTCTCAGACCTTTGCCATTATCCGGTAAACAGGGGCTTCGACAGTCATTATGGTATTATATAT
>JADILV010000028.1 GCA_017695115.1 Candidatus Cryptobacteroides avicola | reverse complement strand
TGGATGTCTGTTAAACAATTACCAAATCGTAACCTTTGATATTTGCAGGGGAAGCAGGATTCGAACCCACATCGACGGTTTTGGAGACCGCTGAACTACCCTTGTTCTATTCCCCTATAAAAGCGGGCGTCGTATTTTGGCACCCGCTTGATTATCTGGTCTTAAGATTACTCAAGAATCTTTGTTACCTGACCTGCACCTACTGTACGGCCACCTTCACGGATTGCGAAACGGAGTCCTTCGTTAAGTGCTACAGGGTAGATAAGCTCTACAGTGATAGTAACGTTATCACCAGGCATTACCATTTCTACACCTTCTGGAAGAGAAATCTCTCCTGTGATGTCAAGAGTACGGATGAAGAACTGAGGACGATAGTGGTTGTGGAATGGAGTATGACGGCCACCTTCGTCTTTCTTCAGTACGTAGATCTCAGCCTGGAATTTCTGGTGAGGATGGATTGTACCAGGTTTTGCAAGTACCTGTCCTCTCTTGATTTCCTTCTTGTCGATACCGCGGAGAAGAAGACCTACGTTGTCTCCAGCCTCTCCTTCGTCAAGGATCTTACGGAACATCTCGACTCCGGTAACCACTGTCTTCTTAGGCTCTTCACCGAGACCTACGATTTCAACCTCGTCACCAGTGTGGATGACACCTGTCTCGATACGACCTGTAGCTACAGTACCACGGCCTGTGATTGAGAAGATATCCTCGATAGGCATGAGGAACGGTTTCTCGTTGTCACGTGGAGGGATAGGAATATAAGAGTCAACTGCATCCATCAGTTCCATGATCTTTGCCTCATACTGAGGGTCACCGTTAAGTGCACCGAGAGCTGACCCACGGATAATAGGAGCGTTGTCACCGTCGAAGTTGTAGAATGAAAGGAGGTCACGTACTTCCATCTCAACGAGGTCAAGCATCTCAGGATCGTCTACAAGGTCAACCTTGTTAAGGAATACAACGATTCTTGGAACGTTTACCTGACGTGCGAGAAGGATGTGCTCACGAGTCTGAGGCATAGGACCGTCAGTTGCGGCAACTACGAGGATTGCACCATCCATCTGTGCAGCACCGGTTACCATGTTCTTTACATAGTCAGCGTGGCCCGGGCAGTCTACGTGTGCGTAGTGGCGGGTTGCAGTCTGGTATTCTACGTGAGCTGTGTTGATTGTGATACCACGCTCTTTCTCTTCAGGAGCGTTATCGATTGAGTCGAATGAACGAAGCTCAGAAAGACCCTGCTTTGCAAGTACAGTTGTAATAGCTGCAGTCAAAGTAGTTTTACCGTGGTCAACGTGGCCGATTGTACCGATGTTAACGTGCGGTTTGTCTCTTTTAAAGGTTTCTTTAGCCATAATTTTATTTGTTTATGTGTATTATATGCTACTATATACAAAAAAAGCAGAGCCGGTGATGAGATTTGAACTCATGACCTCTTCCTTACCAAGGAAGCGCTCTACCCCTGAGCTACACTGGCGTAGTTTTGATTTGAGCGGAAGACGAGGTTCGAACCCGCGACCCTTAGCTTGGAAGGCTAATGCTCTACCAACTGAGCTACTTCCGCTTTTTTCGTTTCTTTTGAAAGATTACCGCGTTGGACTTCGGTTGTCGGTCGGTCATTTACAGAAGTAAACTCCCTCTCTCCTTCCTCGTCCGCCTTGTCTTCTTTCAAAATAAACTTCGAAAATCTTTTGTCGTTTGAAAGATAACTGCTCGGATTCTTTCAAAAATCTGTGGGAGAAGATGGATTCGAACCACCGAAGGTATAAACCAGCAGATTTACAGTCTGCCCCATTTGGCCACTCTGGTATTCTCCCATTTAAACTTCAAATTATCAAAAATTTAAAGAACTTCGAGCCGATGGAGGGAATCGAACCCACGACCCCGAGATTACAAATCACGTGCTCTAGCCAACTGAGCTACATCGGCGATTTTGCTCGACTCATTTCCCAAAAGGGACTGCAAAGATAGGCATTTATTCTGATTATCCAAAACTTTTTAATCTTTTTTGTAAGATTTCTGCATCTCTTCGTATATCTTCATGTATATGCCGTCCGGATCGAAGCCGCATTCCTTCTTTTCCTGTGACTGGGTACCCTGCTCGATGAATCTGTCCGGGACACCCAGGCAGACGATTTTCGGTCTGGAATCCTTCCCTGCAAAGTATTCGCATATCTCGCCGTACAGTCCGCCGGCGATGACACCGTCTTCTATGGTGACAATCGTGTGGAATTTGTCTCCGGCTTCCTCCAGCATGTCAGTGTCGACAGGTTTTATGTACCTTATATTATATACGGCGGGATTTGTACCTGTTTCTGACTTAAGTCTGACGGCCGCTTCAAGCGCTCTGGCCGCCAGAGGCCCTGCAGCGATGACGGCGACATCAGTCCCGTCGATGAGTTTCTCTGACTTGCCTACAGGGAGCTCTGCAAAATCGCAGTTTCTCCAGTCGACTCCTTCTCCGTAGCCTCTCGGATAACGGATTATGAACGGCCCTTCCTGCATCGTGCTTGCCGTGTACATCATCTGCTTGAGTTCTATTTCGTTCATCGGAGCCGCGATGACGGTATTCGGGATGCTCCTGTATGCCGCCATGTCGAATACTCCCTGATGTGTAGCACCGTCCTCTCCGACAAGTCCGCTTCTGTCAAAACACAGTACTACAGGAAGTTTCTGAAGAGCTACATCGTGTATGATCTGGTCGTATGCCCGCTGTGAAAATGATGAGTATATGTTGCAGAACGGCTTCATTCCGCCGGCGGCAAGTCCTGCGGAAAAAGTCACGGCATGCTCTTCCGCTATTCCGACATCGAAGAACCTTTCGGGCATTTCTCTGGCCAGCAGGTCCATGCCGCACCCTGTAGCCATGGCCGGAGTTATGCCGACAATCCTTTCGTCAGCTCTGGCCAGTTCAAGAAGCACCTCTCCGAACACTTCCTGATATCTGCTTTCGTTGTGCCCTGCCGGCTTTATACGTTTTCCTGTTACCGGATCGAACATGCCTGGTGAGTGCCAGATGGTCTGTTCTTCTTCGGCAGGTGCGAAACCTTTCCCTTTTGTGGTGATGGTGTGCAGGATTCTCGGCCCTTTAATGTCTTTCAGTCTTGAAAGGGTGTCCGTGACCTGTGCTATGTCGTTCCCGTCTATCGGGCCGAAGTACCGGAATCCGAGAGATTCGAACAGTGCCCCTCCTGATGCGCTGACGATGGATGATTTGGTGCTTATTATGAACTTCTGCACCATTTTTCTGAAACTGCCTTCACCTATCCGGTCCCATACGTGTTTTTTTATCCTGTTGTAGGTCGGGTCCGTGGTAATCCTGAGCAGATGTTCGTGTATGGCGCCTATGTTCTTGTCGATGGAGATATTGTTGTCATTGATTATCACAAGCAGGTCGGTCTTGCTTATCCCTGCATTGTTCAGACCTTCAAAAGCCAGTCCTCCGGACAATGCGCCGTCTCCGATGAGCGCTACGACCTTTTCCCCGGATCCGGTCATTTTGGCTGCTTCGGCCAGACCGAGCGCTGCCGAGATGGATGTGGAAGAATGCCCGGCTCCGAATGCGTCAAAGTCGCTTTCGGAGCGTTTGGTGAATCCGCTGATGCCTCCGAGCTTCCTGTTTTCACGGAAAGCCTCGCGTCTACCGGTCAGTATTTTGTGCGCGTACGCCTGATGTCCTACGTCGAATACCAGCTTGTCCTTGGGGGTATTGTATATGTAATGCAGCCCTACGATAAGTTCCACTGCACCGAGGCTGGAACCGAGGTGTCCCGGATTGGTGGCACAACATTCTATCATGTAGTCACGGATTTCAGCACACAGGTCCTTGAGATCTTCGATGCTGAAATCCCTGATGTCTTCAGGAGAATTAACGTTGTCAAGCAGTCTGTACATTTTCCTTATTTTCTGTTGGGCCGGTCTATTTCAAGTTCGGGATGTCTTTTCGATGAACAGATGAGCGCTGCGGCTACAGCTACGGCAGCAATGCCCAGTCCGATGAATATGAACTCCGCATGCACAGCCGCGTTTATTTCCTGCGCTGTATTTCCGGCTTCGGTTATCATTTCCTTGAAAATCCTGCCGACAAACACGGGTACGAGCAGCATGCCCATATTCTGGATCCAGTATATCAGTGAGAATGCCGTTCCCAGATTCTTTTCCGGAATGATCTTCGGTACTGTAGGCCACATCGCCGAAGGGACAAGCGAGTATCCGATGCCCAGCAGGGAGATTGCCAGAAAACCGTAAAATGCAGTCCCTTGTGGGGCGAAGGCCATGATAAGATGGGATGCCAGCACAAGTACGGCGCCGGTAATCATCCACGTGGTGGCTTTCCCGACCTTGTCCACCAGCGCTCCGAAAAGGGGAGTGAAAACGACAGTGAAGAAAGGTATCATGGTAATCATCCATTTGGCGGAATCCACATCCATCCCGAAACGTGGGATGACTATCGATGTACCGAACTTCTTGAATGAAATGATGCAGCAGTAGAAGAATACGCACAGGAACGCTATCATCAGAAAACGCGGGTTGACCAGCACTTTAATGATGTCGGAAAATCTGAATCTGTCTTCTTCTTTTACTTTTCCTTTGGCGTTGACAATCCCGGCATCTTTGTCGAATCTGGCATCCATCGCTACGAATACGGCCCATAATATGCCTCCTGCCAGAAGCATGGCCAGTCCGGCCATTGCAGGTCTGGCCGTTTCCGCAAGAGTATATATCTCACCGGCCGGTTTCTCCGCGACCAATACAGGTGAAAGGATGAATGCAGTAGCCGTCCCCAGCCTTGCTATTGCAAGCTGCAACCCCATGGCCAGAGCTACATTCCTGCCTTTGAACCATTTGGCTATGGAGCGCGTGACTGCGACTCCCGCTATTTCGCTTCCCAGCCCGAACAGCATGCAGCCGATGTAGGCTATAGTGAGCGCCATATCCGGGGACAGCCCTGACAGAAGTGCGGTAAATACGATTGCGGCGCCTGCTATCATCAGCCCGACGAATATGGACCCTACCGTCCGGACTCCGAATACATCAAGAAGGATTCCGCAGATGACCAGACCTCCGCATACGCACAGAAACGAATAGCCCCCTGCATAGAAGCCGTAATCGGCACTGTTCCACCCGAGCTGCAGCATTTCCGGATGCTGGAAGATATGCGACAGCGTCGAGAACATGTCATCGAAGAAGTACGATGCGAACATCGGCACTACGAGACATGCCAAGGCGATCCAGCATGCGGTATGACTTTTATTTATGCCTTCAAATCGTTTGTTGTCAGACATTTCTTTTGATATACCCCTTTTCTCTGTGACTTATTTTTCGATGTTTGGCTTTTCCAGTCCGAACCCTTTCCTCCTGTCCTCGACCTTGAGAAGCAGGCTGAATATGAACGCCAGTACCCCGAATGATGAGAATATAATCATAGGCATCATGTAACCGCCTGTGGCATCGAGTACTACTCCAATGAGAAGAGGAACGAGACACAGGCCTATATTCTGTACCCAGAATATCAGACAGTATGCACTGCCGAGAATCTTTTCGTCAATGATTTTCGGAACGCTTGGCCATAGAGCGGCGGGAACAAGCGAGAAACTTACCCCCAGTATGACAATAAGGAGTACCGCAAACCATTTGTGCGGGAATACAGGAAGGAGGAAGGCGAAACTCAGGTGGCAGGCTATCATGATGACTGCCCCGATCATCAGCATTGAAGCTCCTTTGCCTTTGTAGTCGAGGAAGATTCCCAGAACAGGAGTAAGGCACATCGCCAGAATCGGGAAGCAGCTGAACAGCCTGGATGCGGTGTTGGCATCGACATTCAGAGTGACTTCCAGAAAGTTAGGCGCATATCTCTGGAACGGGAATATGGCAGAGTAGTACAGCACGCAGAGAAGGGCAACCAGCCAGAACATCTTGCTGGAGAAGATTTTCCCGAGGTCCTTGATGTGGAATTCGTCTTCCGGGCTTTTTTCTTCAGTGGCTTCACCTGCCGCTACAAGCTGTCTGTCCAGTCTGGTGTCCATGACTGAGAACACGATGTAGTTTATCAGTCCGACAAGCAGGAGACAAGTACAGAATGCGAGCGGAGCGACTACCGACCCGTCGAATTTCCCGGATATGGCAGGAGACAGCCACATTACGGCGAACACTCCCAGGCGGGCAATGGCCATCTCCAGTCCCATGGCCAACGCCATTTCCTTGCCTTTGAACCATTTGGCAATGGCTTTCGATACGGTGGTTCCGGCCATTTCGCATCCGCATCCGAAAATCATGAATCCGAGGGCGGCCATTTTTGCACTCCCGGGCATTGCTGTCCACCAGCTTCCCAGCCATGCGCACATCCCGGTAGTCTGGAACCAGTCGCTGATGCCGATATATTTTATTCCGGCCCCGATTACCATAAGCGATGCGGACAGGACTCCTGTAAACCGGATTCCCATCTTGTCGAGAATGATACCCGCAATGATGAGGAAGCCGCATACGTTAAGGATATATTCCGATGCCGCGTATGTCCCGAATACACTGCTGTCCCAACCCCTTTCGCTTTCAATCAGTGATTTGAGCGGAGACATCACGTCTACGAACATGTAGGCGAAAAACATCATCAGGGCGATGAGGACAAGGGCCGCCCATCTTGCGGCAGGGTAGTCGTTGAGGAACCTCTTGAATGTTGCTGTCATTTTTATGTGTTGCAAATTAAATGTTTATCTCATGATGGTGGCGTCACGGTCAGGTCCGAGGGAAATGATTTTTATAGGAACGCCGAGATAGTTTTCCATGAAACTGATATAGTCCTTGAATTCTGCAGGGAGTTCGCTTTCTTTCCTGCATCCGGTCAGATCCGTATTCCAGCCTTTGAACTCAGTATATACCGGCTCTATCTGTGCGTATGTGTCGAACGGCACCTGATCTGTTTCGTGACCGTCCACTTTGTATGAAGTGCAGACCTTTATGGTTTCAAAAGAGTCGAGACAGTCGGATTTCATCATGATAAGGTCGGTGACTCCGCTCAGCATCACCGCATACCTGAGAGCGACAAGGTCAAGCCATCCTGTGCGGCGCGGCCTTCCTGTAACGGCACCGAATTCATGCCCTATTTCCCTGAGCCGGTCTCCGGTTTCGTCAAAAAGCTCCGTAGGGAAAGGACCGCTGCCTACCCTTGTACAATATGCCTTGAAGATACCGTATACATGTCCGATTTTAGAAGGGGATACTCCCAGTCCGATGCAGGCTCCGGCGCAGGCTGTCGAAGAAGATGTTACAAATGGATAAGACCCGTAGTCGATGTCGAGCATGGAGCCCTGGGCGCCTTCAGCCAGAATGGATTTTGTCTTGAGTTCGTTGTTTACGAAATATTCGCAGTCTACAAGCCTGAACTGTTTCAGATACTCTATGGCTTCCATGAATGCAGCTTCCTCTGCATCCGGGTCGCATTTGTAGTCCATCTGCTGCAACTGCTTTACATGCCTGCTTTTCAGTTTGCCGTATCTTGCAGGGAAATCCTTTGCAAGGATATCGCCTACGCGAAGTCCGTTGCGGCTTACCTTGTCTGTATAAGTGGGGCCTATGCCTTTGAGGGTAGAGCCTATCTTGCCTTTTCCCATGGCGGCTTCATTCGCTGCGTCCAGAAGCCTGTGCGTAGGCAGGATGAGATGCGCTTTTTTCGCTACCACGATCCGTTCTTTTACCGGGACTCCGGTCTTTTCGATGTTTTCACATTCCTGTCTGAATGTTATCGGATCGAGGACAACGCCGTTACCCACGATGTTTATGGCGTCTTTTCTGAATATGCCTGAAGGGATCGACCTCAGTACGAAACTTTTCCCTTCGAAGTGGAGTGAATGTCCGGCGTTGGGACCGCCCTGGAAACGGGCTACTATAGGATACTGTCCTGCAAGAACATCCACTATCTTGCCTTTGCCTTCATCTCCCCACTGAAGGCCCAATACTACGTCTAATGCCATGATTTATGGAATATTATGTTGTTAGCTGTTTTACCTTTGGACTAGAATGGCAGGTCATCTTCCGGAAGGTCATCGGCCGGGGCTGTCTGCACAGGAGCAGGTGCCGGCTGGACAGGCTGCGGATGGTATGCAGGCTGGCCGTACTGCTGGTTCCCCTGTCCGCCTCCGTAAGGCTGTGACGGCTGGAATCCGCTCTGTGCCGGGGCGCCATAGCCCTGTGATGCAGGGTTGTCTGCTTTCTTTCCGAGAAGCTGGAGGTTGTCTACAAGAATTTCTGTCGTATATCTTTTATTGCCTGTCTGGTCATCCCATGATCTTGTCCGCAGACGGCCTTCGACATACAGCTGGGTGCCTTTTTTTACGAAACGTTCCACGACATCCGCCGAATTTCTCCATGCTACTATGTTGTGCCACTCCGTATTTTCCCTCATCTCCCCGTTACGGTCTCTGTATCTTTCGGTTGTGGCCAAAGTGAATGTGGCTACTTTAGCGTTTCCGGAATTTTCGAGGTAGCGTACCTCCGGGTCTCTCCCCACGTTGCCTATCAGCATTACTTTATTCAGTGACATAAATTGTAAAATTTTTTAAACGGCGCAAGTTACTCATTAATTCGATAGGAATGAAAAATTTTTGACCGATTTTTCCTGCAGGACAGTGCCGCTCCGTATTGTCGTTCCGGTATGGTTTTTATAATCCCGGAGTTATGGCTTTTTCCATGGCGCGGAAGTCCGGAACTTCTCCCGTAAACAGTTCGTATCCTCCGGCCGCCTGATGCAGCAGCCATCTCAGTCCGCTGACGTATCTGATGCCGGGACAGGTCTTCTGCAGCCGGGACATTGCTTCATGACTGAAAGCAGGGGTTTTGTAGTTTGCTTCCAGAATGATTTTCTTTCCTGCGTCCTTCTGTGGCGGAAGCTCTCCGGATTCCAATGCCTGTATTTCCTGTATACTTTCAGGAAGGGTGTATATGATGACGTCGCATTTCATGAACATCTGCATGAAATCATCGAGGGGCTTTACATAAAAGCCATACTCTGGTAGCTCCAGGGCGATTTTCTCCGCTCTTGCGGCTGTCCTGTTCATGAGGCAGGTCTTCATTCCCAGACCGGCGGCAGCTACGGCAGCTGCTTTGCCGGCACCCCCGCATCCCACTACAAGGGCATCTGGCCTGTGGCCGAAAAAGTCCGTAATTCCTGCATTTATGTCTGTTTCGTCTTCGGGGATGCATCCCAATGCCGTTTCGATGAGACTGCGGCGGATGCCTATATAGTCTGAGTTATATGCGTGTATGCCTTCCGGAGTCTTGACTGTCAGGTTGGTGGCGCCTATCCTTTGGCAGACCGGGTCTATGATGTCCGCTTTCCTGAATGCATCTTCTTTGTACGGGGCGGTGATGTTCACTCCGTCATATTCATCCAGAAATTTCCTGTATGCCGCTTCGAAATCGGCGTTTTCGATCAGGTCGTACGGGTATTTGCCGCCGTAGCCGGCACGGAACAGCGCCGGACTGAGGGAGCCTTTTATCGGATAGCCTATGAGACCGAATTTTTTCATCTTGTAAATGGGATATTTTCGACGGAGGCTGGTTATAGTGATTTTCTCTGGCGGACGGCTTCATATAAAAGTATGGCGGCAGAAACGGACACGTTCAGAGAATCCAGCCGGCCGAGCATCGGAATCTTTATATGTGCATCCGCCGCTTTCCTCCAGATGTCTGAAAGGCCGGTGGATTCAGTCCCCATGACAATGGCGGTGCCGTGGCGCATGTCCGTGTCGTAGTACCAATCGGAATCCTGAAGCTGTGCCGTAAGTATCTGTATGTTATGTGATTTAAGCCATCCGATGGTGTCTTCGGAAGAGGCTGTCACCACCTGTCTTGAAAAGACGGCCCCTATGCTTGCACGGATCAGGTTCGGGTTGTAGAGGTCTGTGAGCGGGTCACAGATGATTACCGCATCCGCCCCTGCCGCATCGGCGCTTCGGAGGACCGCCCCGAGGTTTCCCGGCTTTTCCACACTTTCCAGAACTGCTATCAGCGGATTCTCTCCCAATTCCAGACTCTCCAGGGACCTGTCACGGTATTCTACTTCTGCCAGGACCCCTTCCGTGCCGCCCCTGTACGCTGCCTTTTCATATAGCGCCGCGGGAATTTCAATGATATTCAGCTCATTGGACCTGTCGGACACAGCTCCGGCCTTTCCAAGCAGAGCCTCGATTTCGTATTCATTGCATATTTCCCTGCAGATGAAAAGCGTCCTGACTCTGAATCCTGCATCGATGCAGTGTCCCAGTTCCCTGCGCCCCTCAACTACGAAAAGCCCTTTCTCGCGCCTCAGTCTGGATTTCTCCTGAAGCGCAATAAGCTCCTTTATTTTCGGATTCTGTGCCGATGTTACGGTTTCAGTTCTCATTTGCTATTCTACAGCCTTCGGCCTCATCTGAGGGAAGAACAGGACGTCCTGGATGGTAGGGGAGTTGGTCATGAACATGGTCAGACGGTCGATTCCCATACCCATTCCTGATGTCGGAGGCATGCCGTATTCGAGGGCGCGGACGAAATCCATGTCTATGTACATCGCCTCGTCGTCACCGTGCTCCCTCTGCCTGAGCTGGTCCTGGAACCTGTCGAGCTGGTCGATAGGGTCGTTGAGCTCGCTGTATGCGTTGGCAAGTTCTTTTCCGCAGACGAAAAGCTCGAACCTTTCGGTCAGGTCAGGATTGCTGCGGTGTCTCTTTGTAAGAGGCGACATCGATACAGGGTAATCGGTGATGAAAGTCGGCTGCACCAGGTGTTTCTCGCAATATTCCCCGAAGATGGCGTCTATCAGCTTGCCTTCTCCCATCTCCTTGGAAACAGGGACGTTGAGTTTTTCACAAGTCTCGCGGAGCTGTGCCTCATCCATGCCTGCGACATCCACGCCTGCATATTCTTTGATGGCATCAAGTATAGGCAGTCTGCGGTAAGGCGGCCTGAAATCCACTTTCTGCTCTCCAATAGTCACTTCGGTCGTCCCGTGCAGGGTGACGGCGATCTTCTCAAGCATCTTCTCCACGAACTCCATCATCCAGATATAGTCCTTGTAGGCCACATAGATTTCCATGCAGGTAAACTCCGGATTGTGGGTCTTGTCCATGCCTTCGTTGCGGAAATCCTTCGCAAATTCATATACTCCTGAATATCCTCCGACAATGAGTCTCTTAAGATACAGCTCGTTCGCAATCCTCAGATACAGAGGAATGTCCAGAGCGTTGTGGTGTGTCACGAACGGGCGTGCAGTCGCTCCTCCAGGGATGGACTGCAGGATAGGAGTCTCGACTTCGAGACAGCCGGCCGCGTTGAAATACTCCCGCATCGTAGCGATTATTTTGCTTCTCATCACGAAAGTCTGCCTTACCTGAGGGTTCACGATGAGGTCCACATACCTCTGTCTGTATTTGAGTTCCGGGTCGGTGAACGCATCATATACCTCTCCGTCCTTTTCTTTCACGATAGGCAGCACGCGCAGGGATTTGCTCAGCACCGTCAGCTCTTTCGCATGAACGGAAAGCTGCCCTGTCTGCGTAATGAACGCATATCCCTTGATTCCTATGATGTCTCCGATGTCCAGAAGTTTCTTGAACACGGTATTATACATGGTCTTGTCCTCGTCCGGGCAGATTTCGTCACGTTTTATATACACCTGTATCCTTCCCGTCTCGTCCTGAAGCTCGATGAATGAAGCCGCCCCCATGATACGGCGCGACATTATCCTTCCGGCTATCACCACATTGTCCAGGTTGCCCTTTTCAGGATCGTATTCATCCTTGATTTTCTGCGCGGTGGCGTTTACCGGATAAAGTGCGGCAGGATAAGGGTCGATCCCCAGTTCCCTGAGTTTCCCGAGCGCTTCGCGCCTGTTCCTTTCCTGTTCGTTCAAGTCCATATTTTCCATCTGTATACCTATTTAAATATTATCAATCTATATGTCCTTTTAGGACAATGCGGACGTCCCCTCCTATCTCCACGAAATCCTGCAAAAGTACTATAATAAATCCAATATTTGAAAATTAAAATTTATCTTTGTTTCAGTGATTTTGTTTTATCCGTCGGTTTTACCTGATTATGTACATAATTGAGAAATGTCCTTATTGCGGAGGCGAAGTTGCCGCCGGGGCACGGAAATGCCGTCATTGCGGCGAATGGCTGACTTCTGACAGAAATAAGGAGGAGAAGACAGTGGTAGTGAACAATGTCCGGAAGACAAACGGGATAGGTACGGCAGGTTTTGTGCTTGCAATTCTCTCTCTTTGCCTGTCCTGGACTCCGTTAGCCGGATTTTTCGTCTGGTTTCTGGGATTCCTGCTCTCCTTTATCGGCATGTTCAAGTCTCCGAGAGGGCTGGCCGTTGCCGGTTTCATCATTTCTATTGCCGGCTTTCTTATCCTGATCTTTGCATTCGGTGCTCTGGCCGTGCTTTTTGCGGCGTTTGCCTGATTGCCGTGCATGTCTCCGGCTGCTCTCGGAATGTCATCCTGAGGGCAATCTTTTATTTTTTAAATATTATCCCTATATTTGTAGGCTATGCCTAAAGAAAAGAAGTGGATAATAAAGGAGACCGGGGATCACGGGACAGTGAGCCGCCTGGCTTCGGAACTGGGAGTGGACCCTGTACTGGCCCGACTCCTGGTGCAGAGGGGCGTGACCACATTCCAGGATGCCAGGGCCTTTTTCAGACCGGATCTCGCAAACCTGCACGATCCGTTCCTGATGAAGGATATGGACAAGGCTGTAGAGCGTATCCGCAGAGCCGTCGGGACAGGGGAGAAGATACTTGTCTACGGTGACTATGATGTGGACGGGACTACGGCGGTGTCTCTGGTCTATTCTTTTCTCCGCCGTCTGACGCCGGGGGCCGACTTCTATATTCCGGACCGTTATGATGAAGGGTACGGAGTGTCTTTCAAGGGGATAGACTGGGCGTCAGAGAACGGCTTTTCCCTTATCATCACGCTTGACTGCGGGATCAAGGCCAACGAAAAAGTCGCCTATGCCTCGAGCAAAGGCATAGACATGATCATCTGCGATCATCATCTTCCCGAAAACGAGCTGCCTGCAGCAGTTGCCGTCCTGGATCCGAAACGTGAGGATTGCCACTATCCTTTCGATGACCTGTCCGGCTGCGGAGTGGGTTTCAAGCTGGTTCAGGCCTATTCTGCCGCTTGCGGCATCCCGTTCGAAAGCCTGGTGCCGCTGCTTGATCTGCTGGTGGTGAGCATAGCGTCCGATCTGGTGTCGGTGGTGGGGGAGAACAGGATTCTCGCACATTTCGGACTCAAAAGGATAAATGAAAATCCCCGTCTTGGGCTGCTGTCCATGATGAGGCTTTCCGGTCTTGAACCTTCGCATGTGACGATAGACGATATCGTATTCAAGATAGGACCGAGAATAAACGCGGCCGGGCGTATGGAGTCCGGACGGGTGGCGGTGGAGCTGCTGACCGCTACCGATGAAGACGAGGCGGCGAGGATAGCCGGAGAGATCAACGAGTACAACAACGAACGGAAGGATATAGACCGCCGCATCACTCAGGAGGCTCTGGAAATGGTCCGGGAAGGCACGTCACTGTCATTCGGCAACGCCACGATAGTCTACAACCCCGACTGGCACAAAGGCGTGGTGGGTATAGTCGCCTCCCGTCTGGTCGAGGCTTTCTACAAGCCGACCATAGTCTTCACCAAGTCAAACGGCTTCGTGACAGGCTCAGCCCGCAGCATCCAGGGATTCGACCTGTATGACGCGATAGAAAGCTGTTCTGATCTGCTTGACAACTTCGGCGGGCATCTTTATGCCGCGGGACTGACTTTAAAAGAAGAAAAGCTTCCGGAGTTCTGCAGCAGGATAGAGAAATTCATAGGGGACAGGATCACGTCTGAGATGCTGACGCCGGTGATAACGGTGGAC
The DNA here is from genome assembly GCA_017695115.1 of Candidatus Cryptobacteroides avicola. Classification (GTDB taxonomy): domain Bacteria; phylum Bacteroidota; class Bacteroidia; order Bacteroidales; family UBA932; genus Cryptobacteroides; species Cryptobacteroides avicola. The sequence goes on along the minus strand of JADILV010000028.1, from coordinate 2,624 downwards.
TCGAAACTTGACTTCGACCAGATTACCCCGAAATTCTTCCGCATCCTGAAACAGTTCCAGCCTTTCGGCCCGGGGAACAACACCCCTGTCTTCATGACAGAGAATGTATATGACAACGGCAACGGACGCCGTGTCGGTGCCGAGGCCGGACATCTGAAACTTGAACTTATCCAGGAATCCCAGCCCTATCACCATATTTCCGCAATCGCATTCAACAAGGCCGAACATTTCGGGCATATAAAGGCAGGCAACCCTGTAGATATCTGCTATTCCATCGTCGAGAACTACTACAGAGGAATAGCGAATATCCAGCTCCGCATCAAGGACCTGCATGACAGGGAGGATATTATCTGATTTTTTTCTATTTTTGCACCTTATGGCAAAAGGTTTTGCAGAAACGGACGCTCTGTGCCGGGAACTTGTGGCGGATGCCCGTAAAAAGATATTCAGGCCTGTATATCTTCTTATGGGGGATGAGCCGTTCTACCCTGACATGGTCTGCGATGCCATCATACAGAACGCCCTGGACGAGTCGGAAAGGGATTTCAACCAGTCCATATATTACGGAGCGGATACGAATGCGGAGACGGTCATCACTACCGCGAGACGATATCCGATGTTCGCGGAGAGGCAGCTGGTGGTGGTGAAGGAAGCCCAGATGATGAAGTCCCTGGAAGACCTCTCGATATATTGTACCAGGCCTCTGGACTCCACGGTGCTTGTAATCTGCATGCACGGCGCTTCGGCAGACAAGCGCAAATCTCTTTACAAGTCGGTATCCAAAACCGGTGTGGTCGTAGAGTCCAATGCCGTGCGCGACTATGAAGTCTCCCGCTGGATTTCAGCATATTATACAGGCAAGGGACTCCGGATTTCCCCGGATGCGGCCGCCCTTCTGGGAGAATACGCAGGCACGGACCTTTCCAAAATAGCGGTCGAGACGGACAAGCTTCTGAAAAACCTTCCCGAAGGCACAGTGAGTGTGGAAGCGTCCGATATAGAGAAGAATATAGGCATCAGCCGTCAGTACAGCATCTTCGAACTGACAAAAGAACTTTCATATAAGAATTCCGCAAAGGCCCTCAGAATAGCGGCCTATATCGGCGCTTCCCCGAAATTCGCCATGCCGATGGCGGTAAGTGCATTGTTCACTCATTTCTACAGGATCCTGAAGTACGAGGCCCTTCTGGCAGGTAACCCCCGGCCGGGCAACGATATGAAGGCCAAGGTACTGGGCGTGAACCCTTATTTTTTCGCGGAGTATGACAAGGCTGTAGCCAACTACCCTCTGAAAAAGTGCATGTCAGTGATTTCGCTGCTGAAAGAGTTTGACTATAAAGGGAAAGGCGGAGACGTGGGCGAAGCGACTCCCGAGCAGCTGCTTACAGAGCTTGTGACAAAGATATTGAATTGAAATACAGCGGTCGGTGCGGCCTGGACAGACAAATTTTTAATAAATATATAAAATGGACATCATTCAATGTAAAGACGTCAGCAAGAGCTTCGGAGAAAAAGTGGCTCTTGACCATGTGTCTGTGGATATCCCCAAAGGGATGATCTTCGGACTTCTGGGACCTAACGGGGCCGGAAAGACTACTCTGATCCGAATCATTAACAGGATCACAATCCCCAGTGGCGGCACAGTCCTTTTCGACGGTCATCCCATCACCCAGCAGGATGTGGAGAAAATAGGTTATCTTCCTGAGGAACGCGGGCTTTACCGCAAAATGAAGGTAGGAGACCAGGCCATGTATCTGGCACAGCTCAAGGGTATGAGTGCCAGGGATGCCTCCCAGTCCTTGAAAGAGTGGTTCGTGAAATTCGGAATCCAGAGCTGGTGGAACAAGAAGGTGGAGGAGCTTTCGAAGGGAATGGCCCAGAAGGTACAGTTCATCACTACTGTGGTGCACAAGCCTTCGCTGCTGATTCTTGACGAGCCTTTTTCCGGGTTCGACCCTGTCAATACCCAGATCATAAGGGACGAGATACTCAAACTCAAGGAGTCCGGCTCCACTGTCGTCCTTTCCACACACAATATGGAGTCTGTCGAGGAGCTCTGTGACAATATCGCCCTCATCAACAAGTCCCGTCTGGTGATCACCGGAGGGGTAAACGATATCCGTCACCGCTACGGCAACAACAATGTCGAACTCATCTATACATCATCTTCATCCTTGGAGTCCGTCCCGGGGCTTTTCAAGGTCCTTTCGGACAATGACGATTCAGGGCGGCACACAGCCGTGCTTTCCATTGAAAAAGGCGTGGATACCAATGACGTGCTCCGTCATGTCATATCACAGTCCTTGACGGTCAATTCCTTCAAGGAACTTGTGCCGAGGATGAACGATATTTTCATAAAACTTGTAACCGAGGAGGAATAAGCTATGAACCTGCATATAATCAATGTCATAATAGGCCGTGAATACATGACCCGTGTGAAGAAGAAATCCTTTCTTCTCACTACATTCCTGGGTCCGGTCTTTTTCGCCGCCATGTGCATATTGCCGAGCGTGATAATGTTCATGACCAAGGACAAGGGCAAGGAAGTGGCCGTGGTAGACCAGTCCGGTATCGTGATGCCGTATATGGTAAGCGACGAGACCACTAAATATACAGACTATACC
>JADILV010000027.1 GCA_017695115.1 Candidatus Cryptobacteroides avicola | reverse complement strand
GTGGTACAGGTCGCACAGACCGTTAGAGAACAACTGATAGCAACGACCCGCATGGAAATCCTCATGTCTTGGGGTATCGGACAATTCACGCCTGCCATATTCAAGGATTTGCCGGGTCTGAAATTCCATGTGAACGGAAGACTATTTCAGGGCGATGTGCTTATATGTCTGAACGGCTCGGACTATTACGAGGTGTATCTTCGGGACGGTACGGGGGTGGAGTGCATCAGTGATGAAGTCTGTTTCGATGAACTGGGAGAGCTAATTGACCGCCGCATCGAAAGCGGGACGGACAAGGAGGAATATGCCCGTTTCTGCGAACAGACGGCGATGTCGCTCAGATGGTACAAATAAAGACATAGGGGAAACGGATAACCCCGGAGGTCAGGCAAAGACCTTCGGGGCTTATTCATGTTACAGGTTCAGAGCCGTTTTTGCCTGATTTCCGGCATTCTCCTTTACGGATTATTAATTTTGGATGCTTTTCATTATCGCATCTAAAATCAGGACATTTCCGGATATGCTGGATAATTCTTTTAATGCAGTCACTGCTTCCGGCGCGATTGTGTTTCCATGCCGGGAAACAATCCACTCCTTTATTTTCGGAAACACCGTGTCTTCCGTGAGGTCCCATTCGGGGACGAGACACCGTGTGAGGGTATCGAACACGAAATCACGGATACCGTTTTTAACCAGCTTTTCGCAAAACCGCTTCATATTTACCTTTTCATAGCCGAGAAGCACGCATCCGGAATATACGGACAGCAGATCTGAAAACCTGACGGAACCGTATTCGCTGCACTTTTCCGCTGCCTCTGTCAAAAGCGGGAGCAGGTTGGTTTTCAGATAACGCACGCTTCTGCCCATAGAATAACCGGCATGGAGGGCATTGACTGAATGGGTAAGGAATGATTCGCAGGATTGAGCCAGTGAAGTGGCATTATCCGGTTGGTCGTCCGAGGGCTTGCCCGCAGGATGGTTTCTTGCCATCAGCCTTACACGGTCTCTTTCCACGAGTGCGGCCTGCATATTTTCAGCCATGATGTCACGGTAGTGCTGCCATGTGTCTCTCCTGTCACGGCTGCCTGCGAATGTGATTTCCATATAGCCGCCGGATGCAGATGACGCTATTTCCAATTCTCCGCTGCATACAGTCATGTCGGATGCCCTGTCCCACTTGATGCCATCCACTATGAATTCACCGCCGTATATTCCGGTTGGTGCGGGAATGGCTGATACCGGCTCCTTGTTTTCTTTTACCTGTAAATAAATGGCCGAAATATTATAGGCATTCTCTTCGTTCCGGACAGCAGTCACTCCGGCATCGTCCCACACGAGGAAACTCCGTCTGTCGTATTGTATGGTCCTGCCTCTGTCATCCTGCATAGTCTTATGGGTGATCACAATTCTCTCCTTGCCAAAAATCTGCACCATAACCGTGTAGGATAAAGGCATGGACATCTGCCGGCCGTTTATTTTCAACCGGCCCTCTGTAATTTCTACTCCGTCTGTGGCTTGTGTCTCGGAGGCTTCTGCAGGTCCTGTTTTGACGCTTCTTGTCGGTTGCGGCTTTGCAACAGGAGAAATGGTTGGCTGAGATTCAACGAACGGAGGTGCAAACATCAGGGTCACGTCTTCCGACAAGGGAGGCAGCTCGTATTCCCTGTCCGGGTAAGGCTTCGGATAGTTGAGCCAGTATCCCAGTTTCTTCGCTCGGCTTGACGTGCGCAGGAAATTCCAGAAATCTTCCGCCCGGTACAATGCATCTCCTTTATTAAGGGTATTCACGATGACAGTTCCGTCAGGCATCGCATGGATGGATTTGAAGGATTCGTTGCCCAACACGCCGGGACGGAGGCGTAGCACTTCGTCCGTCTTCCGGTTCCAGAGACGGGCATAGTCGGTTCGGTTGCCGTTCGATTGGCTCTCCACCAGCACCCACTCCTTGTAGAACACACGCAAACGGAAAGAGCCGTCCCCTATGCGGAGCGGGGCGATGCGGCAATTCTGTGTCGCCATGTCCAGGTCGAGCAGACCCGGTTCTATCCATATCCCGCTGCAGTTTCTTGCCGTGTAGCTTCCCAACAGAAGGAGGCGGGATGTGTCCGGCACAGGAATACAGCCTTCATCGAATCTGTCATGTCCGGACATTTTGAACGGCATTCCGTAATATTTCCCGTTGCCGTCATAACGGATAACCGGAGAATTGCAAAACTCTCCCGGAATGATATACAGCGTTCCTTTGCCGTCTGTACCGAAACTGGGGGCATACATCAGGTTATCAGGCAGTATGAGCCGGCTTACATGTTTCACACCCCGTGGTGTCATGGTGTGTATGATGGCGCTATGGACATCGCCCAGACACAGATAACGCCCGCACCACCGGAACTCATACTTTTCGTCAACGGCCATATTGCACATGCGCGGCCATTTTTCCGCCTCCAACGGATTCTTGCCTCCTATGACCATTTCTCCCAAAGAGATCGGGTACAATGCCGCATAGAAATCCAGTTCTTCCGAGTATATGAAATGGTGGATTTTTTTCGTCTTCATCTTCACCGGCTGAAGCGGTGTGACACGTAGATCCGCAACGAATGTACCCTGCCATTTCTCAACATCCGCCTGTCGCCATTCCCCATAAGCGAAATAACCCGCAAAACCTCTTGTGATATATCTGTTCCCGTCATCAGGCCATGCCATCCTTTCACGGGGCATCTGCTTGCGCAGCTTTATGGTTTTTGCCTTCATTCCGAAATCATAACGGGGTTGTTTCAGCAGTTTGCAATACTGCCCGTACTTGCAACATTTCTCCTCAAAGGCCTGCATTTTCGCCTGCGGAACCAATGCCAGAAGATATATGTCATCCCCGTTCAGGTCATATAGTGCGTACCCGTATGAGGTAAGCTCCTGTCCCAGGGCAGTAATGCCCATTTCGTGCGAGAAGCAGGAATACTGCATCTCGATTTCATCGAAACGGTCCTCTTTCAATACCGGTATCTCTTCTCCCCATTTTTTCCTTATCTCGTTGAGTGTGTCGCCAACATCCCCCTCGTCCTTGCGTATGTCGAGGGCCTGATCCCGTACCTCCTCCATGCAGTCATGCTCGTAT
>JADILV010000026.1 GCA_017695115.1 Candidatus Cryptobacteroides avicola | reverse complement strand
TCTCCCTCCCTGCGTTTTACCTCTTCATGGGAAAGGGATGAGGTGCTCTGGAGCGCAGGTACTTCTGTCCGTGAGAAATTGAGGTATCGGCCTATCCGTTTCTCGTATATGGACATACCTTCTCTTATATAGTCGAAGGTGGTTTTGCCTGTCGTTATCAGAGTGATTCTCATGTCGGTACAATATATCAGCCTACAAATGTAAGAAAATTTACAGCACAGTGGCCTGAATTTTGCTAAAGTAAGAGGACAAATATGGAATAACAGATGATGAGCAGACTGATTGCGATAACCGGATTGTTGCTTCTTTTCCCGTTCGTGTCATCGTCCCAGAGCATAAGAGTGTGCGAGGACGACGATGACAATAATGTGTTTATTCCGATTTCAAAGTATATGCAGAAAGGAGACGCGGATTGTCTGGCGGTATGGTTCGCGGACAATCTTCAGGTGGATGTCATGGGAACGGTCTCCAACTGCAGCCGCAATCAGGCCCGTCAGATTATCCGTAATTTCTTCACCAACTATACCCCGCGCTGCTTCGAGATAGTCTATAAGAGCGGCACCTATCCGATGAAGTATGCTGTCGGCAATCTGGACAGCGGAGGCAATATGTTCACGGTGACTATTCTGGTCAAGACCTACGACGCAGGCAACTACATTGAGCAGTTAAAAATCGAAAAGCAGTAGCCGCGTCTTACCGCCCAATCCCTCCCGCTTGCCTCACGTCACCATCCATGTCCCGCTTGTCGCTTTCAGACACCTTTTCTATAGTAAATTGTGTCAATTGTCTGTATTTCAACGCGATGCTTGATTATGTTTCTGGATAGGTGTGGCTGATTCAGGCTATAATATGCAAAAAAGTCCGGCAACGCTGCATGATCAGAAGGTCAGAACACGAGTCCAATCCTGATGGGCAGGAAGAAACAGTCTATGGCATATGGCGGCATGAACTGCCCTCTCAGGCCAATGTCCAGTGATACTTTCTGAAAATTCACGACCAGGCCAAGTTCCACGGTCCCATTGAAGAATACAGAACCTCCCGATGCGTAGTCGATGCCGATACCGGCTTCAGCTCCTACGTATCCCTGAGTACGTCCTTCATGCTGTGAAGGATAGAAATACCGCGTGTGTGACGAGAGCGTGGCCACTCCGATAACGGAGTACACTATCTCCGCGCTGCCTCCGGTATAGACACCTATGTGTGGAAAATACACGCCGTGCGAAGTGTGCAGTGATGCAGACGGCACGGATGAGAACACCGGAAGAGGGATGTAGGGGCTTAGATTGATGCTGACCATTCCCATATAGTGTGATTTCAAGCCGTCCTTTCCATGACTTAGACCACCTGACCGTTCGTATGCGGAGGCATCCATCACCCCGGACAATATCGCCGCGCACACCAGCAATGCTCTGCCGTAACCTGCTAGTTTTAATTTCATAGATTTAAAGTGTGTATGTTATCATTCTGTACCATGTGTTGTATGTGGAGGAACCGCTATTAAAGACTCCTGAAACGACCCATCCTGTATTATTATTCCCCCAATTGCAATGTAAATAGTGAGTCACATCAGTATGGGAAGCCACGATTTTGCCAGATTTTTTATCTTGAAGGTCGTAATATCTCATATAACGAAACCATCCGTCTACGACCCATCCATGACTTTTGAATACATTATGATTTTGCGCACCTGCCAGGAATACAGGATATTTGTTGGCCAAAGAAGCAAGTACGACATCCTCACTATATGAAGTAGATCTTGTTACATTTTTATAGCCCATATCTTTAAGGAATTTTTCAGCTTTTTGGGGAAATGTAAAGGTGCCTTGTTTGAATATCCATGAATCACATGATCTTTGAATATATCTTATTAAGTGTGCAGCCATTTGTGCAGATACGGAACCTTCTTCAATATTTTTAGTTTCAGTCATCCTAGACCAAACAATAGGAGTGTCATTAATTGACAAATTTTCGGGATATTCATTATAAGCCATTATTTGGGCTATGGCTATCGGAACGCATCCTGCATACCGGCCTGATGGAACATTGTCATTGTAAGGAGATCGTTGATGCCACTGTGTACTCATCAATACATTAACCATTGTGTCTTTCCACGTGCGTTGATTTATAGGTATATTCCAAGTATCCCTGTCTCCATGAATGCTCACATTGTCATCTGTATCGCTATACGCTCCGTTGTTCTCACGCATAGTGACACTTGCGTAATGGGCTACTTGTTGAAGAATAAATGATTCCGCCTCGTCAGGCTCTCCGCCGATTATGCAATTGTCATTTTTAGGATTACTATATTTTAGCACACTGTCTATGAGTAAGGCCGTATTTGTATAAAACGAAGAAGGAGAGACATTCCCTGTTTCAGAAATGAGCAGGACATCCTCTGGAATGTTCTCATCGGCAGGCAGGATGACATATCCACTTTCATCAATATAATTTACGACATATAATAGGGTGTCGGTGGATAATGATTTAGTTTCGGGAGAAGAGTCGTATACGACGAAGATATCTTTAATGATTTTAGACGTTGATGATGATTTGACATCACCTTTTCCGTAAAATTCTTGTAATCTGGCTAACGCTTCCTTTACAGGAATTACGGAACTTTCCTTTTTCAGTATTTGATTTTCAGGAGAGTCTGAATATTTTTCCAGTTTCGCGCAACTTGGCGATAGTAAAATAGCAATAATAAATAATGTTGTTAAAGAGAGTTGTTTCATGTTTATAATATATTTTGCAGAGTAATTACAATATAAAAGATGCATAAAGGCCAGGGAACGCTGCATTATGCGGTATGACAGTAAAGGAAGGCCGCCTGCCGGATCAGACTTTGATGATAGTGCGGAGGGCGGCCATTCCTGACAATGTGCGTATCCGTCAAAAGGCGAGTCCGACTCTGTACTGGATGTAGGGTGCCACGTACCAGGAACTATACAGTCCTATGCGTGCTCCGACGGAGAACTCGCCGAACCAGTTCTTGCCCCATACCCTTCTGATGCCGTACATGGGCGTGATGCTTACATCGACACGCGAACTGAAACTCAGGTCCTCGAACTCGCTTATATCGG
>JADILV010000025.1 GCA_017695115.1 Candidatus Cryptobacteroides avicola | reverse complement strand
CAGTCCACTCGGGTCCTGCTGTACAAAAGTACACAGGGGGAAGGGGACTGGGAGATTTCTTTAACCACTTAAAATCAATTGCTATGGATTACATCAACAGGGTTGAGCTTGCAGGCACAGTGGGCGCCTGCCGGTTGACGCAGGCAGGAGGGCAAACGGTAGCCCGCATGTCTGTAGCTACTACAATCGTGTACAGGGACAGTGCCGGGGAGCAGGTCCTGGAGACCACGTGGCACAGTGTCGTCGCCTGGCAGAAGCCGGGGATGGCGGATCTTGAGAAGATTTCCAAAGGCTCATGCCTGCACATTACCGGAAGGCTGCGTTGCTCCAGGTACACCAGGTCTGACGGAGGTGAGGCGCTCGCCTACGAAGTCGTGGCCGATACCCTGCGGGAGGTCCGATGACCGTCCTGCGGCTGGTAACAGAGTTCAAGTTATAAAATTCAAAAAAGGATATAGACTATGCAAAGAACATGTAAGACCCCTATTGACCGCCTGAAGGAACTGATGACGCGGAACGGACTGAAGATAATGGAGATCGGCACGAACCATCTCAGGGTATTCTGCAATGGAAAGAAACTGTTTGAATATTACCCGGTCAGCATGAAATTATTCGACTACAAGGAATGGCACCAGCTGACTTACCCAACGCCATTCAACGGCATGGGCACATGGGCGACAGAAATTCAGGGAATCACAGATTCCCTCCGTTCACGACAGGAGGCAAGATCATGAGCTGCAAGCTTCATTTTGCGACACTGCACAAGGTGGAGTTCGCATCTACGGAAGGGTTCAAATACAAGACATACGAGTTCCACAGGCTTCTTGACGCCCTGGAGGTCGGTTATTCTGGGGAAGCATTTGACGAGGATTTCGAATGCCCGGCCGACGAATGGGTCAGGGGGCTCAGGACGCTTCAGAGCGGCGACTTTTCAGAGGATGTGCGCAAGGCTCTGGACGGGTTCGGAACGGAGTCTCTCGATGATGTCATATATGCGATGTCAATAATCGCTGACAGGTCGGACACATCCGACGGATTCATACACCTTGCATTTTTCTAATATAACAACACCATAAGGATACATAAATCATGTTCAAAGAACTTAATGAGATAATGGCGCCGGGGACGGACCTGTCCCTGGCCATAAAGAAAGATGGCGTCAGGATGACAGTCTTGGTCCTTCCGAAAGCTTCAAGGGTAAAGGATCCCGCGAAGGACCAGATTGTCCCTCTGGTTGTAAGCGGCTCGCCTGAAGAGCTGGACGAGGGATTCCTGTCAATCGTGACCAAGCCAGTGGAAGCCGTGTGCGGCCTGCTCTCCCGGATGGAGGAGTTCGAGAGAGCCGGGCAACAGGCGGCTGCTGCAAGCCGGATGGCCAAGGAGCAGAAGGACAAGGCCGCCTCGGAGGAGAAGGCAAGGAGGGAGAAGTATGATGCACTGCTAGCAAAGGCTGACGAGAGCATTGCCGCAGGACGGCATTCGGAGGCTCTTCCGCTGCTTGAGCAGGCAATGGAGGTTGCTCCGGAGAAGGACCGCCAGAAGATGGAGAAACGCATCAATGCCGCGAAGGTGGCTATGGGCATGGGCTCCCTTTTCGGGACGGATGAGGCAGCGGACATTCAGGAACGGTCTGACGGGAGCTTCCGCAGCGGGACAGACAGTGATGATTATCCGGATGACCTTCCGGAAGAGTTTGACAGCAGATTCCAGATGCAGTCCTATTGAGCGGGATATATAACATTAAAACATATACGATATGGCACTTTCAGTAAAAGGCATGGAACGGGTCTTCTCCATGCGCAGGAACGGGACCGGGATCCAGTTGCCGGACCCGAACCCTGACTTCACACCGGATGAGGTGATGAGCTATTATTCCAACCTGTATCCGGAACTCACGACTTCGACAGTCCACGGACCTCTCTTCAAGGACGATACCGTGCAATATGAATTCAGGACAGTTATCGGGACAAAAGGATAGGGACAATGGACAGGGTCAGTAAAAAAGAGGAAATGTCATGTACACAGTTGAACAGATTCCAGTCGGAAAATCTTGCGAGGGCCATAATAGGCCAGACGGGGCGGGATTTCAGAGTGGGGATATACAGGAAAAAGAGGATTGCGGCACCAGGCGGTGCCGTTATCCTTTTCTGACCGTCCCGGTTACGGAGAAGGCGCCACAGTCGGTGGTCAAGCAATGGAGGGACGGTGAATGGTACGAGCTCATATCGCGGGAGAACTATGAGTACCTCCGTGATTCATACCTGCGGTATGCGGGACTCCTCGGCATGAGCGTGTCATCCTCCCCATGCGGGATTTTCGGGGAGGACATCGTCAAGGTATATAAGGCAATGAAAGCTCTAGTAGGGGATGATATCGGAGTTAACATCGAGCAGGATGCCGGCAGGCTCAAGTTCCGGCTCTGGAAACACCTCGACTGGCGTGATACCACCATGTACTATTTCCCCGTCAAGTTCATCGGGGAGCTGAATCACGAACTTAGGCACATATCCGCCACATTCATGCACGACCTGATGACAGGCAACGGCATGAATACGGTGCTGGAATGCGGTGGATTCGACTATGTGATGGAAGGCCTGTTTGATCCGGGTGAGGAGCCTTCTAAAGAAGCGGAGGAGCGGGCCAGGCTGCGCCGCTCCTACAAGAAAGGCGCAATCTGCAGGCTGCTGAAGAGCATAGGCCGTAAGAGGCATTGCAAGGATCTTGCCCGTTCACTTGACCGGTATAAGCCGCAGAACGGTTACGAGAAAGACCTGGTGGACCTGATGGGGGAGGGGTCGCAGTTCCTGTATCCGGAGAAGCCGCTTCTTCGCTATGCTTATGACCCATATTTCAGGGAGAAGCCGGAGTTTGACCCGATAGGCCTCGAGGAACAGGTCATGGTGGTCTATGACAGTAATGATGCGGTAACTAAAAGCCTCATCGGCTATTACGACTCGTATTATCCGGAGACATACGCGGTCCTTCCGATGGACACCCTTGATTTGTCACCGGACACTGACCGGCTGTTCTCGACGGATGATGACTACCCGACGAGATTCTACATTTGGGCGGACCGTTTTATCGAATGTATAACATCATAATATATGACACAGACAAACCAACTGACAAGAGAAATCACCAAAGTTCTGATTCCGCGTGCGGCACTGATAGCGTATTCGACGAGCGTGCAGTTTAATGATGAAAGCAGCAGGCAGTATTTCCTTGAGGTGAGGGACATCGGGCCCGACGGCATCATGCGCGAGGGCCGCCCTGTTACGGTGGAGTTCATGAACGCCCTGGTAAGGAATTACTCCGAGTCATATACTGCGGGCATACCGCACGGCATAATACCGTCCAGGCTTCTGTTCTGCAACCCCACGACCGGCACCGAAAAATATGTCTGGTACAGTCCTCCGGGGAAAAGGGTGATGTTCTTCGTCCGGGATCTCGGAATAGAGAATGGGGAATACAATGTCCCCGGCATCGTCTATGAGGCTGAAATGGATGCCCTCAATGTCTATGCCTATAAAGGGGACAAGCCGGATTATGACACGGAACTGTATGCCGCACCGTTCTTCAATGTGACCGGGGAGAGCGTGTGCCTCGGCTCCGCCAGGATAAGGAAGCCGGATGACATCACTTATGCGGGACTGCTCGAATACTGGGAAAAGAGGTTCTGGATGACCGAGTTCTCCCACCTGGGAAGTCTTGGCAACCCGACGAAATCGAACCTCGTGCTGGTGACAAAGGCGTCAAAGGACAGGCCTTTTGACCTTGACGAGCTGAAACCTTTGGACAAGTTGAAACTTAAAGACATACTGAAATGAAAAGAGTGCATTATGTGGATGGTTATCTTTTGAATCCTCAGCATCCCGTGACGGTGAATCTCGTGGGGGCAGGGGGCACAGGCTCGCAGGTCCTGACCTGCCTGTCACGGATAGATGTGTCGCTGCGCGGGCTCGGGCATCCGGGCCTGTTCGTGACCGTCAATGATCCCGACATCGTCACGGAGGCGAATATCGGACGGCAGCTTTTCGGGCCGATGGATTTGGGGCAGAACAAGGCGCAGTGTCTTGTCACCAGGATCAACAACTTCTTCGGCAACGACTGGGGTGCCGAACCGTCGGTGTTCCCGAATGACCTGAAATCCCTGAAGCAGTATGACATGGCCAATATTACCATCACCTGCACTGACAACATCAGGTCACGGCTTGACATGTGGAATATGCTGAAAGATACGGAAGAAGCCAGATACCGAAGTTATGACACGCCCCTCTACTGGATGGATTTCGGCAACACACAGGCATCCGGGCAGGTGGTCATTGGGACAATCCCTAAAGAGATCAGACAGCCTGCCTCCAAACTGTATCACACAGTTCCTTCCCTGAAGGTCATCACCCGTCTTGTGAAGTACGCGAGGGTCAAGGAGACGGACTCCGGCCCGAGCTGCTCGCTGGCGGAGGCACTGGAGAAGCAGGACCTGTTCATCAACTCCACGCTGGCCCAGCTCGGCTGCGACATCATCTGGAAGATGTTCCGCCACGGCATGATAGATCACCACGGGGCTTTCCTGAATCTGGAGAGCATGAAGGTTAACCCGCTTCCGGTGTGACGGATGACAGCCTGATTGTACTGGCTGCAATAAAGGACAGCATGGAAGAGGTGGCCTGCCACACTCCTTTCGAGTTCGGAGCCAGCAACATCGACTGGCTCAACCAGATGTACGAGACAGCCTTGCTGCAACTTGAAAACACAAACGGGAACTCTTGGCAAGAAGAGGATTCCCGAAGTGAAGAAGAATGCAAGACCGTGTACGGGGACATGTCCCGTCACTTCTGGGAGAAATGATGCCGGGTGACGGACATGGGGGTATTCGGTGGCGCCGAACGCTTCTATGCGGAATTGACAGACAGTTACAGAGAAAAACTGGCTGAACGGGCGGTCAGCCTTTACGATGGCAAATCGCTCAGGAAGTGGGCCGAAGGATCGGAAATCATTGTGTGAGCATCCTGCGGTTCAATGGAAATTGAAACTCAAGATAGGAACTTCTGATGCCGGAGATCCGTTTATGATAATCATTCGGATGAGTTCTTCCCGTATCTTTCTGATGTTATTGATACGGATAGTCTGATTATGTCGAGAAATCGGCAGCTGCATATTCTGGGATATCAATGTCAGGACATAGCATGAAGGCACTCTCCTAAGGAACAAAAGTCGGGACGGGGTAAAACATAATAATGCTGACTAAGTAGTTTTTCATATACACATGCCCAAGCGCTTACAAATATGGGTATTTAGCGGATAATCTATGTTTTTTATGCTTACTTATGTTTTATAATATCATATACATTTAAACTTGTAGATATCAAAAGAATGGTTGCCAAGAGGACAAGACTTCCGGATTCTCTCTTTAAAACATATGATATTATGATAAATATAAAATATAATAAAGCCAGGATCCATACTATGATAGTTGTTTTTTTCTTTTTATTATCATTAAAATTTTTTTCAAAAAAAATCGCAACTATACCCACTATTGATATTACAATCATTGAATATTGCCACAGATTCGTCTTGAAATTCAAGTCAGAATAGTCAAGGAAAACCATTGCGATTGTTATAGTGATAATAAAAGCAATTATTGCGGCTAATTTCTTTATTTGTAACATATTTATATCTGTCTTTTAAATTAATAATCCTTATATTGAGTTTATGAAAAGGGGCGTATTGCCGCCCCTTTTCTTTTAATCCAAGTGGTATAGACCTGAATATATATTCAGACATGTCGGAATAATCCTTCTAACCATTTATACAACTGGTGACCATAATAATAGGAGCAACCATAAGTCCAGCTACTGCAAGCCCAGCTGTAACTACGGATGTGACCCCAAATAGTGCTCCCCATGCAAGAAATTCTCCGGCAATACCTTTAATGCAAGATGATGAAATGCCACCTATGACATTGGACATTTCGTTGTAAGACATTGTTTTCATAGCGATAAATTTAGCACAGAGATAAAACTGAATCAACAGACAAGTAATAACTAACATAGGCTCCGGCAAATGCAAGGAAGCCACCAGAAAATGTTAGTAATGTTGCTGTAGCGATTGTGAACCCAGCAAGTGAGGCGACACAGCCTACGACGCCATTACCATTTGATTCACACATTTGAGAAAGTGTTAATGTTTTCATGATAATAGATATTAAACAATTAGTTATTCTACATAAATTTTTATGGTGCACCTATAAAAAAAATAACTTTATTCAAAGTTTATATTATTTTTATAAAAGTCTGTATCTATTTGTCTCCATTTCGGAGAGTGTCTCCATTTTGGTAGCAGATACCTATTTCTCTGGCTATATCAGAAAAGAAGTTATACTGTAAAACAATTGAGATTCGGAAAAGAAGGTCAGTGTTGATATCTCTCTTCTTTAAAATTTTATAAACATTCTTCCTGTTGCAGAATATTGCAGATGCAAGTTGAGAGACACTTACATGCCGCATTTTCATTACGTAAAATATCCTCTCTCCAATATGCATAAATATTAAGTCTAGTCAGATATAAACATCTCCAATATCTTCTGTTTGAAAATGCACTCGTACTTTGCCGAGAGCATCTGATACCGTGCCGATGCCAGTTCGGAGACGGCGGTGCTGTAGTTGATGACATCGGCGGCGCCGCTCTCGTACTTGGCGGTTATCTGCCTGGCCGCCTCCTCCGCGGACCTGACCTGCTCCCGGGCACCGAGGTACTTCCCGTATGCGGTCCGGGCGTCTATCCCGGCCTGGAGGTACTCCTTCGCTACGGCCTTGCGTGTGCTTGCGAGGGCATACTCGGCATCCCTCAGCGCGGTCTTCGACCGCCGGACGTTCTTCCTCACGGACAGGCCGGAGAGGATGGGGATGTTAAGGCTGAGGGAGACATATGAGCTGGCATTGTCGGCATACTGCCGGAAGAAGGGGTATGCCTCGTAGCGGAATGTCCCGTCGGGGTTCTGGAGCATCATCTGCCTTGCTCCCGAGTGGTTGGTCCCGTAACCTGCCGACAAGCTGACCGTCGGCCAGTAGGAAGAGCGGGCGATCTGGAGGTCCTTCCGGGCGAGTTCCACCCCGAGCTCCGCTGACTTGATCTCCGGCCTCCAGCCGACAACATTCGCGATGCCGGCAGCATCTTCCGGGACAAGGCCCGGCATGGCATCCGCGGCAGAGGTGTCCGCCTCGAAACTGCGGAAGTCCTCCATCTCCAGCATCTGGCAGAGTTCCAGACGTGCCATGTCGTAGTCGTTCTCTGCTGTCAGCACGTCGTTCCCGGCGCTGTAGAGCTGCGCGGTAATCTGCAGTAGGTCGGCCTCCGTGACCTTGCCCGCCTCCACCTTGATCCGGGTCTTCTCCTCCTGGACCTCGAGCATGGACACTATCTGACGGGCCTCCGTGATGCTCTCCCTGGCGCAGAGCACCTCGAGGAAGGCCGCGGTGACGTTCGCCCGGAGGTCATACCTTGCGCTCTCCAGATCCTGCAGCCCGGCCTTCAGGTCCAGTTTCGCCCTCAGCAGTTCGCGGTGCTTCCTCAGTCCGGCGAACACCTCGATGTTCCCGGACACGGACACGCTGCTGCTGCCGACGGTCTCGTTCTCCACGAAGTCGTATGTGGTCTCGTCAAGGACACGGCCCGAGGACAGGCTGTAGCTGCCCCCTGCAGAGAAGGTGGGGGCATAGCTCCACCTGGCTTCCGACAGGGCAGTCTGCTTGTCCTCCGACACAAGTTCCTGGCGCTTTATCTCGATATTGTGTTCAAGGGCATAGCTGATGCAGTCCTCCAGGGTCCAGCATCTTTGCTGTGCGGCAACTGTTCCCGGCATGGAAAGAAAAGCAAAACATGAAATGACTGTTATTATTTTTAGCATATCAAACCGTCTTTAATATGGATTACGCGGTCCGTCTCCTCCGATATTGACTTTTCATGGGTCACAATTATGACTGTAGTGCCAGATTCCGAATTGATCTGCTTCAGAATCGACATGACCTCTCCGCTTGTTGTAGAGTCAAGCTGTCCGGTGGGCTCATCGGCCAGGATTATTTCCGGTCTAGTTATTATCGCGCGGGCTATCGCCACCCTCTGCCGCTGTCCTCCTGAAAGCTCGTTCGGATAATGCCCGGCCCATCCGGATATGCCGAGCCGCTCCAGACATTCCATTGCCGCCCTATACGATTCGCTGTATCGCGCCCCTCTGTAAAGCATAGGCAGGAGCACGTTGTCAGCGACATTCTTGTACGGGATGAGATTGGCAGCCTGGAATACGAAGCCGAATATCCTGTTCCTGTAGTGTGCGGCCTCGTGTTCTGACAGGTCCCTCATCAGCCTGTCTCCAATATAGTATTCCCCGCTGTCATAGCAGTCAAGGAGCCCAAGTATATTCAGAAGGGTGGACTTTCCTGATCCGGACGCGCCCATGACGGACACCAGTTCACCGTCCTCTACAGTAAGGTCGACACCTTTCAGCACCTCAAGCCGGGTATAGGTCGTGGCGTAGGCCTTGGTTATTTCAGTCATCCGTATCGCCATAATTCGTTATTATCCTGTCGGACAATGATATGCCGGCTGTTATCTCAATCCGTTCCCCGTCGGAAATCCCTGTCCTTACAGCCTGTAGCAACGGCCTGCCGGAAACCGTATCCAGAAGATGCACATAGGTGGAGTCGTTCCGGAATGTCAGGTATTTCTCCTTCAGCGACAGGACGCTGTCTTTTCTTGCCGCAAGGATTTCCGCCGTGGCGGAATACCCGGACCGGATTACGGGCATCCCGGAGGTCATGTCGAACACGGCTTCCACCGTGAACCTTACTGATGTCCCTGTCTCTTCCCCCTTGGCAGTCACTTTCGTTACCGTAGCATCCACACAGAGGCTGTCATAGGCGTTGAACGTAAGGATAGCACGTGTCCCCGGTGACATGTATCCGAGATTCTGTTCCGGGACTTTCGCCTTGAACACGAAACAGTCCGTCTCGGCCAGGACGGCTATCGTGGTGCCTATATTGTATGTGTTCCGCTCTATCACAGACGTGCCGGGTTCGACCGGGATATCGATGACCGTCCCAGAGGTGCTGGCTGTGACCGTATTCGAGACACCTGTTGCAGATGAAAAGCCGTACTTCATGATGTCAAGCTGGTTCCGGGCCGTGCTGTACTGCTCTCGGCTGATCAGATAGGCCTTTTCCGTAGCCTCCATATCTGACTTCGGTATGGCATCCTTGCCGAACAGGTCCAGATCTCTCCTGTACGACAGTTCGGCGGCATCCATCTCTATCTTGGCTACCTTGAGATTGTTCTCCATCTGTTCGATGTCCGATGAACCTGGCACTAGCCTGACAGTGGCGACAGGATCACCTGCAGATACGAAATCCCCTGTTTTTACAAGTATCGAATCAAGCACCCCCGAAAGCTGGGATTTTATCTCGATCTCTCTGGCAGGGTACACATGACCGGGAACCGACACCTTCTTCTCTATGGTACGGATCTCGGGACTGGCCGTAAGATAGTGCCCTTTCCTGTTGTCCGACACTATATTCCAGCCTATGGCCGCCACCACCGCGGCGAATACAAGCAGCGCTATGATATTGAACGGTTTCACTTTCATATTTCATCCTCTGTTCTCGTACCGTATCGCATCGACAGGCATTATACGGGCCGCCTTGACAGCAGGGAAAAGACCCGAAATCATTCCGGACAGGACGAGCACCCCGAGCGAAAGCAGCACCGCTGCCGGATGTACGGATGTCCGGCCCATTATGCTGTCCTGCGCAAATGCCGCTATTCCCTTGTCTATCAGGAAGAGAGTCCCTGTCCCTGCTATGATTCCGATGACTCCGGACATGAGTGTTATGCATACGGATTCAAGTATTATCATTTTTATGATGCTCTCGGGCACGGCCCCGATCGCCTTCCTTATCCCTATTTCGCTTGTCCGCTCCTTTACGGTTATCAGCATGACATTTCCTATCCCTGCCATGCCGCTGAGCAGGAAGCAGATGCCTATCACCCAGATAAGGATATTCAGCCCTTTGAAAAGACTCTCGAAACTCGATGTCTGGGCCTCGATATTCGAGACATATACAGCCTGGTCATCGTCAGTGCTGTAGCCCTTGATATATGCGAGATAGTTCCTGATGTCCTTTTCAAACAATTCCATGTCTGTCCCTGGAGAAAGTACCATGCAGAACGAACGGAATCCGCCAGTATCCCCGAAGCCGTCCCTGAATGTCTCTGCCGGGACGTAGACCGAATTCCTTTCCGACAGTGAAAAAATGTTGTCCGATTTCAGGACTCCTGTCACTGTATAGAATATTCCGTCGATATCTATCTTTTCCCCTTCAGGCTCCCTGTTACCGAACAGGGCCGTCGCTATCCCTTCCCCGATTACCGCTACAGGCCTTCCTCCTTTGCTGTCAAGGCTGTTCAGAATCCTTCCTTTTCCGCCTGTTTCAAGCAGCTTGACCCTGAAATAGTCCGGACGCACGCCGCACACGCTGACAGCGATGTCCTTGTCTGCGTTCCGGGCGGTGATGCCGGTACGGTACATTTCGGGAGAAATGGCCTCTATCCCGCTGTAGTATGAGCGAAGCCTCCTGAGGTCATCATCGGTGAAATCTATTTCTGTCCCTTCGCTTTTGTCGCCGTAGTTCAGGGATGTCGTCCCCGCATATATGAACATGCTTTTCTGTGCGAACACATCAAACATCCCCATGACTCCCTGCCGGAAACCGTCACCGACACCAAGAAGCACTGTCAGGATGAAGATACCCCATGCGACACCGAATCCTGACAGCGCAGAGCGTGCCTTGTTCT
Source organism: Candidatus Cryptobacteroides avicola (assembly GCA_017695115.1). Classification (GTDB taxonomy): domain Bacteria; phylum Bacteroidota; class Bacteroidia; order Bacteroidales; family UBA932; genus Cryptobacteroides; species Cryptobacteroides avicola. The sequence goes on along the minus strand of JADILV010000025.1, from coordinate 1,503 downwards.
GCCTTATGGAGGACAGCGCTTCCTGGAATATGCGGTAACTGTCCATGTACTCCTATTTCGATGCCGCAGCCTGCACCGCCCCCTGCAGCCACATGCCCCACTGCTGCCCGACCGCAGTCGCCTTTGTCGTGATGACCGGCTGGGCCTCCGCTATCCGTCTTCCGGCAGGTGTCTGGTAGAACCTGTTGATTTCCTTGAGGTCGTCAAGCGAAATGCTTTCCTTGTAGATCGGCGTATAGTAGAAGATGAGCTTCTCGACGGCCTGTGTCTTCAGGTCGGCCTTGGCCTCCTCCGAAAGGTTTCCTGCCATCATGGCGAACACCTGGTCTATCATCCCGTCAAAGGATGCCAGGGATCCGCTGGTCTCCAGATAGGCCCTAAGTTCCTTCTTGTACTCGTCCTGCGGTTCCTGTGCGGAGACGCTGATGCCCCAGAGGCATCCGGCTGCGACAAGGGCAGCGAAAATGAATCTTTTCATTGTCTGATAATGTTTTTTGGGTGAATATTGTTTCTGAAAGTTTTATGCAGACTTTCACAACTGCCTCCAGTATTCACTGTAGAAATTGTCTGTCGTCATCAGCTGTTCATGCGTGCCCGAGGCTTGCACCCTCCCTCCGCTGATTACATATATCCTGTCGGCAAGTCTCTTTGCCGTCTCGAGCCTGTGTGTCACGAACACCGTAATGAATATGTCCCTGATGGTATCGAGAATATTGCATACGAATCTCTCCGTCTCCCTGTCCATTGACGAGGTCATCTCGTCCAGAAGAAGGATTTCCGACGGCTCATGGTACAGCGCGCGGGCGAATGCAATGAGCTGTTTCTGCCCTCCGGAAAGGTTGATGCCCTCCTCTCCGACAATGGTCATCAGACCGCCGGGAAGTTCATCTATGAACCTGTCGAACCCGTATTCTCTACAGAACTCGGCCACTTCATTCAGATCCTCCGGAACCTGCCCGAAGCAGATATTCTCCAGGACCGTCCCGTTGAATATGTAGATGTCCTGCGGAACTGCCGAGATGACATCCGGCGCCGGTGCGTCTATCCGTACCCCGTCAATTTTGACGCATCCCGATTCAGGGGCATAGAATCCCTGCAGGATCTGCATCAGCGTACTTTTCCCGCATCCGCTTTCCCCGACGATACATACGATCTCCCCTTTCCTGAACTCCATGTCCACATCCTCCAGAAGCAGTTTCCTGCCGGTGAACCGGAAAGAGAGGTTCTCTATGCTGAGTTTTCCGACATCATGCAGGAACGGAGCCTCACGGCTCTCATCAGTATCCTCTCCGGCACCTATGATTTCGAACATGCGGTCGAATGCCACTTTCGCCTCGTTTACGGGAATGGCGACCAGGGCAAGGGAGGCTACGGCGGGAAAGAGCGAGCCTGTGATTCCGAGGACAGCCATCAGTTCCCCTGTGGTCATCCGGCCATGGAATACCGACATGGCGCCGTATGCGACAAGCCCTGTCATGATCAGAACGCTTGCGATGCCTGACA
>JADILV010000002.1 GCA_017695115.1 Candidatus Cryptobacteroides avicola | reverse complement strand
CACATATTTTATTCTGTGTTTGCATTGTTCTCGGCTTCTTCCTATATTTGACTTCGTCGTTTATGCTGTAGTGTAGATTGACAGTTTATCCGTTTGTTTTATGAAGCCTATAAAAAAAATCAGAAGTCTTTTTGCTTCCAAAACCCATATCCTGCCTATATATACCCAGCAGGTAGCCTATATCAAGCAGGCGTCATCCGCCCTTGTGAAAATGACGGAAACGACCAGTCACGAGGACTGGCGAAAACTGGAAAAGGAAGTGAAACTATGTGAAACCCAAGGGGACGCCATGCTGACCGAGTTCTATGAGCAGTTGTACGAAGGCATATTCACGTCACTTGACAGGATCGACCTGCAGACTATCGCCATGTATATTGACGAGTTCCTTGACAATATAAACGATTCGGCCAAGTCCGTGCTTCTGTATCTTCCGGACAGGATCGACCAGCAGCTGGCAGAACTTGCACAGTACATTGAATCTGAAGCGGAGGCGCTGAAGGATCTGGTAGTCTGTCTGGACAATGTCAGGGCGAATTTCTCCAGTCTTACTCTTGTCTGCGACCGTATAACGGAACTGGAGCATGCCGCAGATGATGCATACGAGGAATATATCGGCTATGTCTTCCACAATGAAAAGAACCCTATCGAACTGATGAAGTATAAGAATATTGCGGAAATGTTCGAAAATACTACGGATGCGGCAAAACGTGTATCCGATTATGTAAGGAAAATGCTACTCCGCTATGCGGAATAGCATTTTCATAATTGTCCGGAGATAATCTTTTTATTCACCAAGTTGCGCTTTCTCTTCAGCAGTAAGGGAATCAAGTTGTGTGTCAGCGGCTTCAGTATAGTCGATCTTTTTCTTGTATTCCTCGATTGCACTCTGTTTCCTGTTTTCCTGTACAGCTTTCTCTACGCCCATTGTGAATATTTTTTCTATTGACTCTTTGAGATTGAGCCTGGTCTGGTCTATTACCGTGGAGAACACAGGCACATCGGTACTTTTGTATTTGGCTTTGCCTATCTTGAACTTGAAGTCATCGAAATTGTCTCCGTACAGGTCAATGCCCACTCTGAACGGGATAGGGGAGTCTATTACCGAAATATGGTATCGGAATGACATGTCTAAATTCTGTATTCCGCTCATTGCCAAAGTATAGCGGTCAACTTTCAGAACGAACGGGAATACCTCCAGCCTGTTGTCGCTAATCAGACCCTCAACGGACATCTTGTCGATATAGCCGCTTTCCCTGTCCTTGAATTTCAGTTTCCTGGCTATCTGGGAGAATGCCTCGCTTTCGCTTAGCGTCAGATTCGAGCCTCCTATGCGTATGACTCCGTTTATGGACGGGATGACTATATTCATGGTGGTGTCGATGTCTGCGGTAGCCGCCATCTGGCAGTTCAGTTGCCCTTTGAAGGATTTGAGCATCGGCATCAGGGAATCTACGGCCGGAACAAGTTCGATTACACGTTCGGCAGTCACGTCGCTTATATTGAGGTCGAAGCCGGTCTTGAGATCCTTTTTGGTGCGGGTGGAGTAGAAACCTTCGAAATCTATGTTGCCGATTTCGGATTTTGCGGACGTATTCATGAACTGTACACACCTTTCCTTGACTGTCAGCCTGCTCTGCATTTTGCTCAGTACCAGATCGGACATCCTTACGTTGGATGCATCGAGCCTGATCTGGGCAATTACATTGGCAGGGACGACTATCAGCGAAGTTTCTATGTCGGTGGCATCGGCAAGCGTATCCGTGACGAATGTCTCCTGATAGTCCTCGTCATCCAGATCTGTCAGATCTTCCGGTGCTACGGCGACAGTCACGTTTTTAGGAACGAACTTGCTTCCTACTGAGTAGGCTCCCAACAATTCATTGATGTTCAGGCTGTCTGATTTTATATCCAGGTCCAGATTGAGGAATCCGCGCCCGGCGACGAGTCCTCTTATCCCTTTCAGCTTTCCTTCAGCGGAGAGATTCGAATGTCCGCTTCTTATATTGAAACTTTCCAGGTCTATCTCATTGTTGTTGAATTCGCCTTTTACGTTATGCAGGCTGTTCCGCAGCGGGAAATAAGGAGTTATGAGGTTCGCTCTGCGCAGGGCAAGCGAGCCTTCTGCATCCCATTCCCTGAATATCTTTACTATGGAAGAGTCCACGGTGAAGCTGAGGTCCTGTTTCCTGAAATCTTTTTCGGTCAGCCATTCAGGCATCCTGACATTGCGTGGACCGCGCATCTTCATGAGATGGCCGAAAAGCGAATCCCGTGGTATGTCAGGATACTGTTTTGCCAAGGAGTCCACGAAAGCCTTTGCCTTCTGCCTTCTTTCGATTGAGTTCATGGCGGCTGTGGCCTTGATGTCAAATCCGCTGATTCCGAGCCTGTTGACAGGTCCTCTCAGGAAAATGCCCCCTGTGCTGCTCGTGAGTGCAAGTACCGGAACATCCGGATTGTCTGTTTTAGGCGTGACGGTGAAGCTGTTGTCTGAGTCCGCTACAAGGGCTACCGTCGTGTCCGCACCGGCCAGAACCAGGAAGCCTATCTCCAGTCTTCCTCCGAACGGGTAGAACTTTGAAGAATCGCTGCTGTCGAGTATTGCCGCAGCATTCCGGGCTTTCAATGAAAGATTGCGTCCTGTGACGAACATCTCGTCTTTGTATTTCAATTTCAGGCTGTCCACACCGGCGGCCAGTACAAGCATTCTTTCTCCTTGCGCCATGCTAGAGTCACGTTTGTTTCCCAAGGCTCCGAGAACGATGTCAAGACTGTCGATATGCATGTCAAGCGAATCTTCTTCTATGCTCAGGTCCAGCCGGTCGCTCTTTATGAACCCGGCTACATCGGCATCGGCAAACTTGTACGGATCTATCTGGGACAGTCTCATCGACCCTTTCAGTTCAGCGCTCAGGCTTCCTCCGGCGTCTATGCCGCTTCCTTTCTTTATCAGCTTTTTAAGTGTGTCCAGTTTTACCGCTACGCCTGCATCTATGCCGATAAGAGGATCTTCTCCGATGAGATCATCGACTTTGCCTTTCGCATTTATTTCAAGTGCCTTGCCTGTTACCGACAGGTCGTTGAGCGACATCGTCATGAATCCTTTTCCATCCCCCTGCAGCGAGGCATCCAGTTTCAGGGTATTGGATGTCCCGAATTTCCTGTGTCTTATCTCCGACTGTGGTATCCGGACCGAGGCAGTGATTGCAGGCAGGCTGCCGTCCGCAGGCGAGTGCCATCCGTCGCAGGATGCTTCAAGATTGACGATGGCGTCTGTCTGTATCTGGTCGGCATCTTTGAATATGCTTTTGTTCAGGTATTTGAGCACATCGCTTACCTTGCATTTGTCTATTGATGCATCTCCTTTGATATACATCCTGCCGCCTCCGGCAAATTTCATGTCTGCCGAAGCCTGCAGCGGTATACCGGCGACTTCCGCCTTCAATTTGCGCAGCGATATGCCAGGAATGGAATCTCTGATGAATTCAAGACCTGAATTGAACCGGACAGGTATGCTGAGTCTGCCGTATGAGCGGGTGGCAAGGAAAGTCGTGGCTTCGGCTCCTGCGTACATGCGTCCCCGAGACATACCTATCCTGAATTTCTCCAGAGCTAGCGCGAGGGTATCTCCGGGGAATCTGCCTGCAACGAACATGCTGTCAACGCTCAGATTTATCCTCCTGCTTTCCCTTCCGTCTGACCTCACCCTCCCGTTGAACTGCATCTTGCGCATGTTCATGACGATGTTGGCGGTATCAGGTACACTATTATATATAATAAGGGGCTTTTCACTGAAAAGTATTCTTCCCAATACGATTTTCGGCATTTTCGTGTCCGTGGTGTCGTTTTCTTCCGTTCCGGATACTTTGAAAACGTTCCAGTTGGCATGTCCGGAATCGTAGCTTCTGGCGAAAATCCTCGGCTTTTCAAGGGTAAGGGACGGTATTCTTATCTGTCCTACGGTAAGTGCTGCCAGATTCAGCGATGCTGAAAACCTGTTGAATGACATGAGCGTATCCGTTTCCCCACCTCGTCCCGCAACACGGTCCATTCCGATACGTTCTTCCAGTTCACGGAATTTTCCGGACGGATATGTGACTGAAACCGAGTCGAAACTGACGTTGAGGTTCGGGAAATTCCTGAATACGGACAGTGACACTTTCCCGAACGAGACATTTCCGTCAATATAGTCCGCAGCAAAACCGTTTGCCAGCCTTGTCAGCACTGCCGGAGACAATGCTATCTGGATAATGATCAGGATAACTGCCCAGACAGCGGCTATCCATGCCAGGACTTTAAGCCAAGTCCTTCTTTTCCCGACATGTTTTTCCATGAGTTGCATCCCTTTGAAACGATGTCCAAAAATAGTAAAAATACCTGACCGTTTTCCGACACGCCTCAATTATTTCCCTAATTTCGAAATGAAATAGAACTGATAACGGTTTGACGGCAGAAATTAAAGATAAAAGATGAATATTGTCAATATAAATTTCGTTTTCTATAAAATGTTCCTATATTTGCTTTCAAAATGAAAACGTAACATATTTTTAACATTATCGTAATTCGATTACAACCCTTTTATGATACTTTTACAGCGTGATATTTTGAGAAGATGATCCCTGTTTTACTGACCTTTCCATGCATCTATATACTAAAAACCGATATATGAGAATTTTCAAAAGAATAGTCCTGTTTTTTATTGTTTCTGCCGGTATCCTGGCTTGTGGGAAAAACGGTACCGAAGGCGAGCCTGATGTCATGCTCAATATTCCGGAAAGTGTAATAGTCGATTCCGGAGACATGGAACTTTCTTTCCGTGTCGTAGGCGGCAAGGCTCCTCTTGCCACCGACAAGTTTGAGTTCGCCGGTGCTTCCACTGTTGTATGCGATATATCATCAGTTACAGAAAGAAATGTTTCTGTGGTCCTGCCGGAAGATTTTGTGTCCGGGGAATATGAAGTATATATAACGAGAGGCTCCCAGAAGAAATTGCTGGGGAAAACTTCGATTTTCATAAACGATGCGGGATCGGGGACGGAAATAGAGGAAGGTACTACGGTATACGGGTTTGTGACCTGTGACGGGCAAGGAGTGCCTGATGCGGTGGTGTCTGACGGAGTCGAAGTCGTGACTACCGATGAAAACGGTTTTTACCAGATAGCATCGGAAAAGAAGAACAAGACGGTTTTCGTTTCCGTACCGTCCGGTTACGAACCGGTGGCGGACGGGATTGTACCGAAATTCTATGGTGTGCTTACGGGGAATGCCGGTGCTCTGGAGCAGATCTCCTTTCATTTGACGAAATCGGATGTAACCGATTACACCCTTCTGGTATTCGGGGATATGCATCTTGCCAACAGGCCGAACACCGGCGACGCTACCCAGTTCCACAGATTCACTGATGATGTCAATGAATATATGTCCGCCAATCCGGGCAAGAAAATATACGCCCTTACGCTCGGTGATATGACATGGGATCTGTACTGGACCGACTATGGCTATGATATACCAAAATACATAGAGTGTATGAATTATCAGCTCGATCATGATCTGATAGTATATCATACAATAGGCAACCACGATCATCATGAGACGGCTGTCGGAGATTTCAATAAGACGTCCGACTACAGGAACAATCTTGGGCCGACATATTATTCGTTCAATATAGGCGATTATCACTATGTCGTACTCGATGATATAGATTTTATGGATGACATTGCCGACAGGGACAACTACGTAGAGGATGTCGCTTCAGTCCAGCTCGAGTGGCTGGCCAAGGATCTTGCAACGGTTGACCGCGATACCCCTGTAATTCTTGCAATGCATGCTCCGATCTACAGGGATAATTCACTGTCACCAGGTACAAGACTCAAGAATGCCTCTGAACTCCTTTCCGTTCTGGAAGGACGTAAAGTCCACATTTTTACGGGACATACTCACAGGTCTATGACTATGGACAAGCTCGGAACGGCTTCTTCGGGCTATTTTGAGCACAATGCCGGTGCCATATGCGCGGACTGGTGGTGGTCGTATCAGGAGTCCGGCATCTTGATTTCTACGGACGGCACGCCGGGCGGATATACAATAGTAGATATTTCAGGGAAAGACATCGAATGGCGTTACAAGCCTACGGATTTCAGCGAAAACCTCCAGTTCAGGACATACGATCTCAATAAAGTGAAAATCACATGTGATGATTATGTGCCGGATGCAAGCGAAAGCTACCGGTCGGATTTTCTGCCATATGTACAGGCGTATCCGGAAAGTTCTGACAACGAGGTCCTGATCAACATCTGGAACTGGGATCCTGACTGGACAGTGTCTGTCACTGAGAACGGGAATGCGCTTGAGCCGACCAGGGTTGTGGCATATGACCCTCTGCATATAATAGCCTATACGGCCAAACGGCTGAACAAGAATGCCAATGCAAGCTTCGCTACAGTTCGAAACAACCATTTCTTCAAAGTCCAGGCTTCTTCGCCTTCTTCTACCCTTGAGATCACGGTGACCGACCGTTTCGGAAATACATATAAGGAAACGATGCAGAGGCCGAAAGATTTTACCATAGAGACCTACAAGTCCGAGTAAAGCCTTATCATAAGACAACATACTAACTAAATAATTATTTATGAGAATATTGAAAAAAAATGCTGTTATTCTGTTGGGGTGGGCATTAAGCATATTGCCTTTGGCCGCCCAGAACAGAACGGTGTCAGGAACAGTTCTTGACTCCAGCCAACAGCCGATTATCGGTGCTGCCGTAATGTTGCAGGGAACTACGATAGGCAATACCACCGATGTGGACGGCAGATTCTCTCTTGACGTACCGGAAGGTGATGCTTCGATATTGGTAACCTGTCTCGGCTATGTCGACCAGAACATCAATGTCCCTGCAAATACCTCTGACATTACCGTCATCCTTGAGGAAGACAACCTGATGCTCGAAGAAACGGTCGTGGTAGGTTACGGTGTCCAGAAAAAAGTCAACCTGACAGGTTCGATTGCTGTCGTAGGCAGCGAGGAACTTGAAAACCGTATCAACCATTCCGTAACCAACATGCTTCAGGGAGCCGCTGCCGGTGTGAATGTGACCACATCTTCCGGAAAGCCGGGATCGACAGGAACCCTGAATATCCGAGGTACTAATTCAATCAATTCCGCCGAGCCGTTGGTTGTCATAGACGGTGTGACCGGTGATTCCGGTGACCTTAACAGGCTCAACCCGAATGACGTGGCATCTATTTCCATTGTCAAGGATGCATCGGCGGCCGCAATCTATGGAGCACGTGCCGCATTCGGAGTGATTCTCGTTACTACCAAGTCCGGTACTGACAGGGACGGCAAGGCTACGATACGCTACAGCGGGCGTTTCGGGTGGGAGGAGCCTACAACTTCCACTGACTATGAAAACCGCGGTTACTGGTCTGTGTACACGGTCAACAAATTCTGGCAGGCCGACAATGGTACGAATTACATCAATTACACCGATGAAGACATGTACCAGCTTCTGGCCCGTGTGAACGACAAGACCGAAGACCCGAGCCGTCCGTGGGCGATGGAGGTAGTCCGTAACGGAAGGAAACAGTGGGTCTATTACGGAAACTACGACTGGTGGGATATGTTGTACAGAAAGAGACGTCCGACACAGTCCCATGACATATCCATTAGTGGCGGAAACAAGGATATCAAGTACCTCATTTCCGGAAACTACAATAACCAGGAGGGTATGCTGCGGGCGAATCCTGATGTGTTCAACAGGTACAACCTGCGTGCAAAGATAGATTTCAATATCAACAAGTGGGCTAAATTTTCCAACAACTCATCATTTTTCAGCTCCAAATACACTTCACTGGGAAACGGTAGTATCGACGATACCATAGCATACAGTGCACGTCATGCCCTGGCATGTTTCCCTATGCAGAATCCGGACGGTTCATGGCTTTACAGTACACCTTACATCAATTATAAGGTGGCAAACGGAAGGCATATACTGATAAATGAAGGTACACACCGCAATGTGGAGCAGGTCAGCGACTTCTCCAATACGTCTCGTCTGGTGATAACTCCGGTAAAGACTTTCAGCATTACAGCGGACTTTACATATAGATTCTATCAGGAGCGCGATACGCACAGGTCTTCGCCTATGTGGTACAGGGAATATCCGGATTCTGAACTGCAGTCGTATAGTACAGGAGCCGGCCTCAACAAGCTTTCCGAAAGCACATCTACCCGTCATTTCTATTCGACCAACATATTCGCGACATACGACGAGACATTCGGGGATGCACACCATGTAACTGTCACTGCCGGAGGAAACTACGAAAAATTCTCACGCAAGGGAATCTCTGTGGCGGCTCAGGACCTTTCATCAATAGATCTGGATGACCTTAATCTTGCCACGACCGTTGCAGAGGAAGGAGCATACGGCGGAGGCCAGGCGGAATACGCGTTACTCGGCTTTTTTGCCCGCATTAACTATGACTACAAAGGAAAATATCTTTTCGAGGTCAGCGGACGCTACGACGGTACATCCCGTTTCGCCGCAGACAGCAGGTGGGGCATCTTCCCTTCCGCTTCGGCAGGATGGCGTATCTCGGAGGAGCCTTTCTTTGAACCTGCAAAAAAAGTGATAGACAACCTTAAACTGCGTGCTTCTTTCGGCTCGCTCGGTAACCAGAGCGTATCTTCATACTATACTTTTGCGAGGTATGTGGGCAACCATGATTTTGCTTCGTTTACTTTTGACGGAAATGGTGTAGGAAGATATTCTTCTTTGGATGACCCTGTCGCCGGAAACCTTACCTGGGAGACTGTAAACCAGTGGGACCTCGGTATAGACCTGGATATGTTCAACAACCGTCTCAACATTACTGCAGACGCCTATATCCGCGATACCAAGAACATGTTGACAGACGGAGTCGAACTTCCGGCCGTTTACGGAGCCAATCCGCCTAAAATGAACACTGCCGACCTGCGTACTTCAGGATACGAGATAACCGTGAACTGGAGAGACGAGTTCATGGCTGCCGGGAAACCTTTCAGATACAATATCGGTTTCAACCTCAGCGATTACAAGAGTATAATAACAAGGTACGATAACAAGGAAAAGACTTTTGCAAAGAAATACTATGTAGGCATGGAGATAGGCGAGATATGGGGATTCCGTACAGACGGTTTCTTTGCCACTGACGAGGAGGCTGCCGCCTATGCAGAAGAAGTCGATCTGAGCTATAGTTCCGGACGTCTTACCGGAGGCTGGAAGGCAGGTGACTTGAAGTTTCTTGATATCAATAGAAATAAAAAATGGGATATCGGACAGAATACTGTAGATAATCCGGGAGACAGGGAAATACTCGGAAACTCTCTTCCTACCCTCTCGTATGGTATAAATGCCGGGATTGACTGGATGGGATTCGATATTTCCGTTTTCCTTCAGGGTACTGGAAATCACTATTGGTATCCAAGTGGCCATAACATGAATTTCTGGGGGGCCTACTCCTATTCTTACGTGTCATTCCTTCCGAAGAATTTCATAGACAAGGTATGGGACGAGAACAATACCGATTCATATTTCCCGCGTGCCCGTGCATATTCCGCGACGGGAGGTTATCTCTCTAAGGTCAATGACAGGTATCTCCAGAATCTGCGCTACCTGCGTCTGAAAAGCCTGACTGTCGGATATACTGTACCGGAACATCTTACCAAGAAGATCCATGTCGACAAGATCCGCGTATATTTCTCCGGGGAGAACCTGTGCTACTGGTCTCCTTTGAAAAAGAACACTCTGTATGTGGATCCGGAAGCTGCATTTACCCGTACAAATTCCAGTGGCGACGTTGATGAAGCAAAGAACAATGCATTCTATCCTTGGCCAAAGACGTTTATGTTCGGAATAGATATAACATTCTAAAATTCTGAATCAATGAAAAGATTTATAATTCCAATCATCATATTGACTACGGGCTTGACTGCATGCAACATTTTGGATCTCGAGCCCAAAGACAAGGTGTCCTTAGATGACTACTTCAAGACAGAGAGCGATCTGGAGATGTTCTCCAATCCTTTCTACAATAACCTGCTTGACAAAGCTCCCTTCGATGACCAGAGCGATGTCCTTGTCGAGCTGATCCTCGATGAAATAATGGAAGGTGGCGAGCGCCGTACTCCACCGGCCTCCGGTGGCGGATGGACATGGACTGACCTGAGACGTGCGAATACCCTGATCGAATATGCAGACAACTGCGATGATAAGGAGGCCGTAACGCACTATACTGCAGTGGCAAGGTTTTTCCGCGCGTACTTTTATTTCCAGAAGATCGTTCGTTTCGGGGATGTTCCGTGGTATGACGTGCAGTTGTACTCCGATGATGCGGCTCTTTACAAGCCCCGTGACTCCCGTGAACTTGTCATGTCCAAGATGCTGGAAGACATAGACTATGCCATAGACAACCTTCCGAGCACGGTAAGCACATATTATGTCAACCGCTGGTCGGCATTGGCCCTGAAATCGCGTTTCTGCCTGTTCGAGGGAACATACCGCAAATACCATAACCTGCAGCTTGAAGGCGATCACACTTACAAAGACTATCTTACCCTTGCTGCTGATGCAGCGTATGAAATCATGACGAGCGGTCCGTACAAACTTCACGATACCGGCAACCCGGAAGAGGATTATCTGACGCTGTTCTCCCAGAGCGAGGCCGATGTGGATGAGTATATCCTTGCCATCAATTTCGACTATGCCGGAGGTGCGCGTCACAATGCTTCCGCATATACTGTGCTGACGAATCAGGGGAATCCGGGCCTGACAAGAAAGTTCATCAATACATACCTGATGAAGGACGGCACACGCTTTACGGACAAGCGCGGTTATGAAAAAATGGAATTCAAGGAAGAGACTGCGGACCGTGATCCACGCCTTGCACAGAGCATCCGTACCCCTGGCTATACGCGCATAGGGCAGAGTGAGGTTCTTGCCCCTGATTTCGGAGCTTCTTCTACCGGTTATCAGCCTGTGAAATTCGTCCAGGACCCTACTGCAAATAGCGGCAACAATGACCGTACAAGCTCTTCAGACTGTGACCTGCCTGTCTTCCGCTATGCCGAAGTGCTTCTCAACTACGCTGAAGCGAAGGCAGAGCTCGGTCCTCTGGAGCAGTCTGATCTGGACATTTCAATAAATCTTCTCCGTGACAGGGCCGGAATAACAACTCCTCTTAGCTTGTCTGATGCAAATGCTACTCCGGATCCTTATCTGCAATGGAAAGAAGGCGTTGAAAACAAGTATCAGACCGGTTATCCTGGTGTTTCAGGGAAGAATATGGGAGTGATCCTCGAGATCCGCCGCGAACGTACCATCGAGCTTCTTATGGAAGGTTTCCGCTTCTACGATTTGTGCAGATGGAAGGCCGGCGCATGTATTGACGGGCCTATTTACGGGATGTATTTCCATGGACCTGACGAATATGACCTTACCGGAGACGGCAAGACAGATCTGATCCTTGTCGCCAAGGGCGGTACAAAGCCAGCCGACCAGGATGGAGTAGTTGTTTTTGAATTGGACAGTGATATTTTTCTTACCGAAGGTGACCACGGCTATATAAACCGGCACTACAATGCAACGCGCAACGGTTTCAATGAAGTAAGAGATTATCTCTATCCTATTCCTATAAACGAGCGTTCCCTCAATCCGCAGCTTACACAGAATCCGGGATGGGAGGACGGACTTGATTTCTGATGAGTCTTTTAATGAAAAAACTTAATAATGGAAATATGAAATATATTAACAACATATTTGGATTTTGTGCTGCTGCCATGACTGTCTGCGCCGTGTTCGGATGCAAGCAGGAGGAGCTTTACGAGCCAGATGCCCTGAAGTCTGCTCAGAGCATCACCTTTGAAGCGGAAGCAGCTGAGGCCCAGTCCCTCACAATAGCATCCAATGGTGATTGGGCGATTGATGTGGAACAAGACTGGATTACGGTAACTCCGATGTCCGGTAGCGGTTCGGCTGATGTCACGGTTTCCGTTACGGATAATGTTGATGAGAATGGTGTTGTGGATAGTCCACGAGAAGGTACAATCACCATTTACAGTAAGCGTGGCACCACTGTCAGCACTACTGTCATTCAGGAAGGGGATAAATACAAGACGGCTGATGTGATGACCATAAATAAAGTCTACGGACTTGAAGATGAGGCAGCTTTAAAGATAGCTAAGGCTCAGGTTACGGCTGTAGCGACAGACGGATTTGTCGCTTCTGATGAGACAGGAGTTATCTATGTTTCATCATCGGAAAGTGTGGCGCTTGGATCGGAAGTGTCTTTTGCCGGTACAAAAACCAATCTGTACGGCATCGCTTCGATAGAATCCGACCAGCTTTCTGTCATATCAGAGTCTGGAAGCGAAGTGACATATCCGGAAGCTGGAGATTTTCTCTCTCTGAAGTATGATGAAATACAGACAGCGACATATGTTAAAGCCACAGGCGATCTTCTTGACAACACGCTTTTCTTCGATCCGTCGATTCCTTATGACGTAAACGTGCTTGTTCCGGGGACTGATGATATCAATATGGATGAAATCAACAAGCACAATATAGAGTTCGAGGCATATTTTCTTGGCTTGAAAGACGGTGTGCTGACATTGGCATTTACTAAAATACTTAAAGACAACGGACAGAGCATTAATGACGGCAATCTTGAAGGCTTTCCTGTCCAGTGGATAATAGGTGTAGGAAATACGGCAGACAAAATCAACTTTACGGAAACTTTCCCTAAATCCGGCTATATTGATGCAGTAGAAGGGGGCGGACGTATTACTTATGTATCTCTTGACTCTAAGCAGGATCCGAATAATAAATTCGAATGGATAGTCGGAAGCACCGGTGATCCTTATGTTACTGGAGCATGGCCTGGCGACTATTGGGAATTCAAATCAGACTCTCCGGTATCGGCGGGTACGATATTGAGTATTTCATTTGAAGCTGCGACAAGTGCTACCGGACATAAGTTCTGGAGATTGGAATACCGTGACGGTGAAGACTGGATAGTGCCTACTTCTCTCATGAAGGAAACGAATGAACCGGGAGAGACGATTGTATATACCCATATAATGCAGCCATCTTCTTCAAAGCCGGTTCAGGTTGCCGCTACAGTCAAGTATGTCAATACTACGGACGCTGCGCACTTCCGTTTTGTATGCGCAGCAAACTGGCAGAGCGGCGGTTCCGGCAAACTGGACGCTCCTAACGGCGGAACCATGCGTCTTACACTGTCGGATGAAAATTCTACTGACTGGCAGCCATGTATCAAATGTGTAGCAGCGGGATCTGCTGACTTGACTCCTGCCGTTATAAATGTTACGGGACTGGAGGACGGAATACTTACATTTGAAGGCACTCCTGAAGCATCGAAGACGATAACCGTTACTTCAGATGCTGATTTCAATGTATCCACGACAGCATCATGGTTGCATATTGAGAACGGAGACGGGCTTAAGAATGAGGTTAAAGAAGTCAAGATAACTTGCGATCCGAGCACTTTGTCAGTAATGCGTAAAGGACTGATTACAGTCAGATCTGCAATCAGTACATATAATATAACGGTCGTACAGAGTGCTGCCGGTGGCGAACTGGATCCTCTGATTTCACTTTCGACCGGCAATAGTATCACTGTACTCGGAGAAGGGGAGACATTCAGTACATCCGTTCAGGCGAATGTTGAATATGAAGTGGAGATCCAAGGGGATTGGATCACGGAAGAGCCGGCCGTATCTACTATGGCCGTGGTGGAAAAACACGAACATTCCTTTACTGCAGCTACGAATATGACTGGCTCAGACAGGACAGGACAAATTCGTTTCTACAACGAAGAATACGGCATAGAGTCCGTACTTACAGTGAAGCAGGAGAATTTCGTGCCGAGAGTTACTGTCTCTACCGGGCGTCTGATTCCTGTTATCGGCGGTAATGGTGCGACAATAAACTTCAATGTTGATGCAAATATCCAGTATACGGTTTCATCGGACAGCTGGATCCATCTTCCTGCAAGCAGCGGTACTGCCGGGGAATACCAGATTCCTGTAACGTTCGATGCCAATACTTCCGCTTCCGAGCGTACTGGCACCGTAACATTCACCAACGAGACTTATAATTATGAAATGAAGCTCTCTATCAGTCAGTATCCTTCAGGAGTCGTTTTCGCTGAAGATTTCGAATGGCTTGAACCTTGGGCTCTGGCCGGGGACAACGAAGGAAAACCTGCGGGCCAGACTGTAGAAACTGACGATCTGGATGCATACTGTCCACAGTTGCCTACATCGAAAGTCGATGGAGTCTCTACATTGCAGGCTCTTGAAGCAAAAGGGTATGAGATGCTGAGAGTTTGGGCAGACGGTAAGAATGAAAGCGAGTGTATATACCTGCAGAGGAATTATCTGAAATTCGGAAAGACTGGTTATCAAGGAGGAATTGTTCTTCCTGCGATAACAGGAGGCTCTGGCCTGAAGCTTTCATTCGACTGGTGTCCGATGAGACAGGGATCTGGAAAATTGGATCCTGTCAACCTGATAGTGGAAGTCACGAACGGAAGCGATGTGAAGACTTTTGAAGTCGAGACTCACGGTTGGGAAAACGGTCATAAGCTGGAATGGATACCGGCTTCAATCGAATTGTCAGGTGTTACTGTAGACGAGAATACCAGAATTGCTATCAAGCAGAAAGAGTGGGGAGTCAGTACAGCCAACAGGTGGTTCCTTGATAATATCAAGATATCCGCAAAGTAATCTGATACGTGTTTGTTTGTTGATAGAGCCGGTATTTTGCCGGCTCTTTTTTGTGGTTTGTAATTGCATATCTCCCAGGCTACGCCGGAAAGAGGCGTGTCATTTATATTCTGAAAGAAAAAACGGCCGACTGGCTTTCGTTTCGAAAATAATTTGTAAATTGCAAAGATTTGAAGAAAACAGATTATTCTTTAAATAATAAGTTTATATGAAAAAAATTCTGGTTACAGCGTTCGCTGTATTTGCAAGTGTTGCTTTACTGCAGGCCCGTGAAGTTACAGGCTCCGTCAAGTGCGGAAAGGAAAAACTCTCCGGCGTAGTCGTAACGGATGGCAGATCATTTACTCTGACGGAGAAGAGCGGCAAATTCAAAATGGACATCGCCGAAGATGCGGATTTCGTTTATGTGATTACTCCAGGAGGGTATACCGCTCCATTTGAAGGCGGGAATCCTGTATTCTACCTTCCGGCAGACGGACAGAAGAAATTCGATTTCCAGCTTGTCCGTACATCGGATTCCAAGGATTATGACATAGTGGCCATAGCGGATCCGCAGACTCTGCATAAAAAACATTTCGCGAAGTTCGAGAAGACAGGATTGCCTGACCTATATGCGACTGTAGCCGGATGTGCGGAAAAGAATCAGACTGTAGGGCTTACTTTAGGAGACATCTGCTGGGACTCGATGGAAATGTATCCGGCATACAAGGAAGCTATCGCCAAGACTGGAATACCTTTCTATCCGGTAATCGGTAACCATGATCATCAGAAAGACCTGCAGGGAGACCATAATACATCTTCAGCCTATAGAGAGACCTTCGGTCCGGAAAACTATGCTTTCGGCATTGGGAACGATTACGTGATTGTCCTGGACAATATCATTTACGATACACAGAAAAAATATGTTGAAGGTTATGCGGACAATGTGCTTGCATGGGTAAAAGGCCTTCTGGAGTACATACCGGAGACTTCACACCTTTTCATAGCGCAGCATGCACCGTTCATCTATTGGTTCAAGGACTATTCGTATGCTGAAAACGGAGAGGAACTGCTTGATATGCTGGAGGGAAGGCAGGTGACTTTCCTTTCAGGCCACACTCATATCAACAACAACTTCAATATAGCCACAGGCATCAGAGAATGCAACGTTGCCGCTATCTGCGGAACATGGTGGATTGCAGACCACTGCAACGACGGTACTCCGGGCGGATACAAGGTGTTCGAGATGCGTGACGGCAATCTTTCATGGTACTACAAGTCCGTAGGACATGACAAGGATTTCCAGGTGGAGATTTTCGAGCCGGGCCAGTCCCAGCTGCATCCTAACGGTGTCATAGCCAATGTCTGGGACTATGATCAGTCATGGACGGTAGAGTGGTTCCAGGACGGTAAGCCTATGGGAAAGATGGAGCAGGTGCTGGACTATTCTCCTATATTCACCCGTGAACTGAATGCAGTGTACAAGGATAGAGGAAAGAAGACTCCGGAGTACAAGCTTCCGCGTCCCAATATCCATTATTTCCTGGCAGAGCCTGACCAGTATGCCAAAACGGTTACGGTTGTAGTCAAGGCCGGAGACGGAAGACAGTGGAAGTATGATGTGGATATGAGAGGGTATGTAGATGTTCAGGCGCACAGGGGAGGTGCCGGTCTGATGCCTGAAAATACCGTTTCATCCATGAAGAACGCCCTTGATCTCGGAGTGAATACTCTTGAACTTGATCTCCAGATAAGCGCTGACGGACAGGTAGTCGTGTCACATGACGCTTTCATGCATTCCCGCTATGCTACCCGTCCTGACGGCTCTGCCGTACAGCCGGATGATCCGAAGGAATATATTTATACCATGCCGTACGATTCGGTTGCAAAATATGATACTGGTTTGAGAGAGAGCACCGTATGGCCAGAAAAAGCATGTGTTCCGGAGCACAAGCCTCTTGCCGATGACCTTATTGACTTTACGGAGAACTATGCCCGCGAGCACGGTATGACCATGCCGAGGTACAACATCGAGATCAAATCGAAGGTGGGCAAGACCGAAGGCAAGAACTGGCCCGAGTACCATGACTTCGTCGATAAATGTGTCGAGCTTCTCCTGTCCAAGAATCTGGGTGACAGACTTGTAGTCCAGAGTTTCGACGTGCGTGCCCTGAACTATATGCATCAGAAGTATCCGCAGCTTATACTGTCATATCTGGTTGCGGAAAAAGACAAGGATTTCGACGCGTATATGTCTCTCCTTGACTTTACCCCGCAGTGGCTCAGTCCTCATTATACAAACACTGACGCAGACCTCTGCAAGAAAGCATGGGACAGAGGCATGAAGATAGTTCCGTGGACTGCAGACAAGCCCGAGGACATACAGAGGCTCGTGGACCTGAAGGTGGATGCCATCATTTCCAACTATCCGGACAGGGTCCTCAAGATTACAAGAGGCTTCTGATATTGGATGTCATATAAAAAAAACACAGTAGTAATTCCAACTGTGTTTTTTTTTATATGGTCATGCGTATTATTCCTCTATCTCAGACACCATATTGGCGGCATATTGCCGCCATTTTTCTATCAGTGCCTGCATGTCGTCCGGGATAGGGGAGTCGAACTGCAGGTGCTGTTTCGTTCTCGGGTGGATGAATCCCAGCGTCTTTGCGTGCAGGGCCTGGCGCGGCAGCAGCTTGAAGCAGTTTCCGATGAACTGGCGGTATTTGGCATATATGGTTCCCTGGCGGATTTCAGCTCCGTCATACCTCTCGTCATTGAAAAGCGGATGTCCTATCCATCTGAAATGCACCCTGATCTGGTGGGTCCTGCCTGTTTCCAGCCTGCACTCCACTACCGTTACATATCCGAAACGCTCCAGGACCTTGTAGTGAGTCACTGCATGTTTTCCGTGATCGCCGTCCGGGAACACCTTGAAACGCATCCTGTCTGACGGGTCCCTCCCTATATTCCCGGTGATGGTCCCTTCATCGTCTTTAAGGTTTCCCCATACTATGGCGACATACCTGCGGTCAATCGAGTGTACGAAGAACTGTCTGGCCAGATCAAGCTGGGCTTCATCGTTCTTGGCCACTACCAGCAGGCCGGACGTGTCCTTGTCGATCCTGTGTACGAGTACCCCCATCCGCTCGTCCTTGGCATCCGGTCCCTGGCTGATTCCCAGATGATAGGCAAGTGCGTTTACCAGAGTGCCCGAGAAATGTCCGTGGCCCGGATGCACGACCATCCCTGCCGGCTTGTTTAGCACCAGAAGGTCATCATCTTCGTACACTATGTCAAGCGGGATGTTTTCCGGAAGTATTTCCAGTCCGCGTCTCTGGTACGGCATCACGAATGTGATGACATCACCGGGGCGTACTATACAGTTGGCCTTGGCGGTCTTGCCGTTGACTTTGATATAGTCTTCTTTTATTGCCAGCTGGATACGGTGCCTTGATGTATTCTCCATGTGCGTGGACAGATATTTGTCCACACGCATCGGGGCCTGCCCCTTGTCAAGCTCGAAGCGGAAATGCTCGAACATCTCCTGCTGACCGTCTTCAAAATCTGTTTCATCCCCGATATCTTCGGGATCGAAGTCATCGAAATAATTATTCTCCATATTCTGCGTCTAAAGATAGGGAGTCGATCTGCGGCTCAGGGATCTTTGACTCGTCGAGGGTAAAATAGAGTGTCATTTCCGACCCCATGAGGTGAGGAGTGACCGATGATGTGTCCGGTTCCTGCCTGTACACGAAGGAATTCAGCGTGTCATTGTAGGATTTGACCGTATTGTCAAAAGATATTTTTCTGATATTCAATGAATTGTTGTGGACTGCGTCTATCGCGCTCAGATATTTCGTCCCATAAAGTGTCGGGATGTATGTCTTGTTGTCGAATCTGCTCAGACCTACGACCAGATCTATGCTGGACTCGCTTTCTATTGGCGTACCCGGCTCGATTTCCATATTGTCGAGCATCTGTGCCAGTACGTTGTTTGTGGCGATGTCATTTACATAAATCAGCTTTCCGAGATTGAGCCCTCTGGATGAAAGCTCCGCCTTCGCCTGTCTGGCAGAGTATCCGATAAGGTTTGGCATAGTGATTTTCTTTGGAAGCACTGAATTGATGGTCAGTGCTATACGCCTTCCTTTCTTTACACGGCTTCCGGCCTCGGGAACCTGCCGGTAGACAGCACCGCGTGCCATTCTTTTTATATATACCGAGTCTGTTACGTCTATTCTGACATTGTGGGCCAGTGCTGCGGTCCGTGCCTCGCTGACGGTCATGTTGGAGAAGTCCGGCACCCTTATTTCTTCATTATGTCTGGTAAGGGCCTTCAGAAGAAAACTTGTGCCGACAATCAGAACCGCTACTATGATTATGGCCAGCAACAGGTTCTTTACTATCCAATTGTTGAAAAAGCCTTTAACGCTCATTGATCTAACCTTGTATTTGCTCCTACTATACTCTTACCAATGTGTATTCCCTGCTGCCGAGACCGATTTTCTCCCCGTGCTCTACGCCGGCTTCCCATTTGGTGTCCGGATGTATTATATGGAATTTGTCTTCACCTGCATGGTGGTCGTGTGAATGATCCTGTCCGGACCTGCCGTCAATGTCCGTGATGGCGTTGTTCTGAAGCACGGGTGCAGCCTTCACCAGGTCGGCACAGGCGCAGTCCAGGGCTACCGGGTCGAAAGATGCCGCGATTCCCAAATCAGGGATGATGGCTGCATCGTTGTGGTTCCAGCAGTCGCAGTTTGGTGACACGTTCATTATGAAACTAATGTGGAATGAAGGCTTGTCTTTCACTACGGCAAGTGCGTATTCTGCTATCTTGTAGTTGAGTGTTTCGGATGAGTCCCAGTCTTTTACCACAGCACCTTCATGCTGGCAGACAGCCACACACTGTCCGCATCCCACGCATTTGCCGTAGTCTATATGTGCTTTTTTTCCTGTTACTTTCACGGCATCGTGACGGCAGTATTTCTCGCAGATGCGGCACCCGATACAGTTTTCGAGGTTGATGACAGGCTGGGAAGACGAGTGAAGCTCGAGTTTGCCCCCTACGCTGGCCGAGCCCATGCCCAGATTCTTGAGCGCCCCGCCGAATCCTGTCTGCTCATGCCCTTTGAAATGGTTCATCGATATGATGATGTCGGCATCGGCAATGGCTGCTCCTATTTTCGGGGCCTTGCAGTATTCCCCGTTGAGTTCTATTTCCTTGTAGTCCGTCCCTTTGAGTCCGTCCGCAATGATCACGTCAGCATGGGCAGAAATCGGGTTGAATCCGTTGTCCATCGCCGCTTTCAGGTGGTCTACCGCGTTGGACCTTCCTCCGGAATAGAGAGTGTTACTGTCTGTAAGGAAAACCTTTGCTCCCAGTTCCTTCAGTATATCTGCGAGGGCGGCTGCATAGTTGTGTCTTATATATGCGACATTGCCCGGTTCGCCGAAGTGTATCTTTATGGCCGTGAACTTGTCTTTGAAATCTATCTGTCCGATTCCAGCCTTTCTGACCAGTTTCTTCATCTTCTGCGGAAGGCTGTTGCCTGGAGATGTCCTCAGGTCGGTGAAATATACCGTTGACTTTTCCATATAGATTGAGATTGAATCCTGCAAATGTAGTCAAAATTAGGTTAGGTGCATCTTATAGTACGGGCATTCTTTGAAAAATAATCTTGAACAGACCTTCTCCTATCAGAGCCAGTCCTATAATCACGATGATGGCTCCCGTTATTCTGTTCACCCACAGTATTGTCTGCAGTCTGAACCTTTTTCTGAAATGGTCCAGGAGGGCGGTGATGCAGAACCAGTAGAATGCCGCTCCGGCACTTACGGCTATGATTATGGGCGCCACTTTCCAGTCATGCGGTGAAGAATTGCCCAGACCGAAGAAGGCGAAAAGGGCGAATATGACGAAAATCGCTCCCGGGTTTGAAAATCCCATTGCCAGGGCCTGGAAGAAATCCTTTAGGGATATTGATCTGGTCTCGGGGCCGGCTTTCACCTTCCTGAACGGGTTTGAGACGGCCATCCTCCATCCTACAACGGTGACTATCAGGCCGCCGGCAAGCAGGATGACCACTCGGTGTTCTTCTATTATCCTCTGTGCCAGAGCCAGGGCGAATATTGCTATGATGGAGAATACGGTATCCACCAGACAGGCGCCGAGCCCCGTTACGAAGCCGGCCTTGTGTCCTTTGCTTAGCGATATCTGGATGACAAGTATCGCGATCGGTCCGACTGGAGCCGAGGCGCAGATGCCTATCAGGAAAGCTTTCAGTATGTCGATTATCATAACTGATGTATTGGCATCGCAAAAATAATATAAATTTATTTATATTTGCGGCTTGTGATTTTGATTTGACATGAAAAGAGACCGTATTCAATCGGTTCCGTCAGGGACCGGGATTCTCCTGTGGCTGCTTGTGCTGCTTTTTGCGGCGATGATGTCCCTGCCGTTTCTTGTGCCGCATTGCGGCTTCACCGCACTGTTCGGGTTTATCCCCCTGTTGTGCATGGAGCGTATTGCATCCATGCTGAAAATGAGGAAAGTATGGATATATCACTATAGTGCGTTCGTTCTGTGGAATGCCTGCACCACTTTCTGGGTATGCAACGCGACAGTCGGAGGCGGGATTTTCGCCATTCTGGCCAACTCCCTGCAGATGTCACTGATTTTCGGACTGTTCCGCTTCAGCAAAAAGTACTTTAAAGGGGCTTTGCCGTATATCTTTCTGGCAGTCATGTGGATAGCATGGGAAAGAGTCTACTTCGACCTGGATATTTCATGGCCGTGGCTTGTCCTCGGCAATGCTTTTGCCCGCAGTCTCCAGTCCATACAATGGTATGAATTTACCGGATCTCTCGGTGGCTCCCTTTGGATCTGGACTGTCAATCTGCTCGTTTTTTCCATTATGGTTTCCTTGTCGGACGGCTCCTGGGCCTTCAGGTACAACGCCAAGGCGAAGATCACCCTTGTCTCTGCATGTGCCGTGGCGGTTGCAGCCCCCTTTGTCCTGTCGAAGATTATGTTCGACAGCTACCAGGAGAAGCAGGACCCTGTGGATGTACTTGTAGTCCAGCCCAATATCGACCCGTATCAGAAATTCGAGGCGATGCCTCAGTCAAAGCAGACGGCCATACTTCTGGACCAGATCGGAAATTCTGTTCCTGACCGGAAAGCCGTGATGCCGGAAAACGACAGCACCGGGGCGGCGTCCGCAGCGGACAGGAGGTTCGGGCCGATGCTGGTCATAGCTCCTGAAACTTTTACCAATGACATCATAACCAACGACTTCTCCCGCAGCTACACATACAGGAGATTCATAAATTTCCTGAAAGAATATCCTGGTACTGACTTGCTTTTCGGAGCGTCCTCCTATACATATTATGACAGGCCGGAAGCTCCTTCATACAATGCCAGGCAGGTCCGTGACGGAAGATGGGTGGAGTCCCACAATTCCGCCCTGGTCGTGGACGGTACAGGAAGGACCGAGATTTTCCACAAGAGCAAGCTCGTGGTCGGCGTAGAGATGATGCCTTATCCGGCTTTCTTTTCGAAAGTAGACAATATGCTCGGCGGTGTATTCGGCAGGTGTGTAGGCCAGGACGAAGTGTCATTGCTTCACTGCGGCAATATCCCTTTCGGTTGTGCGGTATGCTATGAATCTGTCTACGGTGAATATTTTACGGGATATGTCCGTAAAGGGGCACGTTTCATGACCGTTATAACCAATGACGCGTGGTGGGGTGATACTCCAGGCTACAGGCAGCATCTGAGTTACTCGTCATTAAGGGCGATAGAAACCAGAAGGAGCATAGCACGCTGTGCCAATACCGGGATCTCGGCGATAATCGACCAGCGCGGTGTCATCCTTGAGCAGACCCCGTGGTGGGAACAGGCCGTAATACGCAGCAGTGTCAATATGAATGATGACATCACCTTGTTTGTCAGATACGGTGACATTACCGGCCGGGCCTGTACATTCGTTTTCGGTCTTCTGGCTCTGGCTTTGTTTGTCCGTATTGTCCTGAACCGTAAAGCGGATCAGGGTCATTCGACAAGGCTGAGATAACGTCCGGTGATGGTGCCCTTTCGGTCTGTCGATATGATCAGCGGCATGGATGTCAGGTCGAATGCATCGAACAGGGCCTGGGCCTGGTCAGGATAGGCCGAGAAAAGCATGTCCATGTCTATCAGTAGTATACGTATATTTTTCTTTCCGTCTGACAGCAGGGAATCCGCTGCCGCGATTTCGGCTTTGCATATCGGGCAGCCCTCCGTGTGGAAAATTATATAGTTGGTTTTCCCTCCGGTCTTGTCAAGTCTGAACTTGCCTTCTTTGGTGACGACGGCTCCGCCTGGGCTGCATCTTTTCAGCGTTCCGTTTATCTTGAGACCCGGGACAGGGGAGCCTTCACGGGTTTTGGAAAGCAGGTCTTCCAATATGCGGGCGAAGCTGATTACTTTCAGCGAATCATCGGCTGTCCTCCATGCCGGGTGTGAAAGTATCTGCCGGTGGACCAGGCTGTCCAGCGCACATTTGTACGCCGCGCCGCGACGGTTGGTCAGATAGTACATCAGATCTCCGGTCATCTGCTTGAACAGGAGAGTGTCTCCTGCTCCTGCAGCCGATTCTTCGATATGCCTTGCGATTTCCGTGATATTTTCACATCTTATGCTGTCTCCGAAAGGCTGGAAGAGCTTGTCGTAGAATCCGGAGGATTCTGCTGACCCGTATTCCATTTCTACCGGGGCAAGTGATTCTTTCAGGAGCTTTTCCAGAGTGACTGCATCCAGCCTGCGGCCGGTGATTTTTCCGTCCGGGGATACCAGGAACAGTCCCGGGGTCTGGAGTATGCCGTATTTTATCTGGAAATCGGATTCCATGTGCGGGTCCCACAGATGGAAAACCCTGGTCCTGGACGTCTTGATATCCATCTGGAGCCTGGTATATCGCATCCATTCTTCTCTGTCCCTGCCGGTGAATATGGCATAGAAGTCCACAGGCAGGTCATCGTTCTCCAGTATGTTCCTCAGGAGGATTGTCTCGATTTTGCACTGCGGGCATCCTGTGCTGTAGAAATACAGGATGCGGTATCTTCTGTCTGCGGTAATGTCCGGTATGCTGTCCGGGGCCATATCGGGCAGAGGAAAGAGCCTCTTGTCGTTGCCGAGAGAGTCTTTCAGGACCATTTCCGGTGCCTGCATGCCTATGAGCGAACTGCGGTTGAATTCTGCGAACATCCTCGCCCCCATAAGGTCCATGTCGCTGCGCATCCTGATTTTTCCCGGAATGAACCATTTGTCACATACGTACACTGCTACGGCCTCGACACCCATGACTTTCGATTCCGTATAATAGGAATATATGTCCAGTGCCACAGCCTGTCTGACAAGTGAATCCGTACAGGTCCCGATGAGGAAATCAGTTTCCTGCTTCTGGATTTCAACAGGTTCCGCCACTATGGCGTCGAGGTATTCTTTCACTTTAGATGAAATGGCTGCCGATTTCAGGGAATCAAGACTCTCCTGGCAAGGGTGACAATATGCCGTTTCCGCTGCGCCGGCGTACAGGCAGATTGTCACTGCCGCTATCCGTAGTATTTTCAGGACATTTGCCATGTGCGGTGTTCTCCTGACTGTTAGAGCTCCACCCCTTCAGGGATGAAAAGCGATGTGTCCCCGTGGTGCTTGATTATATCTCTCACTGCCGATGACGATATATGCGCAAACTCCTGAGCTGTAGGTATTATGATGGTTTCGATGTCCGGAGCGAGCCGTCTGTTGGCATCGGCGATCGACCGTTCGGTCTCGAAATCTATCATGTTGCGCACACCGCGCACGATATGGTGAATGCCGAGCTCCCGGCATGTGTCCACGGTAAGGTTGTCGTACTGCATTATGCTCACTCCTTTTATGCCTGCCGTAGCCTGACGGATGATGTCCAGCCTTTTTTCGGTAGGGAAGAACCCCCTTTTGTCCATGTTGATACCGACAGCCACCACCACTTCATCGAACATGGTCAGTGCACGTTTGAGAATGTTCAGATGTCCTGCCGTGAACGGGTCGAAAGATCCCGGGAATAATGCTGTCCTTTTCATAACTGCCAGTCTATTGGAGTCTTGCCCTCACGGGCCAATATTTCATTTGTCTTGGAAAAATGCCTGCATCCGAAGAACGCCCCTCTTGCAAGCGGAGAAGGGTGGGCCGCCTCCAGAACATAATGTCTGGTGGTGTCGATAAGGGCTTTCTTGCTCCTTGCGAAATTTCCCCACAAGAGGAATACCACACCGGTGCAATGGTCGGAAATGTACTTGATTACGGCATCGGTGAACTCTGTCCATCCTATGTTGCTGTGCGAAGCAGGCTGTCCTGCCCTTACTGTCAGGACCGCATTCAGGAGCAGCACTCCCTGTCTTGCCCATTTCTCCAGGTCGGGATATCCGCTCATCGTGATTCCGAGGTCATCGTGTATTTCCTTGAATATGTTTTTCAGAGACGGGGGAGCGGGTATGTTCGCCGGGACGGAAAACGACAGTCCCATTGCCTGCCCGGCTCCGTGATACGGGTCCTGGCCCAGTATGACCACTTTCACCTGATCCACAGGGGTCAGCTCGAATGCCTTGAAAATCTGGCTTCCCGGAGGGTAGATTCTTTGTCCCGACGCCTTCTCTTCATGAAGGAAACGCACCAGCGAGGCGAAATACGGTTTTTCGAATTCACCCGCCAGCGCCTCCTTCCAGCTCTGTTCTATTTTTACTTCCATTTATTCCTGCCGATAATAAATCTGACAAAAATGATAAAAAAATCAAACAAGTCAAAATATTGCCATGGCATCTGGCGAGATGGAACAGTGATTTGGAAAATCGGGGATAAGAGGATATATTTGAAAGAAAAACCGATATGGAAGAAACTTATCATTTTACTTTGGAGGAGGCCACACGCCCGACCCCTAAACTAACCGGCAAGCTCAAAGCCGCAGTCATTCTGATGTTTGTATCCTCTGTCGGAGGCGCTATATTCAACTGGCTCATTTTCCCTCTGGCCGGCATAGCGGGTCTGTTCCTTTTTTCCAGACTTGCGCAGACGGCCGCTGCTTCGCGTATGGCCAAATCTCTGGCGATACTGCAGACGGCGGCTTTGTTGTGTTCGGCTCTGTTGGTGTTCTCGGTAGTGGTAGACGGCGCCGCCGTAGTCTGTGTAGTGAATCTGCTCATGTGCCTGCTGGCGGTTATGCAGGTATATTACGTGTCAGTCTTCGTGAGGAACGCCTCCCTTACTGAATATGAGAAGTCATGGACGTTTATTCTTTGCGCAGGATATGCGTTCAGTGCCATCTGGTGCGCCTTTAACGCTGTATATCCTCTTCTGGGGATAGCTTTCATATATAAAGGCAAGCTGATTATGGCTGTCGTTCAGGCGGCACTGGGGTGTCTGACAGGTTATTCATGGTATGTCCTGGCGACAAGTCCGGCATTTTCGGCATACGGTTTTGCTGTTACAGAGCCGGCTGAAGACCGTCCTTCCGGAAACCCGTATATGAAAGGGATGGCGATAGCCGGACTGATAACTGTTCTGGCAATGCTCGTGCTCGCGGCGGCGCTTTTCTCTTTTGATCTGGCTCCTGTCGAATAATATAACCTTATTGGAACATTGGAATTATGAAAAAGTATCTGTACCTGTATAACGATCTTGAAAAGAAACTCTGGGGAGACAAGGTCCGCTCCAACATGTATCTGGCTTCAGTGACCATTCTCCTTGCCGGCCTGTGCGGTGTGTTCGGGGCGGGTGGAGATTCAGTGGCGATGGTGCTCATGGGGTCGGCCAACTTCACGTTAAGCAATTATTGCGGAGGGATATTGATGCTCGTGATGCTGTGGGGACTGGATGTGTACGAGTCCATCGTCGTGTCGGAAACAAGGGGGATCGCGCTCCGGCGTTCACTGTTGCTGCTCGGTATTATGCTGGCCGCATTCGCCCTTGGCATACTTTTGTCTATCGTTGTCATAGCCATTGTAGCTTTTGTCATAGGGCTTTTCATCATGTCTGGAGCCTTTGCCGCGGCTTTCGATTCCATGACCGGGAGCTCGTCCTCGTCGTCGTCCGGCCCTTCATGTCCTCAAGAGAGCGGGCCACAAAAATACAAGATAACCGATGAAAACGGCTGCGAAAGGATTCTGGAAGATCAGGGATTCGGGAAATTCAAGGATGACAGAGGCGATTACTGGAAATCCGACGGTTACGGAAGGGTAACACGGGATATATAATATAAGAGGACGACTAAAAAGGTCGTCCTCATTGTCAGAATATTTCTCTGATCACATCTTCGATGTTCTTGACGTAGACAAAGGTAAGTCCTTTTATGTAGATTTCCTTGATATCCTCGACATCCTTGCGGTTGTCTTCGGAAATGATGATGGTATGGATGCCTGACCTTTTGGCTGCCAGTATCTTTTCCTTGATGCCTCCTACAGGGAGCACGCGGCCTCTGAGTGTCATTTCGCCGGTCATTGCTATGCCGCTCTTTATCTGCTTGCCCCTGAGCGCGGAAATCATGGAACTTACCATGGTTATACCGGCGGACGGGCCGTCTTTCGGGACTGCCCCTTCAGGGACATGTACGTGGATGTCCTTCTGGGCGAATTCCTCCGGAGACATTTCCGCCAGTTGAGGGTGTGCCTTTATATACTGGTAGGCTATGGTGGCGGATTCTTTCATCACATCACCGAGATTTCCTGTCATGGTAAGCACGCCTTTACCTGCACTGACGGAACTTTCGATGAACAGTATCTCTCCTCCCATCTCGGTCCATGCCAGACCGGTGACTACTCCCGGAGCCTCGTTGCCTTTCTGCATATCATGGAAATTGGTCGGCAGCCCCAGGTATTCTTTCAGATGTTCCGGTTTGATTACCGCAGGATAGTCCTCGCACAGGGCGATTTTCTTGGCTGTCACCCTTGCCACTTTCGCTATCTGTTTCTCCAGCCCCCTGACGCCGGACTCCCTTGTGTATTTGTCAATGATCTGTGAGATTGCAGCAGGACTGAATTTCAGCTCCTTCTTTCCCAGGCCGTGCTCTTCAAGCTGGCGCGGAATCAGGTAATCCTTGGCGATGACAGCCTTCTCTTCGGCCAGATATCCGCTCACCTGTATCATTTCCATCCTGTCCTTAAGGGCCGGCTGGATAGTGGAAGTGGTGTTGGCTGTGGTTATGAACAGCACGTTGGACAGGTCATAGTCTATGTCCAGATAGTTGTCATGGAAAGTGGTATTCTGCTCGGGATCAAGAGCTTCCAGAAGCGCGGAAGAAGGGTCCCCCTTGAAGTCGCTGCTGATTTTGTCTATCTCGTCAAGCACGATTACCGGGTTTGACGTGCCGGCCCTGCTTATACCGTTGAGGATACGTCCCGGCAGGGCGCCGATATAGGTTTTCCTGTGACCTCTTATTTCCGACTCGTCATGCAGGCCTCCCAGCGCGATTCTGACATATTTCCGGCCGAGCGCCTTGGCTATCGATTTGCCCAGACTGGTCTTGCCGACTCCCGGAGGGCCCCAAAGACACAGGATAGGCGATTTCATATTCCCTTTAAGTTTCAGCACCGCCAGATATTCGATTATCCTCTCTTTGACTGTCTCCAGACCGAAATGGTCCTTGTCCAGCACCCTCTGGGCATGCTTCAGGTCCAGGTTGTCCTTTGACATCTCGCCCCACGGCAGGTCCAGCATGAACTGGATATAGTTGTACTGGGTACTGTAGTCAGGAGAATTCGGGTTGCACCTTTCCAGCTTTGCCATCTCTTTTTCGAATATCTCCTTTACGGAGTCAGGCCATATCTTGGTCTCCGCCTTGGCCCTGAATCTCTCGAAATCCTCCATCTCGTCCATTCCGAGTTCCTCCTGGATGGTCCTCAGCTGGTTGTTAAGATAGTATTCCCTCTGCTGCTGGTCGATTTCGCTCTTTACTTTCTGGTTTATGTCCTGTTTGATTTTCAGAAGCTCGATCTGCGTATCCAGGACGGCAAGAAGTTTCATCGCCCTGACTTTCAGGTCTCCGTACTGCAGGAGCAGCACCTTGTCCATGAAGTTTTCCACATCTATGGTAGTGGCTATGAAATTTACCAGAAATTCGAAATTGTCGATGGATTTGAGTGCTGATACCGCTTCCTTCGGTACGAAAGAAGCATACCGGAGTATAGTTACGGCCTTTTCTTTCAGGGCTTCGGCGATCATCTTCACGTTCTTGTCGGCCTGGTCTGGCGCAGTGTCGGCCAGATAACGGACCTGCCCGAGCATATACGGATCGTATTCTACGATGTTTTCGATTTCGAAACGCTTGAATCCCTGAAGAATGGCGGTTATCGTGCCGTCCGGCATCTCGAGTGTCTTCACTATTTTGGCTACCGTACCGAAATCATACAGGTCTTCTTTTTTAGGGTCCTCAATGGTAATGTCGTTCTGCGGGACGGCGCCGATGAAATTGTTGTTCTTTTCCGCGTCTTCGATCAGCCTGACGGATTTTTCCCTTCCTATGGTTATCGGATATACGGCTCCCGGAAAAAGAACGGCATTCCTGAGCGCAAGGATTGGGAGAGACTCGGGAAGTTCGCTTTCATCTATTTTCATGAAACCGTCTCCCGGGATGACAGGTATAATGCTGACTTCCGATCCCGATGATGCCAATATGTCTTTAAAGTTTTTCATACCTATAATATATAATGTTTGCAGTACCGTCACGACAGCCTTTCTGACATTTTGTCAGTGACAGGTCCGGACGATTCCGGAGCGCGACTATGGTCAATGTTTGTGCCAGACCCGAATATAGTATGAAAAATGAAAATAATTTCATTTATGATTTTGAATATTAAAAAAATAAGTCTACTTTTGCACTCCTATTCGGAAAAACAGTAACGAATTTAAATATAAATAATTATGACTAAGGCAGAAATTGTAAACGAAGTTGCAAAGGCTACAGGGATCGAGAAGATTGCAGTCCAGTCTGTCATTGAGGCTTTCATGGATTCTGTGAAGGGTTCCCTTGCAAAGGGCAATCCTGTGTTTCTCAGAGGGTTTGGTAGCTTTATCATCAAGCACAGGGCTGAAAAGACAGCCAGGAATATTACAAGAAGTACGACTATGACTATCCCTGCTCATGATATCCCCGCTTTCAAACCGGCTAAGGTATTCGTGAACGAGATTAAAAAATAATTGTTTTTAAAAATTTAATACTATGCCAAGCGGTAAGAAAAGAAAGAGACATAAGATGGCGACGCACAAACGTAAAAAACGTTTGCGCAAGAACAGACACAAGAAGAGAAAGTAGTCTCTCGGTCTGCCATTTTAGCAGTTGCTGAATTGAAGAGGCTGTCCGAACTTTTAGGGCAACCTCTTTTTTGCTTTAAATGACAAGATGTCAATGGATGAATCTGTTAAAGATCTTATTGTAGATGTAAATCCTACTGAAGTGTCGATAGCCCTGATGGAAAACCACAGGCTTATCGAACTGAACAAGGAGTCCAGCAAGGGCCACAGTTTTTCTGTGGGGGATGTGTACCTGGGCAAAGTGAAGAAACTTCTCCCGGCCCTCAATGCTGCCTTTGTGGATATAGGGGATGAGAAAGAGG
The DNA here is from genome assembly GCA_017695115.1 of Candidatus Cryptobacteroides avicola. Lineage (GTDB taxonomy): Bacteria > Bacteroidota > Bacteroidia > Bacteroidales > UBA932 > Cryptobacteroides > Cryptobacteroides avicola. The sequence goes on along the minus strand of JADILV010000002.1, from coordinate 14,770 downwards.
CTTTCGTACACTACCTGGATCTGGGGCTGTATTTCAATGCATTCGACGAGTTCGTCAAGAGACTGAACCAGAATTCGGACAAAAAGGGAATCTATTCCCACATCAAGATAGGTCCGGTGCTTGAGAAAGAGGGCAAGATAGAGAACGTCCTCACCCCTGGACAGATGATGATAGTGCAGATCGTCAAGGAGCCTATCTCCACTAAAGGGTCAAGACTGACTGCAGAGATTTCATTGGCAGGACGTAACGTGGTGCTTCTGCCTTTTGCGGAAAAGGTCAGTGTCTCCCAGAAGATCACTTCCAAGGAAGAGAAAAGGAGACTTGAAGCGCTTGTAAAGAACATATTGCCTAAGAATTACGGGGCTATTATCCGTACTGCGGCGGAAGGAAAGAATGCCGCTGTCCTTGATGCGGAAATCATGTCGCTGATAGACAAGTGGGAGAGTTCATGGGACAAGGTCGCCAAGTCCAAGTCCGTACAGCTGCTCTTCACTGAATACAGCAAGACTACCACTATTCTCAGGGATCTTCTTAACGACTCTTTCTCGAATATCTATGTCAATAACGAGTCCATATATGAGGAGACCCGCAAGTACATATCGCTGATCTCTCCGGAGCAGGAGAAGATAGTGAAACTGTACAAGGAAAATACGCCGATCTTCGACCATTTCGAAGTCACCCGGCAGATAAAGAGTTCTTTTGGAAAGGTAGTCCCGATAAAACAGGGTGCATATCTGGTTATAGAGCATACGGAAGCTCTCCATGTAATCGATGTCAACAGCGGCATCCGGTCAAAGAACAAGGAGCAGGAGCAGAACACTTACGATGTCAACTGCTATGCCGCCGAAGAGATTGCAAGACAGCTCCGGTTGAGGGATATGGGCGGCATCGTGATTGTGGATTTCATCGACATGGAGTCCAGCGAGCACAAGAATCTGCTCTTCCATTATATGCAGGAACTTATGCAGAGCGACAGGGCCAAACATAATGTGCTTCCTCTGACAAAGTTCGGCCTGATGCAGATAACCCGCCAGAGAGTGCGCCCGGCAATCGAGATCAACACTACGGAAGTATGTCCGGTATGCCACGGGACAGGGAAGATTTCTTCAAGTGTAGTGATTGACGAGGCGATAGAACGCAAGCTTTCATATTACGTGTCGGAAAAGGGAGTGAATTCATTTATCCTGAAAGTGAACCCGATACTCGGGGCATATCTGACAAGGGGGTTCAGCTCCATAGTCCGCAAATGGAAAAAGAAGTACAAATGCAAACTGAAGGTAGTAGAAGTGACAGACTTCACCGTCCTGCAGAATGAATTTTTCACCGAGAAAGGAGACAGGCTGGAATAGCCTGTCTTTTTTTTGTCATGCAGCCCTGGAATCCTGTGATGTTTTGCTGCTGTGGACAGACTGGATTCCTTCGAAAATCAGAAATTAATTTTCTATCTTTATCGGCCGAAATTCAAACCGGACACCGATATGCCCAACAACAGTTACAAGGATACCATTACATTGAGTGACGCCGTCAGGATTTCCGGCCCTACGGCGTTCAATATCATGATAAAGCCGGCAGGCTCCCTGTGCAACCTCGACTGTCATTACTGTTATTATCTTGACAAGTCTGACATTTACGGAGGTCGTGAGCCGAAGATGAGCCTTGACATGCTGGAGACTCTTGTCAGGGAGTACATCGCGGCCAACGATGTGCCTGAAGTCACCTTCAACTGGCACGGAGGCGAACCTTTGGTCCTGGGCCTTGATTTCTACAGGAAAGCGGTCGAGTTCGAGCAGAAATATGCCGCAGGTAAAATAATCCACAACACCCTGCAGACAAACGGGACCCTCATCACCCAGGAGTGGGCTTCATTTTTCAGACAGCACGATTTTCTGATAGGGATTTCCATAGACGGGCCTCAGGATATACATGACAGGTTCCGCAAGGACAAGGGCGGCGCCCCGACTTTCGACAAAGTGATGCGCGGGCTTTCCATCCTTTACCGTACCGGAGTCGAATACAATACGATGTCTACCATAAACAAGGCTTCGGAAGGTCGCGGACTGGAGGTCTATCAGTTTCTCAAGTCTTTGGGTACCAAATATATGCAGTTTATGCCGGTAGTCGAGCATATAAAATATCCGCTTCTTCCGAACGGCAGGCCCGACAAGGGGGCGAGGCCCCATATCGTGAATCCTTCCGAGGAAGGTGCCGTGATATCCCCATGGTCGGTCGGGTCTATGGCATACGGCAGGTTCATGTGCGACATTTTCGACTGGTGGGTCAGGAATGACGTCGGACAGTGGTTCGTGAACCTGTTCGATTCCACTCTTGCATGCTGGTGCGGCGAGCAGCCCGGAACATGCGTATATGCCGAGACCTGCGGCGGCAATACCGTCATAGAGCACAACGGGGATCTGTACCCGTGCGACCACTTTGTCTACCCGGAATACCTTTTGGGCAATATCTACGAAAAGGACCTGAGGGAGATGATGTCCTCCGACAAGCAGGTGAAATTCGGGATAGAGAAAAGGAACGGGCTTCCATACAAATGTATGAAGTGCAAATACTTCTTTGCCTGCCACGGTGAATGTCCGAAACACAGGTTCAACAGGACAGAGTCCGGCGAGACCGGCCTGAATACCTTGTGCGACGGATATTACATGTTCTATTCGCATGTGGCTCCCTATATGGACAAGATGAAGGAACTGTTGATGAACAAGCAGGCTCCGGCCGGAGTCATACCGTGGGCAAGGCTGAAAAAAGCCCATTGAAACTACAACTGACAACAATTATAATTGTAACAATGAAACGGATTTTAACTTTTTCCTCACTTCTTTTCCTGTGGGCATCGGCCTGCTTTTCCCAGGAAAAGACGGAATACAAGGCCTACCTTGTTTCCAACGCGCATTTCGATTCCCAGTGGAACTGGGATGTCCAGAGGTCTATCAGCGAATATATTCCGAAGACCATGGACCGCAACCTTTTCCTTCTGGAAAAGTACCCGGACTACATCTTCAATTTCGAGGGAGGCATCAAGTATGCCTGGATGAAAGAATATTTTCCGGAAAAATACGATCTGGTAAAGAAGTACATCGCATCAGGCAGGTGGCATGTCACGGGAAGTACATGGGATGCAACCGATACCAACATCCCTTCCCCGGAATCATTTACCAGGAACATCCTTTACGGCCAGCATTTCTATAAAGAGGAATTCGGTGTGCAGGGAACCGACATTTTCCTCCCGGACTGCTTCGGCTTCGGTTGGACCCTCCCCACGGTGGCTGCCCATTCCGGACTGATAGGCTTCTCTACCCAGAAGCTCCAGTGGAGGAACAACCCTTTCTACGGAGACAGCAAGATACCTTTCGAAATAGGCCTGTGGCAGGGTGTGGACGGCTCTGAAATCATGCTTGTGGCCGATGCGCACAACTATACGTCCAGGTGGCGCTACGAAGATCTCAGCCATAACAGGAACCTTGTCAGATATGCGGAAAAGTCCCCTATACGTACCGTATACCATTACTACGGGACAGGTGATACAGGCGGTTCTCCGACAATCGAGTCTGTCCGTGCATTGGAGCTGGGTCTTGAAGGTGACGGTCCTGTAAGGATAATAAGCGCTGAAAGTGACAGGCTGTATAAGGATTACCTTCCTTTTTCGGACCATCCTGAACTTCCTTTATGGAAAGACGAGCTGCTGATGGATGTCCACGGAACAGGCTGCTATACTTCGCAGGCAGCCATGAAGCTGTATAACCGCAAGAACGAGATGCTGGCTGATGCCGCAGAAAGGAATGCCGTAGCCGCCGACTGGCTCGGGACAGCGGAATATCCGCTGGAATTCCTTACTGAGGCCTGGAAGCGTGTTATCTGGCATCAGTTCCATGACGATCTTACAGGTACCAGCATACCGCGGGCATACGAGTTCTCGTGGAATGACGAGCTTATTTCCCTCAAGCAGTTCGCGGAAGTGCTGACTTCATCAGTGGGTGCGGTTTCGATGGAGCTGGACACTGATGTAAAAGGTACTCCTGTAGTCATCTACAATGCGGCTGGATTTCCCGTATCGGACATAGTAGAGGTTTCCGTTCCTTTTGCAGGGAGGAAAGTGTCTGTCTATGATGCCAATGGAAAGGCCGTTGCATGCAATGTCCTTTCATCCGGGGAAGACGGTCTCACCAGACTTGCCTTCAAGGCGTCGGTCCCTGCAGTGGGATATGCAGTTTATGAAGTGAGAAAAGGCGGCAGGCCCGCTGCCGGAGACCAGACAGTGAAAGTGTCAGGAAATACCATCGAGAACAGTGTGTACAAGGTAGTGCTCGATGCGAACGGGGATATCTGCTCCATTACTGACAAACGTTGCGGCCGCGAACTCGTAGAGGAAGGCAAGTCTGTCCGTCTGGCTCTGTTCCCGCATAACCCGTCATATAGCTGGCCTGCATGGGAAATCATGAAATCCACAGTAGACTCGGAGCCGGTATCCGTTACGGACAGTGTCGAAATTACTGTTGCCGAGTGCGGCCCAGCAAGAGGAGCCCTGCGTGTGTCGAGAAAATACGGTGATTCCCGATTTGTCCAGTATATCGTCCTCAATGAAGGTGATGAAAGCGACAGGATCGATATACGCAATGAGGTTGACTGGCGCAGCGAGGACGCCCTTCTGAAAGCGGAGTTCCCTCTTTCCGTTTCTAACCCGGAGGCAGTGTATGATCTGGGCGTAGGCTCGAAGGCACGCGGAAACAATGTGCTTACCGCATACGAAGTGTATGCCCAGCAGTGGGCCGATCTTACCGACAGGGACGGGAGTTATGGCGTCAGCATTATGAATGACAGCAAGTACGGTTGGGACAAGCCTGCAGACAATATGCTCCGTCTTACACTTCTGCATACTCCGTCCACCCGTGGCGGCTATGCCTATCAGGCACAGCAGGATCTCGGACACCATGTTTTCACATACTCGATTGCAGGTCATGAAGGCGACTTCCGTTCTGCCGGCATCGTGAGAAAAGCAGAAGTGCTCAACCAGCCTCTCAGGGCATTCATCGTTCCGAAGCATGACGGCCGTCTCGGACGTACGTTCTCGTTCGCGCAGGTTACAGGAGGAAGCGTGGCGATGAGGGCGCTGAAACATGCCGAGGATACGGTCGGATATGTTGTGAGATTCTATGAAACGGATGGACTGGAGTCACAGGATGCGGTAGTGAAGTTTGCCGCCGATATTGCCGGAGCAGAGGAACTGAACGGCAATGAGGAATATAAAGGCGCTGCTTCATTCCGCGGCAATGAGCTGCATTTCAATATCGGTCCGTTCGGCATGAAGACTTTCCTGGTAAGGCTTGAAGACCATGCCTCCGGCAATGTCCGGCCAGTGGAATCCGTTCCGGTGGAGCTTCCGTACAATGTCAGGACAGCCTCTTACAATGCGTTCCGCAGTGATGCCAACTTCGATGGCAAAGGAAATTCATACGCTGCCGAACTCCTTCCGGAAACCATTGAATACAAAGGAATTGAATTTGAGATTCTGGACGGTACCGTGGAAAACGGCGTAAAATGCGGCAAAGATACTGTCAGTCTGCCGTCAGGCAGCTACAACCGCCTTTATATCCTGGCTGCTTCGACATCCCGTGATACGGAATGCTCTTTCTATGTAGACGGGACAGAGTACAAGGCCGTGGTGCCTTATTACAGCGGATTCGTAGGACAGTGGGGCCATGAAGGACATACCGAAGGCTATCTCAAACCGGCGGAGGTCGCATACGTGGGGACTCACAGGCACAGTATGATCAAGAATGCCGACCTTCCTTATGAATATGCCTATATGTTCTGTATAGGTCTTGACATACCTGAAGGGGCCGGGACACTTGTCCTTCCGGACAATCCGCAGGTAGTTGTCTTCGCCGCTTCTGTGGCTTCCGACAGTAACAATCTTGCCGTACCTGCATGCGACCTTCTCGGAGTCTGTCTTCCGGAGCCGGAAATCGGCGAGGCGGCAGGGGCGCGGAAGAATCTTCTTTCCGGAAAGCCTGTCGTGGAATACACCGGACAGGTCAATGATTCGGAGAAAGCCGAATATGCCTATGACGGGGATGTCGCTACCAAATGGTGCGATATCGGCGGTGCAAAACCGAAATACATCGTCATAGACCTGCAGAAGGACACTGAGATTAAAGGCTGGTATGTCATGCATGCCGGGTTCGAGGCCCTTGATTATATAGCTGAAGAATACAGTCTGCAGGTAAAGGCTGACGGTGATTCGGAATGGAAGTCCGTAGATACCGTGTATGAGAACACGGAACTGGAGACAGACCGTCTTCTTGAGCAGCCTGTTACGGCCCGCTATGTCAGACTTTCCCTTTCAAAGCCTGACCAGAGCGAAGGCAATGTAGCGAGAGTCTACGAATTCATGGTGTATTGATACCCGGGAAGATTCTGACTTGTCGTAAAATATGGAATGGAACAAGAGGGTGGGTCAAATTGACTCACCTTCTTTTATACCATGCAAGAAAGCTCAAGCCACCGGTTTTCCTTGGCTTCAGTTTCGGCTATGATTTCCCCTATACGCTGCGAGGCTTTCTGCAGCTGTTCGTAGGGGAGAGTGCCGCTGTTCAGGTCCGCTTCCAGTCTTGCACGTTCTTCTCCCAGTGATCCGAGGTCCTTTTCCAACTGTTCCAGCTCTCTCTGCTCTTTGTATGAAAGTTTCTTCTTGGCAGGGGAGGGCTTCTTTTCTGCAGTCCCGACAGCGTTTCTTGCCGCCCTGGCCGCCTTTTCTTCTGCCCTGGCCCCGGCTTTCTGCTGTGATTCATACTCTTTTATGAAAGCACGGTATTCGCTGTAGCTCCCTATGAAGTCTTTGATTACGCCGTCTCCGCAGAATACGAACAGGTGGTCTGCAAGCCTGTCAAGGAAATGCCTGTCATGCGAGACGATTATGAGCGAGCCTCCGAATTCTTTCAGGTATTCTTCCAGTATGTTGAGAGTTACGATGTCCAGGTCGTTTGTCGGTTCGTCCAGAACCAGCAGGTTCGGCTGTTTCATCAATATCGTCAGCAGGTACAGGCGGCGTTTTTCGCCTCCGCTTAGGGTGCCGACCTTGTTGTTCAGCATGTCATGGGGGAACAGGAACCGGTTGAGCAGCCGGGTGTCGTTCACGGTATCCAGGACAGTGTCTTCCGGATTGAAGGAAATCCCGCTCTGGTGGTAGTAGCCTATTTTCAGGGACTCTCCTCTTTCTATGATACCTGTAAGCAGCCCTTTTCCTGCCCGCTGCTCCGGTGTCATCTCCTGGTATTCCATAGGGTCCGTGCAGACCATGTCCGGGGTATAGTCTCCGGTAAGGAGGTTGATGAATGTGCTTTTCCCTGCTCCGTTGCGCCCTACGATGCCGACTTTCTCGTATCTCTGGAAATTGTATGTGAAATGGTCCAGATAACATTTGTCACCGTAGTAGAAGGATACGTCCTTGCAGTTGATGATTTTGGTCCCGAGACGTGATGCCCCCTGGACTTCGGCAAGCGATATCTGTTTCTGTGCAAATGTCTGTGATGCCCTGTCTTTCAGGTCGTAGAAAGCATTTATGCGGTACCTGGCCTTTCCCGTGCGTGCCTGCGGTGTACTGCGCATCCACTCCAGTTCGCGGCGCAGGATGTTGCGGACCTTGTCCGTCTCGGCATTGCGGTTCGCTATACGTTCATCCCTTTTTTCCAGATAGTTCTCGTAGTTTCCTTTGTATGTGTATATGGCGCCGTGGTCCATCTCCATGATCATGTCGCATACATGGTCCAGGAAATACCGGTCGTGCGTCACCATCAGAAGTGTGCAGCGGGCCCTTGAAAGATAGCTTTCCAGGAATTCTATGGCATCGATGTCCAGATGGTTGGTCGGTTCGTCCATGATGAAGAAATCCGCTTCCGTAGCCAGCATCTCGGCGATAGCCACCCTTTTGATTTCCCCTCCTGACAGTTCTTTGAGTTTCTGTTCCGGATCAGGCAGACGGAAATTCGTAAGCAGCTTTTTCACCCTCCGTTCATATTCCCAGTAATGCTCCTGGTCCAGATTCTTCGTGAACTCGCTGCTGTGCTCCATTATCTGCTGCATGATGCTTTTCTGCGGGTCATGTTCATATTCCTGTTCCAGAAAAGCTATCCGGATGTCTTTCAGAAACATGATTCTGCCTCCGGAGTCGGATTTGTCTTTCCCTGCAAGGATGCGCATCAGCGAAGTCTTTCCTGTGCCGTTCGGAGCGATGAGCGCGATTTTGTCTCCTTCGTTTATGTTGAACCCTATATGCTCGAAGAGGACCTTGGGCCCGTATGATTTCGATATATTTTCTATCTGCAGATAACTTGCCATATTCCAGTCGTATTAACAGCCTGCAAATTTACTGTTTTTTGTGCACGCTTGTGATGGTTTGGAGTAGTCTATTTGATTGTCAACGAATATTATAGCTGTTTATTTCTGTAGTTTGTCTATCAATCGTGAGCGAACAAGTTCATAACCTGACTGTGGATCGAATTCCCTGCCGGGACGAATCAGATTCTGTGTGTCTCCCAAGAAATCGGGATCAGACATTTTCTCCTTCATGTTATTTATAAATTGCTTATAAGTAGGCGGTTGTTGTACGACAAAGGACATATAACGTCTGTAACAACGAAGTATTTCATCAATATTTACAGAAACTTCCGACAGGGCTACATATAAATCAAAAAGATCTCTTCCTTTTTTTCGTTGGAACAAAGCTCTGAGCTTTGTTCCCAGAAGTTCATTCAAACTATATGTTGTTATCTCACATTTGCCGGAGAACCAACTGTTTTCCATCTCGAACGGAATTTTGATCAATCCGAGTTCATTGAAATGTTCAAAACAATTTATCTCGATTTTCAATCGAAGCGGAATGGTAGGAGGTACCTCAGATTCCATACGGAACAGCATTGTATTATTATACCGCTTTTGTTTTGTAACCTTATCCGGCAAGAAACTCAAGACTTCACCAAGTCTGAACATGACCGGTTTTATCGGACCCGGCGTAATTTGCACCAAATCAATGTCTTCACTGTACCTGGGCTGTGGCGACAAATATAGCTTATGAAGTGCCGTACCTCCCCTAAAAGCCAACTGTGAGGCAAGGAACTCATCGCTGAAAATGGCGACCAGCGCACGGGAGATAATAAGGTCTTGTTCCACTTGTGCATTGTCATTCCAAGGAGCAATCTTATTCCATTGGGTGATAGCTGTTCTGTTTATCATATTTCGTCTGTTTCTATAATCGAATTTATGTTGACTTTCCAACGGGTGTCCTTTCCCGCATTCTTTTCTGGCCGATCTGTACTTAACGGGACATATCTGAAGCGTTTGGTATATGACAGTAATTCTGTATAAAGCACTTCCGCAACATCTTTCCGTCCAAGCACCTCCTCCAGTATATATCCCAGACGTTGTACAGTGGCAATTGAGGTATGAACGAACAATTTTTTTGAGGCATCCCGAAAATCCATCTTCTCGGCAAGTTCTTCCAAAATGGTGGCGGCTCTTGAAAGACCGCCGATATACTGTTCATACTGCACAAGATCAATGGAGGTCAATTCCACATTCGAGTAATGGATTACTCCGGTTTCAGAGTTCTTTGACAGTAAAAAGTCCGATGGAATCTCTTTACGGTATGCCCAGACAAGTGTATTGTTTTTTGATGACGAGACGGACGGTTTCGGATATATGGTCGTTACTGAAAACCGTTGCGGTCGCTGATGTGCGGCGCCTAAGATTTCCGCAGCATTCAACAGGCTTATATAATATGGCTTTTTCAGATATGACATCAAATGGTCAATGTAATATATTGGAGGAACAATTCTTTTAGCGGCATATTGAGGAGGGATGATAACATAAAATCCTCTATACGCAGGATATAAGATACCTTGAGACGATAATCGGAAAAGTTCATTCCTGATGACCTGTTCCGAATAATTGGGGAATGTTAGCCTTGCCTCCTCGACAGAAAAAGTCGGGAAGCCGCTTATTTCTCTATGCCTGACCCATTCTCGGATTGTCATATTGAGCGGTTTTGGTGCAAAGATAATCAAAAAATGATTACTTTTGCACTTTTTTGGCGCGTTTTCGAAGCCAAAGAAAAGCGGGGGAGAGGGTGGTCCCGGCATAACAAAAATTTGTTCAGCACTCGGCTTCTGCGTATATTTACACCCAGATAACCAATCCACGATTACATTTATGCGAAAGTTTTTCTATCTGTTTACGACTCTGGGATTTGCATTCCTTCCATCCGTATTCTCACATGCAGGCAACGGCATTCCCGGCTACACACCTTCCGAGGAGATAGTTGAGGCCCAGAAAGAGTTCAGCGACAACAAATTCGGAATTTTCCTCCATTGGGGACTCTACAGTATGACAGCACAGGGGGAATGGTACATGCACAATGCCGGAATCGACTGGAGGGAGTATGAAAAGCTCGCTTCGGGATTCTATCCCTCAAAATTCAATGCGGAAGAATGGGTTTCCGCCATCAAGGCATCCGGGGCCAAATATATCTGCCTTACGTCCCGTCATCACGAAGGGTTCTCCATGTTCGACACTGCGTATTCAGATTTCAATATAGTGGATGCCACCCCTTTCGGCAGGGACATACTGAAAGAACTCGCAGACGAGTGCCGGAGACAGGGAATCAAGCTGCACCTTTATTATTCTCATATCGACTGGCGCAGGTCGGACTATCCGAAAGGGCGGACCGGACTGAATACAGGCTGCGACAGAAGTCTGGAAAACTGGCCGCAGTATTTTACATTCATGAACAACCAGCTGACAGAGCTTCTCACGAATTACGGTCCGATCGGAGCCATCTGGTTTGACGGGAAATGGGATCATGATATTGACCCTGATTTCGACTGGCAGCTGGACGACCAGTATGCCATGATACACAGGCTCCAGCCGTCCTGTCTCATTGCCAACAACCACCATGAGACACCGTTCCCCGGCGAGAACATCCAGATATTCGAAAGGGATCTTCCCGGAGAAAACAGTGCAGGCCTTTCCGGTCAGGCAGTCAGCGACCATCTTCCTCTTGAGACATGTGAGACCATGAACGGGATGTGGGGCTATAAGATTACAGACCAGAACTATAAGAGCACCGAGGAACTGATCCGCCTTCTTGTGCGTGCAGCCGGCAAGAATGCCAACCTTCTTCTGAACATAGGTCCTCAACCGAACGGGGAGCTTCCTGAGGTCGCCGTGCAGCGTCTTAAAGAGATAGGGGAATGGATGCAGAAATACGGAGAGACGATCTATGGTACGCGAATCGGTGAAGTCGCCCCTCATCCGTGGGGCGTCTCTACATCCAAAGATAATGTCCAGTATATTCATATACTTGAATACCAGGACAATACGATTTTCTTGCCTGTCAAGTCAAAGGTAAAGTCGGCCGTCTGCCTTAACACGGGAGAGCCTTTGGAGTTTTCCAGGGATGCCAACGGCATTGTAGTAAATCTTTCCAAAGTGCCGGATGATGTCGACTATATAGTCAGACTGACAATGGCGGACTGATATGGCGGGGGGCTCGGAAGAGTCCCCTCGTTTTTGATGACGTTACCACTACAGGTGCAAGCATAAAGGAGTTCGTGGAAGCATTGCAGCGGAAAGGGGCATACGTTGCCGTCGTTATCTGTCTTGCTAAAAGTGTCATGATGCCGGATATGCTGAAAGTCTGGCGGCAGGCGGCAAAAGACAGCCGGACACGACCGGAGCCGTTACTGCGACGCTATCCCGGAACCGGAATACAATAAAACGCATCAACTGAAAACCCATGTTGATTTGGGGATGGAGCAGAGCAGGGAACAGGAATACTGCTGGCTGCTTCCGCACACCTGGGAATGGCTTATGGATATAAACCGTTGATATGTAGGAAATTCCGCAAAAACGTCAATTCCAGGTGTGACATTTCCCGGCACACCTGCAGTAGTGAAACCCTGCTACATCCGCCTGTAAGGCGCACCCGTTACCGCAGGTGTGCATAAAAGTGTGACACCCGCAAATAGACTATCTCTGGAATGTATTTATTTACAGTAAGTTATATATATTGCTTGACTGCAGGTGTACCATGGAGGGCAGAACATGTGCGGACAACTGTACGCCAACCGCTTTTGTCATTCTCACCAACTAGAAATAAATAATTGAATAATGGTCAGCCAGGCTCCCGCACAAGAGTCTGGCTTTTATCGTATCAAGCCAAATTACCCACAGCCTGCGCTTTATTCCACCTCTGGTGAAAACAACAGATAAGATTAAAACGACAGAAAAGAAAATAAACTAAATCCCCCAGTCAGTAAAAAGCTGTATGCCAGCAAAATTATAAATGGCAGATAATCTTTGAACACATCCCTGAATATCTTCAACGCCCTGTTGATTTCAAAGTTTATCCTGCTGGTTGAAATCTTGAATCTCTCGCCGATCTCCTTATACGACATCCTGTCAAGACGCTTGGCCATAAAGACCTCATACGTCAGATCCGGCATACGCTTTTTGCATTTTTCAAGAAGTCCGGGAAAATCTGTCGTAAATTCTTCATGGGATGTCTGTGTAACCAACCTTTCTATTTCAACATCAAAACGCTCCAGCCAGATGGAATCTTGCTTCAGTTCGCACTCCTTCTTCTGCCGCAGCAGATAATTGATGCAACTGTTCTTTATAGCGGATGCAAAGAAAAACTTCAGGTTGTAAATGTATACGCTGTCCTTCGTTTGGGTAAGTTTGAATATGCATTGAGAAAATATATCCTCAGCCGTAGAATAATCCTTGACATAACTATACGCTAATGTTATATAACGAATCCTCTCCTTGTATAAGGAAAGGATCTCTTCGATGGTTATGTTATGCCGTTCTTGCGTCACCTGATTGCACTTACTGCGCTTTATGAAAGCAAATATAATGAATTAATAAAAAAGTCAAATTTTTACTAATAATTTTTCAGGTTCGATTGTCATAATAATATAACGCCAAATAATCAGGAAAACAGATGAATACAGAGAACAAACGGAACACTAAAAATAAAGTCGACCTTGACATGCTGTTCAGATCATTTAACAATGTGACTACAAGCGATGAGGAAAGGGATATCTGTGACTGGCTCAATGGAAACGAAGAAAACAAGAAAGCTTATTCCACCGCCAGAGATATCCATGAAGCCTTTCTGCTGGAGGCTCCTGCAGAGCTGCTGGAGGCGCATTCTCCTGAATCAGCCTGTAAAAGGAAAAAGAGTCTGCGCATTGCCCTTCAGTGCATCGGTTATGCGGCAGCCATAGCGATTTTCTGTGTAATAGGATATAATGTCATAAACGACAGGGTCGAAGATAGATTGGCAAAAACCATGAATACGATTGTGATCCCATCCGGCAAGAGCATGGATTATATCCTGTCGGACGGGACCAAAGTAAAACTGAACTCAGGCGCAACGCTCCAGTACCCGGTGTTTTTCGCAAAAGACAAACGCGAAGTACATCTGGACGGGGAGGCCTATTTTGAAGTGAAGCATGACGAACGGCAACCGTTCATCGTCAAGACATTCGCATCAGACATAAAAGTGCTCGGGACAGAGTTCAATGTCAATGCAGACAAGAGTTCCGGAACATTTTCGGTAGCCCTTGTGGAAGGTTCCGTCATGCTGTCCAATACACTGAACCCGGGCGAGCAGATAATCATGCATCCCGATGAAAAGGTAACCCTCGTGAAGGACCATATGGTCATTCAGGAATATGAGGCATCTAAAGATGCAATATGGACAGAAGGTATAATTGACATCAGTGGCATCGGCTTTGACACCCTGATAGACCGCATCGAGAAATCCTACGGTGTAGATATCATCATACAGAGAGAGGACTCTCCTGAAATCGACTGCATAAGCGGACAGATCCGGATCTCCGACGGTATAGACCACGCCATGAATATAATCTGCCAGCTGTCAGGCACTACTTATAGAAAAGACTTGAAAACCGGAAAGATATATATCAGATAACCCATTTACCAACACATTAAAACCACATTGCCATGACATAAAACAGATAACCGCATACCGGACAAAAAGCCTGCAGGCGCTCACAACACCTGCAGGCGTGAGGTAAAAAGTCCGTACAAAATAGCATACACAGAACTAATTACCAACATTTTACAAAAATATGAATAAAACGGCATTCTACAAAACTGTCTGTAGATGTCTCTGTCTTATATCCTCGCTATTCCTCACGTCGGGATTATTGTCCGCAAAACAGCAGGACGAAGGTTTCATCACTTTCAGGATGAACGAAGTGCCTCTGCAGGATGCGCTGGATGCAATAACAGAGCAGTCAAACTATCTTTTCATAAACAGAGGTGTAGACCCTCAGCAGACAGTCAGCATTGAAACCACAAATGCGACAATCACAGAAGTATGTGAAAAACTGTTTACTCCGATAAGGGTAAAGTACGAAATACGGAAATCGAACATTATTATTTCCCCCGAGCCCGAACCCGATCCGGTCCGTATCTCCGGAACGGTCCTCGACCAGACCGGACTGCCGGTCCCCGGGGCCGCCGTTCTGGAGAGCGGCACATCCAACGGCACCACCACAGACCTTGACGGACATTTCACCCTCACGGTCAGCAATCCCGAAGCAAGCATCGAGGTCAACTGCCTCGGCTACAACACCGTGACCCTCCCTGTCGGCAGCCGCACTGTCTTCAACCTCACACTTGAGGAGGAGGCCGTGGCCCTCGAGGGGACGGTGGTCACCGCCCTGGGCAT
>JADILV010000024.1 GCA_017695115.1 Candidatus Cryptobacteroides avicola | reverse complement strand
CGTTTTTGAAATCAGCTGTTGTTGCCATAATATCTAAATCTTAAATTAATTCAATAATATGTAACTGTTTACAGTTTTTCCCTTTTCGGCGTGCAAAATTATAAAACTGTCATGATTTTACAAAATAATTGTAAATCACAGACCTTTTATATAGTCGGCGACTTCTTCCAGCAGCCATTTTGGCGTAGATGTCGCTCCGCACACCCCCACCTTGTCATCGTCCCTGAACCATTCTTTGCGGATGTCCGCCGGGCCTCCGACATAATATGTCCTGATGTTTACGGATTTGCAAAGGTTGCAGAGGACTTTCCCGTTTGAACTTGCCTTGCCTGCCACGAATATTACCACGTCATGCTCCAGAGCGAATCTGGAAAGCCTGGCATGCCTGGAAGCGACCTGTCCGCATATCGTATCGTGTACAGTCAGGAGATGCGTTCCCTTGAACCTTTCGACGGAAAGTTCACGCGCCCCGGCCATGAGTTCCTCAAGCCTGCTGCATATAGTGGCATATTCCGCCGGGCTTTTTGTGGTCTGCGAAAAGACCTCCGTAGGCACGGTGAGACTTATGGTCCCGTCGTTTATTTTCTCTTCGAGCATTGCCAGGTCCTCTATTACTGTCGCGTCTCCTCCTACCTGGCCGACGAGTCCGAGTACTTCCGCATGTCCTATTTTCCCGAAGATGATGATCTGGCCCTGTCTGCCGTCCTTTGTCAGACGGGCGTGGGCTTCCCGAATCCGTTCCTGCAGCTTGAGAACCACAGGACAGGTGCAGTCTATGACGTTGAACCCTTTTTCTTTTGCCTTGGCGAATGTCTCCGGCGGTTCTCCGTGTGCGCGGATGAGCAGTGCTTCTCCATCTACTTGCCGGATTTCTTCCAGGTCATCCTTGTCTATGGAGACAAGTCCTTGTCTTTCAAGTCTCTGAAGCTCCAGATCGTTATGGACTATCGCTCCCAGCGAGAACAGCTTGTGCCGTTCTCCGCTTTTCCTGTTCTTTTCCAGAAAGTCCTCAGCCTTGGTTATAGCCCCTATGACTCCGGCACAGAAACCGGACGTCTTGTCTATTTCTACTGTAAGTCCCATTGCCGAAACAGTTTAGTCAGACATTTCTCCGAACCTCTCACGTATGACATCACGGATCCATTCCATCTGGTCTTGAAGTGTCATGCCGGAGTTGTCGAGTACCAATGCATCGGCGGCTTTGGAAAGCGGTGAGGTCTCCCTGTGCGAATCTATGTAGTCGCGTTCCCTGAGATTTGCCATGACCGTTTCCATCGAAACGGGTTCCCCTTTGGCTATCATTTCCTTTGCCCTTCTCTGTGCCCTTACCTCCAGGTCGGCTGTCATGAAGATCTTGAGTTCTGCCTCGGGAAAGACCGTAGTCCCGATGTCGCGTCCGTCCATGACCACGCGTTTCTTCTTTCCGAATTCCCTGAGTCTCGTGTCGACGAACTCCCTTACGCACGGTATGGCGGCGATCGGGCTGACTTTGGAGGAAACTTCCATTGTCCTGATCTCCTTTTCAATGCACCTGTCCCCGATGAATGTCCTGCTTCCTTCCGGAGTGCTTGTGAAATGCAGGTCCAGTGTCCGTAGAGCCGTTGCGAGCCCGGATGTGTCGACATTGTTTCCGTCGTCGATGAAACCGTTTTCCATGGCGTAAAGGGTCACGCCTCTGTACATCGCTCCGGAGTCAAGGTACAGGAAAGAAAATTCGGATGCGATGAGTCGGGCAAAAGAACTTTTTCCGGTAGAGGAGTATCCGTCTATCGCGATTATGATGTCAGGTATATGCATCAGTACACGTTTTAGAAAGCAAAATTAATGAAAAGTTGGAAAAATAAGGTATTTTTGTTGCGTTATAGAAAATCAGGGTATTCCTGAACCTGTTAATAGGATATTATGAAACTTTTGGTAATCGATGACGAGCGTTCCATACGGAACTCTCTGAAAGAAATCCTCATGGATGAAGGATATGAGGTGGATGTGGCCGAGGATGGCGCTGTCGGGTGCGCAATGGCCGAAAAGGAGAAGTACAACGTAATTTTCTGTGATATCAAGATGCCGAACATGGACGGGATAGAGGTCCTGGACAAACTGAACGAAGATGGGGTCGATTCTGCCGTGATAATGATTTCCGGTCATGGAGATATAGATACTGCTGTGGAGTGTATCAAGAAAGGGGCTTTTGATTTTATCCAGAAACCGTTGGACCTCAACAGGATACTTATTACAGTGAAGAATGCGACCGAAAAAGTGTCTCTGGTCAAGGAAACGAAGATTCTGAAAAAGAAGGTCTACGGACAGGAGATGATAGGGGAGTCGGAGCCTATCATGAAAGTCAAGGATATGATAGACAAGGTGGCCCCGACAGATGCACGCGTGCTGATTACGGGTGCCAACGGTTCCGGAAAGGAACTGGTAGCCAGAAGTCTCCATCAGAAAAGCCACCGCAGCGCAATGCCTTATATAGAGGTGAACTGTGCCGCCATACCGTCGGAACTTATCGAAAGCGAACTTTTCGGGCATGAGAAGGGGGCGTTCACTTCCGCCATCAAGCAGCACAAGGGCAAATTCGAGCAGGCTGACGGAGGCACTTTGTTTCTGGACGAAATCGGGGACATGAGCCTTGCCGCCCAGGCGAAAGTCCTGCGTGTCCTGCAGGAGAAGAAGCTTTCCCGTGTCGGAAGCGACAAGGACATACAGGTAGATGTCAGGGTGCTGGCTGCGACCAACAAGAACCTTAAGGATGAAATAGCGAAAGGCAATTTCCGCGAAGACCTTTATCACAGGCTCAGTGTCATTGTCATCAGAGTGCCTTCTCTGGATGAACGCAAGTCCGACATACCTCTTCTCGTGAACTTTTTCATAGACCAGATAACTTCGGAGACAGGCCTTTCCAGAAGGGAAGTGGCTCCGGAGGCGATGCAGCTTCTGGTAGACAAGAGCTGGACGGGGAATATCCGGGAGCTCCGCAATGTAGTGGAGCGTCTGCTGATCCTTTCCGGGAATACCATCACTGCAGACGATGTCCGCAGCTATGTCTATTGACAGTCCGTCTCCTGTATGAACCTTCATTTTGTCATCCCGGGCGCAGCCGGGGGATCCGTTGAATGATAATGACTCCATCAGAAAAGTACATAAGGGAACACTCCACGCCCCAGACGGAGGCGCTGGAGTGGATTGTCAGGCAGACAAATATCCGGACCAACCATGCAAGGATGCTTACCGGCCCGGTACAGGGCCGTTTCATGACCATGCTGGTGCAGATGCTCGGTGCCGGACGGATTCTGGAACTCGGGACATTTACCGGCTATTCGGCCGTGTGTATGGCGATGGGGCTTCCCGAAAACGGGCATCTTGATACTCTGGAAGTGAATGACGAACTTGAGGACCTTATTCTGGAGGGGTTTGAAAGGGCCGGCGTTTCGGACCGGATATCGCTTCATATAGGTGACGCGAAGGAAACTCTTGCCCGTCTCAGGTCCGACGTACTTTCTCGGGACCGCGTCCCGGCTTCTGGCATCCTTGGGCCCGAAACCCTGACCGGACCGCTTTACGATCTGGTTTATATCGATGCCAACAAACGCGAATATTGCGAATATTACGACCTTGTGTTTGACCTTGTCCGTCCGGGAGGGTTCATTTTTGCAGACAATGTCCTGTGGGACGGGAAAGTTTTCGAGGATCCAATGCCGCAGGACAGGCAGACCCTCGGGATTGCCCGCTTCAATGACATGGTGGTCTCCGACCCGCGAGTCGATTCCGTCATCCTTCCCCTGCGTGACGGCCTCAACATCATCCGCAAAAAATAAGAACGGCGAGGGATCTGCGTGATTCTTCAGGCAGATTTCTCCGCTCCCTCCGGTCGGTCGAAATGACAAATGGTTTTAGTATGATGTTTTCTGCGAACATATATTTCTAAGGATTTCCTTCTGCTGGTTTTAGGGTGAGGTTTTATGATTCCATCTCCCGAAGGGGTAATTTTCAGGAATCATAAAACTTTACCCTAAAAGGCTTCTGTCATGTTCATATAGAATAGTACCCCCTTCACTCCCGGCTCCCTCCCGAAATCCATCCTGAAATTCTTGTTCTTCTGTATCTGGATCCTGATACCTACACCGTAGTTGAGTTTCCATTTCTTCCATTCGAGAGGCGTATTCCCTATGGTGCCGGCCCCTCCCCATACCACGAATCCGAGCTTGGACCAGAAGGTACCACGCTCGAAAGCCTCATTGGAGCCGAACATGTGTCTGTATTCCACTATGCCGTAGGCCATGGACTTGTCCCTGTACTTGCCCCAATAGTATCCCCTCAGGTCGAACGGAGATCCGAACATGGGCAGTTCGGTGAAAGGCACGTCGTTGAATCCTATCTGCGTCTTGGCTGTCCATCCGAGTACGCTTCTGCGGTGGAACATCGGTACGAATTGTCTGTATTCCAGCTCTGCCATCTGATAATTGTAGGCACCGCCGAACGCACGGCTGTAGACTTTGCCCGAGCCGCTGACGAGGAATCCCCGGGAAGGGGTGGCCACATCATCACGGGTGTCGTATTGCAGCAGCGCCCCCAGTCCGACATTCAGATAAGAAGGTCTGAACCTGTTTACATAAGGGTCGGCAAGCATTACCGGGTTCATGTCGGTGGACTTTGTATAATTCACATCAAGCAGCCCTCCTGCGAACAGACCCGGCCTTGCCTGCCAGACAAACCGGGGATTCAGCTGGAAAAGTGTCTTGTGGAAGCCTGTAGTGCCGCTTCCTCTCGGGGTGTTCTCAATGGCCTCCATACCTTTGCCGTAGTAGTTGGCAGGTTCATTCCTGTATGAGTATTTAAGATAAAGCCGGTATTTGTCCCTGTTGAAGAAGAACGTGCCCGAGCCGGCCACGACGATCGTGCCGTTCAGTGACAGATTGAATCCTATGGGAAGGAATGACCTTTGGGATACGGTGTCTTCCTTGTCCATCTTGAAAGACATCAGCATGGCCCCGCCCACTCCGAGAGATGCTTCCGGAGTATATGACGGGCCTCCCAGTACGGATACCCAGACTTTGTCCGGATCACGTACCCTTTTCTTTTTGCCGGCGGAAGCGTCCGGGCAGTCCAGTAAAAACAGCGACAGGCAAGACATCAGCAGCAGAGCCTTGCAGAATGTCCTGTGCCGCATCATATCTTGTATCCCCATTTGTCCAGTGCATCAGACCAGTTCTTTTCGACGAGTTCTCTCGTCCTGTCGGAATAACCGTATCTGTTCTTCTTGAACCCCCTGTGGCCGATGACATATTTTTCCATTCCGCTGCGGGCTTCTTCAAAACCGCTGATGGACAGCCTGCCGTATATTTCCTGCGCCATTCCCATAGGGTCTTTTTCGAAATCCTCGAACCTCACTTCCACCAGATTGCCGTCAGGGATAAGTCCTTTCTCCGATTCATACTTCCAGAACAGCTCGCGGTAGGTGGTCAGGATGTCTTCTTCGAGCTGCCGGTCGGATATCTTCTGCAGCTGGAGCGACCGGATTATGTTCTTGAAATAGCTCCTGGTGGATTCGAATACGGTATAAGGGTTTCTGACCAGGTATATGAACTTCGCATCCGGATACATTTCCAGCAGAGTGCTTATCCTGCCTGTATGCGGAGGGTTCTTGCTCAGGAAAACGCTTTTGCCCTGGCAGTGCAGGGCGATTTTTATCATCTTGTCCAGACTGTCCTTGAACGCCTGTTTCTCCTGCTGCGATATACCGTTGAACAGAAGGTACCTTTCACGGTAGATGCCTGTCAGCTGGGGGAATATCCAGAAATTGTAGAAAGAGTAAGGCATCATGTTTACCAGGGCGAACTCTTCTTCCTGAGGAAGGTCGGGCCCGAGTTCCATGGAGTCCGTGGGCCTTCGGGAAGGCATGGCGATTTTCGTGCAGGCTTTGAAAAATCCCTGGCCCCACAGCATCAGATGGGGGAAGACAGTCTGGTATGTAGTGCAGTATCCGTACCTCGGGTCTCCGGAGAGGACATTGTGGACGAAAGTCGTACCGCTTCTCCAGTGTCCGAGGATGAACACCGGAGGTTCCATCTTTATGTCACCGAGCTTTTCCCACCGTTTTTCATTTATCCGGTAGAACGGGTCCAGAATATGCTGTATGCAGCCGGTAAGGCGGAATTTGCCGAGATATTCACTGTCTATCCTGACTCCGTTGCATATCTTGTCGAATGTCTTCCTGTCCGCTCCGACAAGGGTATTTACCGGCAGGGTTTCGAATTTGAGCAGTCCCATTGCGTCATTTTTTGCATTTTACATCTATTCCCTTGCTGCGCATGTATGCACAGGCCTTTTCTATAGCATCATAATGTCCGGCTTCTATTCCCAAAGCGGCCATGTCTATGACTAAAGATCCGGAACCGCTTCCGGCCGCCTCGTCATCCGGTCCGATGATCATCCCTACTCCGGAGGTGAAATTGCTGACCGGGTCTATGATGATGAAGGCCCCGGTGGCCTTGTTGTCCCTGTAGCTGTCGTACATCAGGACGCTCGAAGTGGAAATGTGTACAAGACCCACCTCGTTGAGGGCAAGGCCGTCCGAGTGCATCTGTTCCAGAGTGTTCACGTCTACCCTGAAGTCGATTTCCCCGATATGTGCACGTGTGGTGTTTGTGGTCTGTTTCAGGAAAAATGCCTTGTTCCTGTCCATCCGGGTTTCGTCCATCCAGACTGTCATCGCCTTGAAATGGTGTCCTGAAAACGGCCTGTCTTCAGGCTTTACAAGCATTTCACCTCTGGAAAGGTCTATTTCATCTTCCAGCGTGACAGTGACACACTGTGGCGCGAATGCGTATTCAAGGTCTCCGTCGTATGTCACGATTCTGCTGATTCTTGAAGTCTTGCCGGAAGGCAAAGCCATGACTGTATCACCTCTGTGGATTACGCCCGATGCGATTTTTCCGCTGAACCCTCTGAAATCCAGGTCGGGGCGGAGGACATACTGTACCGGAAAGCGGAAACTGTCCATGTTTATGTCCCTGTCTATTTTTACGGTCTCCAGGTATTCCATCAGCGACGGGCCTTCATACCAAGGGGTGCGGGAGCTCTTCTCGACCACGTTGTCCCCGTCCAGGGCCGAAAGCGGGATGCAGAGGATGTCGTCCAGACCGAGACTGCCGGCGAATTTCAAATATTCGGATGTGATGCTGTCGTACCTTTCCTTCGAAAAATCCACGAGATCCATCTTGTTTACCGCCAGGACAATGTGTTTTATCCCGAGAAGGGACACCAGGTAAGTGTGGCGGTGCGTCTGGGTGAGGATGCCGTTGCGGGCATCGACCAGGATTATTGCCAGGTTGGCGGTAGAGCCTCCTGTAATCATGTTTCTGGTATACTGTTCATGCCCGGGCGTATCGGCTATTATGAATTTCCTCTTGTTGGTGGAGAAGTACCGGTATGCTACATCTATCGTTATGCCCTGTTCCCTTTCGGCCTTCAGCCCGTCCAGAAGCAGCGAGTAGTCGATGTGGTCTCCGGCCTTGCCGATTCTCCTGCTGTCCCTCTCAAGAGACTGAAGCTGGTCGTCGTATATCCTTTTGCTGTCATACAGCAGTCTTCCGATGAGGGTGGATTTCCCGTCATCTACGGAACCTGCGGTAAGCAGGCGCAGAAGATCCTTCTTCTCGTCCTGCTCCAGGTATTCTTCTATGCTGAGTTTCTTTGTTTCCATATTCTGTTGAATTTTTATCCTCACGATCCTGCCTGGCTCCTGACCTAAGTGGTTTCGGAACAGGCCTTGGCCTGTGACAGGGCCTCCCGGAGAGGGAGGCGGTGGAGGGTGACGCCCCCTTCAGGGGGCTCCGCGGAGCGGTGGGGATTGGATCAGGATATTTTTAAAATGCAGTCATTTTAAAAATATCCTTCGCGTTTCTTCTGTTCCATACTGCTTTCCTGGTCGAAGTCGATGACCCTCGTAGTACGTTCGCTTTTGGTGGTGACCATCATTTCTTCAACGATTTTCTCTATGGTGTCGGCATCGCTTTCCACTGCGCCTGTCAGAGGCCAGCATCCCAGAGTCCTGAAACGGACCTTGCGCATCTGTATCTTGTCCCTGTATTTCTCGGGAAGCCTGTCGTCATCGGCCATTATCAGGTTCCCTCCGATTTCGACCACAGGGCGCTCCTTTGCGAAATACAGAGGTACGATAGGGATGTTCTCATGCCTGATATACTGCCAGATGTCGAGTTCCGTCCAGTTGCTCAGGGGGAATACGCGGATGCTTTCCCCTTCACGTATGCGGGTGTTGTAGATGTCCCACAGTTCGGGTCTCTGGTTTTTCGGGTCCCAGTGCTGGAACTCGTCCCTGAATGAAAATATACGCTCCTTTGCCCGGCTTTTTTCCTCGTCACGTCTCGCTCCGCCGAAAGCCGCGTCGAACCCGTGTTTTTTCAGTCCCGACAGCAGCGCCTGGGTCTTCATCAGGTCGGTGTGGACCTTGCTTCCGTGGGTGAACGGACCTACTCCGGCCTCGTAGGCTTCTTTGTTGTATTCCACTATGAGGTTCCAGCCGTTTTCCTTTGCGTATCTGTCGCGGAATTCGATCATTTCCCTGAATTTCCATTTGGAGTCTATGTGCATCAGCGGGAAAGGGGGCTTTCCCGGATAGAATGCCTTTTCGGCAAGCCGCACCATTACGGAGGAGTCTTTTCCGATGGAGTACAGCATCACCGGATTGCGGAATTCTGCCGCCACTTCGCGGATGATGTGTATGGATTCCGCTTCAAGAGCCTTGAGATGGCTCAGATTGTAATTTTCTTCCATTATATTGTCTTGCTTTTGTTTTTATAGATTCTTCGGTTTTCTCTTCCGCCGGGAATGACAGTAAGGGACTCCGCTCAGGGCTTTATCCTCGGAAGAGCGGCATCGAGAATCCGTTCTACGCATTCCTCCACGCCGAGGCGCGAGGTGTCTATATCCACATCGGGGGCCAAAGGCGGCTCGAACGGCGCCGACACTCCTGTGAACTCCTTTATCTCGCCGCGCCGTGCTTTGGCGTAAAGGCCTTTTACGTCCCTTGTTTCACATTCTTCCAGCGGAGTCGAGACATAAATTTCCATGAAGTCGTCAGCCCCGATGATTTCCCGTGCCTTTTCCCTCAGCCCGCGGACCGGGCTGATGAATGTCGCGAGAGTGACTATCCCGGTCTGTGTGAACAGCCTGCATACTTCCGCCACCCTGCGGATATTCTCTTTCCTGTCCTCCGGAGAGAATCCGAGCCCGGCGTTGAGCCCGCAGCGGACATTGTCCCCGTCAATTATCCTGCAGAAAATGCCTTTTTCGGAGAGAGCTTTTTCCAAAGCTATTGCCACGGTGCTTTTTCCGGACCCGGAAAGCCCTGTGAACCATAGGGTAAGCCCGTGCTGGCCGAGGAGTTTCTCTTTGTCCTCGCGGCTCTGCATTTTCGAGAATATGGGGTAGATGTTGTTGTTTTCCATTGTATCAGAATTTCCAGAATATCGGTATGAGTATCATTGAAATGACGAATGCAAGTATGTTGAGCGGCAGCCCGAACCGGGTGAAGTCCCGGAACTTGTAGTTGCCGATGCCCTGGGCTATCATGTTGGTCTGGTAGCCTATAGGCGTAGAGAAACTTGCGGAAGCCGCCATCGTTATCGCCACGAAAAACGGCATGGGGTCCACTCCCAGCTGGGTGGCTGCCGACATGGCTATCGGGAAGGCGAAAGCCGCAGCCGCGTTGTTGGTGATGAGTTCGGTGATTATGTTTGTCACGATGTACAGCGAAGCAAGGACTATCATGGGGGATACTTCTCCTGAAATGTTGGAGGTGAGTCTGCCTGCCAGCATGTCGGCCAGACCGGAATTTGTCATTGCCTTGCTTATCGCCAGGGCGCTGGCTATCGTTACGAGGATGTCCCATGATATGAGTTTGGTATACCTTTTGGCCGGGAAGATGTTCAGGACAGCCATGATGACAGTCACTACGCAGACCCAGAAGAACATGTCCAGGTCTACACCCGGTGCGAGGGCCTTTATCCGCGGCATCTGCCCGAAAGTAGCTCCCGCGATCATTATCGCCAGAAGGCCGACCGATACCCATTTCTTCCATTTCGGTGCCGGCAGCCTGTGCGGATGTCCGTTGCTGATCATCATGAACTCGCTGGAGTCTCCCCAATTGGTGAAGAACGAGTCGTCCGCTTCGATGATAAGGGTGTCCCCCTCCTTGAGTATCAGGCTGTCAGTGTCCGTCTGGGGCTCTCCGTTCCTGCGGATTTCCATAAGGGAGGCTCCGTAACGTTTGTTGAAATCGAAATCCTTGAAAGGGACATTCACTCCCTTGAACCGCGGCCCGATTACGGCTTCTATCTTGTGCAGGTTCTTTCCTGTCCCTTCTGCCGCAGCCTCTTCCGGCGTCTTGTCGGAAGGCAGCAGCCTGTTCCCGAACAATATTATATACAGTATTCCCGCTACGGCTATCACGCCTCCGACCTTTCCCAGTTCGAACATCGAGAATCCGCTGAAGCCTTCTTCCAGCATCATCCCGTGCACTACCAGATTTGTGGATGTCCCTATCAGCGTACACATGCCTCCGAGAATCGCCGCGTATGATACCGGTATCAGGAATTTTTTCACATTCAGACCGGCCTTTGCCGCCCACTCTTTGACTATCGGTATGAAAATCACCACGATAGGTGTGTTGTTCAGAAATGCCGATATGCCTGCTACGGTCGGCATCAGCTTGGAATATCCTTTCCGTACCGTGGGCTTTTTCCCCGCTTTTACCGGCAGTATCCTGCTGATCATGTGCCCCAGTGCATCGCTGCGTCTGATACCTTCGCTTACGAGGAACAGCAGTGCTACCGTTATCATGCCTTTGTTGCTGAATCCTGCCAGAAGCTCTTCCGGAGACAATATCCCGGCGCACACGAACAGTACGCATGCGGAGAACATGACAAGTCCCGGCCGCATCAGATCCGCGACCAGGACCGCAAGCATCACAAGAAGGATTATAAGGACAAACGCTATTTCAAAATTCCATTCCATTCAAACAAATAAATATGTCAATTTGTCACAAAGGAGTCTTTCTTGAGCAAGAAACATGCAATCAGGACGGTGTATAAGGAATGAATTTTTGTCAAAAATTCGCTTTTTGTGGTCTGGATTTCCAATCTTCCGGGCTGTTGCCGGCTTTTATGCCGGGCGATGCTCGGGAGAGGGTTGTGGTTCCTGCTGATATTGTGAGGTTTCGCGAGGTTTTGATCCTGAACTTTCGAATATGGCGATTTATTGTTATATTTGCCAGATTTATAATCTGCAACACATTAAGTATATGGGGATATTCGATAAAGGGGTCCAGAAAACGAAGCGCAGTTTTTTCGAGAAGCTCTCCAGGGCTGTAGTAGGGAAGTCCAGGGTGGACGATGACCTGCTGGATGCCATAGAGGAGGCGCTTGTGGCCTCTGATATGGGGGTGGACACGACCTTGAAAATTATAGACAACCTTGAAGAACGGGTCCATAATGACAAGTATGTTTCCCTCGATGAACTGACAGACATGCTCAGGGACGAGATAGACAGGCTGATGGATGTTTCGGAAGACGGCATTCCGGCAAATGCTGGGCCTTTCGATTTCTCGAAGAAACCGTATGTCATCATGGTTGTGGGAGTGAACGGAGTCGGGAAGACCACCACTATCGGCAAGCTGGCTTCCATGCTGAAGGCCCAAGGGAAGAAAGTGGTCCTCGGTGCAGCCGACACTTTCCGGGCTGCCGCTGTAGACCAGCTCACCATCTGGGCTGAAAGGGCAGGGGTGGACATCGTGAAGCAGGCGATGGGAGCTGACCCTGCATCAGTGGCGTTCGATACTGTCAAGTCGGCTGTTGCCAAAGGTGCGGATGTCGTGCTCATTGATACGGCAGGCCGTCTGCACAACAGGATCGACCTGATGAACGAGCTTACCAAGATACGTAATGTGATGCGGAAAGTCATACCGGATGCCCCACATGAGGTTCTTCTGGTGCTTGACGCCTCTACCGGCCAGAATGCGTTCCAGCAGGCCAAGGAATTCGCCCGCGCTACAGATATCACTGCGCTCGCAGTCACCAAACTGGACGGTACGGCCAAGGGCGGGGTGGTCATCGGGATTGTCGACCAGTTCAAGGTGCCGGTGAAGTTTATAGGTATCGGCGAGGGCGTCGATGACCTTAAGGTATTTGATCGTAAAGAGTTTGTAAATTCATTGTTCTCGAAAGAGGACTTTAATAAATAATTGTCATGACAATATCTTATAATTGGCTTAAAGATTATATCGAGTGCGACCTTACCGCACAGCAGGTCGCAGACGCCCTTACCTCCATAGGACTTGAAGTGGATTCCCTTGAGCAGGTGGAAGAGATTCCGGGAGGCCTGGCCGGAGTGATTGTCGCAGAGGTAGTAGAGTGTTACGAACATCCTGATTCCGACCATCTTCATGTTACGAAGCTGAATACCGGCGACCCTGAACTCCTTCAGGTGGTATGTGGCGCTCCTAATGTGGCTGCCGGGCAGAAAGTCCTTCTGGCCACCATAGGCACGAAGCTCGGTGAAGATTTCAAGATAAAGAAATCCAAGATAAGGGGAGTGGAGTCCAACGGTATGATCTGCGCCGAAGACGAGCTCGGGATTGGGACTTCTCATGACGGTATCATGGTCCTTGATCCTTCGGCAGTGCCCGGGACTCCGGCAAAGGACTACCTGCACCTCGCTACGGATTACGTGATAGAGATAGGCCTTACGGCCAACAGGGTCGATGCCGCTTCCCATATCGGAGTCGCCCGTGACCTGTATGCA
This sequence comes from Candidatus Cryptobacteroides avicola, assembly GCA_017695115.1. Taxonomy (GTDB): domain Bacteria; phylum Bacteroidota; class Bacteroidia; order Bacteroidales; family UBA932; genus Cryptobacteroides; species Cryptobacteroides avicola. The sequence continues at coordinate 128,523 of JADILV010000024.1, read as the reverse complement.
TATCTGAAGCTTAATGATATACCTTGCAGACTGAATATTCCTGACGTTTCTTCATTTGCCGAAGGGCCGGAAGGGCTCTGCACTTCGGAGGATGGAATCGACGGAGCTATTCCCGTGGAGGTGCTCGCGGCAGACGGTGCTCCGCGGTATGCCGGTATTACAATAAAGGATGTAAAGATAGGCCCGTCTCCTGAATGGATGCAGAAGAAACTGCTTTCGATAGGTCTCAGACCGATCAATAATGTGGTGGATATCACCAATTTCGTCCAGATGGAAATCGGGCATCCTCTCCATGCTTTCGATGCTGCGAAGATCCTTGGGCACAAGGTGGTGGTCCGCAGGGCTGCAGAAGGAGAGAAATTCGTTACCCTTGACGGTGTGGAGCGGACTCTTTCTTCCGAGGACCTGATGATTGCGAACCCGCAGAAGGCGATGTGCCTTGCCGGTGTGTTCGGAGGAGAGGAGTCAGGAGTGGCGGATTCCACTGCCGATGTTTTTCTTGAAAGCGCATATTTCAACCCCGTATCCATAAGGAAGAGTTCCAAAAGGCACGGTCTCAAGACCGATGCGTCTTTCAGGAATGAAAGAGGAGCGGATCCGCTTGTCATAGAGTATGCTGCCAAAAGGGCCGCCCTCCTGATAGAGGAACTTGCAGGAGGGAAGGTTGTCGGCAGGATCCAGGAATTCTATCCGGAGAAGATTGAAAAGAAGACCGTCGATCTTGACTATGACAGGATAGAGTCTTTCATAGGAAAGAAAATAGGCCACGATACGATAGAGAAAATACTTGAGTGTCTGGCTTATGATTTCATTGAGCGCAGGAGCGCCGCTGACGGGACCCCGTCAGGCGCGAAGGTGGCTGTACCTTCCTATATGGTGGATGTCTACCGCGAATGCGATGTGGTCGAGGAGATCCTGAGAATTTACGGATATAACAACATAGAGCTTCCTTCAGGTGTCCGCATGTCGGTCAATGCCTCGGCAAAACCGGAGCCGGAAGCCGTCCGCAACGCCGTTTCCGATTTTCTCGCCGCAAACGGCTTTGTCGAGACAATGAACAACTCCCTTACCAAGGAAGAATATTATGAGAAACTGACGACTTTCCCGAAGGAGAAATGCGTCCATATAGTCAACCCTCTCAGTTCCGACCTCAATGTCATGAGGCAGACGCTGCTTCTGAACGGTCTTGAAGTGGTTGCATACAATATCAACAGACAGACCAACAACCTGCGTATCTTTGAATACGGTTCCGTGTACTCCCTGAAACCGGGCGAAAATCCGGAAGTGCTTTCAGCGTATGACGAGAAGACCGCCTATTCTCTGTTCATTTCCGGTCCGGGCGAGAAATCATGGTGTGCGGAGGCGCATAAAGGAAGCTATTTCCAGCTGAAAGGATATCTGGAACTGCTCCTGAAGCGTTTCGGAGCTGATATCTATTCGATGGAATATGATGCGGCACCGTCTGATATGTTTTCTGAAGGACTGGTATATAAACTTTCCGGCTCCGGTGAACAGCTTGCGGTGATGGGTACGGTAGCCCCTGCAAGGCTGAAACAGTTCGGTATCAAGCAGCCTGTATTCGCTGCGGAAATCAGCTGGCCTGTATTCTTCGAACTTGTAAAAAGAGACAGGATCAAGTATAAGGAACTGCCTAAATTCCCGGAGGTTCGCCGCGACCTGGCTATTCTTCTCGATGAGGGCGTGGAGTATGCGCAGCTGCGTAAAGCCGCATTCAAGAGCGCGAAGAAACTTCTCAAGAACGTTTCCCTGTTCGATGTCTACAGAGGGGACAAGATTCCTCAGGGCAAAAAGCAGTATGCCATGGCATTCGTCCTTCAGGATCCGGAAAAGACCCTGACCGACAATGAAGTGGATAAAGTCATGTCCCGGCTGCTTGCCACATTTACCAATGAATTCGGGGCGGCGTTGAGGTAATGTATATGCGTGCTGCTTTAAAGTATATCGTATTTTCGGTCATGCTGGCCGTCTCTGCTCTTTCCTGCGGCAAGAGGGACAAGGTCATCCCGCGGGATGAGATGGCTGAAATCTATGCGGAGATGTTTGTTCTGGACCAGAAGATTTCCAGAGAGCCGGACGCAAGGAGGATGGCCGACACGCTGTTGGTGTATGAACCTGTATTTGAGGCTCATGGATACACTTCCGATGATTACAGATGCAGCATGGCCTATTACATAAAGGATCCGGACCGGTATGTCAGGATACTTAAGAGGACAGTGGAGATACTGGAAGACAAGAGAAAGGAACTCAGGGCGGAAAAGGCGCGTCTTGAATCCCTTTCACATTCGGAGGCAGTCACGGCATCTTTCCGTCCCGAGAGGATCTTCTTCCTGTCAGGAATGGCAAACAGGGACCTGCTCACGGTAGACAGTCTGGTGTTTTACATAGATTCTACAGGAGGATCTTTCGACTTCGATGTCCAGAAAGGTTATGATACCCTATATATAGGTCCCAGGATCGAAATACCTGCGGATACCGCTTCCCTGTCCTCCGTCCCGCCTGATTCCGGTGCCGTACCGGAGGAAGATACCGGAGATACTGACGTGAGGAAGATTGAGGGTACGGGAAAACGGGAGGTGGAACATGTCCGGACATCTGTCAGTGCTCCACTTGCTCCGAAAAAGCTGGACAGATTGCAGATGGAGCGCAAATAAAAGGTTTGCCGATGAAACGAGTAGCAGCAGAATATATTTACACGCTGGACGGTTCCGGTCCTATAGCGGACGGTTTCGTCGAATATGATGAAACCGACGGTACGGTCATAGCCGTGGGAGCATGCGGGAATCCTTCCGGGGAGCCGGAATTCCATAAAGGGATTCTTGTGCCGGGTTTCGTGAATGCCCATTGCCATATCGAATTGTCCCATCTCAGGGGAAAGTTCGCCAGGAATACTGGAATGGCCGGATTCATTGACCAGATAAATGCCTTGAGAGACAGTTCGGACAGGTCTGCACGCATGTCCTGTATCCGGGAATGGATGGACAGACTGTGGCGCCAGGGTGTTACTGCTATGGCGGATATAAGCAACGGGGACGAAAGTTTTCAGGCCAAGGCTTCTTCACCTCTTTATACGAGAACTTTCCTTGAAGTCTTCGGGTCCGAACCGCAGGACTGTGCGAAAGTCATGGACTCGGTGCGCAGTCTTCAGAAGAAGGCACTGGAATACGGGCTTGATGCCGCCCCTACGCCTCATTCTTGCTACACGATGAGTCCGGAACTGTTGACGGCAGCCAGTGCAGATGCCCTGAAGTCGGGTTATCTGTCGTACCATTCGCAGGAAAGCCCCGAGGAGGAGCGGATGGTCATTTCGGGAAGCGGCGCCTTGTATGACAACAGGAAGCGTCTGGGTATGAGTACTCCGCCGGTATCCGGCAGACCTTCGCTGTTCTATTTTATGGACAGGCTTGCAAAAGTGCATCCGGCTCCGTTTACGGAGCATATCCTGCTTGTCCATGAAGTCTGCCTGACGGATGAAGCCGCCGATGCCGTGCAGTCTGCGATGCCTTGTGCCTATATCGCATTGTGTCCTTTGTCGAATATCTTCATACACAATGCCCTGCCACCTGTAGGGATGATGCGCCGGAAAGGCATGAAACTGACTCTCGGAACAGATTCTCTTTCGAGCAACGATACTCTGGACATGGTAAAGGAAATGTACTGTCTCCAAAGCGCGTTCCCGGAACTCGGTCTCGGGGAGATATTGACATGGGCCTGCCTTAACGGGGCCGCATTCCTCGGGAAAGAGAAGGAGTTCGGGTCTATAGTCCCGGGAAAGAAGCCGGGTCTGGTGCTGATAGAGAATGTTGCCGGGGACGGGAGGCTTACCGCGGAGAGCCGGTCAGAAAGGATAGTCTGACCTTGCCCCTGTCATCACGAATACGGCGAATCTGATGATCCGGTTAATATTACAATGACAGATGTTGAGATTTGAAGATATAGTTTTCGGCCCGATCCATAGCAGGAGGCTCGGTTCTTCTTTAGGAGTGAATCTGCTTCCTCCGGAAGGGAAACTCTGTAACTTTGATTGTATTTACTGCGAGTGCGGCTGGAACAAAGACAGCCGCGGAGTGGGCAGGATGCCTGATAAAGAGGCTGTCCGTGCCGCTATGGAAAAGAAATTCCCCGAACTGGCCGCAGACGGTGTCAAAGTGGATTCCATTACTTTTTCAGGTAACGGGGAACCTACTCTGAATCCGGATTTTGCCGGGATAATCGATGTTACCGTTGAAATGAGGGACAGGTATCTTCCTGATGCCGTCATTACCGTGCTTTCCAATGCCACGATGATATCCCGTCCGGATGTACTCGGGGCATTGAAGAAAATAGACAACCCAGTCATGAAGATAGATGCCCCTACTGATTCCGGGGCAAGGACTGTCAACAGGCCGGCTGCAGGATACCATGTGGAGGATGTAGTGCGTAACCTGTCGGCTTTCGGCGGAGATTTCATTCTGCAGACCATGTTCCTGAGGGGAGGCGGATGTGATCCGGCGGACGCTCTCTGGCTGGAGGGCTGGATGGACATAGTGGAAAGACTGCATCCGAGGGAAGTGATGGTCTATACCATAGACCGTGAGACACCGGAAAAGGGTCTGGAAAAACTTTCGGCGGAAGAAATGTCCGCTTTGGTCAAGCCGTTGACGGATAAAGGTTTCAATATCCAGATAAGGGGGTAATGCCATGAGAACTGTCATTCAGAGGGTAAAGAATGCCCGTGTGGATATTCCGGACACGGGATACTCGTCATTCATCGGTAAAGGCCTGCTGGTACTGGCCGCCTTTGTGGATGAAGATACGGAGGCCGATCTGGAATGGACGGCAAGGAAAATAGCCGCATTACGCATATTCGACGATGAGAATGGGGTTATGAACCTGTCAGTAAAAGATACGGGCGGTGAAATTCTGGTGGTGAGCCAGTTTACCCTGTACGCTTCTACCGTCAAAGGCAACAGGCCCTCCTATATCAGGGCGGCAAAACCTGACGTGGCTGTTCCTCTTTATGAAAAGTTCTGCATGAAGGTGGATGCCGAACTTGGCAGGACGGCAGGCAGAGGAGTATTCGGAGCCGATATGAAGGTATCTTTGCTCAATGACGGTCCTGTCACCATTATAATCGATTCAAAGATTAAGGAATAAGTATACAATATGAAAGATTATTTTGCAGAATACGGCTATACCCCTGACAAGGAGGCTATGGGGAGGTCTCTGGATCTGATAGCCGCCAATCTTGAAAACATGGCTTCAAGACACGTACTCCTTTCGTGCTTTTCCATGATGGATGTCACTTCACTGAAAACGGATGATACGGTTTCGTCCATTCGCAGGCTTGTAGGAAAAGTCAATGACCTGCAGAAGGAATATCCCGGCTATCCTCTTCCTGCCTCAATATGTGTCTATCCTGATTTTGTAGAGACGGTGAAGACATGCAAGGCTTGCGATGAAGTGCATATCACTGCCGTGGCAGGATGCTTCCCTTCATCTCAGAGTTTCATAGAGGTAAAGCTCCTGGAGTGTTCTATGGCCGTAGAGAAAGGGGCTGATGAAATAGATGTCGTGCTGCCTCTCAACTGTTTTCTTGAGGGTGACTATGAGAGGGCTTCTGATGAGATACGGCAGATCCGCTCCTGCATTGATGAAAAGGCTGCGCAGCAGGGCAGACAGGTACACCTGAAAGTGATCCTGGAAACAGGCCTGCTCCTGTCTCCGGAACTTATAGCAAAGGCGTCATTCCTCGCGATGGAAGCAGGCGCGGATTTTATAAAGACCTCTACCGGCAAGGTAAGCGTGAACGCAACTCCTGCCGCTGCATATACCATGTGCGAGTGTATTGCGGCATATTACAGAAAGACCGGCCGCAAGGTAGGATTCAAGCCTGCCGGAGGAATATCGACGGCCATGGATGCCGTATCTTATTATATGATAGTGTCTACCGTACTCGGAGAAGAATGGCTTGACAGGAGTCTTTTCCGTTTCGGTGTAAGCCGTATGGCCAACAATATCATTTCCTCCATCGAACAGAAAACGGTGGCCTATTTCTGATTTTTGCTGCATTTTTTCAGTAGTTTGTCATATAAAACATGCCCTGCAGATGCCTGTGGGGCATGTTTTTTAATTAAACGTTTGTCTATTTAAGAACACGGATAAGTCCAGGTAATTTTGCCACGGTTAAAAAACAGAAACTATGGACAGATTATTTGGATTTATTGTGCTGGCCGTGGCCGTGATGTCATGCAGCAAAGGAGGATTCGATTCCTCGTCAGGTTCTTCTCCGGATGACGGACAGGTATCACACGGTATGATAGTTCTCGGAGAAAGGCTGGAGAACCCGTATACGACAGAAAACATATCTGCCGCCATCGCATCGGTGTACCCGACAAGAGGCAGGGTGGAGGTGAAGCCTACGCATCTTTATGTAAGATTCCTTCCTGTAGACCAGAATGATTTCGATCTGATATCGGATCTGGACCTTTCAGACTATCCTCTTGATTATGCTATTGTCAAAGACGGGGACTATTATCATGATCCCCAGATAGATGACGAGAAAGTGACCTGGCAGTATGCGGTTGTTCCCCATGATTATGTGTTTCCGGACATCTATTATGAGGTCATAGACGAGTGCTTCATTACTGAGAATGATGCTCCGGAGCGTTCTGCAGACGGGATTGACTGGGAAGCCGTGGAGAGGGAGGCATACAGACTGACAGGCAACGCGGATATGCTTGTAGCGGCCGGCGCCAGAGGAAAGAAGGTGCAGCCTTCAGGCAGGATAACCATTGTTGATGACAGGGTCAACGGAGGAAAGCCTTTCGGTCTGGCCGGAGTCCGGGTCCGGTGCAATACTTTCGTGAAATATTCCCATACCTATACTGACCGTGACGGTTACTATACCATTCCGAAAAAATATTCGGCAAAGGTAAGATACCGCCTCATATATAAGAATGAAAAGGGCTTTGCCATCGGATTCAACAAACTGCTCGTGCCGGCGTCCACTTCCGCGTTGGGGAAAACGTCACCGAACGGACTGGATTATACCATAACCGCAGATTCTGACAGGACAATGTTTACCAGAAGTGTCGTCAATAACGCCGCATACGATTATATCACAAGATGTTCGTCTGATGACATGGGGATAACTCCGCCGCCTGCCGACCTGAGGATATGGCTTTTCCATTCGCTGGATGCAAGTAGTGCGGTAATGATCCATCACGGGACAGTCGTAGAGAGCAAGTATATAAAGAAGTTCCTCGGCGTATTTTCATCGGTAATAGCCTTTTTTGCTCCGGACATTACTCTTGGGACAAAAGGTCTGGACGATTATGACAGTATCTACAGCGCCGTCTGCCATGAACTGGCACATGCAAGCCATTTCGCCCAGGTGGGGAGAGAGTATTGGGACAGGTATATCATGTATATAATGAAATCCTATGCGACTTCCGGAGGGATGACCTACGGGACAGGGAATGAAACCGATGCCGGTTACTGTGCCGTCGGAGAGATGTGGGCCTATTATCTGGAAAGCATCATGTACAAGGAAAGATATGGCGGCAATGTCCCTTCGTTCGGAAGTTCCAACTGGTTCTCTCCGCAGATATTCAGAGTCCTTGATGAACGTGGTGTGACCAGGTCCGAAATACTCGGTGCCATGCAGTCGGATGTCACGGATACGGATCTTCTTAAAGGGCGTCTTGTTTCCATGTATCCGGATAAGGGGACGGTTATCAACCAGGCATTCAACAGATACAGGTGTTCGGAATGAAAGCGGTTGTGAAATATGTCCTGATGGCCTTTACGGCTTTTCTGTCGGCGAATGCGTCATACGGACAGAGGATATCGGTCTCTACGGACCTGCTCGGATACCTGGATTTCGCTACGCTTAATGCGGAAGCCTCCTATGCCGTGTCCAGACACTGGAGCGTTGCGGCATCAGTAAGGTACAATCCGTGGACATTCAATAAGGACAAGCCCGGAAAGCAGCTGCAGGACAGGCAGCAGAGTTACGCTGCAGGAGCCAGATACTGGCTGTGGCATACATATTCCGGGTGGTGGTTTTCCGGCAAGCTGCAATACCAGGAATACAATACCGGAGGTCTGCCGGATCCTTCTACCGAGGAAGGCGACAGATTCGGAATAGGCGCAGGTGCCGGATATACGTACATGCTCCATCCGCATCTGAACATAGAGTTCGGAATAGGCCTGTGGGGCGGCTACGGCAGGTATGTGTATTACAGTTGTCCGTCATGCGGACTTACTACAGAAAAGGGTGAAGGGGCATTCCTCCTCCCGAATGATGTGATGATTTCTCTTTCGTATGTATTCTGACATGTTGGGAAGAAAGTTTTTGTGTCTGATGGTGATTCTGGCGGCTTCCTGTTCAGGCTCAAGACAGCTTGCGGATATCAGCAGGTCACGCGTTGACGTGGATGTATCGGTACCTTCTTATGAAGAGGATGAAGATACGGATACTGCTGTGGCCGGGAAGACTGCTGCAGAGAAAGATGACGGTCCGTCCATAATGAATGCCGTAAAGGATCTGGAGACAGGGGAGATGGTAGCGGTTGACGTTATCAATGCATCGAAAGTGGTAGCCCGTTTCAGGAATGTTGCGGAGCGGGCCGGAAAGGTTACCGTAGAATTTGATGTTACAGTACCTTCCGCACTTGTCTCTTCCAGATGGCAGCTCAGGATTTTTCCGGAGATGGCCGTGGGTGAAGATTCATTGCGTCTGGACCCGGTTCTTGTGACCGGAGCCGGATACAGATCGCAGCAGATGAGGGGATACGAGCGCTACAAGGAGTTCGTTTCATCGATAATCAGGGACAGTTCGGGATTTGTGATGGTCAGGCCTCTGGAGATTTTCATTGAAAGGAACTATCCCGGGATCTATGCCATGAAGAACGATACGTCCGTTATCTCCGATCCGGAGGCGGCAAGCATATTCGGTGTGACCCGCAGCGAGGTTCTCAGACATTATACCCGTGACGGACTTGTCCGGCGGAACCGGAAGAAAGAAGAGAAATCGGAAATGATGCTGGAGAAGCTGACAGGAGGTCTGACAGGCTGGGTGCGGCTGGATACCGTAATGACTTCCGGAGGTGAAGTATGCTACCGTTATACCCAGACGGTAGAAAGCCGTCCCGGGCTCAAGAAGATACCTGTGACCATTTCCGGAGGCATCTACGAAGACGGCAGGCTTGTCTACAGCCTTCCCGGCAGGAGCAGGATCGATTTCTATGTCAGTTCGCTTTCGACATTGGCAGACCTTTCTCCGCATTACAGGTCTGTAGTGGTGGAACGTAATGTATATGACTATACGAATGCAGTGCTGGATTTCGGCAAGGGCTCTGCGGATCTCGATACTCTTGTAGCCGCCAATGCCGCGGAACTCGCCAGGATACGCGGTAACATGGAATCCATGCTGGGTATGAACGATTATGAGGCCGATTCAGTGGTTGTCACCGCATCGTGTTCACTGGAAGGGAGCTACAGGTACAATTCCTCTTTGGCCGGCCGCCGTGCGGAGACTGTTATGAAACTCCTGTCTGAAAGCACCGGAAACGGTTCCGCAGGCATTCTGAGGAGTGCATCAATACCTGAAAACTGGAAATTGTTTGCCGCTATTGTGGCCAATGATCCTTCTGTATCCTCCGCATCCAGGAACAGGATCCTTTCATTGCCGTATCAGCAGAGCCCTGACAGTTCCGAAACCGTGCTGCACGGCCTGCCCGAGTACAGATACCTGAGAGAGAAAATATATCCAAGACTGAGGACAGTCAGGCTCGATTTCTACCTGCACAGGAAGAATATGGCCAGAGATACGGTCTATACTTCGGAACTGGATTCTGTCTATATGAAGGGTGTAGAGGCGCTGACATCTCTGGATTACTCGAAGGCGGTAGAGATACTGGGGAAATACCGTGACTACAATTCCGCCCTTGCATACCTGTCCTCAGGATATGATTCCAAGGCGCTGGAAATACTGGACGGACTCGGGGATCTTTCCGCCAGAGCCTTGTATCTTAAGGCTCTCGCCTTGTCCAGACTGGGCAGGGAGGATGAAGCCTCTGAAATTTATGACAAATGTGTCGGACTGGATCCGTCGATGCTGCATCGCGGACGTCTGGACCCTGAAATCCAAATGTTTACTTTAAAATATGAATAAAACAGAACAATTATGATGAAAACGAAATTTATTTTCGCAGCCATTGCCATGATCCTGGCTGCATCCGGATGTTCAAAAGAAAATGTTTCGGTGGACACAATTGAAGAAACCCGGTTCCCGCTGGAAATCTCGGTGCCTGGACCTGCCGTAAAAGCCCAGTCAGTAGCCGATGAGGCAAAAGTGAATTCACTGCAGATCTATGTATTCCGCAGCAGCGGAGTCCTGGAGGCTTACGGCAAGTCATTGTCGAATAAGGTAGTCACCCAATGTACATCAGGTACAAAGACCATAGTGGCTCTGGCCAATGCTCCCGATATCAATAATGCCCTGACCAAGGCTGCTCTGGATGCCAGGATATCGAATCTGAAAGACAATGCCCCCGGAGCTTTTGTCATGTACGGTTCAGCCTCCAAGGATGTATCCGCTGCTTCCGGAACGGTGTCAATACCGGTGACCAGAATGGTGGCAAGAGTGTCTATACAGAAGATTACCAACAAACTGGAACTTCCACAGTATAACGGCACTTCTATCCAGATAAAGAGAATCTATCTGGTGAACGCTGCCGGGGATATGAAATATGGAGACACCAGGTATGGGGCAGACGCTTCTCAGGGAAATGCCTATACTCCTACCGTATGGTACAACGCAGGCAAATGCGACAAGGACGGGGACCTTCCATCCCTCCTGAACAGTAAGGATCTTACCGCTGCTGTCGCTTCCAGTTCGGCCCCGTATTCTGTAGCCCATTATTTCTATTGTTATCCCAACCCTGCCACGGCCGGAAAAGCAGGATCGGCACGCTGTACCAGACTCGTTGTAGAGGCATCGATAAACGGCAAACTGTGCTATTACCCTATTTCCATATCGGATATAAAGAACAACCATACATACAATATATCGGAACTTGTAATCACCCGTATCGGGTCGGAAAACCCGGACACTCCGGTCTCCTATTCGCAGGCCACATTTACCGTGACCGTCAATTCATGGGAGGAAGGGTCTGATACAAGTGTTACTATCTGATTTTATGAAAAACATTGTATTTCAGATTATTGTACTGACGGTGCTGACCGGATGCTCAATAAAGGAGGACAGGACTCAATGTCCGTGTACCGTAATGGTGGATTTTTCCGGAATCGATTCTGTCAGGCACGGCATAACTGACATACTTGCACTGACAGACGGGGCCGTGGTCCTTGACGACAGGGTCCCGTCCGCCAGATATGACGAACTTTATACATTCCGTGCCAGGCGGGTATCCACGACAGTGGACATTTATAGCGGATGGACGGGGGATTCTGTTGCGGGCAAAGGGTTTACAGTCAATGAAGGGGAACAGTTCCCGGAACTGTACCTGCAGACCGAACAGCTTGATACGGACAAGGAATCGGTGTCCCTGACAGCCATGCTGCACAAATCCTTCTGCAGGGTCACTATCGACATCAAGTCGGAAGGCGACTATCCTTATTCACTTTCCGTAACAGGCAATGCGTGCGGATACACTTGCAGTGGAGAAACCGTTCCCGGGGCTTTTGAATATTCTCCGATACCTGACCAGGCCGGATTGTGCAGTGTCAGGATTCCGCGGCAGTATGACTCTTCCCTGATTCTCAGGATAGCCGAGGACAATGATATTCTGAGGGAATTCGCACTCGGGGAATATATAGTAAAAAGCGGCTATGACTGGAAAGCCGAAGATCTGGAGGATGTCAGCGTCGAGATAGATTACGCCAAGGCCGATGTGGTTTTCAAAGTCAATGATTGGGAGACTACAGTGTCTTTTGATGTAATAATTTGAAAAAAATAGTTTCAAATTCAAAAACCTTTTATATCTTTGCATCCACTTTTGAGGCGCAGGTGGCGAAATTGGTAGACGCGCTACTCTCAGGAGGTAGTGCCAGAAATGGCGTGTCAGTTCGACTCTGATCCTGCGCACGTTGAAGAGGATGTTTCCTGACGGTTTCATCCTCTTTTCGTATTTTTTGACGTATATGACATTTCCGGAACCATAGACAGGAAATACAGATCCATAGGAAAATGAAGATAGTCTTTCTTGATGCTGCAACGATGGGCAGCGACATTTCGTTCTCTCCGATACAGGCTTTGGGGCAGCTTGTCTGCTATGAGACATCCACTCCGCAGGAAGCTCTGGAGCGTGTATGTGACTGCGAGGTCCTTATAGTCAATAAAATCAGGGTCACCAGGGAACTTATAGATGCGGCCCGGTGCCTGAAACTTATCTGCGAGGCCGCAACAGGTGTCAACAATATTGATCTTGACTATGCTGCTTCCAAAGGCATTCCAGTGAGGAACGTGGCCGGATACTCTACGGGGTCTGTGGTGCAGACCACATTCATGCACATTCTGGCCCTTGAAGGCAGGAGCGCATATTTCGACGGATGTGTCAAGTCCGGCAGATACAGCCGCAGCGGTATTTTCACCGATGTCTCTGTCCCGTATCATGAACTGGCAGGGAAGAAACTGGGTATCATAGGTATGGGAAATATCGGGACCGGAGTCGCCAAAGTAGCGGAGGCATTCGGGATGGAAGTGTGCTATTTCTCGACGTCCGGCACATCGCATTGCAAGGATTATCCGAGCCTTCCTCTTGAACGGCTGATGTCGGAGTCCGACATAGTTTCTGTCCATGCTCCGTATAATGAGCGTACGGCAGGTCTTATAGGGAAAGACCAGATCGGTCTGATGAAACGGTCCGCCATTCTGGTGAATATGGGCAGAGGAGGAATAGTCGATGAGGCTGCCCTGGCTGACGCCGTGGATGCCGGCCTGATTGCCGGTGCGGCGCTGGATGTCTTTTCTTCGGAGCCTCTTCCGGAAGACAGCCCTTTTATGAAGATGGTACATAAGGAGCGCATGATACTGTCTCCCCATATAGCGTGGGCCTCTGTAGAAGCCCGCACCCGCCTTGTTTCCATGATTGCGGACAACATTGCCGAAGGATGGTGACAGGGGGCCTTCCCTGGTAAAAATATACGGGCGCCACAATTCGTGGCGCCCGCTTTTGTTTATTACCGTGTATGTATTGTCCTGTATTTTAATTGTTCCTTTTCTCCTTTGCCCTTACAAGTTTGTCTTTGAGGATATCTACGCAATCGACTAATGCGTCCTCGAACGTTTTTGCGTTTCTTTCTATTACCACGTCATTTCCGGGAATCTGAACATGAACCTTTACATTCTTGTTCTGGTGCTCTGCCAGTAGCGAAAGCGCTACATCTACTCCGATGATCCCGTCATGGAACTTCTCCAGCTTCGAAACCTTCTTCTCTACGAAGTCAAGGAGTTTCTGGTCTGCGTTGAATTTGATGGATTGGATTCTAATCTCCATGTTTACCTCCGCTTTTTGCCCGTGGATGGGCAGTTTCATATACTTTCTTCAGTTTGGCGATGGAGTTGTGGGTATATACCTGTGTGGCAGCGAGAGAAGAGTGTCCCAGAAGTTCCTTTATGGAATTAAGGTCTGTCCCATCTTCAAGTAGCTCTGTAGCCAGTGTATGTCGCAGGACATGCGGGGATTTCCTTGCAGTGAACCCTTCTGTGCCTCCGAGCTCGCTTTTGACTGCCCTGTCTACATATTCGGGGTAGATATCCGTTCCCCTTGATGTGACAAACAGCGGCGAGTCCCACTGCCGGTTTCCACAGACTGTCGCCTCAACTGCTTGTAAATATAATGAAATTTCTTTACAAAGAGAAGGAACCAGAGGAATTTCTCTTGTTTTATCCCCTTTACCGGTGACTCTCATTATCCGTCTGTCGAAATCTATGCTGTCCCTTCTCATGGAAACGAGTTCGGATCTTCGTATCCCCGTAGCATACAGGGTGGATACGATAGCCCTTTTAAGCCGTTTTTCGAAAAGCCATGCGGCAAACCTGTCCGGCTTTTCTGCAAGTTTTGACATTTCGGAATATACCGGATCATTTTCTATCCTGTATCCCGGTCTGGACTTTGCTGCCGTATAGCGTTCCATGAATTCTTCCGGAGATGTCAGGATGTCTTCTCCTGCAAAAATGTCGCTTTCCGCAAAGTATCCGGCCATGGCATCCTTGCGGTAGAATACGGGCAGCCGTTTTTCCTGTTTAGGCCTGGATACGGCTTTGGCCGGGTTCGCGGTAAGGATATCCGTTTTCATCAGGAATCTGCAGAGCCCGCTCAGTACTGAAATATGCAGGTTTACTGTCCTGGGGCTGAGCCCTCTTTTATCCAGTAGATTCATCTCGTAGCCTCTGATTACCAGTGGAGTAAGGGATTCTTTGAGCATGAGGTCGGTGACCTGTTCCGGGGAGGCTGCCTCGGTGATTGCGAATTTCGTAAAGTCCTTCAGGACCTCGGCATAGATTTCCTGTGTCCGCCTTGAATATCTGCGGACATTGGCTATGTATTCCAGATATTTGTCTATCAGGGACATCGTATTTGAGTCCGGTTACGATAACTTTTCCGTGAAGCCGAGTTCGGCGGCCTTTTCCCTCATCAGCCTGTCCGCTTCCTCGAACCTGTTCTCGATTACACCGTCCAGGATGGCGTTCTTTACATATTCCTTGATGATTCCTATTTCCCGGCATGGCGGAATGCCGTAAAGCTGCATAATATATTCTCCGGTTATCGGATTCTTGAAATTCCTTATGGCATCTTTGGCTTCCACATCCGCAAGTTTCTGCTTCACCAATTCAAAGTTCTTCCTTAGCCGTTCTACTTTTTTAAGGTTTTTGGATGTGATGTCCGCATTGCACAGCAGCATGAGGTCATCTATGTCGTTCCCTGCATCGAAAAGCAGCCGTCTTACGGCGGAATCCGTGACTTCATCCGTTACAAGGGCAATGGGTCTGAGGTGCAGGCTCACGAGCTTCTGGACATATTTCATCTTTTCGTTCAGCGGGAGTTTCATCTGCTGGAACAGCTTTGGGATCATTCTTGCGCCGACGACTTCGTGCCCGTGGAATGTCCAGCCGGTATTCGGGGAATACCGTTTGGTGGCCGGCTTGGCTATGTCGTGCAGGAGGGCCGCCCATCTGAGCCACAGATTCGGCCCGGTACGCGGACGTACGACTTCCGTCCCGTCCTCATAGTCATAGTCGAACAGTTTTCCTTCGGAAATCATGGCAGCTTCGTATGACGCCACGTTATCCAGGACCTCAAGCGTGTGGCTGAAGTTTTCCTTGTGTCCTTTTCCCTCGACTGTCTCCACCCCTTTGAGGCATGTCAGCTGCGGGAGGATGTATTCTAAAAGTCCGGTTTCATCCAACAGCCTGAATCCGATCGAAGGCTTTTCGCAGACCAGTATCTTGTTCAGTTCTTCCGTAATCCTTTCTCTGGACAGTATGGACAGTCTGTCCCTGTTTTTCCTTATGGATTCAAGCGATTCAGGGACAATCCGGAACACTCTTTCTCCGGAAGTCAGTTTCGTCGCGAACCTTATCGCCCTTATCATCCTGAGCGGATCGTCGCTGTATGTCGTATCCGGATCCAGCGGAGTGCGGATAATGCCGGCAGCAAGGTCACGTATCCCGCCGAACGGGTCTACAAGCGCACCGAAGTCCTCTTTCTGCAGGCTGAATGCCATTGCATTTATCGTGAAATCCCTTCTGAGCTGGTCATCTTCAAGAGTTCCGTCTTCTACGATCGGCTTGCGCGAATTCCTCCTGTAGGATTCTTTCCTGGCGCCGACGAACTCTACTTCCATACCGCGGTAGCGCAGCATGGCCGTACCGAAATTCTTGAATACGGATACATTGCTCTTTACTGTTTCTCCTACTGCTCCGGCCAGTTCTATTCCGCTTCCTTCCACTACTATGTCGATGTCCTTGCACGGTCTGCCCAGAAAGCAGTCCCTTACATATCCGCCTATGACAAACGCCCTGACGCCGAGTTTTTCTGCCGTCCGTGATACGATGTTGAATATCTTGTGGTCAAGGAACCCTTCTGTGATGGTGCTCATTGTATGCTTCAGGTTTTACGGTGCAAATTTAGGCTTTTATTTCAGCATTTCTTCAAAAACCGGTGCGCTCCGGAGCGGACTGTATCCGTCTTTCCCTTTCTTGAATATGTAAGTCCGGATGCCGTTGGTTATGATTATGAATTTGACGGACAGGACCATGTTGTACCTTATCGCCTGTTCCAGAACGTTCCTGTCAATGGCCGTTTCCGGCCGTTTGCACTCCACTACGGCCAAAGGTTCCGTGTCCCTGTCATATATCAGGATATCCGCCCGGAACTGTTTGCCGCCGAGCCTGAATCCGGTTTCGCTCATCATCATGTGCATAGGTACTTTCATCTGTCCGTGGAGAAGTTCCCGGATGCACCATTGCCTTACTTCTTCTTCAGGCGTCAGTGCCACTTCTTTTCTGCGCAGCGGGTCCAGAACGGTTTTCTTTTGCGGAGTGGTTTCCGTATTTACGCGCAGGGGAACCTCCTTTTTCAGTACGTCGGCTATTTCAGATGCAATTTCATTGAACTCCTTACCGTCAATGTCAATGATATACCGTGCAGTATCTTCATATACGTCTTCCCGCTCTTTCATGAGCGTCTCAATCCGCATGCGCAATTTATCCGGATTATGCAAGGACTGCCCAAGCATGGGCCTTCCCTCGAAATCGTTCTCAAGGTTATGCATCAGCTTGCCGACAGAAGCCCTGAGATAAAAGCACAGGGTCACTTTTTTCACTTTCTCTGCACATTCCGGAGTAGTGAGAGTCCCTCCTCCGAGGGACAATACGGACATAGTCTCCTGTCCTGCTGTGACTTCGGCCAATGCTGCCTGTTCTATACGCCTGAATCCGGCTTCTCCGTCCGACTTGAAGATTTCGGGGATTTTCCGGCCTTCGCGCCGCTCTATATATGTGTCAAGATCTACAAAAGGACAGGAAAGCAGCGAGGCAAGGGCCTTGCCTACACTGCTTTTCCCGCATCCCATAAATCCTGTCAATGATATGATCATAGCAAATCTCCGGATCCCGGACCATATCCGGGATGATATGGTTGTCAGAACAGGCTGAGCTGTTCGTCCGTTCCGTCTTCGTCAGCGGGGCCGCCATTGTCCGTCCGGATGTCACCGTTATCCGGCATTACGCTGTCCTCTTCCGGTATCCCGCTGTCTCCGTTATCTTCTTCGGCGGCATCGTCTTCCGGTTTGTGCAACGGCTCGATGAACCTGATTTCCTTTATTTCGTACTGGCTTGCTTTCTTGCCTTTTGCCTGTATTCCTTTCTTTCCGATGAATTCTTCCGCATCTATGTGCTCGGCAGCCCTGTATTCATGTTTCCCTCCGAAAACCACTTCTATCTGAGGATGCCTGTCATCATTGACTTCCACCAGATACGACCCTTTTTCTTCGGCGATGAAAGACAGAAGCGTATTGTCGCTCACATCGAAAGAGAATCTCTTGATATAGAAACATTCCTGCCTGCCGTCATAGTATATTGCCGTATAGGTTTTCCCGGTGTCAAGCTTTTCTATTTTCAGCAGGTTCTCCTGATATCTGTTGCTCAGGTCGAAAGACGTAGTGTAGTATGTGCCGTCGCTGAAGATGGCCAGGATGTGCTCTCCGGTGTTGAACTGTCCTAAATAAAGGCCTCTGCCGTCTTCGTTGAGCCTGTTTATATCCTGGTCGAACCAGATATCCTTTCCTCCGATTGTGGATATCCCCTTCGATTTGAGATATATGCGCTGTATTGGATTTTTCGATACCAGATTCCCTCTTGAAGCCCGGCCTTTGATTGCCAGTGAGGAGAAGTCATACTCGAAGGATGATTTCTTCAGTTTCGGACGCGGTCTGAGATTGATGCGGACGGTTTCTGCTTCTCCGTTGCCGTTGGCAGTGAACCACAGGACTGCCGATCCTGGAGCTCCGGTTGTCAGGTCATATTCCTTGTCCCTTGTGATACTGGTTACGGCAAACCGTTTGGCGTATGTGATACTGCTTTTCCCGTCACGGTAGATTGCGTTGTATATTGTCCTGGCATCGTTTCTGTCGAACAGCCCTACATACAGGAGGTCCTTGCCGAAGAAGGCCTTGTCACTGACTTTGGTGACGCTGTATTTTCCGTCCTTGCGGAATACGATGATCTCGGAAAGGTCGGAGCAGTCGCAGATGAAGTCCGCATTGTCCTCTTTCTTGAGACCGATGCCGACGAATCCGTCGGACATGTTGGCGTAGAGTTTCGCGTTGTTGTTCACTACGCGGGAGACGGTAATGGACTCGAAGTTGACGATTTCGGTCTGTCTATGGAATTCTCCTCCGTATTTTTTCTTGAGATTCTTGAAATAGTTGATGGTGAATTCGGTAAGATGCTCCAGATGGTTGGAGACCTCGTCGATTTCAGCTTCGATTCCTTTCAGTTTCTCGTCCAGCGCCTTGACATCGAATTTGGAGATTTTCCTTACAGGCTTTTCCACCAGCCTGTTGATGTCGTCCATTATGATTTCCCTCTTGAGAAGCCCCTGGTAGGTTTTCATCGTGCTGAATACATCGTCAAGCTGTTCTTCCCAGCTTCTGGAATCCTTCTCCAGAATCTTGTAGACCTTGTTTTCGAAGAATATCCTCTCCAGAGAGCTGTAATGCCAGTCGCTCTCCAGCTCGTCCAGCCTTATCTGCAGCTCCTGTCCCAGAAGATCCCTGGTGTGCATGGTGTCGTAGACGAGTATGTCATTGACATTGAGGAACTGCGGCTTGTTTTCCACAATTACGCAGGCGTTCGGTGATATGGATACTTCACAGTCGGTGAAAGCGTAGAGGGCATCTATTGTCTTGTCCGGCGAGACATCGTTCGGGAGATGTATGACAAGGTTCGCCTGCACGGTAGTGAGGTCATCGATTTTCTTGATTTTGATCTTGCCTTTGTTCTTGGCCTTTATGATGGATTCGATGACCATGTGAGTGGTCTTGCCGTATGGCACTTCGGTAATGGCGATGGTGTTCTTGTCGAGCTTCTCGATTTTGGCACGTACCTTTACTGTGCCTCCCCTCTGTCCTTTATTGTATTTCGAGCAGTCGGCGTAACCCCCTGTAGGGAAGTCCGGCAGAAGTTCGAAATCTTCGCCTTTGAGGATGGCTATCGAGGCATCGATCAGTTCGTTGAAGTTGTGGGGAAGTATCTTGGAGGCAAGGCCTACGGCGATACCTTCCGCGCCTTGGGCCAGAAGCAGGGGAAACTTTACGGGCAGTTCTACCGGTTCCTGGTTCCTGCCGTCGTAGGATGTCATCCAGTTGGTGATTTTCGGGTTGAAAACCACTTCCTTGGCGAATTTCGAAAGTCTCGCCTCTATGTACCTGGCTGCAGCGTTAGGGTCACCGGTGATGATGTTTCCCCAGTTTCCCTGACAGTCTATCAGCAGGTTCTTCTGTCCGAGCTGTACCAGCGCCCCGAGTATGGAAGCGTCTCCGTGAGGGTGGAACTGCATGGCTTCACCCACCAGATTGGCCACTTTGGTGTAGTGCCCGTCATCTTTTCTGTACATGGCATGGAGCACACGGCGCTGTACCGGCTTCAGTCCGTCGATGATATGAGGGACGGCCCTCTGGAGTATTACGTATGAGGAATAGTCCAGGAACCATTCCTTGAACATTCCGGAAAGCTTGTACTTCCGGCTGTTCTCGCTTAGCAGCTTGTCGAATTTTCCTGATGACTGCCCCTCTTCCACAGGTGCGTCATTGTATTCATCCCCCTGTCCTTCTACAGGCAGGTCCATATCATCCATCTCCATATATGTTCTCCAAAAGTTTTAGTATTCGTAGCCGAACCTTTTGAGTTCTTTTTTGTTTTCCCTCCAGTCGGGGTCAGTCTTGACGAAAAGTCTCAGGAAGACCTTTTTCTGGAAAAAATCCTCCATTTCGATACGGGCCTGGGTGCCTACCTTTTTCAGTGCGGCCCCGCCTTTCCCGATAATGATCCCTTTCTGGGACTCGCGTATGACATAGATTACGGCGCTGATATCATAGCGCTCCGCTCCTTCCTTGAATTCTTCGACAGATACTTCGCAGCTGTAAGGTATCTCCTGGCTGTAGTTGAGCAGGATTTTCTCCCTGATGATCTCAGAAGCGAAGAACCTGAGGTTCTTGTCTGTAAACACATCCTTGTCGTACCATGGCGGAGAGACAGGCAGGTGTTCTATTATGGCATCGAAGATGTTTTCAAGATTGAATTTCTCCTGGGCGGATGCCGGATAGATGACAGCCTGCGGAAGCTGTTCATGCCACCAGTCCATCAGCTGCCGCACCTGTTCCTGGGTACTGATGTCAATCTTGTTGATTACCAGGATTACAGGGCACATTATGTTGCGCAGTTTCTCTATGTATTCGGCATTCTTGTCACCTTTTTCAACCACATCTGTCACATACAGGATGATGTCCGCATCGCCGATGGCTGTGTCTACGAAGTTCATCATGCTCTGCTGCAGCCTGTAGTTGGGTTTCAGGATGCCGGGAGTGTCGGAGTAGACTATCTGGTAGTCTTCCCCGTTCACTATTCCCATTATCCTGTGGCGTGTGGTCTGGGCCTTAGCCGTCACGATGGACAGCTTTTCCCCTACCAGTGCGTTCATCAAAGTGGATTTGCCGACATTCGGGTTGCCGATTATGTTTACGAATCCTGCGCGATGCTTCTTTTCACCCATATCGCTTGCCGTTATGCGTATGCTCCCATTTTCAGGATGTTGACTTCACCCTGTGAGAGGTACCTCCAGGCTCCTCTCTTGAGTCCTTTTTTGGTGAGTCCTGCGAAGTATACCCTGTCCAGACCTTTTACGCTGTATCCGAGGGATTCGAATATCCTTCTGACAATGCGGTTCTTCCCGGAATGGATTTCAATACCGAGTTTCCTGTGGTCCTTTTCATCTATATACTCCAGCTCGTCTGCTGAAATGACCCCGTCCGCCAATTCTATCCCGCTCATTATACGGTCATAATCCGCCTGGCTCAGGTCCTTGTCGAGGGTCACCTGATATATCTTCTTCTTGTCGTAGGACGGGTGTGTCAGTTTTTCCGCTATTTCCCCGTCATTGGTTAACATCAGTACTCCGGTGGTATTCTTGTCAAGCCTTCCTACAGGGAAAACCCTTGATGTGCAGCTTTTGAGAAGATCCATGACGGTCTTGTCAGCATGAGGGTCGCTGGCTGTAGTGACGAAGCCTTTCGGTTTGTTCATTACGATGTATACCTTTTCCTCGCCTCTGAGTTTCTCTCCGTTGAAACGAACGTCATCCGTATATATGTTGACTTTGGTCCCGAGCTCTGTGACCAGTTTTCCGTTTACGGTCACTACTCCTGCAAGTATAAGGTTGTCGGCTTCACGGCGTGAGCATACTCCGGAGTTGGCAATGAACTTGTTGAGCCTTACTTCTTCCTTTACTGGTATGTTCACCATGTCGTTGTCCGAGAATCTGCTGTCATCCAGCTGGGGCTTTCTGCTTAGCATTCTGTTTATTCCGGCTGAAGCCGCATCAGGCTGTCTCTTCATGGCGTTTCTACCGGCCTGTGGCCCCGGTCTTCCGCTTCTGCCTGCCGGTGCACCTTTTCTTGCTCCCGAGAAATTCCTTTTTCCTGATGTCCTGCCGGAAGAGAAGTCCCTCCTTCCGTCGCTTTCTCCATAGAATCTTCTGCCTTCTCCGTCCCCTGAAAATCTTCTTGACTCGCCGTCACCGTAAGATTTCCTCTGCGCCGGCCTTCTGGTGCCGAATCCTCCTCTTTCGGATCTTTCTCCGAAACTGTTCCGGTCTCCGTATCCCCGGCCGTTGTCAGAATACCTGCTGCCGGAACCGCTTCTGCGCTCCCCGTATCCTGAACCTCTTCTGTCGGAGAATGGACGCGGACCGCCGTGCTCTTCCGATGAGTAGCTTTTTCTTGATGAATGATAATTTCCTGGCTGATAGCCTGAATCGCTGTCTGAACCGTTTGTACGGCTTTTCCTGTGGCGGAGTTTCCTCCCGGCCTGTGAATAGCCGCCTGTGTAGTTCCTGTCTGAGTTTCTTTCACTTCCGTAATCCCTACGGTCGCTGAACTGGCTGTCGAAGCCGTCGTTGTTGTAATTCTCCATTGTCTTTACCCTTCACGGGCGTGTTTGATGATTTAATTATTTTGTTACTATGGCTCACGCCATTATTCATTTCTTTTCCAGTTTGAATATATATGTTATCGTCCCTTCCTGTACTGCCGGAGCATCGCTGCTCATGTTGAAAGAGGCGTTCAGGGCCGCCTTCTTGGCCGCTTCCCACAGCGTCTTGTCTGTTACCGTGGTCCCTTGTGCGCCCGGCACGGCTTCAAGTACCTTGCCATACTGGTCGACTTTTATTTTCACTACCACTTTTCCTGCCTGCTGGACAGTAAAGTCCGGTTTCTGAAGCCCTCCGAGAACCTGCCTTCCTTCCAGATGGGCTACCGGTTCGTCATCGGTATTTCCTGTCCTGATGTTACCCTGTGCATGTCCGGCCTTGAGTGCATCGGTGACTTTCGCTGCCGTCTGGGCTGCCAGAGTGTCCTTTGCTGTCTTGTTGTCCGGAGCATGGAAAAGTGCTCTGCGGTCTATTTCTTTTTCACGTGGCGGCTGCGGCTTTTCTACATCCCCGAAATCATCGTTGACCGCTTCCGGAGCCTCATTGGCTTTTGTTCCTGTTTCCTGTGCCTGGGACGCCTGTACCAGTTTTATATCCTCTTCGGGTTTCGCTTCAGTGGCAGAGGGCTGCGAGCTTGTTATTTCCTGCTCGGGAATTTCCGCTTCCGCCTCTGAAAAGTCTATCAGCATGGCCTGCTCTTCCGGCGGCGGATACATGTATTTGAGACCGGACATGAAACCGGTTGCGATGACGGCAAGATGCACGATCATCGTGAGCACAATACCGGCTATATCCGGTATCCATGCCCGCCAGCCCCCTTTGTCTTGATTCTGTCCAGCCATGTCCTTGAGTGCTTCCTATTCCGGCGATGTCGCCAGGATTACCTTGTAGTGGTTACGCTTTGCTATGTTCATTACCTGCACCACCTCTTTTATAGGTACTGTCTCGTCTGCATATATCGAGAAAGTAGGATCCGGTTCGTTCTGGAGCAGATCCACAAGGTCATCTTCTATTTCCGTGAATTTTACCGGTTTCGGATCACCGTTTATATGGTATGAGAAAGTGTCTGAGTCCAGATAGTGCTTTATGGATACGCTTACAGTGGCTTTGGCCGCTACCTGGCCCGTACTTTTCGGCAGCAGGAGCTTGAGCGCATTGGGGTTGACGAGTGTGGACGTCACCAGGAAGAATACAAGCAGCAGGAATACGATGTCCGTCATCGAGGACATCGAGAATTCGGCCGTTATACGTGTATTTCTTTTGATTGCCATGTCTGACCTATTTACTTTCAGAAGACTTGTTGAGGACGTCCATGAAGTCTATGGTAGTGCTTTCCATCTTGAATACTATGTCGGATATCTTGGATGTGAGATAGTTGTATCCGAAATAGGCCGGGATGCCGACAATAAGTCCGCCTACCGTGGTGATCATGGCGGTGTAGATTCCTCCGGAGAGGAGGGTGATGTCTATGTTGTTCCCGGCGTTGGCCATGTTGAAGAAGGCCTGTACCATACCTGTTACCGTGCCGAGGAAGCCGATCATCGGGGCTCCTCCGGCTATCGTAGCCAGTATCGGAAGCCCTTTTTCGAGTCTGGATACCTCTACGTTGCCCGTATTTTCCACTGCGGTCTGGATGTCCTGCAGCGGGCGGCCCATCCTGTCTATGCCTTTTTCCACCATTCTTGCTACTGGCGTATCGTATTTCTGGCAGAGGGCGACAGCCGACTTCGTCTTGCCGTCAAGAAGAAGATCGTTTATGTCCTTCATGAAATACGGGTCCACTGTGCCTGCCTTGCGCAGCACCCACCATTTCTTCCCGAAAATGTATATCGCCAGTATTGAAAGCGCAAGCAGCACCCACATCAGTGCACCTCCTTTCATGAAAAGCTCGAAAAGCGACATTGTCATCTCCTGCTGCTGCGGAACTGCCTCTCCGACAGTCTCCAGAGCCTCGATACCAGATTGTAAAAGATTGAAAAGCATGTTATTGTCGTTCTTAAAGTACAAAAGTCTGCAAAATTAGGTAAAAATCCCGGAATTCCTAAATTTTGCTTTCCGAGTTTTCACTGATTTTGTCCGGATAGGCGACTTCGCTGAGGAACAGCGCCTTTCCGGGGACAGATTCTCCTGCATCTGAACGGGTCCCGGTCTCGATCAGCCGCCGGAACCATTCTATGTCCCGTTTTCCGCGTCCGACATCGATCAGGGAGCCCACTATGGCTCTCACCATGTTCCTCAGAAACCTGTTGGCTCTGATCCTGAATACGATGTAGTCTTCCGGTCCGGTCTGGTAGCCCATCATTGAAACATGCACAGGAGAATATGGGCTCCAGGAGGCTTCATAAACAGTGCAGATGGAAGTCGCGTTGTTTCCTCCCGTCTTTTCAAAGCACCTGAAGTCATGTTCGCCGAGCAGAAGCGAGGCGGCGCCGTTCATTTTGTCCAGATCCAGAGGGTAGATGCAGAGATGGGAGAAATTTTCCATGAACGGGTCTTTTTTCTTATGTATGAAATAATGGTATTCCCTTGAAACGGCGGAGAAGCGGGCATGGAAAGCCTCTGCGACAGGGATGATTTCATGTACCGCAATCCCTTTCGGCAGGATGGCATTTAATTTGTATTTCAAAAACTCCGGTCTTGCTTCGGCCGTTTCGGGTACATCGAAGTGGGCCACGTAATTCACTGCATTGACACCGGCATCCGTCCGCCCGGCTCCTGTTACCGGAATGTCGCATTTCAACAGCATGGAAAGTGCTTTCTGGAGCTCCCCCTGGATGCTTGTGCCGTTTTTCTGCAGCTGCCACCCGCAGAAAGAATTTCCGTTGTAAGAAAGCCTTATGGTGAATTTCATGGTTGTTTCTTTGAAAATTTGTAACTTTGAAGGATTTCTCTGCAAAAATACGCAGAAGCCTGGCGCAGAGCAAATAAATTTGATCCGTCGGGTGCAGCGGTATGAATGGATGAATCAAATATAAAAGAAAACAGATATTTTTATGGAGAGCGTTAACATTAAAGAACTTAATGACCGCATTCAGAAGGAAAGCTCATTTGTCGATCTCCTCACTATGGAAATGGGGAAGGTGATAGTAGGGCAGAAATCTCTGGTGGAAAATCTTCTCATCGGCCTTCTGGCAAACGGACATATCCTTCTCGAAGGTGTGCCGGGACTGGCAAAGACTTTGGCCATAAATACTTTGGCTTCAGCCGTAGACGCGAAGTTCAGCCGTATCCAGTTTACTCCGGACCTGCTTCCTGCCGATGTCGTCGGGACTCTGATATATTCTCAGAAAAGCGAGCAGTTCCAGATAAAGAAAGGGCCGATCTTCGCGAATTTCGTTCTGGCCGACGAGATCAACCGTTCCCCGGCAAAGGTGCAGTCGGCGCTGTTGGAGGCGATGCAGGAGAGACAGGTTACAATCGGTGACGAGACTTTCCGGCTTCCGGAACCGTTCCTGGTGATGGCGACCCAGAACCCGATTGAGCAGGAGGGTACATATCCGCTCCCGGAGGCCCAGGTCGACCGTTTCATGCTGAAGGTGGTGGTCAGTTATCCCAAGAAAGAAGAGGAGAGGCTGATAGTCAGGATGAACAATACCGGCGAGTTCCCCAAGGCCAGTCCTATCCTGAAACCCGAAGACATCATCCGTGCAAGGCAGGTGGTCAAGGATGTCTACATGGACGAGAAGATAGAGAGGTATATCGTTGACATAGTCTATGCGACGAGGACGCCTCAGGATTATAATCTGGGAAAACTTACTGATCTTATCTCATACGGGGCTTCTCCTCGTGCAAGTATTTCCCTTTCAATGGCATCAAAGGCATACGCATTTATAAAGAGAAGAGGGTACGTGATCCCGGAGGATGTGAGGGCCGTCTGCAACGAGGTGCTCCGCCACAGGATAGGCCTTACCTACGAAGCTGAAGCCGAGAATGTCACTACTGAAAACATCATAGCAGAAATAATCAACGCAGTAGAGGTTCCATAATGGAGAACAGAAGTGCAAACGACCTGCTCAGAAAGGTCAGGAAGATAGAAATCAAGACCCGTGCCCTTTCTCATCAGATATTTGCGGGAGAGTATCATTCCGCTTTCAAAGGTCGGGGAATGGCTTTCAGTGAAGTGCGCGAATACCAGTACGGGGATGACGTGCGC
The DNA here is from genome assembly GCA_017695115.1 of Candidatus Cryptobacteroides avicola. GTDB lineage: Bacteria > Bacteroidota > Bacteroidia > Bacteroidales > UBA932 > Cryptobacteroides > Cryptobacteroides avicola. The sequence continues at coordinate 102,135 of JADILV010000024.1, read as the reverse complement.
AATATGGACTGGAATGTCACTGCACGTCTGCGCTCTCCATACGTCAAGGTCTTCGAGGAAGAGAGGGAGCTTACTGTAGTCTTGCTGATAGATGTCAGCAGATCAGGACTATTCGGGACTGCAGGAATGACCAAGAAGGATCTGATAGCCGAGATAGCGGCCGTGCTCTCTTTCTCCGCTATAATCAACAATGATAAGGTCGGAGCCCTTTTCTTCAGTGACAAGGTGGAGAAGTTCATCCCTCCGAAGAAAGGACGCAGCCATCTGCTGCACATAGTACGGGAGATCATTGAACTGAAGCCCGAGTCCGACCGGACTGATATAGGAGAGGCCCTGCGTTATCTTACCAACGCAATCAAGAAAAGATGTACGGCCTTTCTCCTGTCGGACATGCTGGACGTGGACGATGACGGGACACCACGGTATGAAGATGCCCTGAAAGTGGCTGCCGGACGTCATGACCTGTCCGTAATCGAGGTCTATGACCCACGTGAGAGGACACTTCCTGACATCGGTCTTGTCCATATCAAGGATTCCGAGTCCGGAGTTTCCGCGTGGGTCAATACATCCCGGAAGATGCGCAGGAAATATGCCGGATGGTTCGATACCGTATCTCAGTCGGCGGTAAGGCTGTTCAATAAATACAGCATAGACAATGTCAGCATTTCTACGGATGAGGATTACGTCAAAGGATTGATGGCTTTCTTCCAGAAAAGGTGAAAACCAGATATTTTAACGGTTGATGACAATGAGAAAATTGATATTCTTGACGGCGGCTCTCTTTTGCCTTCCTTTTTCTGTGGCCCATGCGCAAGAGGCTGCTGCGGAAAGGGCCCGCTCCGGAGTGATAGAGCTCGGCGGTTCGTTTCTGACTCCGCTTCAGGAACGGGATTCGGTCCTGATTGCCGACCAGTTGCGTTACGGTTTCAGGCTTGACGGGGTGAAAGAAGGGACAGGATTTGCCTTTCCGGATTATTCCAAGGGGTTCAGGGACAGCGTGGAGGTCGTTTCTTCATGGATGCTTGATACGCTGGATTTCAAGAAAGGCCGTAAAGGTGCTCCCGGAGTGTTCACTTTGGAAGGCAGCGTGGTCATAACTTCTTTTGATGAAGGGAAGTACATGCTTCCGCCGATTTCCGTCCTCAGACGGGACGGGGCAGGTGCGGTCGACACCCTTGTATTCAATCCTCAGGTTCTTGAGGTGAAGACGATACCGGTGGATACGGCTGTTTTCGAACTCCATGATATCAAGGGCCAGATTCGCTACCCGTTGACATTCAATGAGATTCTGCCGTATCTGGGCGGTGCGATAGTGTTGTGTGCGCTTATTGCCCTTGCCGTATATCTGATTCTGAAACGCCGGAAAAACGGGCTCTCGGGACTGCTGCACAAGGAGCCTGCCCATATCGTCGCGCTCAGGAAACTCGACCATCTCAGGGGGAACAAGTACTGGGCTGCCGACAAGCAGAAGCTTTTCTACTCCGGAGTCACTGACGCCCTGCGTGAATATATTGTTTCCCGCTATGGCGTATCGGCTATGGAGATGACCACCAAGGAGATTTTCGACGGGCTTTCCGGCAAGGATATTCCGGCGGATCTGTATGATGAGGCAAGGAGTCTGTTCGAGAGGGCTGATTTCGTAAAATTTGCCAAATATGTCGCTACGGACGAAGAAAATGCATCTGCGGTGCCGGTGGCCGTACGGTTTGTCACACAGACATACCAGACTGAAATAGATGCTGAAGGAAATGCCCCGCAGCAGGATGCTTCTGAAGATGTCCAGGGAGAATCCGGAGCGTCAGATTCCGTAAAACAACAGAAGATTCAGAATAAATAGCGAAGACCATGTTTTTCGAATATCCGAAAATACTGTTTCTGGAGATAATACCGGTACTGCTCATACTGCATTACCTTTATATAGAACTTGCAGGGCGCAGGCCGCATTTGAGAGTGTCGTCTTCCGTCCCGTGGAAACTTTCGGGCGGCTCGGTACTGGGCTGGCTGCGTCATTTCCCGTTCGTGATGCGGATTCTTGCAATAGTGATGATAATCATAGCAATGGCCCGGCCGCGTTCATCGGAAGCCATGGAGAGGATCGATACCGAGGGAATAGACATAATGCTCACTATGGATGTTTCCACCAGCATGCTCGCCCGTGACTTCAAGCCGGACCGCATCAGTGCCGCAAAAGACATAGCCATCGAGTTCATATCCCAGAGACCTTCCGACAGGATAGGCATAGCGGTGTTTGCCGGCGAAAGCTATACACAGTGCCCGCTTACTACGGACAGGGCGACCCTCATCAACTTGATGAAAGAAATCCAGACGGATCTTATAGAAGACGGTACAGCCATAGGCAACGGTCTTGCTACGGCAGTTGCCAGACTGAAGGATTCGGATGCCAGAAGCCGTGTGGTGATACTTCTTACAGACGGGGTCAACAACAGAGGTGAGATTACTCCGCAGACAGCGGCGGAAATAGCCAAGACATACGGAGTGCGGGTGTATACTATCGGTGTCGGCGCCATGGGGACCGCTCCGTATCCGGTTATGACTCCATGGGGTGTCGATGTGCAGAATGTACGTGTGGAGATAGATGAGGACCTGCTCTCGGAAATCGCAGAAGCTACGGGCGGCCGTTATTTCAGGGCAACCGACAATACCAAGCTCATGGAAATCTACAGCGAGATCAACAAGATGGAGAAGGACCGTACTACTATAGACAGTTTTCCTGTGTATAAGGAACTGTTCGGGACATACGCTCTGGTCGCTCTGGTTGCCCTGATGCTTGAGCTGTTATTCAGGATATTCGTAATAAGGAGATTGCCATAAAGAGGGAGGTAAGAGATGATTAATTTTGCACAGGCACAGTACCTTTTCCTGATACTGCTGATTCCGTTTTTCTTTGTGGCGTACGCCCTGCTTCTGTATCTGAGAAAGAAGAAGATCCGCAAGATCGGGGATCCTGCGTTGGTTTCCTTGCTGATGCCATCGGTATCGCGTTCCAAAGGCTGGTGGAGAGTGGTGATGTTCTCCATGGCATTCTTCTTTTTCGCCATAGGGATGTCGCGTCCGCAGATCGGGGCTAAACTTAAGGAGCACAGTACAGAAGGAGTCGAGATAATGATAGCGCTGGATGTATCCAACTCCATGCTTGCAGAAGACTATTCTCCGGACAGGCTTGAGAGGGCAAAGCTGGCCATATCCAGACTGGTGGACAAACTCAGGGATGACCGCATAGGTCTGATTGTCTTTGCCGGCAGTTCTTTCGTACAGCTTCCGATAACTACGGATTATGTTTCGGCAAAGATGTTTCTCAACTCTATTTCTACCGAGTCCGTCCCTATACAGGGAACCGCAATGGGAGACGCCATCAATACGGCCATAAGGAGTTTCAGCGCCCAGAGTGAAAAAAGCAGGGCGATAATCGTCATTACGGACGGAGAGAACCATGAGGATGACCCTGTGGCTGCCGCAAAGCAGGCGTTCGATATGGGGATACGTGTCTACACTATAGGAGTCGGGTCACCGGAAGGCGAGCCTATTCCTATGAACGGAGAGCTGCTGAAGGACAAGGAAGGCAATATAGTGGTGACCAGACTTGACGAGACCGTACTTAAAAAGGTCGCAGATGCAGGAGGCGGCGTATATGTCAAGGCCGGAAACAGCGAATTCGGGCTGAATCCCATAGTGGACAGCATCAAGAAAATGGATGAAGAGAAATTCAGTTCGGTAGTGTTTGAAGAATTCGATGAGCAGTATATGTACTTTTTTGCCATCGCATTGTTGTTCTTTATAATCGAAATGCTTGTCGGCGAGAGGAAATCCGGGCGGCATTTGTTCAATTGAGTAAAACGGACCAGTATTTTATGAGCATGTCTATCAAATATCTGTTTCTGGCGGCTGTTTTTTCCGTTTTGTCCTGTATGTCTGTTTCAGCGCAGGACTCTGACAGGAGGGATGTCCGCAGAGGGAACCGCGATTTCCGGAAAGAAGACTACAAGGCAGCTGAAATCGATTACCGGAAAGCCATTGTCAAGGATTCGGCTTCGTTTGCTGCGGGATATAACCTGGGCAATACCCTGTACAGGATGGGAGACAAGGAACAGGCGGGGAAAATATATGACAAGATCAGGGATGCCGCGGCTTTGTCTCCGTATGCTGCTGATTACTATTATAATACAGGAAACGTAGTTGCGGATGCGGAAAACTGGCAGGCCGCTGTGGATGCCTACAGACAGGCCCTTCTCCGGAATCCTTCCGATATGGACGCCAAGGAGAACTACATCTATGCAAGAAAGAAACTGGAAGAGCAGCAGAATCAGCAGAACCAGGACAATCAGGATCAGAAAGATCAGAACCAGGATCAGGACAATGACAAGAACGGGCAGGATGACCAGGACAATCAGAATGACCGGAATGATCAGAATCAGGACAATCAGGACCGGAATGACGGCGGACAGGATCAGAACCGCCAGGGCCGGCAGCCCAAGATAACGCCGCAGGCCGCCCAGCAGATGCTGCAGGCCATACAGGCCAAGGAGAAAGAGACCCAGGAGAAAGTCAACAAAGAGAAAGCCCAGGTCCTCAAGTCAAGACAGAAAGAGAAGAATTGGTAAAGGAGAATATATATGAGAAGGCTGACAGCTATACTGTTTTCTATATTTTCGGCGGCAGCGGCGATGCAGGCGCAGACATCGATGAGGGTGGATGCGCCGAATGTGGTGGCTGCCGACGAGCAGTTCAACATCACGTTCATACTTGAAGGAGAGGATTCCCCTTCGGATTTCCAGTGGAGCCAGGGAGATGATTTCCAGCTTATTTGGGGACCGCAGGAAGGCCGTTCTACCAGCCTGCAGATAATAAACGGGAAAAGGACACGTTCATCCCAGTTCACCTATACTTATATACTGATGCCGAAAAAGGCGGGTACATTCACGCTTCCGCGGGCAACGGCCAAAGTGAAAGGCAAGGAGATCTCCTCGTCTGCAATGACCATAGAGGTCGTGCCGGCTTCTTCCGGCGGGACCGGCCGGGCTTCTTCATCAGGCGGACGCCAGTCTACTGACAATGTGGCCGGAATCCAGGATGACGATATTTTCCTCAGACTGACTCTGAGCAGGACTGATGTGGTGGTAGGTGAGCCTATAACCGCTACTCTTAAACTGTACCAGAGAGTCAACATTGCCGGATTCGAGGATGCCAGATTCCCTTCTTTCAACGGGTTCTGGAGTCAGGAAGTAGAGGCTCCCACGAACATAGAGTTCAGACGGGAAAGCTATGACAACAAGATCTACAATACTGCCGTCCTGAGAAAATACGTACTTATTCCCCAGCAGACGGGTACCATAAACATAGATCCGGCGGAGCTTGTATGTCTGGTCAATATCAGGGTGTCTTCAGGCGGGGGAGCGAGCATATTCGACGGTTTCTTCGATGACTATAGGACTATACGCAAGAGAGTGACTTCATCTTCATATAAAGTCAATGTCTCTCCGCTTCCTTCAGGGGCACCGGCATCGTTCGGAGGCGGAGTCGGGAAATTCACCATATCCGCGAAAATGAGCAAGGACTCTCTGACTACGCACGAGGCTTCTTCTCTGATTGTAACTATTTCAGGGAAAGGCAACGTTTCCCTTCTTGAGGCCCCGGAAGTGAAACTTCCTCTGGATTTCGAGGCGTATGACGTCAAGACTTCCGAAAATACCTCCAAGTCTTCCGGCGGGACATCAGGAAGTAAAATATACGAGTTCCCTTTCATTCCGAGAAGTCATGGGGATTTTACAGTAGAGCCGATAAAATATTCATATTATGATATTGATGCGGGTAAATATGTAACCCTTTCAACAGGCCCTATAAAACTGCACGTGAAGAAAGGCAAGGTGCAGGATCAGGAGACCGGTACGGCAATGGCATCCCTTCCTTCGGTGAACCGTCAGGGCGTCAAGAGTCTGGGTGAAGACGTGAGGTATATACATACCAAACTTCCGTCCCTTTCTCCTAAGGGAGACTTTTTCGTAACATCTTCACTTTTCTGGATACTTTCGGCGGCTGTCCTTCTGGCAGGGGTCCTGGTGTGGGCGATATTCATGAAAGTGGCAGCCAGACGGGCCGATATTGTAGGAACCAAAACAAGAAGGGCTACCAAGATGGCAATGAAACGTCTCAAGGCGGCTGAAAACTATCTGAATCAGAATCTTTATTCCGCATTCTATGAGGAACTCCATAAAGCGGTACTGGGCTTCATCTCCGACAAACTGAACATGTCGGCAGCGGAATTCTCCAAGGAAAAGATTTCGGAAACCCTGCTCTCCGGAGGCGTTGACGGTACGTTGACGGATTCCCTTATCGGGATACTCGATGCCTGTGAATTTGCACGTTATTCTCCTGACGCAGGCCATGAGGCGATGAAAAAGCATTATCAGGAGGCTTTGGATGTGATATCTTCAATAGATTCAAGCATGAAGAACAAGAAAAACCATAAGGCTTCCGGGGCGGCAGCGGTTGCTGCAGTGCTTATGCTTTCGCTTCCGTCGGTTGCGGATGCCGCGAATGACAGCTATGTAGACTCGTTGTGGACTGCTGCCACGGGTTTTTACGCAGCAGGGGAGTGGGAAGATGCGCTTTCCGTTTTCAGTGCCATAGACAGGCTCGGGCTGGAGTCGCCTTATCTGTATTGCAATATCGGTGATGCATATTTCAAGACGGCCGATTATCCGCACGCTATCCTCTATTATGAGCGGGCGCTCAAACTGGATCCTTCCTGCTCTGATGCGAGATACAACCTGCAGGTCGTTTCCGGTCTTGTCCAGGACAAGATCGATCCTGTCCCTGAATTTATCCTGAAAAACTGGGCACGCTCCGTGTGCTATACGTTGGATTCCAACGCATGGGCATGGCTGTCGATAGTCTTTCTTGCCATTACTGTGGCCATGGTCCTGCTGTTCCTGCTGTCAGGAACACCTGCTGCCAGAAAGACGGGATTCTCTCTTGCTGTCGTGTTTGTCCTGATTACGGTCTCTTCATTCTCGTTTTCCGTATGGCAGAAGAACGACTACATGAGGGCTGACGGGGCTATAGTCATGGTCCCTGTCACATCAGTCAAAAGTTCTCCTTCTGAGGAGGTTTCCAAAGATCTGTTCATACTTCACGAAGGGACGAAAGTATCCGTTCTTGATGCCGTAGGAGACTGGCGTAACATCGAGCTTGCCGACGGCCGTCAGGGGTGGATCCATACTGACGATATTGAAGTGATTTAACAATTTTTTATTGAGGATTTCCGTAGAAAGTGCCCTTTTGCTCCTCTTGTCATCTGATACTGATGTGATCCAGGATATCCGAAGCGCACATCGACTCCATTCCCATGGTGGCGGCAGTGTCGTCTCCGGCCTTCCCGTGAAACCATACTGCCAGTATTGATGCCTCCAGTGGAGTGTAGCCCCTGGCGCATAATCCTGTCAGCAGTCCTGCAAGTATGTCTCCGCTGCCGCCTTTGGCCATGCCCGGATTGCCGGTAGTGTTGAAATAAAGTTTTCCGGCTGGCGGGCATATCATGGTATGGTACCCTTTCACTATGATTATAGAGCCGAGGGCGGAGGCCAGGTCCATTGTGAGCGATGTCATTTCTGCAGGTGATTTCCACAGGAAGCCGTCCTGTTTCCATGTCAGACCGGCCTGTCCTGCCCCGCCTGTGATACCGGATGCTGCGGCTCCTGATATAAGTCTTGAAAGCTCTCCGAGATGCGGAGTCAGTACGGATATCCGCGGGATCATAGGGAACATTTCCGGATGCGACGATATGATGTTCAGGGCGTCGGCATCCAGGATCGTCGCAGATCCGGAAATCGCTTCGAACGTTGCTTTCAGCGCCGATATGCTGTCCTGCGACTGTCCCAGCCCGCAGCCTATGCCTATCGCATTGTATTTATGCAGGTTGTCAGGCACTTTGGTAAACACGGTCCCGGGGTCGCAGTCTACTATGGCCGAGGGATGCGATATGTGTATGACATGTCTTTCCTGGAACGGGACATGTACGGTTACCAGTCCGCATCCTGATTTCAGCGCCCCTCCGGCAGCCAGAACAGCGGCCCCGGTCATTCCGGTCGAACCTGCTATCAGAAGTGCGTGCCCGTATGTTCCTTTATGGCTGTCCTTTTCCCGTTTTTTGAGTATTCCCGATATTGTATCCCCGGTAATGATGTCATAATCATTTCCGGCGGCACGTTCCATGATTTCAGAAAAATCCGTTTCCATTCAGTTAATGCTGTTATTTTCCGGCCGTTGCCGTTCCCATGCGGGCGGCCCAGAGTACTATTCCTATCGAGACCGAGACATTGAGCGAATGCTTGGTGCCGTATTGTGGTATTTCCAGGGAGAAGTCGGATGCATCTACGGCGTCCTGGGATACTCCGGAAACTTCATTGCCGAAAATGAAAGCGTATCGGCCGCCTTTCTCCGGGTGGAAATTTTCCAGAGAAACCGAGTTGACGGTCTGTTCTACACTCACGACCGTGTAACCTTCGTTTTTCAGCCGTTCTATGACCGGAAGGGTTTCCTGTGAATATTCCCATTCGACGCTGAATTCCGCCCCGAGTGCGGACTTGTGTATTTCGGCAGACGGAGGAGTGGCGCATATCCCGCACAAGTACACTTTGTCTGCCTTGAAAGAATCGGCCGTGCGGAATGCGGAACCGATATTGTGTGCGCTGCGGATGTTGTCCAGCACGAGCACTGTCCCGGAACCGGGAGTCTCTTTGTATTGTCGGAGAGTCAGTCTCCCGAGTTCGATATTGAGCAGTTTCCTGTTTTTTGTTTCCATGCAGATATTCCGGAAAAAAGTTATCAACACAAAGGTACTAAAAATAAAAAATTGACTACATTTGCCTGTTATGTCCAACTGACCTGAAATGGGAAAATTTTAAATATTATATGAAACAGGATCTTCAGATTTTCAATCTAATCAAAAAAGAGGAAGAACGTCAGACCAATGGCATAGAGCTGATTGCATCCGAAAATTATGTCAGCGACCAGGTGCTTGCCGCACTTGGTTCCGTCTGCACGAACAAGTATGCCGAGGGCTATCCCGGAGCGAGATACTATGGAGGATGCGAGGTCGTGGATGAGATAGAGCAGCTGGCGATCGACCGTCTGTGCCGGCTTTTCGAAGCTGAATATGCAAACGTACAGCCGCATTCCGGAGCGCAGGCCAATATGGCCGTTATGATGGCCTGTCTCCGGCCGGGAGACACTTTCATGGGCCTTGACCTTGCCCAGGGAGGGCACCTTACCCACGGTTCTCCTGTCAACATGTCCGGAATATTGTACAATGCCGTACCTTACGGCCTGGACGAAGTGACCGGAATGGTCGATTATGACAGGATGGAGACTATAGCGCTCGAGTGCAGGCCGAAACTTATCATTGGAGGGGCGTCAGCATATTCAAGAGAATGGAACTGGGCGAGAATGAGGGAGATAGCCGACAAAGTGGGTGCCATTTTCATGGTGGACATGGCACATACGGCCGGGCTTATCGCTGCAGGTCTGCTGAGCAATCCTGTCAAGTACGCCCATATCGTTACGTCCACTACGCACAAGACTCTCCGCGGTCCGCGTGGAGGAGTGATCCTTATCGGAAAGGACTTTGACAACCCGTGGGGGCTTACTACACCGAAAGGGGTAGTCAAGAAGATGTCCCAGATTATAAACTCAAGCGTATTTCCCGGGGAGCAGGGCGGTCCGCTCGAGCACTGCATAGCGGCCAAGGCCGTATCTTTCTATGAAGCGCTCCTGCCTGAGTTCAAGGAGTACCAGAAGCAGGTGGTGGCCAATGCCGCCGCCATGTCGGAAGCTTTTTCGGCGCGTGGCTATAAAGTAGTGTCGGGAGGTACGGATAACCATCTGATGCTTATTGATTTACGGACAAAGTTCCCGGATCTTACAGGAAAGGCTGCCGAAAGGGAACTAGTCAAGGCCGACATCACTGTCAACAAGAATATGGTGCCGTTCGATTCGCGTTCTCCGTTCCTGACTTCCGGCATAAGGGTCGGAACTCCGGCTGTGACTTCACGCGGCCTTCAGGAAAAAGATATGGAATTCATAGTGGAACTTATCGACACGGTCCTGACCAGTGCCGCCTCGCATCTGGATTTTGTGACAGGAAAGTCGGAAGAAGGCAAGGCGGAGCATGAAGCCGTCCTTGATGCAGTCCGCAGGAAGGTCCGTATGAAGATGAGCGGCATGCCGCTGAACAGGTGGTAGGACACAGGGCCGGCTACGTTGCAGACAATCCGAAGATGAAACGCTACTGCCAGACTCTGACCCTGAAGGATGATCCGGAACTGATTGCCGGTTATGTAAGGGAGCACTCTCGCGTATGGCCGGAAATAAAGGCCGGTATCCGGGAAGTGGGGATTCTTGATATGCAGATTTACCTTAGGGAGAATCTGCTGTTCATGATAGTGGATACGACTGACGATTTCGATTGGGAGAAAGATAATGAACGTCTGTCAAGACTCCCGCGACAGAAAGAGTGGGAGGAATATATGTCCGGATTCCAGAATGCCGGCCCCCATGCGGCTTCGCATGAGAAATGGCAGATGATGGAGAGGATATTCAAACTATGAGCAGCATCGTCAGAGACCGGACAGGAAAGGATTATCTTGTACCTTTCATACTTGTGACCGGACTTTTCTTCCTGTGGGGTTTTGCCCACAGCATACTTGATGTGCTGAACAAGCATTTTCAGGATGTCCTTGTCATTTCCAAGGCCCGCAGCGGACTTGTCCAGGCGACTGTCTACGGAGGATATTTCCTGATGGCGCTTCCTGCAGGAAAGGTGATACGCCGATGGGGGTACAGGGCAGGAATAGTCCTGGGACTGCTGCTTTATGGTATCGGGGCTCTGATGTTCATTCCGGGAGGGCGGCTGATGTCTTTCCCGTTTTTTCTGGCAAGCCTTTTTGTGATAGGGTGCGGGCTGACGTGCCTGGAAACATCTGCAAATCCGTATGTTACAGTACTCGGAGACCATGATTCTGCGGCCAGAAGACTCAATCTGGCGCAGTCTTTCAACGGTCTCGGCTGGATAGCCGGACCTCTGGCAGGAGGACTGCTGATTCTCGGCGAAGACGGTGACATTTCTCTCCCGTATGCAGTGATCGGTGCGGTTGTATTGGTCCTCGGTCTCGTTTTTTCCAGACTTCCGTTGCCTTCGGTAGAGACAGACGGGTGTTCCGGACGCAGTCCTTCCGTGCAACAGCCGGTCTGGAAGGTGAGGACATTCCGCTATGGAGTAGCTGCGCTGTTCCTTTATGTGGCCGCCCAGACGGGTATCAATTCATTTTTTATCAACTATGTGACAGAAGCGGATACGGCTTTAAGCCCACGGACGGCCGCCCTTATGCTGTCATTCGGAGGCATGGGTCTGTTCATGGCAGGACGTCTTCTGGGGACCGTGCTCATGGGAAGGATTTCACCGAAAACGATGATGTCGGCATGTTCTGCCGGAGCAGTGCTGTGCATGGTTTTGACCATATACTGCGATGGGGTCTTCGGTATTTCGGCTTTGTGTTTGACCTATCTTTTCGAGAGCGTCATGTTCCCTACCGTCTTCTCTATGGCACTTGCCGACATCAGGGGCGAAGGGCTCAAGACAGCTTCATCATACCTTGTCATGTCGATAGCCGGAGGGGCCGTGTCACCGGTCCTGATGGGGCTTGCCGGCGAGACCGATATGGCTGCAGGATTCATGATTCCTCTTGTCTGTTTTGTTTTCATTGCCCTATATTCCGTCACATACAGGAGGCAAAGTTTATAATGTACTTAAAATAAATCCGTCGGACAGACGTTAAACAACACTCTATGCAAACGGACAATATATCTTTGGATTCGAAGACTATCCTTGTGACCGGAGCTGCCGGCTTCATCGGAAGCAGCCTTTCCGGAAAGCTTATGAGGGAATATCCGGGAGCCAAAGTGGTCGGTATAGACAGCATCACTTTGAGAACCTGCTTGATTTCGTGGACATACTTCAGGAAGAACTGGTGGCGGCAGGCAGCCCCGGGTATTCATGCATCATAAAGTTTAAGGCGGTATTTCCTGCTGCCGAAATTCCGGAAATACCTTATGGAAGGCATTGCCAGATCCATTGCGGGTTCAGAACCATTGCGTGGACTCCGGAGCGGAATGCGTTTCCATGTAGCCGTGTCGACGGCGAACGTTACGGGCTCCTTGTCTCCGTCATGTTCGAATCCGAGCCGCCTGTATGCTTGTCCGTCGGACCATTCAAGGTCCGCATAGCTCATGATGTCATCAGGTCTGATATCGTCTGTGAACCGTTTCAGCACTTTCCCCATTCCTCCGTTTATGCGGATATCCGGCAGTGAAGCATAACGTATCCATTCGTATGAGCGGATTTCTTTACCGCCTTTATTCCATCGCCGTGCGTTGGAAAATGCCGCTGCGGCTATAAGCGTACCGGGGCTGATATCCTCTGTCGCGGGGCCGCCGGATACGGTTGCGGCATTTTTGACCCTGCCCCTTTTCAGAAATACTCCATAGCAATATCTGCATTTCGCCCCGCCGTAGCTGTGTGTCTGCTCCAGAAAGATACCGGCTTCCTCTCGGCTGATCTTCCGTATTTCGCAGTCCCTGGCATAGACGGCCCGGAAAATTCCGAGATGGGCCAGTATCCGTCCTTTCATCATCAACCCGGCTTTTCTCCAGCGGTCTTCCGGGACAGCTATTGTGTCCGGTTGCCCGGCTAAGGGACTTATAATGAGACTTTGCCTGTTTGCGGATTCTATATTTGTGGAAATCAGCGGAATGAGTATCAGTTTTACCGTTTTTGGACCACTGTCTCCGGAATTTGCGCGTCTGGCGTAAAGTACACTGTGTGTTCCGTAATCTTCCGAAGAAAACGGGATTCCATATTGCTTTAAAAGGTCTTTTATTTCATCCGGGAACGGCACTTCGTCTGTACTTTCGAATTTTCATGCAAAGATGATGAAAAAAATCTATCTTTGGGTCATGGAAGATGACAAGAAAGAATTTGCAGGTACGGGACTGCATCCGGGATTTCCTTCTCCGGCCCAGGATTACATGAATCCGTGCATTGATCTGAACAAGGAACTGGTCCGTCATCCTGCAGCGACCTTTTACGGCCGCGTCGTGAGTGAATCTATGGCGGATGCCGGTGTGAATGAAGGGGATATACTGGTGATTGACAGATCGATCGAGCCATCTGACGGGGATCTTGCCGTATGTTTTGTGGACGGAGAATTCTCCCTCCGGCGGATAGATTCCGCTCAGCAGGATTTTTCTTCTTTCTCTGTCTGGGGTGTCGTGACCTATACCATCAAGAAACTCTACAGGAAATGATGCCGGAAAATTAATTCCCTCAGGATAATGTACGCCCTTGTCGACTGCAACAATTTTTTCGTTTCCTGCGAGCGGGTTTTCCGCCCTCAACTCGAAGGAAAGGCGGTCGTCGTGCTTTCCAATAACGACGGGTGCGTGGTTTCCCGCAGCAACGAGAGCAAGGCTTTGGGAATCAGGATGTGTACTCCTTTCTATCAGGTGAAGCACCTGGTGGATAAAGGAGTACTTGTAGCCTGCTCTTCAAATTATACTCTTTATGGAGACTTGTCTGACAGGGTGATGTCCATTCTTGCCGATACTGTACCCAAGATTGAAATCTATTCCATAGATGAGGCTTTTCTGGTGTTGGACGGAATCTGTCCGGACGAGATTCCGCAGATGTGCAGGGACCTTATCTACAAGATACGTAAATGGGTAGGCATTCCCGTGAGTATAGGGGTGGCCCCTACGAAGACGTTGGCCAAGATAGCAAGCCATTTTGCAAAAAACTATAAAGGATATAAGGGGCTATGTATGATGGAGACCGAGGAAAAACGACTCAAGGCCCTGTCTCTCACACCGATAAAGGATGTATGGGGAATAGGACGGAAACTGTCCGCGAAAATGGAGTCATGCGGCATCGTAACGGCTTTTGATTTTACGTGCAGGCCGATGGATTGGGTCCGGAAGAATTTCATGCTCCATGGTGTAAGGACATGGCTTGAACTACAGGGTGAAGTCTGCGTGGAAGAAGAGCGTCCTGACAAGCGCAAGTCCATCTGCACCTCCCGTTCTTTCGCTGAAATGATTACGGATGAGAAGAGTCTTGCCGCCCAGGTATCTGATTTTGCCGCGAAATGTGCCAGAAAACTGCGCCAGGAAGGAACTGCCGCCAGCCAGATAACGGTCTTTCTCTACACGAACCGTTTCAGGGAAGATCTCGGACAGTATTATCCCAGCCGGTCACTCAGGCTTCCTGTTGCGGTGAACAGCACACAGGAGATTGTGTCTGCTGCGGTATCCCTGCTGCATGATATTTTCAGACCTGGATATCAGTACAAGAAAGCAGGTGTCATAGTAGACGATATCGTAGACGGCGATTCAGTACAGATGCCGATATTCGGCTATGATATTGCGGAAAGGAGGAAGAACGACCGTATTTCACGTATCATGGACAGCATCAACGGCCGGGAGAAGAATCTTGTACGCCTTGCTACCCAGAGGGACTGTCTCTACTCCGACGGCATCCGAAGCGATTACCGTTCCCGGCGTTATTCCACCTCACTCGATGATATAATCGAAATTCATTGAAATTCCTCTTTTTGAGTCGTTCCAGAAACCGGTCGCGGAGAGATCGGGATTCGAACCCGAGATACGATTTTGTCGTATACACGCTTTCCAGGCGTGCCTCTTAAGCCACTCGAGCATCTCTCCAATGATGAGCGGGTGCAAATATACGGAATATTTCCGGGTTTGCAACCCGCCTGCTTCTATTTCTTCTGCAGTTCCATAAGGAGTGTGCCGTCGGCATCGGAAATCTGCAGTTTGTTTCCGGCTGCGCTCTTGACTGACGACGCTTTGTTTATGGCATCCAGAACTTCCCTTTCAAGATCCATGTCGGGGCCTGCCATCATTGTCGTGGCCATGTTGCCGAATGTCAGTTTTTTCCCGTCCTGGGAGAAACTGCCGTTCATTATGTTGCATCCGGTATGTCCGTGGACTTCATGGGTTTCGGTATTGAACTCCAGATACGGATCTGTTTCAGTAGCTTCGACTGCTTCGCCTCCAAGGGAGACGATTTCCCATTTGCCGTCCAGATTGATGTTGCCGGAGCAAGAATAAAACAGCGCTGCAGCGGAAACAGCGAGTACCGCTGAGATGAATTTTTTCATGATAATATAGATTTGGTTTATTTAAAACAACTGTATGATTGCAGCCACAGAATATGGCCTTGCCTTTGCAGCAAAAAGCAAGCCATACACGGTACTGGAAATTTTTATAAATTTGTGCGGTTTGCCGTAAGATGAAAGAGAAATTCCATATAGAAGTCCCCGGTGGAGAAAGCACGGTCCTTCTTCATACCTGTTGTGCGCCATGTTCTTCGGCTATAGTAGAGTGCCTGATGAAAAACGGCGTCAGGCCTGTCATATATTATTGCAACCCCAATATCTATCCGCAGCAGGAGTATCTGATACGTAAAAACGAGTGTACACGCTATGCGGAGTCGCTTGGACTGGAAATCGTTGACGCTGATTATGACCATGAGGAATGGCTCCGTCAGGTAGCCGGTCTGGAAAGCGAGCCCGAGAGAGGCGGCCGTTGCCTGTGCTGTTTCAAGTTCAGGCTCGAAAGTACGGCCCGCTATGCGCATGAGCACGGTATCAGGGTCATTGCCACTACGCTTGCATCATCCCGATGGAAAAGCCTGGACCAGATAAATGCGGCGGGATTTTATGCTGCCGGCCTTTATCCTGATGTAGTATGGTGGGACCGGAACTGGAGAAAAGGCGGTCTACAGGAGCGCCGCAGCCAGATAATCAAAGAATACGGATTCTATAACCAGAGGTATTGCGGATGCGAGTTTTCAATGAAAAATATGACTCCTGCCATTGCACCGGAGGAACTGTGTCCGCAGGCAAGGTAAGAGCCATATTTTCGATACGGGCTTCAAGGCCGGAATAATTATTCCTCTACCTTGAAGTCTTCTTTTCCGACTCCGCACAGAGGGCATACCCAGTCTGCCGGAAGGTCTTCAAATGCTGTTCCCGGTTCTATTCCGCTGTCCGGGTCTCCTACTGCAGGATCGTAAACATATCCGCAGATGACGCAAACGTACTTTTTCATGATTTTTCTGATAATAAATGGATTGATGTATTTTTAGAATATATGGTATCCGTCAGTCCGGTATCCTTGTCTTACAGCCTTCCGGCTACCTTTTCCCAGTCTACAAGATTCCACCAGGCTTCTATATATGCAGCGCGTCTGTTCCTATAATCGATGTAATAGGCATGTTCCCAGACATCAACGGTCAGCAACGGTCTGAGCCCTTTTGTGAGAGGGTTCCCTGCATTGGATTCCTGCAGTATGGACAATTTGCCGTCTGCATCTACGGCCAGCCAGGTCCATCCTGAGCCGAACAGGGAGATGGCGGCTTTTGTGAATTCGTCCTTGAATGCTTCTGTGGATCCGAATGCTTCTGTCAGTGCAGTTACAAGCTTTTCCGGCATTTCCCTGCGTTCCGGAGTCAGGGTCTGGAAGAAGAAGGTATGATTCCATGTCTGTGCCGCATTATTGAAAATCCCTCCTGTCGCCTTCTTCACAATGTCTTCAAGAGACATATCCTCGTATGGAGAACCTTCTATCATCCGGTTGAGGTTGTCGATATATGTCTGGAGATGTTTCCCGTAATGGTATTCGAATGTTTCTGCGCTCATGGCCGGCGCCAGCGCATCCTGACTGTAAGGCAGTTCTGGTAATGTATGTTTCATGTCGATGAATGTTGTGTATTTCGTATCGTGTCCTACAAATGTATATATTAATTATGTCTTTTCCTAACCGTCATATGCCCGGCAAGTTGATTTTGACTCAATTTTCAGGACAAGGCCTCAGATGGGGAACCAGACAAAAACGGCGGCGTCCCATATTGCATGTGAGATTACTATGGCCCGGATCTTTTCAGGAAAGAAACGGTATAGCAGGCCCCATACGAGTCCGGCAGTGAATGCCGCCGCTGTCAGCATGAAATTGCCGGACGGCAGGTGCACTGCAGTGTAGGCAGCAAGAGTTACTGCCGCTCCTTTGTCCGCATCCCATTTTTCAGATAGCGTGCGCTGAATGTAGCCTCTCCAGAATAATTCTTCTGCAGGCCCGATAAGCAGTAGCAGCAATGCGGACAGGAGCCATGGCGATATGCCCTCCTTGATTCCGTAGATCAGCTCTACCTGCGGCCTTGCGAATCCGAACAGGGCTGATGAAATCCTGTCTCCGGCAAAGAATATCCCCCATAGTACGGCGGCAATACCGGCTCCAAGCACTATGTCGCTCCATTTCATCCCTGGCCATTTCAGGATGTCAGGTCTGAAGCATTTGGCCAAGACTGTAAGTGTCAGGGCAGAAAATGTCATCATCGTCCAGAAGTCCACATGCGGGGCTGTCCAGGGTGAAAACATGACGAACCATAGTGCGGCGGCTACGACAATGGCTGCCGCTGTCTTCAGGTATGGTTTCCCGGCAGATGCTGTCATGTCAGATAAAGCTGGCGATTACGAACGAGATTGTCAGCAGCATGGAAAAGATAATCTGCAGCTTGGCCGTCATTTCGTCCAGAGTGCCGATGGTGGTCATGTCTCCGGATTTTGACCTGCTCATCATGCGGATGTTTCCGATGGCAGGTATGACGGCTATCAGTGCAATCATGCTCAATAGCGGGAATATTCCGCACAGAGAGCAAGCCGTTATCCAGACGAACGGTACGATAAGCTCTGCATAGTATATTGCACGGGATGCAGGCTGGCCTATGTCCATGGCAAAAGTCCGGATATGCGCCCTGCTGTCGGTGGAAATGTCGCGGGCGTTGTTGGCATGCAGTATCGCTACTGTTATAAGTCCGACAGGAGGAGTCAGCCACAGGATATCCCACATGAGGTTTCCTGTCGTGACGAATGCGGTCCCGAGGGTAGGCAGGAGAGCGAAGGCCACGAATATTACAAGATCGCCCAAAGCCCTGTATTTCAGGGATGGGTACAGCAGGGCACAGGCCAGACCTGCAAGCCCTATCCACAAAAGAGGGAGCCCTGTAAAGGCCAGCAAGGCGATCCCTCCTGCTAAAGATATGACCAGCAGACAGATGGACAGTCCCATGATCTCTTTTGGTGTGAACATTCCGCTGGTCAGTGTCCTGACACCGAAAGTGTCTTCTGCGTCTACCGATTTCTTGAAATCAAAATAGTCGCTCCAGGTGTTTCCTGCCGAGTGGAAAAGCATTATGTTCACCAATGCCCATATCCCGAAGTACCAGTTGGTTTCAAAACCGGCCCCGCTGCTTTTCCACATTATATATCCCAGAGAGACAATTACCGGCATGGCCGATGCCGGGAACGACCATGGGCGTACTGCTATGATCCATTCTTTTAAAGTATGCTTCCTGTTTTTCATATACGGTTCTAATGGCAATGTTTCCGGATTCTGTCCGGGGCAGAAGAATGTCAGTTGAGTACGACACAGCTGAAATATTCATTGAAAAGGCTTTCCGCTCTGGAAAGCTGTTCTTTGGTATTAAGCGGCACGTTCTTCAATCTGTACTCCTGTCCGAGTGATTCGTATTTGTTTACGCCGAGAGTATGGTAAGGGAGGATTTCCACCCTCTTGATCATCCTGTAGTCTTTGAAATGAGATCCGAGGGCACGGATGTCCTCTTCGAAATCGCTGTAACCTGGAACCAGCACATATCTTAGCCAGAACGGCTTGCAATGTTCTTCCAGCCACAGCGCAGTCTTGAGTGTCCGGGTATTGCTCCTTCCTGTAAGTTCTTCATGCCTGCCCGGGTTGAATTCTTTGATGTCCAGCAGGACAAGGTCGGAAAGGCCCAGAAGCTTTTCGACATGCTGATTCCAGACACCCCCGTTTGAGTCAATGCAGACGTTGATGCCGTTTTCCTTGAGTCTTTCGACCACAGGGATAAGGGCTTCCGCCTGTATGGTAGGTTCGCCCCCTGAAAATGTCACGCCTCCGCGTTTCCCGAAAAACGGTTTTTCGTTTAAGGCCATTTCCACGATTTCCTCCGGTTTTGTGGGAGTGCCTCCCATAACTGGAATCGTATCAGGATTGGCGCAATAGAGACATCTGAAAGGGCAACCCTGGAGAAAAACGACGAGCCGGATTCCCGGCCCGTCATAAGTCCCCATAGATTCGTATGAATGGACTTTCAGTTCCATAACTTTTTTTTACATGCTCTGGTGGAAAGTACGGGCAATTACCTCCAGCTGATGCTCTCTGCTCAGTTTCGTGAAATTCACGGCATACCCGGAAACCCTGATCGTGAGCTGCGGATAGTTTTCAGGGTGTTCCATGGCGTCTTCAAGCATCTCCCTGTTGAGTACATTCACATTCAGGTGGTGTGCTCCTTTTGTGAAGTATCCGTCCATCATTGTTACCAGATTCTCCACCCGTTCTTCAGAAGTAGGGCCGAGAGACTTAGGTACTATGGAGAATGTATTGCTGATACCGTCCATCGCGTCATGGTAGTCAAGTTTCGCCACGGAACTCAGCGATGCTATCGCACCGTGTGAATCGCGTCCGTGCATTGGGTTCGCTCCGGGAGCGAAAGCTACACCCTTTGCCCTTCCGTCAGGAGTGGCTCCTGTCTTTTTCCCGTACATCACGTTTGATGTGATGGTCAGGAGGGAGAGGGTAGGCGTGGCGTTCTTGTAAATAGGCAGCTTGCCGAGCTCGGTGCTGAAGTAATGTACAAGATCCACTGCGAGACTGTCGACCTTGTCGTTGTCGTTGCCGTAGCAAGGATAGTCCCCCTCAATGGTGAAGCCGTCGGTAAGACCGTCTGCATTGCGGTGGGCGGTCACTTTGGCATATTTGATGGCGGAGAGAGAATCCACGGCAATGGAGAGGCCTGCCACACCGTAAGCCAGGTTGATTGCAGGATCCGTGTCTATGAACGCCATCTGTGAACGTTCGTAGTCGTACTTGTCGTGCATGTAGTGGATGATGTTCATAGCCTCGTTGTACACCCTTGCCACTTCATGAAGCACTTTCTTATAGTTGGTGATGACTTCTTCGAAATCCAGAATATCGCTCTTGAGAGGTTCTATGCCCTTTACCATCAGTGTACCGGTGTTTTCGCAGCGTCCGCCGTTGATGGCAAGAAGAAGCGCCTTTGCAAGGTTTGCACGGGCCCCGAAAAACTGGATGGCCTTTCCGATAGCCTGATATGATACACAGCATGCGATACCGTAATCATCGCAGCCGCGGACATGGCGCATCAGATCATCGTTTTCATACTGGATGGAACTTGTATCCACTGATACCTTTGCGCAGAATTCCTTGAATCCTTCAGGAAGCTCCGGACTCCAGAGTACGGTCATGTTAGGCTCCGGTGCCGGTCCGAGGTTGTAGAGAGTCTGGAGGAAACGGAATGAAGTCCTGGTGACTTTCACTTTTCCGCTGTTGAAACGTCCTCCGATAGACTCAGTCACCCAAGTAGGATCGCCGGCGAAGATGTCGTTGTATGACTGCATCCTCAGATGGCGTACCATACGCAGCTTCATCACGAACTGGTCAATAAGCTCCTGGGCAAAAGTCTCGTCGATGATCCCGTGGTCGAGGTCGTACTGGATATAGATGTCAAGGAAAGAGGATACATTGCCGAGAGACATGGCCGCCCCGTCCTGTTCCTTGACAGCCGCGAGGTATGCCATATATACCCACTGTACGGCTTCCTGTGCGCTGAGGGCCGGTCTGCCGAGTTCAAGACCGTAGTACTCTCCCATGATCTTGATGTCGTTGAGGGCATGGATCTGCTCTGCCACCTCCTCCCTGAGTCTGACTCTGGATTCTGTCATAGGCCCTGTCAGATTCCGGAGGTCTTCCTTCTTGGCTTCGATAAGCCTGTCTGCTCCATACAGGGCAAGCCTGCGGTAGTCACCTATGATACGTCCTCTGGAGTAGTTGTCAGGAAGTCCTGTCAGGAACCCCAGTGATCTGAATTTAAGGATTTCCTCTGTATAGACGTCAAACACTCCGTCATTGTGTGTCTTGCGGTAGTGCGTGAAAATTTCCTTTACCTGCGGGTCGATTTCCACCCCGTTCTCTTTGCAGGCCCTTTCTGTGACTCTGAATCCTCCGAAAGGCTTGATCGCCCTTTTAAGAAGTTCATCAGTCTGCAGTCCGACGATCAGTTCATTTTCCCTGTCAATGTAACCTGCCTTGTGAGAAGTGATTGTAGAGATGGTCTTTGCATCTATGGCACGAATCCCGTTGTTCTGTCTTTCTTCTTCGAGAGCTTTGAGGCATTCGTTCCAGAGTTTCTTGGTGCGTTCTGACGGTCCTTTCAGGAAAGATGCATCCCCTGTGTAAGGGGTGATGTTCCTGTAGACAAAATCAGACACGTCAATCCTGCGGGTCCACTCCCCGCTTTTGAATCTTTCATTGATTTCCATAATCTTTCCCATAATTACGGGCGCAAAGATATATCTTATTTTTAATCTTTCAAATTTGATTACAAGGTAGTTGCCGACAAGTTATCCACAATGGCGCCGGTTTTCCGGGAAGACATCTCTCCGGTCAAAGTGCGGGCCGGCCTTCCTCCTGTCATGGCGGAATCTTTCCCGACAGGAGGATACGGCCCGCATATCATGCCTGGAAGTCCAGGACATCGACTCTTGAAGCTATGACTTCATAAGCCGTCCTTTCCACACCGTCACTCCCGGTGAATCTGGACGTGCGGAGCCGTCCTGTTACATATACCGGTGCGCCTTTTACGATGCTGGAGAAATCCGGCATGCCTTTTCCGTTCCATGCGACGATATTGTGCCATGTCGTTTCCACAACGGCTTCATTGTCTTTGCCTCTGTACATGAAGTTGGTCGCCAGAGAGAATCTTGCTACACGGTTCTCCCCGACATCGGAAATACGTACATTGCCTACGTTTCCCCTCAATTCGATTCTGTTCAACTGTTCCATAAAAACTGTTTTAATAATGTAATCCCACTGACCGGGAATATGAGCGCTCCATGCCGGTCGGATGCAAAGTAATGCATAATAATTGTCCGGTGTGCCGGCCCGGACTGGAAGCAGGACGGTTTTTTCTTTTTCTTTAATGAATTTTCCTTTTTTTATGTTTCCTTTAAAAAAATCCTGCATTAAAAAACAGAAAAACTTTTTCCTGCAGGTCCGGTTTCGCCACATTTATTTTGCCGTTATTGTTCTGCGGCCCAATTTTGCGCCCGGTAAAATCGGATTTAAACTTTATGTGATGGGAAACAGAGTGAAAATGCAGACGTTTGCCGGTCCTGTCTATACGATAGGGACGGATGCCGGCAGTACGGCAGGGAAGTGTCTGGAGTGCGGTGCGCAGATTTCCTATGGAAGCCGGACCGACAGAAAATTCTGTAGCGACGGATGCAAGAACAGGTGGCATAACAAGCGGGCCAGAAACAGCCGTATGTTCAGGATCAAGGTCATCAATGCCATTGAAAAGAACTACAAGATACTGTCGGACCTGATCAAAGCGGATATTGACGTGATTCCGGTAACGGTACTGGGTCAGATGGGCTTTGATTTCAGCCATATTACGGGTTACAGAAAAACGAGGAAAAGTACTGAAATGTGGTGTTACGACATAAGTTTTGTTATCACGGAGACCCTGGTGAAGTCTATAAGCCGGCTTGAAATCATCTGATGCGCTGCAGGGAAATTATTATATTTGCAGCCCGGATGATCGGAAGAATCATCCGCGCAGGCCCGCAGCCTGCCTTAAAATCAGTTTACGGAATGGAAAATCCTTTATTGACAGAGTCTGCATGCAGGTGGGGCGCCCCGCGCTTCGATCTTATAAAGGCAGAGCACTATCTTCCTGCGTTTGAAGCCGGAATCGCAGAAGCCAGGGCGGAAATCGATGCGATAGTGTCCGACCCGGATGTCCCGGATTTTGAAAATACCATTGAAGCACTTGAATACAGCGGGAGGACACTGGACAGGGTCTCTTCCGTCTTTTTCAACCTGCTGGAAGCCGAATCGGATGAGGAGATGCAGTCCATTGCAGAAAAGGTATCCCCCATGCTTACGGAATATTCAATGTACGTATCGCTGAACGGAGATCTTTTCAAACGGGTCAGGTCGGTCTATGAAAGGAAAGACGGTCTTGTCCTGGACAAAGATCAGGAAAAGCTGCTGGAAAATACTTACAGATCTTTTGTCAGGAACGGTGCCGCACTTTCGGATGAAGACAAGAAGATTTACAGCAAGTATGCCGAAGAATTGTCATTGTTGTCTTTGTCTTTCGGGAACAATGTCCTCCGTTCGTCCAATGCATACAGTCTCCATATTACCGATTCCGGTGATATGGACGGGCTTCCGGACTATGTGGCCCGCATGGGAGAAGCCGCGGCAAAAGAGAAGGGGCTTGACGGATGGGTCTTCACCCTGGATTATCCGAGTTATGCTCCTTTCATGAAATACAGCAGGAAAAGGGAGCTGCGCAGACAGATGTATATGGCCTATAATACCAAAGGGACGGCAGGGGAGACCGACAATACCGGTATCGTCATGAGGATGGCCGATTTGAGGCTCAGGATGTCAGCCATGCTCGGATACAGGAACTATGCCGACTACGCGCTTGAAGAGAATATGGCGAAGACACCGCGTACAGTGGAGGATTTCCTGGGGTCGCTTATGTCCCGCTCGCTGCCGTTTGCAAAAGACGAAATCGCAAGGATTTTCGCCTATGCTGCGGCCCACGGATTCGAAGACAGCAGACTCATGCCATGGGATTTGTCTTTTTGGGCGGAAAGGTACAAGGAGGCTGAGTTCTCTATTAATGAAGAACTCCTCAAGCCGTACTTCAGACTGGAGAATTGTATTGCTGCCGTATTCGATCTTGCATGGCGCCTTTATGGAATCAGGTTTACCGAAGCGGATGATATTCCGGTCTATCATAAAGACGTGAAAGCCTATGATGTCACGGACGAAGACGGAAGGCACCTTGCGGTTTTCTATGCGGATTTTTTCCCGAGAGAAGGAAAAAGAGGCGGTGCTTGGATGACGGAGTTCCGTGGCCAGAGCATCAGGAACGGAGTGGAGGAGCGACCTCTGGTAAGCATAGTGACAAATTTCACCAAACCGGCAGGAGATGTCCCGTCATTGCTTACTCATGATGAACTGACTACTCTTCTGCATGAGTTCGGACATGCTCTTCACGGTATCATGTCGGAGGGCAGATACTCTTCCCTGACAGGAACTTCGGTAGCACGCGATTTTGTGGAACTGCCGTCACAGATAATGGAGAACTGGGCATACGAGCCTGAGTATCTGAAGACGTTTGCCAGGGATTTCAGGACCGGAGAGCCTGTCCCGGAAGAGTTGATACGGAAGATTGTAAGAGCGAAGAATTATATGGCCGGCTACCAGCAGGTACGCCAGCTGCAGTTCGGGATTTTAGACATGGCCTGGCATACGCTTGAAAGACTGCCGGAAGAAGGGACTGTCGGATATGAAAAAAAGGTGCTCGGCCCGTATGCAGTGATGCCTGATGTGCCGGAAGCTGCCGTTTCTCCGGCATTCAACCATATTTTCTCCGGAGGATACGCTGCAGGCTATTATTCTTACAAATGGGCCGAAGTCCTTGAAGCGGACGCGTTTTCCCTTTTCAGGAAAAACGGTATTTTCGACAGGTCCACTGCCGCTTCATTCAGGGAAAACATACTTTCTAAAGGAGGTACGGAAGATCCTGATGTGCTTTACCGCAATTTCAGAGGACGTGATCCGGATCCGGAGGCCCTTATGGAGAAGTCGGGCCTTATAAACGACTGATATTGTCGGTTTTCTTTGCCCCGGTGCAACACGAGCCGTTTTTTCTGCATCTTGTGTCCGGTTGAAAGTTAGTATATTATTAAAGGTATGGAAAATCGATTGTGGACAGTGGTAGTGTTTCTGGGTGTATTGTGCGGTTGCAGTAAAATAGATCTTGCCGGAATTACCGATACCGTGCAGGTGGATGTTCCGGTATCTTATACCGGTCTGGCCGTTTACTCCGGTATTGATGTCCGTCTGTCCGAAGACTGTACGGTACCTCAGCTTGAGGCTGACGTCAATATTATTCCGCATATAGAAATCTATGGGCAGGACGGTACTTTGAAGATATGTCTGGAAAAGGGTGTAAGGCTTGATAATGATGCATGGAATTCTTTCAAGGCAGTAGTGACTCTTCCCGCCAAAGACGGAATAAGGGCGGTGACCCTTTCCGGAGCCTCTTCTCTGATATCCGATATTCCGTTCAGAAGCGATGCGTTTTCTCTTGCCGCTTCAGGTGCTTCCATGTTTACCGGTGCGATAAAGGCAGAGGAGCTTGACATAGACCTTTCGGGTGCAAGTCTGGCTGAATGCGGCTTTCTGGAGGGTGACAATATGAGACTGTCGGCATCAGGAGCTTCATTTATGAAACTTTCGGGTACGGTGCAGTCATGTAATATGGTGCTGAGCGGGGCTTCATCCGTCAGCGGTATTTCAGACAGCCAGAAATATTCAATGGAAATCGACAGGTGCACCGGAAGCCTCAGCGGGGCAAGTTCGGCGACATTCAGAAGCGACGGAGAGATCAGGTGCACTCTTAGCGGCGCGAGTCTCATATACTATTCCGGCAATGCAGACTCCTCCGGTTCACATACTGAAGGCGGCTCTGCGGTGGTTCCGGACAAGGGCTGAAGATTATTTCCGGAAAGAGCCGTAAAGGAATTTTTGAAAAAATTTCTTGCAGTTTATCATAATGCTGCAACATTTCAGGACTTTATCCGTTCTAATATACGTAACCGTATTATTGGGACGGATTATTTTTAATGCCAATCCATAAAAAACATTGATATGAAAAAGATTCTTTATGTTTCGGTGCTGCTGTTCATGTCTGCGGCCGTATCCTGTGCCAATACTTCAAAGTGTGGAATAAGGCTTTCCGGAATCATGCAGGAAAAGACCTGTGATATATCCGGCAGCTATTCTTCGCTGGAAGTTTCCAATGCCGTAAACGTACTGTATTCTTCATCAGCGGAAAAAGTGACGGTAAAGGCGGATTCTTCCGTTATCCGGTATGTTAAGGTCGAAGAAAAAGGAGGATGTCTGAAAATATACGTGTTCGGACAAGGGACAGTCAGGCTTACAGGCAGGGATATGGGAAAAATATCAGCCGTAGTTCCTGCGAGCGGAGCCATCGGGACGATAAGGCTCATGGGCGCGTCAGACTTCAGCAGTGATGCCGCTATCGCAGCAGATGATCTTTCCGTGCATGTAAGCGGGGCATCTGGTTTCAATGCCGATATTGAGGCGGAAAGGTCTGTGTCCATGAGGGCTTCCGGTGCCTCGGACATAACTTCGGCAGTATCTGCAGACGTTTTGGATGTGGATGCTTCAGGAGCTTCGGATGTATCGGTAAGCGGTAAGGTCGGTTCCTATACGGTAACTGTTTCCGGAGCTTCTTCAGTGTCGTCAGGCAAGGCTTTCATTGAGACGGAAAGTCTGAAGTGCAACGTCTCGGGAGCGAGTGACGCCTATGTGAAATGCAACTCCAAAGCTGACGGACAGGTATCAGGAGCGTCATCCATAGTCGTTTATGGTGACGGGGAGGTGAACATATCCTCTTCAGGAGCTTCAAGTGTGCGACGCCGATAAGCCCGGTAGGAACAGGGAGTCGCCCTTTCCATTATTTCGGCGCTATCCTGTACAGGAATCCCGATATTATTGCGTATAGGATATTCGGTACCCAGAGTGCTATTCCAGGCGGCAGCAAATCAGTGTAGACGAACATTTCGCTGAATTTCAGGAAGAGTATGTAGGAAAAACTGAGAGCTATACCTATGCCGATGTTCCATCCTATTCCTCCCCGCCGTTTTTTTGAAGAAAGAGATACTCCCATTATCGTAAGGATGAATGCCGAGAACGGCAGGGCGAACCTGGTATGTTTCTCTATCTGGGCCAGTTTGACATTGTCATCGCCTCTCATCTTCTGTGTCTCTATCATCTGGTTGAGTTCCTTGTATGAAAGGGTGGTGACGGTGTTTTTCGTCAGGTAGAAGTCAGTGACGGTAAGGTTTATCACCGTATCAAGTCTGGCTCCTGTGCGGATATTGTCCGTCATGGCTCCGGTATAGTCCCGGATCATGTATTTCTTCAGGGTCCAGCCGTTGAAAGTGCTGTCCCAGACTGCCGTTTCGGCGGACAGTTTGGATATGAGCCTGTTGTTCTTCACTTTCTCAAGGGTGAACTTGTACGCAGTGTTGTTCCACCTGCTGAAAGATTCCACATAGACGAATTCCCCCGGGGAAATCTGATAATGGATATCGCGGCCTGTATTCTGATAGCTTGTCTTTATGTATTTGCTTTTGAATTCATCCATTACCTTGTTTGAATTCGGGATGATAAAAAGGCTCAGTGTCAGAGAGAAAAGCGCTATGAGGGCGGCCGAGAACATATATGGCACCATCATTCGGTGGAAACTGATGCCGCAGGACAGTATAGCTACTATCTCCGAGTTGGATGCCATCTTCGAGGTGAAGAATATCACCGTAATGAACACGAACAGCGGGCTGAACATGTTCATAAAATAAGGAATGAAGTTCAGGTAGTAATCGAATATTATGGCTTTCAGAGGCGCTTCATGGGATACGAAGTCGTCTATCTTCTCGCTTATGTCGAAAATGATGACGATGCCTATTATCAGAAGCAGCGCGATGAAGAACGTGAAGATGAATTTCTTCACTATGTAAAGATCCAGTATTCTCGGTTTAAGATCCATTCCTTTTCATTTTTAATTCCCGGGACTGCCGTCAGAGTCTGGTCATGACCCGTCTGACCGTTTCTTCTTTCCACGTACTGAAGTCTCCGGCGATGATGTGTTTTCTGGCCTCGCGCACGAGATCCAGATAGAATGCGAGGTTGTGCTCGCTTGCTATCTGCCCTGCGAATATTTCACCTGCGATGAACAGGTGTCTCAGGTAGGCCTTACTGTATGTCCTGTCCACGAATGATGATCCTTCCGGATCGATTGGGGAGAAATCATCGGCCCATTTCCTGTTCCTCATGTTCATGATGCCGTTCCAGGTGAAAAGCATTCCGTTGCGACCGTTGCGTGTAGGCATCACGCAGTCGAACATGTCCACTCCGCGGGCTATTCCTTCGAGGATGTTCGCAGGAGTGCCTACTCCCATCAGGTATCTCGGCCTGTCATCCGGCAGTATCGGACATACGGTCTCGAGCATCTCATACATTTTCTCTGTAGGCTCTCCGACTGCAAGGCCTCCTATCGCATAGCCTTCCCTGTCAAATTTTGCGGCATGTTCTACAGCCTTGATCCTGAGATCCGGGTATACGCATCCCTGTATTATGGGGAAGAAGGCCTGCGGATATCCGTACAGCGGTTCGGTCTCATCGAAATGCCTTATGCACCGCTCAAGCCATGACTGCGTGAGCTTCAGCGATTTGCGTGCATATTCGTAAGTCGCGTCTCCAGGGGTGCATTCGTCCAGTGCCATCACGATATCCGCACCTATGATCCTCTGGGTGTCGACATTGTTCTCCGGAGTGAAAGTATGTTTGGATCCGTCTATATGGGAGGAAAACGTGCATCCGTCAGGAGTGAGTTTCCTTATGGGAGAGAGAGAGAACACCTGGAATCCTCCGCTGTCAGTCAGTATGGGCCTGTCCCATGAAATGAATTTGTGCAGACCTCCTGCCGCACGCAGGATATCAAGGCCTGGCCGTAAATACAGATGGTATGTATTTCCGAGTATGATTTCTGCGTGTATGTCTTCTTTCAGGTCCCTGTGGTAAATGCCTTTTACCGACCCGACTGTGCCGACCGGCATGAATATCGGGGTTTCTATCTGTCCGTGCCCGGTGGTGATGACCCCGCACCTTGCGCATGACTGTGGATCTGTCGCGGTCTTGACGAATTTCATTGTGAGTCCTGCAGGTTTTTACAATTATTTCAGGGGCCAAAGATAGTAAAAACCGGATAAATACCCTTATATTTGCTCCCCAATAACATTTAAAAACGATAATCAATGAGAAACAAGTCGGTCCGCATCAGACTGGTGGTCATGAGCTTTCTTCAGTTTGCAGTCTGGGGGGCATACCTAACTTCAATGGGGAACTATCTCGGCAAGGCCGGTCTTGCCGACCATATCGGGTGGTTCTATTCCATGCAGGGCATCGTATCCATTTTCATGCCCGCTATTATAGGAATCATTGCTGACAAATTCATTCCGGCGCAGAAAGTCCTCAGCATCTGCCACGGTATAGCAGGTCTGGCGATGCTTGCTGCCGGATACTATTGCATGAGTGCCGGATCAGATGTCGGTTTCGGTGCGCTATTTTCTTTATACGGTGTGAGCGTCGCATTCTATATGCCTACCATAGCCCTGTCGAATTCGGTAGCTTACAATATTCTTGAAAGCAACGGGTATGATACCGTAAAAGATTTCCCTCCCATCAGGGTATTCGGCACGGTAGGGTTCATCTGCAGCATGCTGTTCGTGAATTTCATGAGGGACTCCGACGGGGTCCAGTTCCAGTCAACCTACTGGCAGTTCGTGACTTCAGGGGTTTTGGGACTTGTTCTTATGGTATATGCAATGACGTTGCAGAACTGTCCGGTCAAGGCTTCCAAAGAACATAAAAGTCTTGCCGAAGCTCTCGGACTGAAGGCGTTCACCCTGTTTAAAGACAGGCAGATGGCAGTTTTCTTCATTTTTTCCATGCTGCTCGGCGTGGCATTGCAGATTACGAACGGCTATGCGAATCCGTTCATCACCAGTTTCAAGGCCATGCCTGAATACGCCGGCACATTCGGCGCCGAGAACGCAAATGCCCTGATATCCATTTCCCAGGTTTCCGAGACTTTGGGTATCCTTCTTATACCGGTATGTCTCAGGAAACTGGGCATAAAGAAAGTGATGCTCATCGCAATGCTCGCATGGTTTTTCCGTTTCGGCCTGTTCGGTGCAGGCAATCCGGGTCCCGGCGTGTGGATGTTCATCCTGTCTATGATAGTGTACGGAGTGGCTTTCGATTTCTTCAATATTTCGGGTTCACTTTATGTCAATGAAAGGACCACCGAGGATATCCGCTCCAGCGCCCAGGGGCTTTTCATGCTGATGACCAACGGTATAGGCGCCTCGATCGGGATGATAGGCGCCCAGGCTGTGGTAAACCACTTTACGCATGCTTCCGAGGTGGACGGGGTATTCTATACGGTGGGCGACTGGAGTGCGGCATGGTACGTTTTTGCCGTCTATGCCCTTGTCGTTGCCATATTGTTCGCGATTTTCTTCAAGGATCCAAAGAGAACGACCCAATATAACTGATGGACAGGCTGATCTATTCTCTGGGGGAGAAGACCAGCAGAGGGATAAACAAGAATATTCCGCATACGGCAACGGCCCCGCATTCGGCTATGAGTGCGGGTTTTGCTTTTTTCCTTCTGATGAATGCATATAATGCCGCCAGTATCAGGCCTGCCCATAATGCGCGGAATGAAAGGCCGGACAGCCTGGGCTGGATATAGGAATCAAGCGGAGAAGTGAATGAAAGTGCCGCAGGGAACAGGTATCCCGAAATCTTTTCCCATGTCTGTATCTCCTGCTCCCTGGTATATGTGTCTGCCTGCTCCCATGTCCTGGCGTTCATGGCGACAAGGTGCTCTTTCTCCAGGTCTGAAACTGTTATGGTCCAGTAGAGCATGTCTCCTATTATGGTCATTTCCTGTCTTTCGGGATCAAACCCTGATACAGGGATTTCATGCAGGGAATAGTCTGATGCCTCTATACCATAGAACCTGTTTTCTGTGTCGGAAACGAATCCCAGAAGTTTTCTGTCCGGAAATTCAGTGACGAATATATGTTCTATGTCGGTCTGCGTTCTGACCCGGGTATCTTTCACGACAGGTATCCCATGTTCCTGCTTCAGATGGAACAGTCTTCCGGTGCTGTCAAGGATGAGGTAGCCGTTGTCATATTCTTTTTTGGGAGAGCCGTTCCCGGAGACAATTCTTGCCGGAAAAGAGAATCCGCAGGAGACCATTGCATCTGTGAACAGTGTGCTTTTTTCTCCGTTTATGCTGTTGGTCTTCATGTCTATGAATTCAATACCATTGTCCGTTATGCGGAAAACATCATCCGGGGCCTTGAAATCCACTCTGTCAGGTACAGACTCCAGCAACTGGTATATTTCCGGCTTTCTGCGGTTTACGTCATAAGGGGATGTCCTGAAAATGAATCCTGTTCTTTCTGCGGTCTCGACCGTCACCGGTACTCCTTCTATTTCTGCCGGGAGTCTTCCTTCGGATGCGAGCTGGCGGTAGTAGAACAGAGGCATTATGCTGTCAGTCTGATGTTCTGTATAGGTGTTCCCGTTGAAATCCTTTCCGTATACGTTCCCGTCCTGGTCGAAGTCAATATATGCAAAACAGTGTGTGATACAGCTGTACAGTGTGAACGGTGACCAAACAGGGCTTGCTGAAATGAATGTATAGCACCATGGCAGGAACCATGCAAGCAGCAGCCCTGATATTATGATTAAACTTGTTTTGACAGATTTTATCATGATATGAGATTATTTTAACTGTTGTCCGGTCAGTCCTGGCATCCCTGTCTGAATCTCCATATGGAAAGAAGAGGTGTCATAAGAGTGAATGCAGTGATTGTCAATAGCCATATAAGCATGCCGTCATATGCTTGAGGCAACTGTGAAAGGAAATAAATCCGGCAAAGTCCGGTTGCTGTCAGAACCTCGGCGATTCTCCATTTCCATGTAGGCTCCAGACATATCCATGCCGTACAGAAATAGGCCGTCATTCCGGCTATGAACCACGGAGCGGAGGTAAGAAGGATGCGTGATGTGAGTTCACTCACAAGGATGTGTCTGAAGTATGAGTATATAATGATTATCTGGATGCTGAACAACAGCAGCAATGCAACGGCACCTGCCAAGAGCATCAGCAGTATCATCCTGTTCTGCGGGAAAGGGAGATGAAGCGTGAGCTTTAGCCTTTTCTGTATCATTTCAGGGACGAA
Organism: Candidatus Cryptobacteroides avicola; assembly: GCA_017695115.1. Lineage (GTDB taxonomy): Bacteria > Bacteroidota > Bacteroidia > Bacteroidales > UBA932 > Cryptobacteroides > Cryptobacteroides avicola. Next base: position 69,991 of record JADILV010000024.1, on the reverse strand, counting down.
CTGCACGATCGCCAGCAGTATCCCGCACAGCAGCGGGAGATACTGGAGCATTTCGATCAGGACCGAGTCCTTTTCCAGCAATACTTCCCATATATGCTCTACTCCACGGAAATCGGCTACCCTGTCTACTCTGAATACGGAAAAAAGTGTAAAGCCAAGTACAATGACAGCGCAGACAGGATAGAATCTGCGGATCTTGATCCATTCTTTATAAAAAATAGCTTTAATCATACCAATCAATATTTTCCTGTCAATCCGATAAATGCATCCTCCAGGTTCATGCGGGTCTTCTCGAATCCATTATATGCGATTCCGGCCTTGTCAAGCATTGCCAGGACCCTTTCTTCCGGAAGGAACGAATACATCTCTGCCTGTCCTCTGGTAATGGAAGGATGATGAACTTCTTTATCCGTATCTGCCGCATCAAGGGCTGATATGTCACCGGAAGGACATTTGAAAGTGTATTTCATGAAAGAGTCCAGTAGTTTGTCTACAGGCATCTGTATCAGGATTTTCCCATAATCCATGATGATGCAGTCGTCCACGAGTTTTTCCATGTCCTGTATGATATGAGAGGTGAGGAAGATGGTCTTCGACTCTGCTTTTGCATAGTCTCTCAGGTATTCCACGAAAAGCCGTCTGTAGCCCGGGTCAAGTCCCATGGAAAAGTCGTCCAGCACCAGCAGGTCTGCATTCTGTGCCAGAATCAGTCCCAGAGCGACCTGGGACCTCTGCCCGCAGGACATTCTTGAAATCTTCTGGCCGGGAGCTACTTTGAGTTTTTCCATCAGACCGTAATAGGCGTCCCGGTCCCATTTCGGAAAAAATGCAGAGTAGAATTTCTCTATCTGGCCGATTGTCATGAACGCATACTGGACATGGCCTTCTATCAGGAGGGCTATCCTGGCTCTTGTCTGCGGGGAGATGCTGCGCATATCTTCTCCGAATACCAGGCATTGTCCCGATTTCGGCTGGAGATATCCGCTCAGGATATTGATAGTGGTCGTTTTCCCGGTACCGTTTTTACCAAGGAGTCCCAGTATTCGTCCTTTCGGGACATCGAAACTCAGGTTTTCATATATCAGCCGTTCCCCGTAATAATGTGTCAGGGAACGGCATTCGATAACATTTTCTGTCATAAATTTCCGGATATGTGTCTTACATGAGTGACGGTATGGCTTCAGGTGTGAAATCTACAGTGGAATTGTTGGTGTCCTTGTAGACTATACGTCCGTCCATTTCTCCCGCTTCAATTCTTCTTACACTCTTGCCGTACCGGGTTTCATCTCCGTCTATTTTTCCGCAGTATGTCCATCCTGAATCCAGGACCGGAGAGGTGACTGTCCAGGCGAATGTCTCTTCGATGGACAGGTTCACCACGTCTATTACCCATTCATTCGGGAACTTCCAGACATCATCGCTCATAGGGAATGTCCCGAAGTCCGGAACCACCATTTCATATTCTGCAGTATACATGTAGTCTGTAGCGAACTGTTCTGCGGATATGCCTTCACCGAGCCTTCCGATAGCGTAGGCATAGAATCCTCTGTTGTGTATTGTCCAGTAATCGTCTGCGAACAGTGTCGTTACATTAGGGACTTCAGGGTTGTCCACATCTTCGTCATCCAGATCATTGTAATACTCGAAAGTGGCGGCGGACAGATCCATTGAATTGGAGTTGTATTCTGTATGGTCTATGGCCGTATCTGCGAAGATGATTGATTCCCCTGGCTCTACAGGATATTCGGATCCGGAGCCAGGAAGAACTATCCCGCTGTTTATGGAGAAATGTGTTGACATTATGTCAGGAGTATAGTCGTATTTGTCCACGGTCATGAAAGCCGACTGCATGATGATAAGTCCGTCGGCATAGAGTGTCTTGTCTGAATTGTTCGTGATTTTGAAATACTGGTCTCCGTAGTATTGGGCTCCGTCAGGCTTGAGGGTGCCGGTGAAGAATATCTCTTCGATCACGAAATTGTCTGACTTGAGTGTGGAGACGGTTGTCTCTATCGTGATGCCGGCGGAGGCTTCTGATACGGTGATGTTGCTTCGTGATGCATTTACTATCGCTGTCCGGGACATGCCTTCCAGTTCATAGGTGATTTCTCCGCTGAGGTCCACATTGTATGTTCCGTCTTCCAGAGTCGCAGATACAGTGTATGATCCTTCTCCGGCTGCGGCAAAGTCTGTAGCGGTATCTTCAGAGCCTGTGACTGTGTTTGAGAATGTTACCGATAAGGCTGTGAGCTGAGGATTGTCAACACTGATAGGCATGTTGACGGTAACGGTGAACACGGTTTCGGATTTTCCGCTTTCCGGCTCCTTTGTGCAGGCCAATGCTGAAAGCAGCATGGCTGCAGAGATAAGTGGTAGATAGGTTTTCATTTTTTTTATTTTTAAGAATTTGTAGTTGCTACATTCAGAACGCTATGCCCAGGGCCGCTTCCGCCGTCTGCATCTTCACGCATCCGGGGACGGTGACAGACAGGATATACCCGGCTGATACATAGATGTCCAGATTTTTTCCTGTCATGAAGTCAGCCCTTAATTTTATCCTGCCCTGAACATAGTCTGATGACGCCATTAGGTGGTTGCTGCGAAGCATTCCTGCCATTGACGGCTCAAGTGTGGCGGTAGGGATATCCATTGTTTCGGAAACGCACTGTCTCCAGAACGTTCCTGCTTCTATTTCCAGAGCTGTGCGCCTTATGTATCTCCTGTAAAGGAATCCTGTTCCTGCTGTCAGGTATGCCCATTCTTTACACTGGCGTGGATACCTGTATATTTCCCGGCTGCTCATATATCTGATCCCGGGAGTGAGGTACCAGCTGGCTTTGTCTGTATCCTGTCCCCATGTGCCGTCAACGCGGGCTGAAAGCTTGTCTGACTGGAACATCTCCAGTTCTCCGAGCGATCTGTATTCATTGGATATGTTCTCTGCCACGATGCTTTCGTATCCTCCGGTGTATCTGTATGACGAAGATGCAGAAATCCCCCACAGATACCGGCTGCCTTTACCCCCTGTCCAGGCAAACATGGCCGATACGGTATTGGGAATTGCCTTCTGCAGCGGCAGCTTGTTCTTGTCTGTCAATGTCTTTTCTGTAATCTGTCTGTTGTACAGGGCTGAGAAATAAAACCCGTCTTTATGGCTGTCAGGAATAACGGAGATGCCTGCTGACCAAGAATGCCCTTTGAACATTGTACCGTTGTCGTTCCCTTTGAATCTGGCGTAGTGGGCTCCGAGTCCGGACATGAAATATTCGCCTATTATTCCTTTGTCTCCATAGAAATCGACATCTGATCTCTGTCTGTATATTTCCGTGCGAATATGTAGCCCTATACGGACTTTTCCGGCTGTGAATGCCGCTCCTGCACTGGCGTCTATATCGGTAACTATGTTTCTCGGTCTTGGGTTGACAGTCCTGTACTCGTGTGAGGCCCTGAGGTTACCTTCGATTCCCCAGATCCATCTTCCTGTGCGGTGTCCGTATCCGCCTCCTGCAGTATATTCTTCACTTGTGAGGTTTCCTCCCAGTGAGTCAGCTGTTACGTATGGATATATGATGTCATAGTCAGATGTTGAATTCCACCGCACGTCATATATTGTCCCCCTGCGGTAGCCTGCGTGTCCCCATACAGAGTTCTTGCCTGAAAGTCTTCTGAATGACCTGGCCATGAATTTACCGTAGTCATGGCCTGATCCTTTCTGTACTGTTGCGGGCATGTCCTCCCTTCTCATGCTGTATCCTGCCTCGGCTGTAGAAAAATCAGTGGAGCAGGCTTCTGCGTGAATGGCAGGATTCTTTCTTGACATGTCTGAATGCCTGGACATAGGCGACAGATGCTCCATAAGCGGCAAGAACAGCGAGGAACTGTCTTTCATTTGTCCATAGCCTCTGGAAGGTGATATGACCATGAGTGAAAGCGTTGCGAGTATGTATAGTTTGTTTGTCATTTAAGAATCAGTTCAACTGTCAGTACTTCCGTATTGTCCAGCAGTTCTACCGGAGTGTTGCTTATCGTGACTTCCCTGAATCCTGCGTGTCCGTTTCCCTCTGTATATTTTATTCCTCCTCCTTCTGCGATGCTCAGCCTGTATACTCCTTTGAGCAGCTGAATCTCAAGCCTGCCGTCAATAAAATCTGACGTGGAAGTTTCCCTCAGAGAATTTATGTCCTGGAAGATCATTGTGGCCTGGAACCTGTCCATGCCGACCCCTTCAGGTGGGGCAACGGTGATTATAACGTATGTGTAAAGGTCATCTGCCTCGCGTGTGCAAGATATGCCGGTCATGGCTGTGAGCAAAATCAGTATTATGTCCAATCCTTTCATGTGTCTGTCATCTGTTAAAGTTTGAAATTCAGTTCCATGCCGAAATACGGAGTTGCACTTCTTCGTACTGTGACTCCATAGGAATCATAGTCGGGCATGTAGTTTATCAGCTGGTTTATGAACATGGCCACGGTTATCTTGTCTTTGAAGAGCTTTTTGGTGACCTTTATATTGGAGGTCATATAGAACGGCTCTGAAGTCCAGCGGAACGCATCTTCATTGTAGTTGTTTATCAGTGTTTTCAGGTAAGGGTCCTGTGCGGATTCTTCGGTATACGGGTGAATGACCCCGTCAGTGCCGCAATATGCATCCGGAATCCTGCTTCGCGGGGTGTTCCTCTGTCTGTTGTACCATACGCATTGCAAGGTGACGGAAAAACCGAGTCCCAGTCGTGGAATGTCTGTGTCGAAGGTGAAATTGGTATTGTAAATTTCCCTCAGATAGTTGGAGTCATTGAGATATATCCCTGTGTACATTACCCGTTTCCCGTTTATGATGGTTCCTGAATAGTAGTAGACCGGCTCGCTGTTGCTGTATTCGGTCCAGAACCAGGCGCCTGTTACTGTCAGACGTGTGCGGATGGCTTCTATCCTTTTGGAAGAGAATGACAGTTCGACTCCTTTCTTGAATGTCCTGCTGCTGTTGGTGGTGACAGACCATCCGTACATGAGCGTGTCTCGAGTGAAAGGCAGGTCTTCAAGTTGTGGAGGCTCCTGAAGCGAGTTTCCGTCAACTCCTGTGATATCATATACCTTTCTTTCAAAGCCGTCATATCTGTCAGAGTTTCGGAATCCCGATTTCATGTTTTCCTGAAAATATGTGATTGACAGCCTGTTCCCGCCGACAGACAGGTCTCCTCTGATCTCCCATTTTAAGTTCCGTGCCGGAGACAGGCTGAAGTTTGCAGGATTGACTATGTAAGTCATGTAGTTGACTCTGCGGAGTTCAGGGTGATCATTGTTGTAATAGTTCAGCTGGGTGAGGTCGAAATATACCGGGGAGGGGTAGAGTTGCCCCATGGTCGGGGTCTTGGTGTGCTGTCCGATGCCTCCTCCTATTGATGACCGTATCGGAATGTCCCATATTTCGATGTTCGGGAAACTGAATTTCATATTCACTCTCGGGTCCAGCCAGATACGTCCGTGCATATTGTATTCCCTGCCGATATTCAGCATGGTCATAGCCCGGAGTCCTGCCATTATTTCCAGAGAGCTCCTGCCTAACCTGAAGGTTGAGTTGTCTTCTATGAAAATACCCATATCATGCTGGGCCGGAATGGCATTGTATGGCCACGGCCTTTGTGCATTGCCGGAAAACAGCGGTCTGGTGATGTCAAGCACCTGTCCTCTGCCATAGTTCTTGTCGAAACTCCAGTCCGCTCCTGCATTCAGCCTGTGGGTGCTGTGCCCGGGTTCTGCCTGGAACCTTGTCACTACTTTTGCATATGCAGAGACCGGTTTTCCGTCCACGGTCATGCCGGCTATGTAACTGCCGGGAATATAGACCCCGTCATGTTCTCCTGCATCCATGGATGCGGGTGCTGATGAAGTCCGGTCTCTTGATACATACCTGTTCCGATGGATCCTGTCTATGGAGATATCTCCGGACAGGTTCGCCTCCAGCTGTCTGAAGAATCCGTCTCCTTTCGACAGGAGGTCGAAGTCCAGACTGGCTGATGCCCTGTTGTAAGAGGATTTGAATTCGTCGGGATTTCCGTTGTTGAGTTCAGGATCTTCTTTAGTGTTGTCGAAAGATCCGGTATAGTCCAGATTTGCACCCAATGAAATGCTGTGTCCGGGATTGCTGTCCCATGTCTTGTGGATACGTACGGATCCGGTGAGTCTTTTATAGTTCTCGAGTTTGTCTCTCGGATCGGATTTCGCGTCCAGAAAATCTGCACCTATGTTTATCGCCAGTCCGGATGCGGTATGTTCGATTCCTTTGCCCACATAGAACAGCTTGCTGGACATGTCTGCCTTGAACCTTGCGTTGAGATCGTTCCCTCCTCGTTTCCTTTCTATCCGTACAAGTCCGCTGGTCAGGTCGCCATATTCTACAGAGGGGATTCCGCGCACTATTTCTATATGCTCTATCTCATCTGTGGATATGCTTCTCATGTCCACTCCTTTGTTTACGAAATATTTCCTGCTTATGGCAGGGTCATATGCCGGGCTGCCGGGGATTTGCTGCATGTTGGCATCATTGCGGACAGGGGCACCGTCTATCACGAATGAAGTCCCGAGGGAAGAAGTGGAGTAGTCATCGCTTTCCACCCCTATTTCCCGTATGTGTATCGTATTCGCCACTCCCAGAGACGGAGATGTGGACCGCCCTCCTGGCAGAAGTGCGAGAATGTCCGAGAAACTTGATGGCTGTAGATGCTCCATGGCATGCCTGCCTATGTTGGAGGAGCTTGTGATTCCTTCTGATTCTGTGGCAGTTACTGTTACTTCCTGAATTGTTTCCCGGTTTTCCTGGAGAGTGACGGACAGCCGTGTTTCTTCCCCTGTCCAGACTGACGCTGTGCGATAAGCCGGCTGGTATCCCATGTATGCTGCCACTATGGTATATCTGCCCGGGATCAGGCTGAATTCAGCTTTTCCGTCACCGTCTGTCATTCCGGCAGTGAACATGTCCCCGGATTCCACTTTCATCCCTAATGAGACATAAGGCAAAGCCTTGCCAAGTGAGTCCGTCACTTCTATGGTGAGTATACCTTTCCCGGGTCTGCCGTTTCCGGGCGTGAGCTTTTCCTGGGAGACCGCAGGAAAAGACAGCAGCAATGCGAGTGATATGAATAGATACTTTACCATAACCGGGATGCAAATTTGACATTTGCACCCCGGCTCCACAATCCCAATAAATGGTTATTTCGACAGGATTTCTTTTGTATATGGTTATCCGGCTGCCATTATTCCACAAACCTGCACCAGCCGAACGGGTCTTCGGGTCCTCCCCGTTTCCAGTCCTTGAAAGGGACAGCTGCGTTTACGGCGTATGCATTTTGCATGCAAATCCATCTTTATTCAAATCGTAATAGCAATGCTAAAGTATCGTAAAGATGGAGTGTCTGTCATTGTCGTGCTCGACAGACGTAGAATGAAAAACAGCGGACTGTTCCCTGTCAAGATAGAAGTAGTGTACCGAAGGCACCAGAGATATATCCCCACGTGGGTGGACATGTCTGAAAAAGAGTGGGCGAAGGTTACGGATAGCAACAGGTGCCGGAAGAAACTTCCCGAGATAGAAAGGGCTTTCAGCCGTGTGAGGGAAGCGGTGGACGGCATTGTCAGCAGTGGGACGTTCTCTTACCGCAAACTTATGCTCAGCATGGGGACAGACGATATCCCGACGGTAAATGCATCCTTGCGGCTGATGATGGAGCGGCTGCTTGGTGCGGGCAAGGTGAATTCCTACTACAGGTGCCGCTCCTCTCTTCTGAACATAGAACGCTTTGCCGGAGAAGATCTCCGTTTCCGGGATATAACGAAGCAATGGCTTCAGAACTGCGAGGATCACTGGCTCGGGGAAGGGAAGTCGCTCACTACGGTGAACATATATATGAATACCCTGAAAAGCGTGCTCTATGAGGCAATGCGCAAGGGATACATCAGGGAAGCCGATTTCCCTTTCGGCCGGACAGGATACAAGGCCCCGAAGCCGCGCTCCAGGAAACTTGCCCTTGACAAACAGCAGATAAAGCGGATAATGGAATACCGCGGTCCTGTAAAGGTCGAGATGTTCAGGGACTTGTGGCTTTTTTCATATCTGTGCAACGGTATCAATTTCAAGGACATGCTGTCTCTTAAATACGGCAGCATATCGGACGGGGAGATATGTTTTGTCCGCTCGAAGACGATGTATGCTTACGGTCGTTCAAAGGTGATAAAAGCTGTCATTTGTCCGGAGATGGATGATATCATACGGCGCTGGGGCAATCCACGTGACGGAAATCCTGAAACCTTTATTTTCCCGTTTCTGACCGGTACAGAAGATACAATCGGTGCGGAAAGCACGGTCAGGCAGGTCATCAGCAGGTGCAATGCGGCCCTTAAACGGATTGCGTCCGATCTTGGCATACCGCCGTTCACTACCTATTCGGCCAGACATTCATTTGCCACGGTCATGCAGCGCAGCGGTGTGGCGGTATCGTTCATCAGTGAAAGCCTCGGCCATTCGAGCCTTGCCGTGACGGAAAGCTACCTTGCCGGCTTCGACAGGGAAACCCGTCTCAGGAATGCGGCAGTACTTACTGATTTTGCCTGATACACTGATATGAAAATTGCATGCAAACAGGAGTGGTGTCCGGGTTGTCCGGATTTTTCAATTAATTGATTCTAACGGGATTTGGGAAAGATAAAATGCGTGAACGAGTGTTACACATTGTAACAAACAAATTTTAGTTATGAAAAAATTTTTCAGAACGGTTATGGCATTCAGCCTGGCGGGCGGGATGCTGGCCTTTACTGGCTGTACCGACTATGAGGATGACATCAACAAACTCGATGATCGTCTTACAGCCGTAGAAGGGACTGTTGCGGACCTTCAGACGAAGATTGAAGGAGGGTCGGTCATTACTGACGTTGAAACGACAGCGGACGGTGTGACTGTTACCTTGAGCGATGGATCCACTTTCGAACTTACAAATGGTACCAACGGCACTCCCGGCTCTAAAGTAACTATCGGAGATGACGGCTATTGGTATATCGATGGAGTGAAAACGGACTATCCTGCCACAGGCCCTAAAGGTGATCAGGGTGACCCGGGTACTTCTGGCAACCCCGGTACACCGGGTGCTCCGGGCGCAGATGCAAATGTAGTCTATTACGTGCCGAATGCCGACGGTTACTGGTATAAAGTTACCGAGACACAGGACGGCGAGCCTGTAGGAGACCCTGTAAAGACTGATATTTCGTGGATAGCTTCTGCAGAAGGCGTAACTGCGGTATGGGACAAGGAGAACGGACAGCTCCTCCTTTCCGGCGTTGAGGGTGTAGAGGGTACACTGGCTATTCCTCTTTATTCTGCGCTCAAATCCCTCGCTTTCGTTCCTGAGGTTATGCATGACGGGCTTGGCGTGATTGATTTCTACTCTATCTATGACCTTAAAGGGGCATTCGCAGCCACCAACAACCCTGAAGTTACTTATCGTGTAAATCCGGCCAACGCTGACCTTTCCGGAGTAGAGTGGGCATTCATCAACCGCAATGTCGTTACCAAGGTAGCCGGCGATGCTACGGATCTTATTGATATAGTAGGTGAACCTGAGGCCGGCGAAAAAGGAGGTCTGATCTTTACTGTCACTGCATCTGATGACAAGAAGCTCCCTTCTGACTTTGACAAAGAGAATCAGGTAATTGTAGCTCTCCAGGCTTTGCTTGAAGGAGAAGAAATCGTATCAGACTACTCTTTTGTGCAGAAAACGGATCTTAAGGATTTCGATATCATAAATAAAGACAAGTATTATGCAGAGAAGAAAGTGGTAGTCCCATTCACGCAGGGAACAGGTTCGGATAAGGTTGCGGACTATCCTGCTCTTGACTATGCGGCTGATCTGAATATGAATTACAAAGAGACTCTGGATATCAATGAATATCTTGAGACTTATGCAAATGAAGTTTCCAAATCCCTGCCTGAAATATCAGTGGCTCCGACCTATAAGGTTTTTCTTGTAAAGGAATATCTTGGCGAGGACGACGAGACGAACCAGCAGCAGTTTGTCGTACTGTCTGAAGACGGGGTGCTTTCAGTCAACAGCAGCTTCATCAGCAATCCGCGTCCTGCTATCGGCCGTACTCCGCTCCTGTATGTCCAGTCTATGGTAAACGGGAAGATTATTGCTGACTGCTATATCAAAGTCCAGATCGTAGACGATGAATATTCAGAGGAACCTAAGGGCGAAAAGATATTCAAGACTATAACCGGTTCATTCGATTACAATGAAATCGATCCTGTTGACGGAGAAGATCTCGTGCTCGAGTGGGAAGATATCAATTCAGAAATACTTGCAGCACTTGGTCTGTCTTATCCTGATTTCGAAAGCAGGTATGATGTCAATGCAAGCGAGGTTACTTATGATGTGGATAAAGACGGCAAGTATGATGAGCCTGTCGACGACGTTGTTCCTGCAGGTGTAACTTCTGATGCAAGCGGACTGTCTGCTTCTACTGCGACGAATGCCGTGAAAGTCAACATATCAAATCAGGTAGATGAGCACGGCAGCGCCAGAGTTAAAGTGGTCATTCCTTCCAAGAACAATAATCAGGACGTAGATGTTGCTATCGTATTTGAATATACAGTGACACATACTCCGGAGTTCCCGGCAATCAACCCTGACTATCTGAAACCTGGCACGACAAATACCGTTCAGGTCAAAGGTAAACTGAATGAAGACGGATCCGCATGGGTAATGCAGTCTTCTATCAGGGAGCACTTCGAGAATTACCTTGCAGGTTGGGAGACTCCAGGCAACCATACAGGCGACTACTGGGCTGTCCTCATGCCGCTCGAGGCAGATGGAACACCTGTTTCTTACGGAGAGACAAGCACAACTGCCAAGGAGCAGACCGGAGTTGCAATCTCTGATGGAACTCCAGGTTGGGAAACTGCCGAGATTGCCCTTACAGCACCGCTTGAAGATGATTCATTCACTGCCGTAGTGACTATAGTAATAGGACTTGCCAACGGACACTACTGTGAAATGAACTATAATGTAGAGTTCCTGTCACCGTTCGTAATGACTCTTGGCGGAATCGAGCTCGAGACATTGACTGCAGAGCACAGTACTGCCGATATGAGTGAGTACATCACTGTCAAGGACAGAGACGGCAAGGCCATTTACGAAAAGGGTGCGCTTACTAAGTATGCAAAGGATACTTACAAACTTTCAGCTATCGATTTCGGATATGATCTCGTATACAACAGCAAGGAATATCCTGGATTCGATGACGAGGCTTCATTCAGCAAGGACGGTGACAAGACCCTTGTTATTGCCGGATCCGAAGTTGACTGGTACAATAAAGGTACGACACTCCAGCAGCGTAAGTATGCAGGATATGAGGTTACAATGGAAGTGGCCAATATCTGCAAGATCGCCAAGGTCGGCAATATCACGATCCTGACGAGTGCTGAATCTGCTGAATAGTTCTGGACAAAACGGATTTTCAATAATCTGAAACAACAGGGAGGGTGGTCGGACAACCGGTCACCCTTTCTTAAAAAAGGACAACCAAACTGTAATAGAGCCATGAAAAGGATATTGACAATCGCATTGGCCGTCATGCTGTCAGCCACCTTTATTTACGGACAGGAGGACAGAAGAGACAGCAATGCCGGTGACTTCTCCGGGCACTGGTTCATTCAGGTCCAGGGCGGCATGGGATATACGGTGGGGGAGACGAAGTTCGTGGATCTGCTGTCCCCGTCAGCGGCTTTCTCGTTCGGCTATCAGTTCACTCCGGTGTGGAGCCTCCGTGCCGGACTCGGCGGATGGCAGGCCAAAGGAGCCATATCCGGCGCCGAGGTTTACAAATACAACTTCCTCCAGGGGAACGTGGATGTGATGGCGGACATCTGCAGCATCTTTTCCGGTTACCGTATGAGCAGGGAGGTAAGTCCGTACTTGTTCGCGGGAGTCGGCCTGAACGGAGCATTCAATAATGATACAGCAAGTTCTCTTGCTATGGCATTTCCGTCAGACAATCTCATCTGGGACGGGAGCCGTCTTTTCCCGGCAGGCCGTTTCGGAGCCGGCACAAATATACGTATCACAGACGCCGTTCAGTTCAATATCGAGGTCAACGGCAACTTCCTGTCCGACCGTTTCAACTCCAAAAGAGGCAGCGCGGTCGATTGGCAGTTCGGTGCGCAGGTCGGGGTCACTTTCAGGATCGGTCTGAAAAAGAACCGCAGGCACGCTGCTGCAGAACCGGTATCCGTAGCTCCTTCGGACCCTGTTGGTGCCGTGCAGCAGGAACCTCAGCCCCGGCAGCTCCGGTCGCTGTACCGGAAGTGAAGGAGTACAGAGACAACGTATATTTCCTTATCGGGAAGTACTGTATCCGGGAGAGCGAGTCCGCCAAGATCAGCGCCATTGCCGCCATGCTGAAGGAGAATCCGTTAGCGGTGGTCAAGATAACGGGCTATGCCGACGCGCAGACCGGAACGGCCGGGAGAAACATGTACCTTTCTCGGAAACGTGCGGAGGCAGTGGCAGCAGCTATTATAGAGGCCGGCATATCTGCTGACAGGATCAGAACCGAGTACAAAGGTTCGACCGAAGCCCCGTTCGGTTCCCCGGAGGAAAACAGGGTTGCGGTCTGCGTGGTCAGCGGACAGGAGCAGTGACATACGCGTCGTGAGATGCGCTTTCAAGTCTCAGGCATTTCTGATTTTTTTCTACAACAAATACATACACACACAATTAATTTTATCTAAATATGCCTGAGACTTTTTTCAATTAAAAACTTTATTGTATATGAAAAAAGTATTGTTATCATTATTCATAGTCCTCTGTGTTCCGGCAGTGATGTCGGCGCAGCAAAAAAAGGACATGTATATTTCAGGAAATTTCACCATTGAAGGCGGCAATACGAGCAGCACCTCGGGCAACACGGTCACCAAGACACCGGGGACACTGTCATTCGGGATAGCTCCCCAGTTCGGGTATTTTGTTATAGACCGGCTGGAAGTCAACCTTTCGCTCGGCTACAGCCTTGACAGGTACGCTAACGGGCAGGATTCCGAAGGGAACAACCTGTTCCGAAGGACCAATGTATTCGAGATAGTCCCCGGAGTCAGGTATTATGTCCCTCTCGGGGAGAAGTTCTGGTATACCCCGGGCTTTGACCTTAGTGTAGGGGTCGGAGGCAGCAGCCGTGATATTGACCTGCAGACTACATCCAAGAGCGGTCTTACCCGTTTCGGCCTCAGTCTCTCTGCGATAGCCTTCGAGTTCAGGCCGGCTGATCATTTCGGCATCACCCTTAGGGCCGGTGGCCTGACTTATACCATGGACCGTACCTCATCCAAGGGTTCGGTCAAATCTACAAGCACTTCCAACGATGTCAGTTTCAGTATTAACACCGGCGTCGGCATCGGCTTCAAGTATTACCTTTAAAAAAAACGATGGGTGAGTCAATTTGACGCACCCATCGTTTTATCCTGAGAGGACGACTGTCTATTCCACAAACCTGCACCAGCCGAACGGGTCTTCGATTTCTCCGTACTGTATGCCGGTTATGAATTTATAGAGTTTCAGACTCTTTTCTCCGCAACTGTCAGGAGAACCGAATCTGTAGGATGTCACCTGTTCGGATTCCAGAGCAGGCTTGTCGTCGATCTGATATACAGGTGTGATGACTACGGCAGTCCCGCATTCTCCCGCCTCTTCGAATGTGGAAAGTTCTTCGACAGGCACAGGCCTCCGTTCCACTTCCATTCCAAGGTATCGGGCAGCCTCTTCCAGAGATTTGTTGGTGATTGAAGGAAGGATACTGTCTGATTTTGGCGTGATATACGTATTCCCCTTGATGGCGAAGAAGTTGGATGAGTTGAATTCGTCAATATAGGTTTTTGTCGCCGGATCCAGATAGAGTACGGCCTTGTAACCCTGGCTTGTGGCTATATTGAAAGAACATAGGGAAGCGGCATAGTTGCCTCCCAGCTTGTAGCATCCGCAACCGTTCGGTGCAGCCCTGTCATAATTTCTGGCAATCACTACTTTGATCGGTTCGAGATTCCCTCCGGTGTAGGCCCCTACAGGGGAGCAGAGCATCAGGAACAGACATTCTTTTGAAGATTTTACGCCCAGCTGGGGATTGGTCCCGATGAGGGTAGGCCTGAGATACAGCGAAGCCCATGTCCCGTAAGGCGGAAGAAAATCAAGGTTTTCCTTTACGGCCCTTTCGCACATTTCTATGAAAAGGTCTTCCGGAGGAGGTGCTATACCCAGAAATTTTGCGGATCTTTGAAGACGGGCCGCATTTTCCTCAGGTCTGAATAATCTGATCCTGCCATCCTTGCCTCTGAAAGCCTTCAGCCCTTCAAAACATTCTACACTGTAATGCAACGCTCCGGCGAATGCGCTCACCCTCAGGTTGTCGTCTGTACGGCTTTCAATCCCGCTCCATTTCCCGTCCTTGAATGAGCAGCACAATATGGTGTTTGTCTTCGTGTACGAGAAAGTCAGTTTACTCCAGTCAATGTTTACCATGATATGTTTTTGTTAAATGAGAATTTCGAACAGTTTGTTGTTCTCGTTTATGTATTCGTAGTTGATATTGTTTGCCTTCATCCTGTTTATCAGGGCCTGGTAGTCTTCTTTGCTTGCAACTTCTATTCCTATGAGCGCCGGGCCTTCCTCCTTGTTGGTCTTTTTGATGTACTGTATGTGTACCAGATCGTCTGTCGGCCCTATCACATCGCGGATGAAAGAGAGTATCGCCCCTGAACGCTGCGGGAATGTAACTATGAAATAATGCTTCAGTCCTTCATAAAGCATTGATTTTTCACGTATTTCCTCAGTGCGCGTGATATCGTTGTTGCTGCCGCTGATGATACAGCCTACCCTTTTGCCCTTGATTTTGTCGGCATAGAATCTCAGTGCCGCTACCGACAGGGCTCCGGCAGGCTCCACGACTATCGCGCTCTTGTTGTACATCTCTATGATGCTTGTACATACGGCGCCTTCAGGCACTGCGACTATATCGTCCAGTATGCTGCGGCATATCCTGTATGTATATTCCCCGGGCTTCTTGACAGCTGCTCCGTCCACGAATTTGTCGATGGTCGGAAGATCCACGATCTCTCCTTTTTCAATGGAAGCCTTCATGGATGCGGCTCCGGCAGGCTCCACTCCGATTATCTTTGTTTCCGGCCATACCTGCCTGATGAAAGCTCCTACTCCGGATGCGAGTCCGCCTCCTCCGATAGGGATGAAGATGTAGTCGAGCGGAGTCTTGAGCTGCTGTGTTATTTCATAGCCTATTGTCCCTTGCCCTTCGATGATTTTCTTATGGTCGAAAGGAGGGATGAATGTCTTTCCGGTCTTTTTGGCGTAGTCGATTGCCGCCGAATTGGCTGCGTCGAACGTATCTCCTGTCAGCACTATGTCGATATTGCCTTTGCCGAACATCCTGACCTGCTCGATTTTCTGCTTTGGTGTGGTGGTCGGCATATATATGGAGCCCATGATATTGAGTTTCTGGCATGAGAATGCCACACCCTGGGCATGATTCCCGGCGCTTGCGCAGACTACTCCGTATTTCAGTATTTCAGGAGAAATGGATTTGATCATGTTGTATGCACCCCTGATCTTGTACGACCTGACCATCTGGAGGTCTTCCCTTTTCAGGAAAATATCGGCCTCATGCTTTTCCGACAGGCTCGGGTTCTTCATCAGAGGTGTCGGTTCCAGGATTTCACTCAATGTCTTTTCCGCAGACTCGATGTCTGATATTGACGGGAAATATTCTTCGATTGCCATTATATGATAATTTTATATTCAAATACCAATTCTAGTCCAAAATTATAACTAAAATAAGGAAAAACCTAATTAATCGGGACCAATCTGAGGGTGTCCGGCGAAATGTCCCTAATCCAGTAATATAAGGGCGGTTGACTTGTGGCTGAACTTCAGTTTCACGACATCATCGCAGCTTCTGTTGAGCGTGGCTTTCCAAAGATTGTCGAAAACAACGTCGTCAGTAGGCCATACAAGCCCTTCTGAACTGATTTTCAGACTGTTGTCAGTGGAAATTATGGATATTTTCCTGTCTTTTCCGCAATGGATTTCAGTGGAGCCGGTTACCGGGAATGCTGTCCCGTAGTCATATACGGAGTCTATGCTGATGCCCAGTTTTTCCATGTCGTATTCCCTTGCATATTCCATGAGCAGGGACAGGTTCCCGATGGTATGTTCGGGCCGTTTTCCTGTGGCGCCTATGATGTGTATGGAGGAAACGTCCTTGAATCTGTCCAGTACGAGCCTGAATGCCTTGGTCTGGTCATTGGTTTCCTGGTCATGATCGTAGATTATCAGTCCTTCGTATCTTTTTCTGTAAGAGGCACTGAGAGAATCCATGTCACCGATTACGGCATTCGGGATGCGTTCTTTCCCGAATATTGCCTGACAGTGTTTCAGATATGTCTGGAGAGCTGCATCACAGCAGATTATATAGTCGGCTTCTCTGATGAGGTAGCGGGGATATTCTTTCCTCGGAAAATCGCCGTTGCAGATAATTGCCGCGCTTTTCATGCCATAAGTCCTTTCTTTACATCGGCTGAGGTGCCCTTGCTTGTAGTGTACTGTTCCACATCCCTGAACCCGAGCAGGAATTCCCTGGTCTCCATGCGTTTTTTCCCTGCGAGCTGCAGATCTTCGACAAGCACTGCTCCGTCGGCTGTGGCTACGGCCAGGTAGGACCTGTTGTCTGAAAGCAGAGTTCCTGCAGGTATAGCTCCGTCAGGGAATCTGTCTGATGCCTGTGACTTTATTTTTGACAGCATGTCAGGATCTGCAATCGCCGACCTGAAGATTTTCATCTGGGTTTCTTTTCCGTCTTTGATGATGGTCGTGAATGCTCCAGGGTATGGACTGAGTCCGCGGATCAGGTTGTATATGTGTCTGCTGGTGTCGTTCCAGTCTATATGGCACAGTTCACGGCTGAGTTTAGGCGCCGGCCTGAGCTGCTCCGCTCCCTGGATGAAGCTCTTCTGGAGCTGCAGCTCGACATGGTTCTCCATGATGGCTTCCACTGTCTGGACTACGAGTCCTGCCCCTATCTCCATGAGTTTGTCATGGATGTCTCCTGCAGTATCCGTATCTTCAATCTTGCACTGTTCCCGGAATATTACGTGTCCGGTATCCATTCCGTCATCTATCATGAATGTGGTTGCCCCTGTAAGGTGGTCTCCGTTGATGACCGCCCAGTTTATAGGAGCTGCCCCCCGGTACTGAGGCAGCAGGGCCGCATGCAGGTTGAATGTTCCGAGTCTTGGGATTTCCCATACCGCTTTCGGCAGAAGACGGAAAGCTACCACTACGGCAAGATCCGGTTTCCATGCCTTGAAGGCTTCTATGAATTCAGGATCTTTTAGCGAAACAGGCTGGAGTACGGGTATTCCGTGGCTGACAGCATATTTTTTCACTGCGCTTTCATTCACTTTGAGTCCTCTCCCGCTTGCCTTGTCGGCTACCGTTACGACTCCTACTACATGATAGCCGTTCTTTATCAGTGCATCCAAAGGCGCTACCGCAAATTCCGGTGTACCCATATAGACGATACGGGTCTTTCTTATACGTCCCATTATCTTGATTTTAATCTTGTTGAAAAGGGTCTTCATGCTGTCGGCGCTGAAGATTGCAGAGTCGTTGATGGCTTTCCATGTAAGGAAGGCCCCTGTCGGCAGCAGGACTATTGTCGATATGAAGACTCCCAGAACAGGGCCTACAGCCCCGTCTTTGGCCAGTTTTTCCCCGGATATGTCAATGACCCAGTATGCTACGAAGAACAATACTGATATTATGGCCGGGGTTCCGAGTCCGCCTTTCCTTATCAGCGCACCCAGCGGCGCTCCGATCAGGAAGAATATGAAGCAAGCGAAGGCCTGTGCGAATTTCTTCAATATCGCTATGTCTATCCTTCTTATATTGAAAGTATATTGGTACGTGTCCCTGTTGAAAGCTGTAAGGGTGGATATATATTCATTGGCACTGGACAGAGCCTGGTCGTACGCCCTGATTTCCTTTTCAAGACTGCTTTCGTTTTCCAGAGACTTGCTGTCGAAAATGCCTTTGGCCTCGAAACGTCGGGCAGTGTCAAGCTGCATGTTGTATTTCAGTATCCTGCTTTCCGTGAGTGTCTTTATGTTGTTTGCCTGGGCTTCCGCATTCAGCCTTCCTATCGAGTCCTGGTCATGGAAAAGCTGCTTTAGATTCATCGTCCTTGCGTCATTCCAGTCTTTCTCTTCCGATTTCTGGAAAGCGTAGTTTTCAAGAGGTATTACCAGTTCCTGCCTGGAAAATTCTATTTTCTGCAGCTGCAGCGTGGTATCCCTGTATTTTCTTGTATTGGTTTCTTCATAGTTCACTCCGTCATACATTATGAATGTCAGGGACGTCTTGCTTTTCGACATCTGCATCAGCGCCGAGTCAGCAAGTGTAAGGCTTGTATTGCCTTTATTCCCCGTATGGTTATAAACCATAACATCATACATCATCTGCGTATCGTCATTCCTTCTGTCGACTCTCAAAATATATCCTTCTATGCCGTCATAGAACGTACCTGTCGGAATCTTGATTTCCTCTTTTGTCCTTTTTATGTCGCTGCGCAAAGAGAATATCTTGTTATATGCCACAGGTACCAGATTGTTGGCTGCGAAAAATGCTCCGATACTTATTATTACCGATATGACCAGAAGTGGCACCAATACTCTTTTCAATGAAATGCCTGCAGCCTTGATGGCCAGCAATTCATTGTTCTCTCCGAATGTTCCCAATGTCATCATTGATGCCAGCAGCGTTGCCAACGGAATTGACAATGGCAGCAATGTAGCGCATCCCCATCCCAAAAATTCGAATACTACTTTCAGACTCAGACCTTTGCCTACCAGCTCATCAATATACAGCCATAAAAACTGCATCATAAGAATGAAGACGACGACAAGCAGGATCGCGATGAACGGTCCTATGAAGGATTTTAGTATGAATCTGTCTAATATCTTCATGTTCTTGTGCCGGAATTCCGGCATTTATTTCGTTGTCTTCGTCATTCGGTTCCTCACTACCGGGCGGTAGCTGCGGACCTCATTCCTTGACGGCCTTATAACTGCCGGTTTCCGGCACAAGTCGTGTTGGCAGGCAGTTTCCGGCATCTGTTACGTTATCTACGTCGCTCAAATCCTCATTACCATGAGGTAACTCCGGTTTTCGCTCCTTGATGGCCTTACATCTGCCGCAAATCCGGCACAAGTCGTGGACAGGTTTCCGGCACAAGCCAGGCATTCTGGCATCTGTTACGTTATCGGCGTCTTACCGCTATTCTTTTTTCGTGGCGAGAGAGACCAGGGTTTCAAGTGCTTCCGGAAGGCCTGCAGTATTCTTTCCTCCTGCCGTGGCGAGTCCCGGCTGGCCGCCGCCCCCGCCGAGGATAGCTTTGGACGCTTCTTTTATGTCCTTGGAAGCATTGTGCCCTTTCTCTACAAGGTCGTGCGAGTACATCATCAGCAGCTGCGGTTTTCCCTCATATTCAAAGGCGCCGATGACCACGAAATTTTCAGTTTCTCCCTGAAGCATCCCTGCTGCATTCTTCAGCATGGCCGGATTGGTAGGAGTGGTGATGGTCACCACATTTACACCGTTTATGTCTGTGCTGTTGTCCTGAAGCACTTTTTTGAATGCCAGAGTCTTTTCTTTCAGTATTTCCTCGAAGCGTTTCTTGAAGTCGCTGTTCTCCTCTATGAGCTTCCTGATGGCTCCGGCGAGGTCAGGTGCATTGTTGAAAAGCGCTTTCGCCCCTCTCAGCGCATTTTCCATCTGGTCTACGATGGCTTCTGCGGCAGCTCCTGTCGTAGCTTCTATCCTGCGTACTCCGGCTGCAATGGCTGACTCCGAGATTATCTTGAAGAAACCTATCTGCCCGGTCGCGGCGGCATGCGTACCTCCGCACAGCTCTATGGAGTCCCCGAATTTCACGATTCTTACCTTATCTCCGTATTTCTCTCCGAAAAGAGCCATGGCACCCATCTCCTGGGCCTGTTCCATAGTCGCCGAACGGTTTTCCTCAAGAGGGGAGTTCGCCCGAATGAGTTCATTGACACGGTTTTCTACCAGATCAATCTGCTCGTCGGTCATTTTTTCGAAATGCGAGAAGTCGAAGCGGAAGTATCCGTCGCTGACGAAAGAGCCTTTCTGCTCGACATGCGCTCCGAGGATTTCCCTCAATACCTTGTGAAGCAGGTGTGTCGCTGTATGGTTGTTGGTGATTTTCAGCCTTCTGGCCGCATCTACATGAAGAGAGAAACTTTCGCTGCAGTCTGAAGGAATGCGTTCTGCAATATGGATTGTGAGGTTGTTTTCCTTGATGGTGTTGAGGATGTCTATCTTTTCCCCGCTTTCAGAAACTATGTAACCGGTATCTCCTACCTGCCCGCCCATCTCGGCATAGAACGGGGTGCGGTCGAACACGAGCTGGTACATTACTTTGTTTTTTGCTTTTACCGTCCTGTGCCGGGTAAGGCAGGCTCCGTCGATTTCAGTAAAATCGTATCCCACAAATTCCACATTTTCACAGTGGAGGTACTCTACCCAGTCTCCGGACTCGATGGCAGTGGCATTGCGTGCACGGTCTTTCTGTTTCTGCAGCTCGGCCTCGAAAGCCTTGATGTCTATGGTGTAGCCGTTTTCTGAAGCTATCAGTTCGCTCAGGTCGATCGGAAAACCGAAGGTGTCATACAGGACGAAAGCGTCTTCACCTTTTATTGTTTTGGTGTCCCTGTATTTTTCCATCAGGTTGTCGAACAGCCTGATGCCCCTGTCCAGCGTGCGCAGGAAAGCCATCTCCTCTTCCCGGATCACTTTTTCGATGAGTTCCTGCTGTTTTACGATTTCAGGATAGGATTCACCCATGTCGGATACGAGCTGTCCGACGAGCCTGCAGAGGAACGGTTCGTTGAATCCGAGGAACGTGTATCCGTAACGTACGGCCCTGCGGAGGATACGCCTTATGACATAACCGGCTTTCACATTTGACGGCAGCTGTCCGTCGGCGATAGAGAAACTGATAGCCCTGATGTGGTCGGCGATGACCCTCATGGCCACTTCTGTCTTCTCCGATTCGTGATATTTATGTCCGGAGAGTTCTTCGACCTTGGCTATCATGCCTGTGAAGACATCCGTATCGTAGTTGCTGGTCTTTCCCTGGAGCGTCATGCATAGCCTTTCGAATCCCATTCCGGTATCTACATTCTTGTTCGGGAGCGGTTCGAGTTCCCCGCTGGCCTTCCTGTTGAACTGCATGAACACGAGGTTCCATATCTCGATTACCAGATGATGCCCTTTATTCACCAGTTCGCTGCCCGGTATCCGTTTCCTTTCCTCGTCGCTGCGCAGGTCGACATGGATCTCGCTGCAAGGACCGCAAGGACCCGTATCGCCCATTTCCCAGAAATTGTCATGCTTGTTTCCGAAAAGGATCCTGTCTTCAGGGAGATGCTTCTTCCATTCTTCAAGCGCTTCGAGGTCCTTCTCCGTCCCGTCTGTCGCATCTCCTTCAAAAACAGTGGCGTAGAGCCTGTCCTTATCTATTTTGTACACTTCTGTGAGCAGTTCCCATGCCCAGCTGATGGCTTCTTTCTTGAAGTAGTCCCCGAAACTCCAGTTGCCGAGCATCTCGAACATGGTGTGGTGGTAGGAGTCGTGTCCGACTTCTTCCAGGTCGTTATGCTTTCCGCTGACCCTTAGACATTTCTGGCTGTCGGTAGCGCGTTTGTATTTCGGAGCGCTGTTCCCGAGGAACCAGTCCTTGAACTGGTTCATGCCGGCATTTGTGAACATGAGGGTGGGGTCGTTCTTCACCACCATAGGTGCCGAAGGAACTATAGTATGGCCTTTAGAGGCGAAAAAATCCAGGAATGCTTTCCTTATTTCTTTGGATGTCATCATAATAATATAACGTCAGTCCTGACGTGTCTGTTTTAATACAATATTAATATTCGGCCTTCTGCCGCCGGAGTCTCCCTGCAGTGCCGGAGGAACTTTCCCGAAATACGGCTTTTCATTTTAACGTGCAAAAATAATAACAATTTTCTGAAAAATTTCTATATTTGCACGATGTCTAAATTCAAAAGGTATATTTTCAATACCGAGACTCTGACGTATGAGGTGAAAGAGCGTTCGGCAAGGGCCCGTTTGTTTAAAGGGGTCCTGCTTTTTGCTGCCAGCCTCGGTATGGCTGTCCTGTATGTCTGGATATATACTTCAGTTCTCGGCTGTGACCTCCCGAAGACCGCCGCCTTGAAGAAGATCAATGCCAGATGGAGCCTCAAGATGGACATAATGAACAGTCAGCTGGACAGATATGAAGCCAGCCTGGAGTCCATCCGTGTGAGGGATGATGATGTCTACAGGTCGATATTCGGTATGAACGAAATCCCTGCGGAAGTCCGTAACGCGGGTATCGGAGGCGTGGACCGTTACTCCTGGCTTGATGAGGCCGGTCCTGGAAGTCTGCTGAAAAGTACGAAGATACGTCTGGATGTGCTTTCGAGGAAGACTTTTGTCCAGAGCAAGTCTTTTGATGACGTGACGGTACTGTCTAAAAGGGCCGGGGACATGGCCCAGTGCATTCCTGCCGTTCCGCCGATCGACCCTGTTCCGGGTACCTACAGGATATCAAGTTCTTTCGGGCGCAGGACGGACCCCATTTCAGGCCGGACCGCATATCATGAAGGAGTGGATTTCGCCTGCCATGTCGGCAATCCTGTCTATGCCACTGCGGACGGTGTCGTAGTGAAAGTACAGCTCGAACGCTACGGCTACGGAAAGAACCTTATAATCGACCACGGGTTCGGATACAAGACAAGATACGCCCACATGGATGAGATAGATGTCAAGGTGGGCGATGTGGTCAAGAGGGGCAAGTTCATCGGCACATCGGGCAATTCCGGAAAATCGACCGGTCCGCATCTTCACTATGAAGTCCTGTACAGGGGGGCGCATGTGAATCCGTACAACTACTACGATCTTTCCATGACGCATGACGAATACATGTCTCTGATAGCGCACACAAATGAGTAGCCATTATGTCTATGACAAGGATGATTTCAGATTCCGCAAGCAGAGGCATTCTGTGCGGACAAGTCTCTTGCGGGTGCTGAAATATTTTATAGCCAGTCTTTCGCTGGCTGTTTTGTACTATTTTATTTTTGCCTTGTTTTTCAATACGGACAAAGAACGCAGGCTGAGGGCGGAAAACCGTATGTATGAGAAACTTTACCCTGAGATGGAGCAGGAGCAGAAGCTTCTTGAGGACGTGGTTTCGGGGCTGGAGGCGAAAGACAATATGATTTACAACGATCTTTTCCAGACGGACGTCCTTTCTCTTGACAGCCAGACATCGGAATATCTTGCCGAAAGCGATTCTATGGAAGTGGGGGATATCGCAGGATATTCGGAACAGATGTATCTTCCGATGTATGCCAAGTCGTTGGACATAGACCGGGATTTCATGGAAATATTCAGACTCCTGTCGTCCGGAGATGCTGAAATGCCTCCCCTTTCTTTCCCTATCAAGGGGTTTACGTACACTTCCGTAGGTGCGTCTGTCGGAGAGAAGATAAATCCGTTCTATAAGGTAAAAGTCGGGCATGACGGTCTGGATATGATAGTTCCGTCCGGTACCCCTGTCGTCGCTTCTGCGGACGGGGTAGTGTCTTCAATCCAGTATTCCAGGAAAGGTCTTGGCAATGCGGTGACGATCAGTCACAAAGGCGGATATGTCACTAAGTATGCCCATCTGTCCGACATAAAGGCTGTCCGGGGGAGAAGGATCAGGAAAGGGGATGTCATCGGCAGTGTGGGCATGTCAGGAAAATCTTTTGCGCCGCATCTGCATTATGAAATATGGCGCGATACCGTGGCGCTCGATCCGGTAAGCTATTTTTTCTGTTCCGTAACTCCGGACGAATACAGTGCAATGCTGCTGTTGTCTGCAAGTGCCGGACAGTCTATGGATTGACGTTGTTTATGGAAAAGTTGTATTACACGATAGGTGAAGTGGCTGACATGCTGGGAGAGAGCGTGTCGCTTGTCCGCTTCTGGTCGAACAGTTTCCCTTCTTTTATCAGGCCTGTGCGCAATGCGAAAGGAAACCGGCTGTACACGGCGGAAGATCTGGATACGTTCAGGCAGATACATTTTCTGGTGAAGGACTGCGGCCTGTCGCTTGAAAGGGCTGCCAGACAGATGAAAGAGGACAGGCGTCCGGTAGAATCCAGAATCAGGGCGATAGAGATACTTAAAAGTATCCGCAGCCAGCTGGATGAAATACGGAAGGATCTTATGCCGTCCTGACTTGGGAACTCAGCCGGGAATCGGATAATCTGAATTATATATAATATAAGGTATGGATACAAGAACGTATAAAGTGAAGGACGTGGTTTCCGTGATAGAGGCTTTCGCGCCTCTCGGCATTCAGGAAAGCTGGGACAACAGCGGTCTGTCCGTCGGCTCTCCGGAATCTCCTGTACATTCCATACTTCTTGGTCTGGACTGTACTCCTGAACTCGTGGACGAGGCTGTCGCTGCGGGAGCTGACATGATTGTCACTCATCATCCGCTGATTTTTTCCGGTCTGAAGAAGATTGCTCCGGAAGATCCTGTCGGGCTGGCTGTCATGAAAGCAGTTAAAGCCGGGGTTTCAGTCTATTCTGCCCATACTACGGCTGATAAAGTGGTTGCCGGGGTGAGCGGGGCGATGGCACGCAGGCTGGGGCTTTCCGATATCATGATCCTTGACAGGGAAGACGGTGATGTGGGTCTGGGGACTGTGGGCAATCTGCCGTTTCCCATGTCTTCCGCCGATGCCGTAAGGTATGTAAAGGAAAAATTCTCACTTAAGGCCGTCAGGACATCCAGGCCGATAGACATTCCTGTGAGCAGGGTGGCCATGTGCGGAGGGGCCGGAAGTTCCCTCATCGGCAAGGCGGAGGCCTCCGGCGCCCAGCTGTTTATCAGCGGAGACATATCCTATCACCATTTTTTCACGGGAAAGGATTTCATGATCATGGACATAGGACATTATGAAAGTGAAATAGAGATAGTTGCTATTTTATTTTCGTTACTCAAGAAAAATTTTCCTACCTTTGCAGTCCGCATTACGGAGAATATATATAGTAACCCGGTATTTTATTTTTAAGCGATATGGCTAAGAAAACAAAAAAAGTTGAAACTCCTATCGACCAGAGGGAAACCTTCGTGTCCATCCAGAAGAGTTTTGCAGATTCGGACTTGAGCGTAGAGGAGAAGCTCAAGACTCTATATGAACTTCAGCAGGCAGATACGGAAATTGACAGGATTCTCCAGCTCAGGGGCGAACTGCCTCTTGAGGTCGAAGCTCTTGAAAATGAGATAGCCGACCTGAAGGCGAAGACCGCGCGTATCAACGAACAGATAGACGATGCCGGAAAGCGTATCACAGAATACAAGCACAATATCGTGGAGTGCGATACCCAGCTTGAAAAATATAAGGCGCAGGTAGACAATGTCGCCAATAGCCGTGAGTACGATTCTCTTAACAAAGAGATAGAAAACCAGGGCCTTCTGAGGGAGATTGCAGAGAAGAACATCTATGAGACAAAGGAGTTCGTGGCATCCAAGAAGCAGGAACTCGAGGCTGTCAAGGAGAAGATAGCAGTCAAGAACGAGGACCTGAAAGCCAAGAAACAGGAACTGGCCCAGATCGTGGAGTCGACTTCCAAGGAGGAGGAGAGGCTCAGGGCGAACCGTCAGACATGCGCAGACAAGATTGACGCAAGGACGATGAGTGCCTACGAGCGTATCCGGAGCAGTTGCAACAACCACCTTGCCGTAGTATCCGTATTCAACGGCAATGCGTGCGGAGGCTGTTTCAGTACCATTCCTCCGCAGAGGCTTATCGATATCGCCTCAAACAAGAAGATGATAGTCTGCGAATACTGCGGAAGGATACTCGTGAATCCGGATTTTGAATAGCAGGTTATGGCAGACGAGGTAAAAAAACGGTCTTCCAGAAAAAAGGATGCCGTCAACCTCGAAACTTTAGGGCTTGAGATGGGAAACAAACCGCCTCAAGCTCTTGACGTTGAAGAGGCTGTCATAGGTGCCCTGCTGATAGAGCCGGGCTGTGTCGACGAGGCGATGGAGGAACTGACTCCGTCGTGCTTCTATAGTGAAAGGCACAGAATGGTTTTCCAGTCCATGGTCTCGCTCTCGAATGAGCATTCTCCTATCGATATCCTCACCGTAACCCAGAAACTGAAGGCTGACGGGAATCTTGAAGCGGTCGGCGGTGCGGTTGCGCTGGCCCAGCTTTCCCAGAAAGTAGGGGCGGCGGCACATATAGAGGTGTATATCAAGATACTCAAGCAGAAGAGTATCCAGAGGGAGCTGATAACCGCCTCCTATGATATACTGAAAAATTCATACGATGATTCGACCAATGTCGATGATCTTATCGACATGGCACAGACCAGGATTTTTGCCGCTATCCAGAACAATGTCAAGAAAGATGTACAGGAAATAGGGTCTGTCATCAACCAGGCGATTCAGGATATCGAAAATCTTCAGGACTCTACAGGCCTGAGCGGTGTCCCGTCGGGCTTTTTGTCCCTGGACAAGATTACGCTCGGATGGCAGGCTTCCGATCTTATCATCCTTGCTGCCAGGCCGTCTGTCGGAAAGACGGCGTTCGTGCTGAACATAGCCAGAAATGCGGCCGTCGACTATCACATGCCGGTGGCTTTCTTTTCTCTGGAGATGCCGGCTATCCAGCTTGCAAAACGTATGATGGTGACGGAGACCGGCCTTAATGCCGACAAGGTCAAGGGCGGGCAGAAACTTGAACCGTACGAATGGAAGCAGCTTGAAGAGAAGCTCAAGGACCTTGCCAAGGCACCTCTGTATATTGATGACACTCCGTCTCTGCCTGTCATGGAATTCCGCTCGAAGGTAAAACGTCTTGTGAAACAGAAAGGCGTCCGGCTGGTTATAGTCGATTATCTGCAGCTCATGCAGGGGCCGGCCGAGTTGCGCGGCATGCGTGAGCAGGAAGTGGCCGCCATTTCCAGAACGCTGAAGGCCACTGCCAAAGAGATGAACGTGCCGATCATCGCGCTTTCTCAGCTCAGCCGTCAGGCAGTACAGAGGACAGGCAGCAACAACCGGCCGCAGCTCAGTGACCTTCGCGAGTCCGGATCCATCGAGCAGGATGCGGATATGGTGCTGTTTATTCACAGATATGATTATCAGGGACTTTCAGATAATCCGGAAGATATAGGGAAGACATCGCTCATAATCGCCAAGCACAGAAACGGGGAAATCGGTGAGATAGACATGATGTTCCGTGCATCGGAAGTACGTTTTGTGGATATGGCGGACTCTTTGGTGGGAAGCATTTCCGATATGCCTGTGTCATCTGCCATGAATGACGATGCCCCGTTCGGGCCCCAGACGGACTTCATTCCGGGCGGATATCCGTCAGGTGGAGCCGATTTCGGGGAAAATCAGGACTTTATGTAGCTTGTTCCGTATGCTCAGGGCGTTGGTCATATCGCTGTTCGTATCACTTGTCTCCTGTGTCCAGGCATTTGCCCAGAGCGTGGTGGATGCCGGAAGCAGCGGAGGCTGCATCCCGGTACGTACGGTGTCGGAAGAAGGTCTTGCCTACAAGTCCGGCGAACGATTTACTTTTACTATCCATTATGAATGGGGAGCCATCGATTCTGATGTCGGCTGGGCTTCTGTGGGTATTGATACGGTCAGGTTCAACGGACAGAA
Source organism: Candidatus Cryptobacteroides avicola (assembly GCA_017695115.1). Taxonomy (GTDB): domain Bacteria; phylum Bacteroidota; class Bacteroidia; order Bacteroidales; family UBA932; genus Cryptobacteroides; species Cryptobacteroides avicola. The sequence goes on along the minus strand of JADILV010000024.1, from coordinate 42,120 downwards.
GGCTTTCCACTGCGTAGTGTACGGAAGGACGACGCGTCTGTACGATCTCTTTTTTAAGGTCAGGGAGGATTTCCAGTCATGGTTTACTGCAGACGGTATCCGCCCTCTGAAATTCACAAGGAATACGTACGAAGGGAAATACGAGGCCAGGAATACCTATGCGTACATGTGGAGCGGCGCCGATTCCACCTATATCGCCGCAGATGTCTTTACCTCATCCGACGGCAACCGGACTGTGAGGCTGCCGTTGAATTCATGTACGTATGACCTGCCTTCCCTTTTCTATCTGGCAAGGAACATCGATATGGACAGAATTGTTCCGGATGTAAAATATCCGATGACATTCGCCATAGACGATGATGTGTATAATGTGTATTTCATATACCGGGGGAAAGAGCGCAAGAAAGTCAAGGGTTTCGGTACCGTGAACACTATGAAGTTCTCGGCGAAGCTCCTTTCGGGGAACGTCTTTACAGGTGAGGAGGATCTTTCTGTGTGGATATCCGATGATGACAACAGGATACCTGTCCTGTTCGAAGCTCCGATACTTGTAGGGGTGGCTTCAGGAAGGATAGAAAGCTGCTCGGGGCTTAAACATCCGTTCTCGTCACTGGTGAAAAAGCGCTGACGGCCCATGGCCCGGGTATGGAATCCGCTAAAAGAAACAGTATATGTCAAAAAATGAAATATCGCATATCGGCAGAGTCAAGGAAATGACTCCAGAATCCACTGTGGTCGAGATCATTTCATCCTCTGCATGTTCGGCCTGCCATGCCAAGGGCCTGTGCGGTGTATCCGAAGAGAAAGTCAAAGAAATAGAGGTCCCTACGGATCCTTATGCTACATGGAATGTAGGGGATGAGGTACGTGTCATGCTCAGGCAGACGATGGGGCTGAAAGCCGTATGGATATCTTATGTGGTCCCGTTGCTCATTTTAATGATTTTAATATTAACTTTGTCCGCCGTTAACGTGAAAGAGATTTATGCAGGTCTGGTTTCCATAGCTGCGGTAGCGGTTTATTACCTTGTAATCTACTTGCTCAGGAACCGGCTTGCCAAAGACTTCGTGTTCTACCTCAAGGAAAAATAGGAATATTTTTAAATGACACTATAATGACAACAACAATTATCTGGACTATTGCGATCATCACCGTTCTCGGTGTCGTGCTTGCGGTAGTCCTTTACCTTGTAGCCAAGAAGTTCAGGGTAGAGGAAGACCCGCGTATCGACGAGGTCGAGAAAGTGATGCCCGGGGCCAACTGCGGAGGCTGCGGATTTGCAGGCTGCCGTGCGTTTGCCCAATCCTGCGTCGAGGCCATGAATCTGGACAACAATTTCTGTCCTGTCGGCGGCAATGACGTTATGAAGAAAGTCGCTGCCGTGCTCGGGCTGGAAGTGAAGGAGAAAGCTCCGATGGTGGCTGTCGTGCGATGCAACGGGACCTGTGCCAACCGTCCCAGGACCAACGAGTATGACGGATATCAGTCTTGCAAGGTGAAGGCCGCTCTCTATAGCGGTGACACCGGATGTTTTTACGGTTGCCTCGGATGCGGGGACTGTGTGGCCGCCTGCCAGTTCGGCGCCATTTCCATGGATCCGGAGACCGGGCTTCCTGTAGTGGACGAAGAGAAATGTACAGCCTGCGGCGCCTGCGTCAAGGCTTGTCCGAAGAGGATTATAGAGCTCCGCAACAAGGGACCGAAGAACCGCAGGGTATTCGTCTCTTGCGTAAACATGGAGAAAGGTGCCGTCGCAAGGAAATCATGCAAGGCGGCCTGCATCGGTTGCGGCAAGTGCGAGAAGGCCTGCCCGTTCGGAGCTATCAAGGTGGAACACAATGTCGCCTATATCGATTTTGAGAAATGCAGGCTTTGCCGCAAGTGTGTGGTAGAATGCCCTACCGGCGCCATCCACGATGTGAATTTCCCGGCACCTGCAGTAAAACCTGCTCCGAAGCCGGCCGCTCCGGCACAGGCTGCAGCCGCAGCAGTGAAATCCGTGGCTCCGGTAAAGGAAACCGAACATAAAGTTGAACCTGAGAAAAAGAGCGAGGAGTAGACTATGAAGACATTTTCAATAGGTGGCGTACACCCCGATGACAAGAAAATATCTGCAGGCAGCAAGATAGAAGTCCTGCCTATTCCCAAGACAGTATACATATCCATGGCCCAGCATCTGGGCGGTCCTGCGAAAGCGATTGTCGCTCCAGGCGACAAGGTGAAGACCGGACAGGTGATAGGGGAGCCTACCGGGTTCATTTCAGCCTATGTACATTCTTCCGTTACAGGTACTGTAAAATCCGTCGGGCTGAGGAAGGATCTTGCCGGCATCCAGGTGATTCATGTGGAGATAGAGACAGAGCCTGACGAGTGGGCGGAAGGGATAGACACTTCGGACACTCTGGTAACTGAAATACCTCAGGACAGGCAGTTCATCATCGACAGGATAAAGAACAACGGTGTCGTCGGACTCGGCGGAGCCACTTTCCCGACCCATGTAAAACTCTGCCCTCCACCGGACAAGAAGGCCGAGTGCCTGATTCTCAACGGGGCGGAATGCGAGCCGTATCTGACTTCCGACTACCGGATAATGCTTGAAAAGACCAGGCAGATAGTGATAGGGGCAGCTCTCATGAAGAAAGTCCTGGGCGTACCGAAAGCCGTAATAGGTATCGAGGAGAACAAGCCTGAAGCCATCAAGGCCATGTCGGCTGCAGTGGCCGAGCTGCAGAAAGTGTCACAGGACTATAGCGGAATTGAAGTACAGACCCTCAAGAAGAAATATCCCCAGGGCGGTGAAAAACAGCTGATAGATGCAGTAATGCACCGTCAGGTGAAGTCGATGGGACTTCCTATTGATGTGGGTGCCGTCGTACAGAATGTGGCGACTTCTCTTGCAGTCTATGATGCTGTCCAGAAGAATATGCCGCTGATTTCCAATACGCTTACCGTTACGGGAGACTGTCTTCCCGCAGACCGGCAGAAGAATTATCTGTTCCGTATCGGCTACCCTCTTTCATATATCGCAGAGTGTAACGGCGGAGTGCCGGCAGAAGCCGTCAAAATCATCAGCGGCGGCCCTATGATGGGCAAGGCCGTATCCAATCTTGATGCTGCTACACTGAAAGGTTCCTCGTCGATTCTTTACATGACTCAGGAGCAGACCGCCAGGAAGCCGGAGTCGAACTGCATCCGTTGCGGAAAATGCGCTGAAGCCTGCCCGATGGGCCTGGAGCCGTTCCTGCTCAACAAGCTGGCACGCAACGGTATGATGGAGGATCTGGAGGCGAATGCTGTCCAGGATTGTATCGAATGCGGATGCTGCCTCTACAGCTGCCCTGCAAATATCCCTCTGCTTGATGTCATAAGAGTTGCCAAAGGCGAAGTAATCAGAGCGATGCGTGCACGCACGGCTCCCAAGAAATAATGAAATAAAATTTACAGGCAATGAATAGAATATTGGTTTCACCGTCTCCGCATATCCACGCAAAGACTTCTACATCTGTCCTTATGCGTGACGTGGTGATAGCTCTGCTGCCGTCGGTCATTGTTTCAGTCCTCTATTACGGTTGGGCTGCCCTGGCTCTTCTGGCGGTGAGCGTGGTTTCATGTATTCTGGTAGAGTATCTCATCACCAGATTCATGTTCAAGGCTCCGGGTACGATAGGGGACTGGTCCTCATCGGTGACCGGAGTGCTGCTGTTCCTCAACCTGCCTCCGTCCTGCCCGTGGTGGGTGGCTATAATCGGCGCCATTTTCGCGATCGGCGTCGTCAAGATGACTTTCGGCGGACTGGGACAGAATCTTTTCAATCCTGCGATTGCAGCCAGGGTGTTCCTTCTGGTTTCCTTCCCTACATTCATGACCGACTGGGCCGCTCCTTCTGGTTTTCTCGGCGTGGATGCGGTATCCGGAGCTACACCTCTGGGAATCGTCAAGGAAGGACTGGCGCAGGGACTGACACTTCCGGAAATCTATGCACAGCATGATTTCTCTTATCTCCAGACTCTGTTCATCAATATCGGAGGTTCTGCCGGCGAGATTTCCGCCATAGCCATCCTGGCAGGCTTTATCTATCTTCTTGCACGTAAAGTCATCAGACCATATATTACGCTGTCGATTCTGGCTACCGTGTTCGTGTTTTCCGGGATATTCTGGCTTGTCAACCCTGACCAGTATACCGACCCGCTTTTCAACCTTCTCACCGGAGGTGTCCTTCTCGGTGCAGTATTCATGGCCACCGACTATGTGACATCCCCTATGAGCGACAAGGGAGGGATTATCTTCGGTGTCGGCATCGGTCTGCTGACCATCCTCATAAGGTATTTCGGTTCATATCCGGAAGGAATGTCATTCGCCATCCTGATCATGAACTCCGTAGTGCCTCTTATCAACAAATTCTGTAAACAAAAGAAATACGGGAGGTAGAATCATGGCTGTACAATCATCATTCAAGAACATGGTGCTGTGCCTGCTGGTAATCTGCTTTGTCAGCTCTGCCCTGCTTGCGGTCGTCTATGCTGTGACCAAGGCTCCGATAGAGGCAGCTGCCGCAGCCAAGACAAACAATGCCATAGCGCAGGTAGTCCCTGCATTTGACGGGGCACCTGAACTTTCTCAGATCAATGTGGCGGGAACCGATTATACATATTATAAGGTCTCCAAAGACGGTGCTGTCGCCGGCTATGCGATAATGGCAGCGGCTACCGGGTTCAGCGGTCCGGTTTCACTTATGGTAGGAATTACTGCCGACGGTATCATCTACAATACATCCGTACTTTCCCAGAGCGAGACTCCGGGACTCGGGGCCAAATGTACCGAGCCTGCCTTTGCAGACCAGTTCAGGAATTTCAACCCTGCAGAGAAAGACCTCAAAGTGAAGAAGGACGGCGGGGATGTCGATGCCATAACAGCATCTACCATCACTTCAAGGGCATATACCAAGGCTGTACAGACGGCTCTTGATGTCTATAGGGCAATAACCACAGGCGTACAGCCTGACGGAGCGTCGGGCGCTTCTGCTGCAGGAACGGCATCCGATACTGAAAACAATGGAGGACAGGACAATGAGTAAACTTCAGCTTATAACAAAAGGCCTTGTAAAGGAGAATCCGACATTTGTCCTGATTCTGGGCATGTGCCCTACATTGGCTACCACGACTTCTGCGATGAACGGCATGGGCATGGGACTGGCGACACTGTTCGTGCTGGTGCTTTCCAACATGGCCATTTCAGCGGCCGCCCCGTATATACCCGACAAGGTGAGGATACCTGCATATATCGTCATAATTGCAGCGTTCGTTACCATTCTCCAGTTCATCATGCAGGCTTATACTCCTGCAATGTACGAGACTCTGGGCCTGTTCATACCGCTTATAGTGGTGAACTGCATCGTTCTCGGACGTGCAGAGGCCTTCGCCAACAAGAACAGCGTCATCGACTCTGCCTGTGACGGACTCGGTATCGGACTCGGATTCACCCTGGCCCTGACTGTCCTCGGCCTTATCCGCGAGATTATCGGAAGCGGCTCTGCATTCGGCTTCAAGTTCATTTCCGGTGACGGTATTCTTGTGTTCGTACTCGCTCCAGGTGCATTCCTTGCACTAGGATATCTTATTGTGCTTTTCAGAAAACTTACGGCTAAAAAGTAGAAGGCTATGGAATATATAATAATCATCATATCAGCGATATTCGTAAACAATATCCTGCTTTCCCAGTTCCTGGGCTGCTGTCCGTTCCTCGGGGTTTCCAACAAGCTCAGTACTGCCGTGGGAATGTCCGGAGCCGTATGTTTCGTGATTACACTTGCGACCCTGGTGACTTATCTGCTGCAGTATTATGTGCTGGTCCCGCTCCATATCGAATTCATGCAGACAATTTCGTTTATCCTGGTGATAGCGGCTCTGGTGCAGATGGTGGAGATCGTGCTGAAAAAAGTCAGCCCTTCACTGTATCAGGCACTCGGAATCTTCCTTCCGCTTATCACGACCAACTGTGCCGTGCTCGGAGTCGCACTCATAGTCGTTACCAAGGAGTTTACTTTCGGAGGTGAGCCTCACATGCTGAACCTGGCCGAATCGATAGTGTATGCATTCGCAACCTCGGTAGGCTTCGGAGTCGCCATGGTCCTGTTTGCCGGTCTGCGTGAGCAGCTTGCTCTCAACAAGGTGCCGAAGGCATTCCAGGGGATTCCTATTGCCCTTATCACGGCAAGTATTCTTGCCCTTGCCTTTATGGGCTTCTCCGGATTAGTATAAAATTCACATAAATTCGTATTTTCTGCGTTATGCTTGTTCCGGTAATCCTCATTACCTGCAGGTAACTCCGGTATACCGGAACTTTGCAAGCCTTGAAAATCCTGAATTTATGTGAATTTTACGTGGCTGATAATAATATGACAGAAAAGAACAGTAACAATGAACCCAGGTCTGCCGCTCAGTGGTATGACCTGGGTTGTGTTTATAGAAAAAACGGTGAGTTCGGCGAGGCGATAAATGCTTTCCGTGCCGCTGCCGAGGAGGCCGCATCCGGTATGCATTTGTCTGATGACCCTCTCCTGCTGGAGCAGTTGTCCTCCATAAAGGAGAAAGCTGAGGCATCCATCGGGCTTATCCTCCGCATTACCGGCTTTGTGAACAAGGATATGATGAATCCGTAATCTTCTGTTATGGAGGATGTCCTGCTAATTGTCAGCTGCCGATCTGCTGTAAAGGTCGTCGATAATCCCGTCGGCAAGACCGATGACCGGAACGTATATGGTCGATGAGCCGAGGATGTCCGCAATGGTAATGAATATTTCGGCAGCCGGTACGATTACGTCTGCGCGGTCAGGCTTGAGATCGAATGTCTCTATCCTCTCTTCTACGCTCAGCGGTTTGAGTGTTCCGTAAAGTTCCCTGAGTGAGGCTACCGTCATTTTGGGATAGCGTTTGTCCCTGTTCTTGACCATTTTCACCAGTTTGTTGATGTTTCCGCCGGAGCCTATCAGTTCTATTCCCGGGTATGATTGCGACAGGTCTTTCATATCTTTGCGCAGGCGTTTCCATTCGTCTTCCGTGGCCGCATTGTTCAGTATCCGGACGGTCCCTATGTTATATGACCGGGAGCATACCAGCCCTCCGTCTGAAATAAGGTTGATCTCGGTACTTCCGCCGCCGACATCTACATACATGTAGTTGCCTTTACGCCCTTTCATGTTCTCGATGTGGTTCTCATAGACGATTCTGGCTTCTTCCTGTCCGTCGATGATCTCTATCCTGATTCCGCTGGCTTTTTCCACTCTCTTGATAAGCTGCGGCCCGTTGGCTGCGTCACGCATGGCTGAAGTGGCGCATGCACGGTAAACATCTGTCCCGTATATTTTCATGAGATGCCTGTAGCTTTTCATCAGCCTGATGAGATTTTTCTCCTTTTTCTCGGAAATCTTTCCTTCGGAGAATACATCGAATCCGAGCCGGAGAGGGACTCTGACCAAAAGCGCCTTGTTCAGTTTCGGATGCGGGCCCGGTTCTACTACCTGTTTTATCAGCAGCCTTACGGCGTTGCTTCCGATGTCGATGGCTGCGAATGACTTCCGTGTGGCGGTGATTTCAGTGTTGTTTTCCATTGCTGCTTATTGGTTTTTGGTTGTTCAATTGTCCTGCATATCCTGGAACAGACCCGTAAGCATTACTGTCCTTCCTGCTCCAGATCAAGATAGTGCATGTACAGGGCTTCCTGGGACCCGGTCGTGAGCGGATCATCGCAGCACCACTGCCTGTTGTCTCCGCTTCCGTCCACGATTCTGCCCTGAAGTGTGTCTCTGAGCCCGTAGTCAACTATCAGTTTCATTTCTTTTTTGATAAGCGGGTCATATACCGGCGTGACGACCTCGATACGGTTGTCAAGGTTTCTCGGCATCCAGTCTGCGGAGCCTATGAACACTTTTTCCTGTCCTCCGGCGGCAAAGATGAATATCCTGGAGTGTTCCAGATACCGGTCGATTATCCCGTTTATCCGCAGATGGCACCCTTCGGGCAGGCCGGTTGTCCTCAGAGAACAGTTGCCTCTGACAATGAGGTCTACCGGGACTCCTTTATATACGGCTTCATATATCTTCTTCACCATCACCGGGTCCGTGATGTGGTTTACCTTTATGCGGATATAAGCCGGTTTCCCGGCCAGATGGTTTCTGATTTCCGCATTGATCATAGATATGAACCGTTTTTTCATTTCATTCGGCGAGACGAGCAGCTCCCTGAACGATACCGGCATATATGGTTTCTCTATGAAGTCGAATACTCTGCCGACATCTTCTGTTATACGCCTTGCTGCGGTCATCAGGATACAGTCGGTATAGGTCCTGGCGTTGCCTTCATGGAAATTCCCTGTACTTATGCAGGCTATGTCCGAACCTTGTTTCATGCCGATGAAGACTATCTTCGAGTGCACTTTCAGCCCTTCTACCCCGTACATCACTTTTACTCCGGCCTCCTGGAGTTTCTGGGACCACAGGATATTGGATTCTTCATCGAATCTGGCCAGAAGTTCTATCACTACGGTCACTTTCTTCCCGTTTCGGGCTGCGGCTATGAGTGATTTTACCACTCTGGAGTCTTTTGCGAGTCTGTAAAGAGAAATCTTTATGGATCTGACCCTCCTGTCGGTCGCGGCTTCATGGAGGAGTCTCAGGAAATGAGAGAAACTGTGATACGGGACGTGGAGGAAACGGTCTGACTCCCGTATCAGGTCAAGCATGCTTCCCCTTACATCTAAAACAGTTCTCATGATAGGAGGCATCGGCTTGAATTTCAAATCTTTCCTTCCGCAATCCGGGAACTGCATCAGGTCCTTGTGGTTCTGGTATCTTCCTCCTTTCAGTATAGAGTCATTGTTCTCGAGATCAAGCTTTCCCAGAACCTTTTTCAACAGGTCAGGAGGCATCTTTTCATCATATATGAAACGTAGCGGCTCTCCTTTTTTCCTGCTCTTTATCCCCTTGGAGATTTTCTGGAGGATACCGCTTCTGCGGTCGTTGTCGATTTCCATTTCCGCATCCCGTGTGAATTTGAAGGCATAAGCTTCAAATCCGGTATATCCGCACCCGATGAAAATCTCGTCGAGCGAGCAGCGGATAATGTCATCGATGTACATTATGTAGCTTTCGCCTTCCTTGTCGGGAAGCCTTACAAACCTGCCTTTGACAGGTATGGCGAAATACGCGTAATCGAATTTCTTGTTTTCTCCGGGCCTGCATGCCTTGACGGCGAAATATATGTTTTCATCGCTTTCATAGTCCAGCCGTTTAACGGCCGAAAACCAGACGGGGACGATGAGTCCGTCCAGATTGTCCCTGTAGTAGGACCTTATGAATGAGAGCTGCCCGCTGTCTGCTTCGGTGTCGGAAATAAGATGCAGTCCGTTGTCTGCAAGTGCTTTATAGACAGATTCTACTGTGGCTTCGTAGTCGTTGATGTAGCAGCTGTTCAGTTTTGAAATCGCCTTTACGATTTTCTCTGCGTTCTTCGCTTCTTTTGCTGCGGACTTGTCATCCCATTCGATAATCCGGTTGAGGGAGGCTACCCTTACACGGAAAAATTCATCCAGATTGTTGGAATAGATTCCGAGGAAAGACATCCTTTCCAGCAACGGTACGGTGCTTTTGCAGGCCTCTTGCAGAATCCTTCGGTTGAAGTACATCCAGCTGATGTCCCTTTCGAGATAGTCCGGGTTTGGGTTGTTTTTCTTCATTCTCATATCTGATTGACATACAATATGTAAAGTAAGCAAAAATTTTTTACAATTTTATGTCGGAAATGTTAAGAAACGCTCCGGAACCCGGTCGGATGGCCGGTATTCTTTTCAGAACCTGTATCTGACGGACAATGTCGGCACGAAACCCAGCATGCCGTAGTTGTAGAATCCGCATTTCGAGCCGAAGTCATGGAAGCCGTCATTGACATGGAACCCGAAATAAGGCCTTATGTCTACAGACAGCTGCAGCGGAAACCAGAAATTGTACTCCAGGCCTGCCTGACCTGTAAAGGCGAACATGAATCCGTGGTCTGCAGGATGGAGCCTGACCGGATATTCACGGCCGTTGTCTTCTGCCCACAATGTATATGTCGTCCTGTCGGAAACATAGCCCATTGCCAGGCCAGGTCCTGCATAGAGGGCCCATGACCCCCTGTCAGACCATGCGGGACGGGCGAAAATGAAATTGTACGACGCCGAAACCTTGAATCCCTTGCCTCCGTATCCGAAGTCCAGTCCTGCCTCTGCTTCTACGAAGTTCTTTCCGAGCGAATGCTGGTATGATGCTTCCAGTCCCAAAGCCCCGATCCTGAGTCCGGCAGCCCGTGGCTGTGCGTTTGAAGTAAAAGAAAGGCAGCAGCTTATGAAGACTGCTGCCAATAAAGTGTATATGCTTCTCATCAGATTTCAGATATATGCTGTCAGAATCTGTAGCGTACACTGAGAGCCGGGCCGATCCCGAAGTAGAAGGCCTGTCCGCCGAAAGCATAGCCGAGCTGTGCCCTCAGGTCGAATGACAGCTGCAGCGGGAACCAGAAAGTATATTCCAGACCTACCTGGCCGGCTGCGCTGAGGTTGAATCCGCCTGTCCCGTTCAGCACTCCGATTCCGACAGCCCCGCCCGGACCAGCATAGAATCCCCATTCTCCTCTGTCTGTCCATGCCGGCTGTGCAATCATGAAATTGTATACCACGGCTCCGTTGAGCGCGTAGGTGAAAAGACCCAGATCCGCTTCCAGAAAATCAGCTCCTTTCATTGTGTGCTGGTAGGATGCCTCAAAGCCCCAACCCATTCTTGCTCCGATAGCCCTTGGCTGTGCGGCGGCGGCAAGGGAAATACCCAATGCCAGAGATGCAATCAATAGAATCTTTTTCATTATCTGGTAAATTTAAAAGTAGTTTCAGTACACTTTCACACAAAGATAGTCTTTTTTTATACCGGACGGCCTTATTTTATGAAAATATTCGTGCAGTTGTATTATTTGGAATGTCAGAATTATTATCTTTGTGATTGTTTGAATCATTAAAAACTTAAAGATTATGGAAGGACAGGAGTCAAGGGTGCCTGAAAGAGGACAGAAACAGAAAGAGAGCCAGCTGAAGAATATCATGTACATAATGGTAGCCGTAGCAGTAGTGTTGGCCGCTGCGCTGGCGTATATATGGTATGAGAGGACATCACTGGTCAATGACCTTAAAATAGAGAAAGAAGACCTTACGGCCCAGATGATAGCGCTTCAGAATGATTATGCGTCGCTGTCATCGGATTATGAAACCATCAATTCTCAACTGGATTCCTCCAGAGAAGAAGTATCCCAGCTTATCGAGAGAATCAAGAAGACCGATGCTACCAACAGGGCGAAAATCCGTCAGTATGAGAAGGAACTCGGCACTCTCAGGAGTATTATGAGAAGCTATATCGTACAGATAGATTCACTTAATACGTTGAACCAGAAACTTACCGCCGATGCAGCGGCAGCCCGTCGCGAAGCCGCTGAAAGCCGCCGCCAGTCAGAGCAGTTGAGCAAGACCGTCGAAAGCCTTTCAGATCAGGTGGCTATAGGATCACAGATGAAGGCCAGGGCCATTTCCCTCGTAGGATACAACGGATCGAACAAGGTTACCGACAGGAGCAGCAGGGTTGTCCGCCTGATGGCTTCGCTCAGTCTTGTAGAGAACGAACTCGCTCCTAAAGGACCTGTACGCGTATTTATAAGGGTAAAGGATCCTGACGGAATACTTCTTACCAATGAAGACCAGAGAACGTTTACGTTCAACGGCGAGCCTCTTGTCAGCTCAGCCTCACGAGAAGTCGATTATCAGGGAAAGGAAGTGGAGATGAGCATATATCTTAACAATATTCCCGAGTATGTGCGCGGCATCTACACTGTCGAGGTCTATACCGAGGACAATCTCCTCGGCTCTGCGGAACTGATGCTGAGATAGCGTGGTATACATACATATACCTTTTTGCGGAAGTTTCTGTACTTATTGTGGTTTCTATTCTGAAATCGCGGACGGCAGGTTTGCCGGACAGTATGTGAAGGCTCTTTGTACGGAGATTTCAACACGGAAAGAAGAACTTGCAGGGAAACCTGATACATTGTACATAGGAGGCGGCACCCCATCGGTGCTGCCTCTTTCTGCTGTCATGGAGATTGCCTCGGCTGCCGACGGGGCCGCTTTGGCGGGGAATCCTTTGTCGCAAAGACATTTCCGGGAATTTACGTTTGAGGCCAATCCCGAAGATATCGCCGGCAGGGGAAGGGCTTACGCTGAAGGACTTGCCGCGTGCGGAGTGAACCGTATCAGCATGGGGGTGCAGTCATTCGATGACGGGATACTGCGCTGGATGAACCGCAGACACAGTGCCGGAACTGCTGTCAAGGCTTATGACATAATACGGGAATCCGGTATTGAAAATGTCAGCATAGACCTGATTTTCGGCATTTCCCAAATGGATGATGACCTGTGGAATGATACCTTGGACAAGGCCGTTGCGCTGAGACCGCAGCACATATCCGCCTATCAGCTTTCCATAGAGCCGGAAAGTACACTCGCTTCCATGGTCCGGACAGGAAGATACCGGGAAGCTTCCGAACCGGTATGCCGGAGACAGTATGACATGCTCTGCAGAAAACTTTCCGAGGCAGGATACCGTCACTATGAAATATCCAATTTCGCATTACCCGGGTATGAGGCTCTGCACAACAGTTCCTACTGGAGGCATGTCCCGTATGCAGGGTTCGGTCCCGGGGCGCATTCTTTCAGTATCGGGGGAGATACTGCCCTGTCCGGAACTTTACGGAAATACATGCGTTTCTGGAATATACCGGATGTCAGGAAGTATATTTCATACTATTCCCAGGATAATGTTTCCGGACAAACCGGTACTTTGGAGGCTGCGGTGGATGCCGGAGTCAAACAATTCGAGGTGCTCACTCCGGAGCAGACTGCCATAGAGAGGATCATGCTCGGACTGAGGACCGATACGGGTGTTGAAAGAACCTTCCTTGCAGCACATACGGACCGCTCCGGACTTGAAAAGATGGTCGGCGGCGGATTTCTTGTCCCTGCTTCCGACCCGTCTTTCCTGCGTATCCCCGAAAAGCATTTCTTCATATCCGACAGTATCATCGCGGATATCATATAGGTCGAGGGTTGTCATTTCGACCGGAGGACGAAGTCCGGAGTGGAGAAATCCGCATTAAAAATCCTATTTTTGTCTTCCGGAAAATAAAGACTGACCATTTTGCCGCAGCCCTGTCGGCTACATTGAGATATTATGTCTCTAACAGTTTCTACTGCGGTTTCGATGCCAGGTTTGTAGGGCTGAACTCGTCCGTAGGGAAACAGGACAGGTTCATGTACAACCCCGAATTCGGAATATGCGTCGGGATTGTCCTGTAGGATATTCTCACTGACAGCTTTATCTGCCCTTTTATCCGCCCTTTCAATTCATTGATTCATAACTACTATTGCTCTTATCTTACTATAAAAGTACCTTTTATCCGCCCTTTCATCCGCCCTTTCAAACTATCGGATTTTTCCGTCCTTCTGCATTTGCGACAGTCCGATCTTTAAAGCTTCATTCAGAATATTGGCCTGTCTGATGTAGTTATTCCCGATATAATAGGTCGTATTGCCCCGTTCGCCCTCCTTGCGGAGCATACCCTTGTCCAGCAGGGAATCAATATATTTCCGAAGCTGTTTTTCAGAAAGATGCTCGCCCACAATCTTCATTATCTCGGCTTTCTTCGCCTTTCCGTATTTGAGCAGATAAGGAGCCAGTACCGCCAGCACCTGATTGGCATCCCAATCCGTGATATCCGAATACTCGGCGAGATTTCCTGTCATTTCATAATACCTGCGTGGCAGGATATAATACACCGCATTTGTCTTGCCGTGCTTTTCCAGATAACCGAGCCTGACCAGTTTCTCGGTAACCGTCCGGTCCTTCGGACATTTCATCCCGTCCCGCACCTCACAGAGAGCCAGGACATCAAACACTGACAGCTTGCCGTCATCTGGAAGTTCCTGCTGGATGCTCTGCACATACATCGCAAACCCCGTATTCTTGACACTCCCCGAAAGAATCACAGTTACAGAAAAATCGTCGCTCTGAGTGTAGTTAGGCTCCGGTTTTCCCTCCGACAGGGTATACAGGAAAATCTTGTCCATCCCCTGACCGGATCTCTCCACGATACCGGTCTTGGACAGCACATCAGCCAGCAGCCTGTTCCGTGGAGTACTTGCTACCGTAAGCAGATTGTCCAGAGATACACCTTTTGGAAATCCTCCGGCATTCTGAACCACCAATTTATGTGGATATAGCTTAACAACGATTTCACTGTTAATCCTGTAGTCCCTATGGGCAAAAGCATTGTTTACAACCTCTCTGATGACCTCTTCATTGAAGAACGGAATATCGAATATATACGCACCATCGCGGACTGGTACAGAACCGTTCCTCTCGTTGATGGCATTCCACAGCTCATCAATCAGCAGAAAGAAAGGCTTTGAAAATGACACCCTGCGGTCGAAATTAATCTGTGATTCGGAAGACCTGTACTCCAGCATCACCTTCGCCTGCGGAAATATCCGTCCGATCACCTCTTCCTTGCCAACAAGCAACACCGCACTGTTAGTCACGGCATATCCGTCGATAAGTTTCAAATCACTGAGTGCCTGCCTGTTCGAAAGAGAACGAAAAGAAGGATTCTTCTGCTTGATGGCGTATTTCTCTTTCAACCGCTCAATCGCCGCCTCGTCCAGATCCTCAAAACGCACTCCCCGGCAGATCATTTCCGAGAAATCCGGCTCCTGCTCTTGGATAATGGACAGATAAGTCTTGTCATCCATCGGTTTCAATTCCTCGCCGACACGCATAAGCGGCACATCCTCGAACTTGAACACTTTGCCCACAGGGCGGGACGGCACACTGATAACCAGAACCCTTTTCTTGCTGCCATTCGGAGCCTCCTCATATAGTTCATAAACATCCGGACGGATTCCTGTGTCCCTGTAAATATCGCTTTCGAGCTGCCCCACGGCATTTACACACTGCGAAGTCCCCACTACATTATGAGGGTATTTGTCTTCCATCCCTATAACCAGATGCCCTCCTTTCTCATTGCACAACGCAGTCACATATCCGAGAATGCAACGGCGGCGGTCCTTCGGCTGCTGCTTGTCAGCCCCGTTGTAGGATACATTTCCGTGCTCTCCCTTCTTGAACTCTACATGGTCCTCGGACTCACGCATATTCTTCAGTTCGGCTATAGTCAATCTGCTCATATCTGTCAGCGAATTATTAAAAACAGGCTCAAAGATAGCGAAAATTCATTCCAACTAATGACAAATCCGCCAAAGGGTATTGTTATCCCTGCCATTGCAGCCGGAATACTGGTTCCAATTATAATGAAATGGATGATTAAGGAATAAGACAGCGTAGGAAAACTACAAAAGAAGTTGTTAGATTTTACTCGGAAACATATCCTTATACTATTGTATCTGTACACCTGCAGTAGAAGGACGACTTTCTGCGGACCTCATAGGTATCTCCGTTCCTGCAGGTGTGTAATGGCTTTTAATGATTTATCGGAGACCTGCCGCCTTAATTGTCATTTCGACCGGAGGACGAAGTCCGGAGTGGAGAAATCTGCATTAAAAATCCTATTTTTGTCTTCCGGAAAATCAAGACTGACCATACGACATGAAAAGATATATAATTGCAGCAATAACGATACTGGCCTTCGCCGCAGGCATGGTATCATGCACAGACCGTAAAGTCATCCGGCAACTGAATGATGTCGGGTCTTATATAAACGAACATCCGGACAGTGCACTCTCTGTCCTTGACTCTCTTTCTACAACCGGCATGCAGGGCCGGGAGGCGAATGCGAAGTTCGCCCTGCTCTATTCTATGGCACTGGACAAGAGCTATATAGACGTGACTGATGACAGTCTGATAAACATCGCCGTGGACTGGTACCGCAGACACGGGACAGCCGACGAGCGGCTGAAGTCATACTACTATCAGGGACGCATCTACCAGAACGCAGGGGACAACGAGGCGGCGATGGAAAGTTTCGTCAGGGCGGAGACAGCGTCAGGTAATGAAAAGAATACGGCAAAGGGACTTTTATATAATGCTATGTCCGTAATATATATTCAGATTTTTGATTTCGTGAACGCGGAATCATATAATGCCAAAGCGAAAGAGTGTTACCTCCATGCAGGAGATGCCGACAAATATGCGGGAGCGATGCTGTTTTCAAGTGACCTGCACTATGCCCAGGATGAATACAGCGAAGCCATTGCCTGTCTGGATTCAGTGAAAACCTTGTTGGACAGCATAAGTACTACCCGAAAGAATGCATACTATATCCAGTCAATGAGGATAAAGAAAGACCAGGGAGACAGAGCCGGACTGTCAGACGAACTAAACCGATACCTGTCCTCCACCGGAGCGGAAAACATTTCATGGCTTGATGTCGCGGACTATTATACTTATCTCGGAGAGTATGAAATGTCGGAATCAGCGTTACAACAATACCGGGAACTCCATACGGAATATAAAGACGAGCCGGCATACCATATCGTGGCATACACACTGAACGCTTCGCTCGGAGATTACAGGGCGGCGCTTGATGACTATATAAACTATTCGCTCCTCTCGGATTCCCTGAGCCTTGTCATAGCGGAGCAGGATACAGGGTTCATACAGGAGCGATACGAGAAAGAGCTGCAGATGGAAAAGGAAAGAAACACCAGAGAGTTTGTCACATTGGTTTCCGTATTCTCTGTCATCCTTTTGTCCGGCACAGCGTACATACTCAGATTAAGGCTCAGGCAGAGCAGAAGGGAGAAAGAAGCGCTTGCTGCAGAAGTGTCCAGATACAAGGAAAACTATTCCCGTCTGAAGCAGGAACGGGACGAGCTTTCCGAAACGCTCTCGTCAAACCCGCCTGTCGACCGTCAGTGCAAGACAGTACTGAATGACCGCCTCGAACTTCTGAACAGGTTCTTCGCTGCCGCCATATCCGGAAACGACGAGACAGACAGAATTGCCAGCCATGAACTTGACCGCCTGGTCGAGGACAGGGATCAATTTCTATATACAACCAGGATGACTTTTGCCGCTGCACATCCGGAATTTATCAGTTACCTTGAATCGAAAGGTCTGACAGAGAATGAAATCGAATACTGCTGCCTCTATGCGATCGGTCTGAAAGGGAAGGAGATCGGGCAATATATAAAACGGGCCTGCCATTACAACGAAAGCAGCGACATCAGGGCCAAACTCGGTCTGGGGAAGCATGACACCAACCTGAGCAACTACCTGCGGGATCTCCTTGCAAACATATCAGTAAAATTTTCATGAAATCATAAACGATTCATGGCATTCCTGCAAGATGCCGGTATGAACGAAATCCTGCAATATTAAACTCCGTTCTCGGGATCGCGCCGATTTTTACCATCCCTTATTGATAATCAATAAATTACAATTTAAAATATTAAACTATAAATTTCGGGATTAAACTTTGTTGGAATAATTTTGTGAATATAAATCAAACAAAACAAAGCTATGAAACAGATTTTTAAATTACTTATGGCCGCCATGCTGTTTGTATTTGTCTGTAACGTTTTGCCCGCGTCGGCCCAGTCCCCAAAATCCATAATGTACGAAAGAGGCTATCGGGCAGATATACAGGTAGGGCCTGTCTGGTGTGATGAGTACACTCTGTATACCTTGAGTACATCGCACGGATATTCTTTCGGAAACGGGCTCTACGTAGGTGGCGGTATCGGACTTTACATTACCCCGGCAGAAATGGGAGGATACAAGACAAGATACCAGGTCCCTATATTCGCTGAAATCAAATACAGTTTCCTGGACTGGATCGTCAGCCCGTTCGTGGACCTGAAGGCAGGCGGATTCTATGACTACACTCTCGGAGGAACCGGGTATGTCATCAGACCGTCTGTCGGAGTGGACATCTGGAGATTCTCCATAAGTGCCGGATGGGATCACAACAGGTTCAGATGGGATATAGGAAGATTCGGTAACCCAGGATGGCATATCGGGGTGTCCTATAATTTCTGAATTCAATGAAAAACAAGATTGCGTGCCCTTCGCTCGGGACGACAAAACATAAATTTTTGTAATTTCGTCCCCGGTGATCATCGTATTGCCAGAAAGAACAATAAACCAAACTTAAAATCGAACCACCATGAAAAGAATCGCATCTGTAATCCTTGCCGTGCTGTCTGTTGCCTGCATGCAGGTCTTTGCGCAGAATACGGAAGACTGGGGCGCATTTGAACTTGAAGCTGCGATAAGCCATTCCCAGGGGACGTTCAGCCCCGGATTCAACGGCAGGCTGTCCGTAGGATACATCGTGCCTTCCGGGAAAGCCGGAGTATATCTGGACTGGGGAAGCGGCAGCGGGAATATTTCAGAGGCTGCCCATACTGTCCTGGTTTCAGGAGGACTGCCATGCTATACTGGTGAGCGGTTTTCAGTCGTTCCGAAAGTCGGGCTTGGCATGGGGACGGCGGAGAACGGGAACGGAGACAGGAAATACTATTTTGCCGCAGCCCTGTCGGCTACATTGAGATATTATGTCTCCGACAGTTTCTACTGCGGTTTCGATGCCAGGTTTGTAGGGCTGAATTCGTCTGTAGGGAAACAGGACAAGTTCATGTACAACCCCGAATTCGGAATATGCGTCGGATTGGTCCTGTAGGGAACCTCTTGAATAAGGGAACTTGCTGTTTGAGGTAAGTAAAAAAAGAACCGGCACTGATGTAATAGGAAACGTTGCGCCCGCACAGGGAGGGCCCCACGGAGTGGGAGGGTTTCCGGAGTACATCAGTGCCGGTCTTTGCTGTATCAGTCAGACTATCTCATGTCGAACCGGTGCTGTACAGGCTCCATTATGAACGTGAATTCATAGTCGCCATAGTGCAGTCTGTATTCATCGCGAGGGAGTGCTCCCCAGCTGTCCATGCATCCGAGTCCCATCTGGACCTTGTCGATGCAGAGGTTTGTCAGACCGTTCTTTTCCAGGTCGGAAGGATGCCTGTTGTTCTTGCCCTCACCGTCATCCAGCATCTCGATGCTGTATTCAAGCGCTGATGCCGAGAATGATGCATCACTGTAGAAACGGAGTCCGCATCCTGATACATCAAGCACTTCCCACCATCTGAGTCCGGCTTTGGTTCCGGTTTCCTGAGGGCGGATATACGGATAGAACTGCTCTTCCACTGTCTGTCTGTAGAGACCTACCAAAGCCGCATGCTGCCTGTCCGCATAGTTCTCGAAAGGACCCTTGCCGTAGAACTGGACGGTGCTGTAGCTTGCCGGCATTTCTGCCCTGAGACCGAAACGGAACATGTCAGGGACATTTTCCTTGCTGCCTGCTGTCATCTTCTGGGTGACTTTCACTGATCCGGCATTGTTTACAAGGTACTCCATCGTAAGGCCTGCCCCTACTTCCGGAATTTCGTATGTGGCTGTCACACGTGCCATTCCATCTTCGGTGCCGTGGTCGAGTCCGGTAAGCTTGAGGGTAGGGTTCCTCCATACTCCGTATCTGTTCTGCAGCCCTGCACCGTAATCGTTGTCCGTACCTGCCCGCCAGAAGTTAGGCCTGAGCGTCGAACCGTCGGCCAGAAGGCTGTGCCCGCCCACTTCGTAGATGGACATGAATCCGTCCGACTTGTTGAATTCTATGCGGAAGTCTTCCCCTGTAATGATAAGATAGCGCTGGTCATTGTCGGCAAATGCAGGAACAGGGATATCCACATTGCTGCGTATTTCATTGGCAAGCGAGGCATCGTATGTGTATCCTGTCAGCGGCAGCTGGTTATATGCCACCGTATATCCGGCAGGGAGAAGCGTTTCGGCTTTCTTTAATTTGAAATACACGTTCAGCATCCACTCCTTGCATCCGCACACCTGGCTGTAATCATATCCGAGGGTCACTTCCTTGGTCTGCTGAGGTGCGACATCCAGGTTGTCCACATATCCTGTCTGCATCACTTCACCTTCCTTGAGGAGCTGCCATTCAAGCCTGTACGCTGAAAGGTCGCGGAAGAAATTCTCGTTGTACACTGAGATTGTCCCTTTTTCGAGGTCAACCGGAGAGGCCCATACTGACTGGTAGATGTGCTGCACCTCGTATGCGTGCGGGTTGAACACCCTGTCAGGGCTGATGAGCCCGTTGTTGCAGAAATTCTGGTCCTTGTCCACATCATACCGGTTGAAGTCCCCTGCATAGCCGTAGAACATCTTGCCCTGAGGGTTGTACCATCTTGCCGACTGGTCCACGAAGTCCCAGATGAAGCCTCCCTGATATGCAGGGTATTTGCGTACCAGATCCCAGTACTCCTTGAAACCTCCTTCCGAATTTCCCATGGCATGGGCGTACTCGCACTGGATAAGAGGTTTTTCAGGGTCGCTCTCGCAGTATTTTATACAGTCGTCATAACGGTAGTACATCGGGCAGAAGATGTCTGTGAATTCATTGTTGCCGGCTCTTTCATACTGTACCGGGCGGGACGGATCCTCGTTCTTTACCCATCTGTAACATGCCTCGAAGTTCACCCCGAAACCTGCTTCATTGCCAAGAGACCAGAAAATGATTGAAGGATGGTTGAAATTCCTCTGTACGTTTCTTTCGTTCCTTTCCATGTGGGTCTTTTCATATACGGGGAATTTGGCGAGACTCTCGTCTCCGTATCCCATTCCGTGCGACTCGATATTGGCTTCAGCCACTACATAGAGTCCGTATTTGTCGCACAGTTCGTACCAATAATAGTCGTCAGGATAGTGGCAGGTACGTACGGCGTTTATGTTCATCTGTTTCATGCGCAGGACATCCTGAATCATCCTTTCCCTGGATACCAGATAGCCTCCGTCAGGATCCATTTCGTGCCTGTTGGCGCCTTTGAAAAGGACAGGCTGGCCGTTTACGAGGACCTGTGCGTTTTTCATCTCGACTTTCCTGAATCCCACTTTTACAGGAATTACTTCGGTAGCTCCTTTGGCTGAAGAAGTTGCCGTGAGAGTATAGAGATATGGTGTTTCGGCCGTCCATTTTGACGGAGAGTCCACTTCCATGGTTACATTCTGTGTCCCTTTCTTGCCTGTAACCTGCTGCTCTGCCACTTTGTTGCCGTCGGCATCGGTCAGCACCAGGGATACCGTGCAGGAGCCGGTAAGTTCGAGGCTGATGTCCAGGGATCCGTTGTCATAGTTGCTGTCAAGATCCGGAGTGATCCGTATGTCCTGGATGCGGACTTTCTCCCTTGAATAAAGATAACAGTCGCGGGCTACTCCGGAATATCTCATGAAATCCTGGTCCTCGAAATATGAGCCGTCACACCAGCGGAATACCTGGAACGCTATAAGGTTCTTCCCGGGTTTTACATATTTGGTGATGTCGAACTCGGCTTCGAGTTTCGTATCCTCGCTGTATCCGACGAATTTTCCGTTCACCCACAGGTACATGTTCGATGAAACGCTTCCGAAATGGGCGAGGATCTGTTTCCCGTTCCAGTCTGCAGGGATAGTGATTTCCCGGCGGTATGAGCCTACATGGTTGTTCTTGACAGGGACTTCAGGAGGGTTGTTCCTGAACTGGTACTGCCATGCATATCCGACATTGTTGTAGAGAGGGTCTCCGTATCCGTTCAGCTCCCATATTCCCGGGACAGGAATCTGGTCCCATCCTTTGTCATTGAATCCGGTCAGGTAGAAGTCCAACGGCCGCATATCTGCATCCTTGACCCAGTTGAATTTCCAAAGGCCGTTGATAGACATGTAGTTGGATGATTCGGTGCGGCATCCTGCAGCTTCTTTGGCATCAGGGTATGCAAAATAGTTGGTGTGCATCGGTGCCCTGTTGATGGCATTTACCGCAGGATCATGCCATTCTGTCTGCTCTGCGGCCGATATCGTCCCGGCGAGGAGGATGGCCGACATAATCAGATTGGTTTTTAAGAAGTTCATAGTGTTTTAATTATAAATGATATTTGGTATGATGATATATTAGTATACAGACATGTACGTGTGTTTCCCTAAATTGCGCGGTCAAAAATAGCAATTATTATTCATTTTATATAAGTTTTGTGCCTTTGCGGATTTGTTATTATGTTTGTCCATGGGATAAAGTCATAAATATCAATTGAAATTATAATTATCAGATGAAAAGAATTCTTCTTGCCTTTTTCCCGGCCATGCTGCTTTGTGCGCTTCCGGGATGCCGTGGTTCCGAGACTGTAAGGATTATGACCTACAATGTCGGGACCTTTACCAAATTCGAGGAGAACAGTCTCCTGATGATAACGGATATGGTGAAAGAGACAGGTGCGGATGTCATCTCCATGAATGAACTTGACAGTTGTACTGTAAGGACAGGCGGTGTGTTCCAGCTTGAACGCTTCGCCTCGGAAATGGGAGAATGGCAATACCGGTTCGGAGCAGCCATGCCATACGATGGAGGTGCTTACGGTGACGGTCTTGCAACCGGGAGAGACGCAGAAGTCCTTGATAGCTGGTCGGCCGTATTGCCTCAGGGAGACGGGGCTGAACCGCGGGCTCTGGTCGTGATGGAGTTTGACAGCTATGTGGTGGCGTCGACGCATCTTGATCATGTTTCTCCGGAAGCGCAGCTCGGTCAGGTGCGTGCTATAACAGGAATGCTGGAAGCACGTTATTCCGGAGGCCGCAAGCCTGTTTTCCTGTGCGGAGACGTGAACGCGGTTCCCGGCAGCGATACGATGAAGGAGTTTGAACTGCACTGGGATGTCATTTCTCCGGAAGAGAATACTTTCCCGTCCGATGTTCCGGACTGTTGTATAGATTACATTCTTGCCATGAAGGGGACGGGAAAATTTGAAGTGGTGCGGTCTGCTGTCCTTCGGGACTTCGCTTCAGGAGATACGGCTGCCGCATCGGACCACCTGCCTGTCTATGCAGAAGTGAAGGTGGCCCGTTAGCCGCCTTATCTTTTCAGCGCGTCTTCGATCATTGAGTCGTCCGCGATGTTCGGCAGAGTGACCCTCAGTCCGGGCGTCCGCTGCATTTCACGTTCGATGGCGTGGCGGGCGCCTTCGTTGCGGGCCCAGCTGCGGCGTGCGATGCCGTTGTTCACATCCCAGAACAGCATCTCGCGGATGTGCCGCTCTGCTTCTGCCGAACCGTCCACTACCATGCCGAAGCCGCCGTTGATGACTTCTCCCCAGCCGACGCCCCCTCCGTTGTGTATAGATACCCAGGTGGCTCCGCGGAACGAGTCTCCGATGACATTCTGGACAGCCATATCGGCTGTGAAGGCAGAACCGTCATATATGTTGGATGTCTCACGGTAAGGCGAGTCCGTCCCGGATACGTCATGATGGTCACGGCCGAGGACTATAGGTGCGGAGATTTCACCTTTGCGGATGGCTTCGTTGAAGGCCAGGGCGATTTTCATCCTGCCCTCGCAATCGGCGTAAAGGATGCGGGCCTGAGAGCCTACCACCAGATTGTTCCGTCCGGCTTCTTCGATCCAGTGGATGTTGTCCTGAAGCTGCCCCTGGATTTCTTCCGGGGCATCTTGCGCGACTTCTTTGAGGACCTTTACTGCCAGGGCGTCGCTCTTTGCCAGATCTTCCGGTTTTTCTGACATGCAGACCCAGCGGAACGGGCCGAATCCGAAGTCGAAGAACAGCGGGCCCATGATGTCCTGCACGTAAGAAGGGTAGCGGAATGTCCCGTCCCCGTTTACGATGTCGGCTCCTGCGCGGGAGGCTTCCAGAAGGAAGGCATTGCCGTAGTCGAAGAAATACATCCCTTTGTCTGCCAGTCGGTTTATGGCGGCAGCCTGTCTTCGCAGTGAAGCCTTGACACATTCCTTGAACTGTTCTGGCTCTTCCGCCATCATTTTCTTTGATTCTTCGTATGAATATCCTGCAGGGTAGTATCCGCCGGCCCACGGGTTGTGAAGTGAAGTCTGGTCCGAGCCGAGGTCAACATGTATGTTTTCATCGGCGAGCCTTTCCCAAAGATCTACTATGTTCCCCTGGTATGCGAGAGATACGACCTCCTTGTCGTTGCATGCCTTCCTTATCCGCGGTATCAGTTCGTCCAGGTCCGTGTGTATTTCGTCCACCCAGCCCTGGTCATAGCGCTTGCGGGCGGCCAGAGGGTTGATTTCGGCAGTGACGCTGACCACTCCGGAGATATTGCCGGCCTTAGGCTGTGCCCCTGACATTCCTCCGAGTCCTGCAGTTACGAAAAGCATCCCGCGCATGTTTTCGCGTGTTCCGGGAAGTCCTTTGGCTTTCAGTTGTTTGCGAGCCGCGTTCATGACCGTTATGGTCGTGCCGTGGACTATACCCTGCGGCCCTATGTACATATAGGAGCCTGCCGTCATCTGGCCGTACTGCGATACCCCGAGAGCATTGAACCTTTCCCAGTCATCCTGTTTCGAGTAGTTGGGGATGACCATACCGTTGGTGACGATGACTCTCGGCGCGTCCCTTTGGCTCGGGAAAAGTCCGAGAGGATGTCCTGAATACATTACCAGGGTCTGTTCGTCAGTCATGGTCGCGAGGTACTGCATGGCGAGGCGGTACTGTGCCCAGTTCTGGAACACGGCACCGTTGCCGCCGTAGGTGATCAGTTCGTGCGGATGCTGGGCCACGCGCGGATCCAGATTGTTCTGTATCATGGCCATTATGGCCGCGGCCTGCCGCGATTTTGCGGGATATTCGTCGATGTGTCTGGCATACATCGGATAGTCCGGGCGGAAACGGTACATGTAGATGCGTCCGTATGTGCGGAGCTCCTGTGCGAATTCCTTTGCCAGGACGGCATGGTGCCTCACAGGAAAATATCTCAGGGCATTTTTCAATGCCAATGCCTTTTCCTTGTCCGTCAGGATGTCTTTCCTTTTCGGCGCGTGGTTGATGCTTTCGTCGTATGGTTTCGGCTCCGGAAGTTCCTCAGGAATCCCTTCCAGTATCGCCGCTCTGAATTCTTCTTTACTCATTTGCGTAATTAATTAATAATATAAATTTTAATAAAGGTTTCAAGGCGACATAAAGCGTAGGGGACATTTTCCCACCCACGGGTAGGGGGTGCCGGCGTGCCGGCGGGGGTCACCGGAGTATATGTCGCCTTGAACCTTTATTTATTGTCAATCTTCTTCTCCACTTCGAGAAGGATGTCCTTTTCAGCCTGGATGGCCTCTGCAGCGAGAGCATCGGCTTCATCCAGAAGTACTTCTGCTGCAGCGCGGTCTTTGAGCCCGGCGGCATTTATACGGACGTTCAGCAGAGCGCCCAGAACCGCGCTGCGAGCTGCAAGCGCACCGACTCCGGCATCGGAAACAGAATTCGGATTGCCTTTTTCTGCCATGGCCTTCAGCAGTGGGAAAGCCTTGCCTGCCGCCCTCATTGTCTTCAGCGGCACTTCGGTAGCATACAGCGTAGCTTCTTCTATAGCCTTTTCCCTGGCCTGCTTCTCTTCCTCGGTCCCTTTCGGCATTCCGAACGCGGCCATGATGCGGTTGAATGCCGCAGTATCTTCGTCTACCAGTCCCAGCAGCTCCTTCAGCACGGCCTGCCCCTGGTCCGCGTAGTCCGAAAACTCTTTCCATCTGTCATCCCAGCCGGGTTTATGCGCCGAGAGGTTGGCCACCATGGTCCCGAGCGCCGCACCGAGTGCCCCCATATATGCGGAAACAGACCCGCCTCCGGGAGCCGGGGATTCGGATGCGGTCTCGTATGCGAACCCTTTGCAGCTCATTCTGACAAGCCTTTCCCGGGCTGCGGCTTCCGAGTCGCTCTCCATCAGATATTCTATTACCTTTTCCTTCGGGTTGAACGGCTTCAGGTCATCAAGCCCCATTGACTTGACGGCTATTTTCAAGATTTCTTCCTCGCTGATACCTGTAGATCTGTGCTGTTTTTCAAGGAAGTACTTTCCGGCATCCATCAGCGACTTTTTCGGGACCAGGCCGACGATTTCCGTTCCCGTTACCCTGAGCCCGCGGGCAGATGCCGCCCGGCAGACTTCTTCGAACGCTTTGTGGAGCGGGGTCGCGTTGATGTCGGTAATGTTCATGGAAACCTGTGCTATTCCGTATTCGTCTATGTACCAGCCTATTGCCTTGCATCCTTTGAGTGTTCCCGGTATCATTATGGTATTCCCGTTTTCGTCTTTGCGGATTTTGCCTGTAATCGGATTCCCTTCGCGTGCAGGACGCCCTTTCTCCCTGACATCGAACGCCACTGCATTCGCCCTGCGTGTGGAGGTGGTGTTGAGGTTGAAGTTCACCGCTATCAGGAAATCCCTCGCGCCGACATTTGTCGCTCCTGAAACAGCCGCCTTTTCAGTGAAATGCTCCGGTCCGAAATCAGGTCTTCTTGCCGGATCTTCGATTTTTTCCGGAAGAGCTTCATACTCACCGGAGCGGCATACCGCCAGATTCTTTCTCTCCGGCCTGAATGCGGCAGCTTCATAGCAGTAACAAGGTATTCCCAGTTCGGTATAGATGCGTTCCGCCAGCCTGCCTGCAAGTTCCGCGCATTCCTCCAGTGTGATTCCGGCTACAGGAATCAGCGGCAGCACATCAGTGGCACCTGACCGTGGGTGTGCCCCGTGGTGCTGTCTCATGTCGATCAGCTCCCCGGCACATTGCACCCCTTTGAAAGCTGCTTCCATCACACATTCCGGCGAACCGATGAAAGTGACCACCGTCCTGTTCGTCGCTTCTCCCGGATCCACATCCAGGACCTTCACCCCTCCGGATTTTTCTATTGTACTGACAATCTTGTCAATAACCTCTCTGTTGCGTCCTTCGCTGAAATTCGGCACGCATTCTATGATTCTTTCCATGTTTTTACTGATGTTTGTAAGTTGCAAAAATCTTTAAATTTAATAAGAATTAAGGACAATCCAAATCTTCCTGTTCCAGCACCCTATCATTGTCAAAGACCGGTACCCCGGTATGCATTCCGGGCCGATTTTCAGATATTGGCCGGATAGTATGGCGGTTTTATTGAGGAATAATGCTATCTTTGCGCCTTTCATGATTTTATCGGTACGTTATATATTGTAGGACAATGGATTTTATAATTGATTTCATACTTCACATAGACCAGTATATGGTGGATATTGTAAATGACTATCATATGTGGACCTATGCTATTCTGTTCCTTATAATCTTCTGCGAGACCGGTCTCGTCTTCACTCCGTTCCTTCCGGGGGATTCCCTGCTGTTCGTAGCCGGAGCGATTGCGGCCCAGCCCGGATGCCCTCTGGATGTGCATCTTCTGGTACTGATCGTGTTTGTCGCCGCATTCCTCGGTGATTCATGCAACTATATGATAGGGCACTTCTTCGGCCGCAAGCTTTTCAGCAATCCCGATTCAAGGATATTCAAGCAGAGCTATCTGGAAAAGACCCACGCCTTCTATGAAAAATACGGCGGCAAGACCATAATCCTTGCGCGTTTCGTCCCTATAGTCAGGACATTCGCTCCTTTCGTCGCAGGTATGGGAAAGATGCACTATGCATATTTCATTACTTACAATGCGGTCGGCGGTGCCGCATGGGTCGCCCTTTTCTGCTATGTCGGCTACTTCTTCGGCGACCTGCCTTTCGTGCAGGAAAACTTGAAGCTCCTTATCGTAGCGATCATTTTCATATCGGTACTTCCGGCTGTCTTTGAGGTGGTCCGTACCAAACTGAGAAACAGGCTTTCCGGCTGCTGAAAAATTCCGTAACTTTGCCGGCGTTCCTGCCAGGGACAATGATTTGTAATGCAAAATACTGTTACGGAATGAGATACATAATGCTTTCAGCGTTATTCCTGATGCTGGCTGCCGGATTGTCGCCAAACGTCAACGCCACAGCCCTGAGTCAGGCCGGGGATGTCCCGGAACTGACAGGCTCATGGTCAGGAAAACTTACAGTCGGGACTGTTTCCATGAATATCGTTTTCAATTTCACTGAAGGCCGGGACGGCGTCCCTGTGTGTACTATGGACAGCCCCGATCAGAGCGTGAAAGGGATTCCGGCTGAAGTGGAAAAATTTACATCCGATTCTCTTATAGTATCTGTTCAGGCTATCGGAGCGTCATTTTCAGGTACATTCGACAGGAATCAGGACAGCGGTTCCATATTGTCCGTGTCCGGGAGTTTTTCCCAGTCAGGAGCCTCGTTCCCATTGGAGCTCAGATACGGGAAACCGATAATATTAAGGCCTCAGACACCTGTTCCTCCCTTTCCGTACCGGACAGAGGAAGTGGTTTTCGCAAACGGTGACACAGTACTTGCCGGCACGCTTTCGTATCCGGTGGGACATGACTCTGGGTCTGATGCTCAAGTACCTGTTGTCCTTATGGTTACCGGTAGCGGACAGCAGAACAGGGATGAGGAGTTGTTCAACCATAAGCCGTTCCTGGTGATTGCTGACTATTTTGCCAGAAACGGGATTGCAACCCTCAGATATGATGACCGTGGAGTCGGAGCATCTGCCGGAGATCCTGCTTCAGTCACGATACAGTCCAATATGGAAGATGCTCTTGCCGGATTACGTTATCTGGATTCGCTCGGCCGGTTCGGCAGAGTAGGGGTGCTCGGTCATAGTGAAGGAGGAACGATTGCTTTCATGCTCGGAGGGAAAGGTGAAGCCGACTTCATCATAAGCCTGGCAGGTGCAGCGGTGAGCGGAAAGGAGATTCTTGTGCGGCAGAACAGGACAGCTCTCCTGCAGGCAGGTATGCCTGAACAGATGACAGATGATTACTGTACGGTACTTGCTGACGTTCTGGATTACCGTGCAGAGAATGTCCGTCCGGGCGAGCCTGTCGGAAATGCCGGATATATTCTGGATTCACTTGCAAAATCATCTGGAGCAGACCTTCCGGATGCTGTACTGAAGAACCTCGAAACCATACTTTCGGGCACTGGCGCCTGGGTCGACAGTTTCGTGGCGTACGATCCGGCAGAGGACATAGGAAAGATTGCCTGTCCTGTATTTGCTTTGAATGGAAGTCTTGATGCACAAGTAGATGCCGATATGAATCTGTCTGCTTTGAGGGACCGTCTTCCTGAAAACGGCGGATCTGTCATAAAAGAATATCCGGGACTGAACCATCTCTTCCAGCATTGTACTACAGGCAACCCGTCGGAATACGGGACAATTATCGAAACCGTTTCAAGACAGGTCCTGAAGGACATGGTGGCTTTCATAACCGAATGATCCCATTGCAGACAGTTTGTTGTGGTGTCCTTCATGGAGGTGTAGAGGTGCCGATAGAAGTAACCCGAAATTGAAAAAAGGATTATGATTAAAGTCAACAGCATTGAAAAGGAAGCCAGAACTCCGAAGCTCGTTGCCGGGCTGCTCGGGATATGGGAAGCGTCCGTCCGCGCCAGCCATCATTTTCTGACAGAGGAAGATATACGGAGCCTTTGCCCCCAGGCTGAAGAAGCCGTCCGGCAGATCGGGACACTGTGGGTGGCATACGAAGACAGTGCGTGTGTCGGATTTATGGGTATCCAGGCTCGCAAGATAGAGATGCTGTTCCTCCATCCGGCCTTTTTCCGTAAAGGCATAGGAAAAGTATTGATTAAAAAAGTGATAGCAGAACAGGATGTGCAATATGTCGATGTAAACGAGCAGAATCCCTCAGCTGTGAAATTCTACGAGCGTATGGGATTCCGCACATTCCGCCGTGACAGCACCGATGACCAGGGCAATCCGTTCCCCATCCTGAGAATGGAAATCAAGGCGTGAGTCTTGGGCCTTCCGGCCACAAAGAAGGCTCCCGAGCCTTCGCCCGCTACCGCGGCAACGACGACAAGATAAAAGAAATGACGGGATTGCTATAAATAACTAACTTTGCCCCAAAACGCCATACACCATGTTCGACATAAAACAACTTGACACATACAGAGAAGACAACCGCCTCGAAGCCAAGAAAGCCCGGGGTGGACTTCCGCACAGCCTCTGGGAGACCTACTCCGCCTTCGCCAACACCGATGGAGGCCTCATCCTCATCGGAGCCGACGAGCGGCAGGACGGCACACTCATCCCCACCGGACTCACAGAAGAAGAAGTGCGGAAAATGAAAAAGCAGCTCTGGGACATCATCAACAACCGCCAGAAAGTCAGCGACAACATCCTCACCGACAAAGAAGTCTATCCCGAGCATCTTGACGGCTCGGTCATCCTCGTGGTCAACGTCCCCCGCGCCCAGCGAGAGCGCAGACCCGTCTACATAGGCGGCGACATCTTCTCCGGCACATACAAGCGCAACAGCTCCGGAGACTACCACTGCACCAAGGAAGAGATCCGCGCAATGCTCCGGGACCAAGGCTCGCAGACGGTTGATACCAAGATTCTGACCGGGATGAACCTCTCCGTCCTAAACCCGGATAGCATCAAGGCATTCCGAATGAACCACCGGAACACTCAACTCAATCACCCTTGGAGCAACCTCACGGATGAAGAATTCCTCATCAGGATAGGAGCAGCGGCTATCAGCGACACTGATGGCAAGGCCCACCCCACAGGGGCCGGCCTTCTGATGTTCGGCAACGAATACGAAATAGTCCGCGAATATCCCAACTATTTCCTTGACTTTCGTGAAATGGTAAATGACATCACCGAATGGACAGATCGTATCTGGTCTACATCAGGAGACTGGAGCGGCAACATTTTCGATTTCTACCGCCGCATAGTCACCCGCATTGTCCAGGACCTCAAGGTTCCATTCCGTCTTGAAGGACTTTACCGTATCGATGACACGCCCCAGCATAAAGCCGTCCGTGAAGCCCTTGCCAACTGTCTCGTCAACGCCGACTACTACGGCAGAGGAGGAGTAGTGGTCCGCAAACACCGTGACCGCCTCGTCTTTGAAAATCCCGGTACCATCCGGATCGGAAAAGAAAAGATGCTTGTAGGTGGTCTGTCCGACCCGAGAAACTCCGTCATCATCAAGATGTTCTCAATGCTACACATAGGAGAGCGTGCCGGAAGTGGAATGAACCGAATCATCTCCGCCTGGTCCGCAGCAGGCTACGAAAACCCTATAATCGAAGAACACATCGGTAATATCGAAAGAACCACCTTGACACTCCCTCTCATTCAAGCCTCCAAAGGTACCCAAGAAACAGCGAAAGGTACCCAAGAAAGTACCCAGGAAAACGGCTCTACAGACACTTCTAATGGCGAAAGTACCCGGAAAGTGGGTGCCCTGAAAAAAGGTACCCAAGAAACAGCGAAAGGTACCCAAGAAAATATCATAAAAGTACCCAAGAAAACCATTAGAAAAAACGGTGCTATTGAACTCGGAAAGACGGCCACAGCTATACTTAATGCCATCATAGTTCAGCCTACGGTAACAAGAGAAATGCTTGCAGAGCAGTTGAAAATATCTGATGCCACCATTAAGAAACACCTGAAAAATTTCAGGGCCATGGGGCTGATAGAAAGAGTCGGCCCAAATAAAGGTGGTCACTGGAAAGTGAAAAAATAAGGACAATGAACGCAAATACATAGAACATGACCGAAGGAACACCGCAAGGGAACATTATACTTTATCAGACCGAAGACGGACAAAGCAGGATAGATGTCACTCTCTCCGGTGATACGGTGTGGCTTACAGCAGACCAGATGGCCGAACTGTTCCAGCGCAACAAATCCACCATTTCAAGGCACATCCGCAACGTCTTTGAATCGGGGGAACTGAATCCGGATTCAGTTGTTGCATTTTTTGCAACAACTGAATCAGATGGCAAAAACTATAATGTGGCATACTACAACCTCGATGTAATCATCAGTGTCGGCTACAGAGTCAATTCCCACCGTGGTGTCCAGTTCCGCATCTGGGCCACACAAGTACTGCGCGAGTATCTTGTCAAAGGCTTCGCCATGAACGACGACCTCTTGAAGAGGGCTGGCGGCGGCAACTACTTCGATGAACTTCTGGCACGTATCAGGGACATCCGCTCCTCGGAAAAAGTCTTCTACCGCAAGATTCTGGAAATCTATGCCCTCAGCATAGATTATGACCCGAGGACAGAAACCACACAGAAGTTCTTCAAGACAGTCCAGAACAAGATGCACTTCTCCGCCCACGGACATACGGCAGCGGCATGGACAGGGCTGTCGCCGGAGTTGAAGAAATGAGACTGCCACCGATAAAGATAGAAAGAAGCGAGGACTTTACCCGTATCACCCTATACCCTGAACGCAAATATCTTGACATGAGCAAAACAGAAAAGATACAGGCATGCTACCAACACGCCTGCCTCTTGTTCGAAGATGGAACTAAAATGACAAATCTGTCACTACGGGAACGCCTTTCCATCGGGAAAAACAATTCTGCAGTCGCCTCCAGAATCATCAATGACACTATCAATGCCGGACTTATAAAATTAGCAGATGAGAGTTCCGGCTCCAAGAGATACTCCGCATATATACCCTATTACGCATAATAGGTTTTATTTGCACGGGAAATCCCTTCTACATTAAACTTCATTGATTATCAACTACTTCTTATTTGCACGGGAAATCCCTCTATCAAAATTGGTCTCAGTCTCCGGCAGACTTCCTGTCGTCAGCCTACCGGAGAATCAGGGAAGTCAGTTTTGTCGCAGGCTTCTTCACTCACTTCCTGTATGCCCGCCCATTACAGCGGTGTCAGCCGTGTGCCCGTCCTCACTCCGCAGGCTCCGTTCCGCCAGCCCCACCGCTGACCACTCCACACCTCAGTCACCTTCAATGTACCGACATCCTGGACATAAGATTGATAATCAGGACACCGGAGATAATCGCCAGAAGCGTTTATGAAGCGTTTGGCAAACCTTTTATCATATAATAAGTGCTTTTACCCGTAACGTCCTGCATTTCCAGCCAGCCATTCATCTGTTGGAGTATGCGGGATGCTGTCGGTTTGCTTACTCCTAAAATATGTTGTACGTCCGAGTTTGTAATACGCCCATTCTTGGCGGCGTACAGTTGTCCGCATGTGTTCCGCCGTCCATGGTACACCTGCAGTTAGACAATACGTGTAACTTTCTGTAAATAAACGCATTCTGGAGACAGTTCATTTGCAGGTGTCACACTTTTATGCACACCTGCGGTAACGGATGTGCCCTACAGGTGGGTGTGGCAGGTTTTCACTACTGCAGGCGTGCCGGGAAATGTCACACCTGGAATTGTCGTTTTTGCGGAATTTCTTAAGTGTCAACGGTTTATATCCATAAACCATTCCCAGGTGTGCGGAAGCAGCCAGCCGTATTCCTGTTCCTTGTTCTGCTCCATCCCCAAATCAACATGGATTTTCCGGTTGGGATTAAGCCACTATGTGGCTTTTTCCCTGCCCCTGCGCCACGGGCGATCTTACATGAGCATCGCAGAATGTGCCAGGCTGCGCCTGTCCTTTTCATACCGTACTTCCAGTCCCTGAGCAAGCTCCGGTCCTGTCCGTCACGGTACGGAAAACGCCTGACCGGGGTCAGGCGCATTCTGCTTTTCTTATGTGATCCGGTTGGGATTCGAACCCAAGACCCACAGCTTAGAAGGCTGTTGCTCTATCCAGCTGAGCAGGGTGTAACTTTATTGAAAATCAAATAATTACAAATGTTACTTTGTGAATCATTACTGTTCTGCTTACACGGTTGCTTACACACTTTGCATAAGTGGATGTAGGGTTAAACATAAAGTAATATAATTGTAAATCAATTAGTTGTATTAGTCTTAATCTCTCATTCTCACACCTACGCCATAACATCCCGATTTTTCATTTTATATACCCCTCACGAAATTAGTGCGCCGATAACAGAGTGATTGATAATGAGATAGAAAATCCCCTTGTTTGGAGGGGATGTAGACTGAGGTTATTGTGGAATTTTAGGGAATATTTTCTTCTTTTCTCTATTCAGTTTTTCCAATTTCTTTTCCTCGGCTTGAATTATTGAATTGGCTTTCTTGAAAAGGACATCTGTATAATGCTCTTTATCATCTGCCAATTTAAGATTAAAATCTGCCAAATCAGAACGGAATGATTGATAAATCTTGTTATGTTCTTCCGTATCCCTGCCATTCTTAACTGTTGTCAGCATTCTGGTCATTTCATCAATTCGTCTTTTATACTGTTTAACACAGATTTCGTAAAATTCATTGAAGTCTTTCTCTGCAATATTCTGAGTTTGACTATGCAACATTCCGTAAGCATTATACAACCTTGATATATCCTTTGACAAATCGTTCAATTTATCTATCTCGGACAGCACTCGCATGTAAAATTCTTCTTTTTCTTTTTCGGGAGCATGTAAAGAGATACTGCCGATATACCAAAAATCCAATTTACTTATTCTTTCTGCCAGTGTATTATTCATTTCTTTTATGTATGCTTCCTGCTGCTGAATCATAACATTCAAAGTATTATGTTTAGAAGATTGCCACATTGTCATAAAGGCAACAATAGCAGCTAATACTCCTCCAATATATGACCCATAGAATCCAAGCCAATCATCTTCTTTTCCAACAATTTCAATGCTATCCAATGGATTTGTTGAGCCTATGATTATATTCAGAATAATAGGTGTAATCAGCGCAAGAATAATGAGTAAAATCCACAGATTCTTATTCATCCCAACATATTCTTAAAGTCCCTCCACCATTGCAGCAGAGGGACGGTTTAACTTTAATTATTCAACGTATTCGATTATATCTCCGTATTCTGATTCAATACTCTCCATATAACCATCGTCTATAATATGATATTTGTATAGAATCAGTTTCTGGAGAGGATTACCAGAGCACCTTAATTGTTCCAAAGCGGTGAATTTACTTAAATCAAGAGAAGTAAGTTGATTAAATTCGCAATACAAATGAGTCAAAGCAGGACAATTAGTTATATCAAGAGAGGTAAGTTGATTGCGTGAGCAATTCAGTTCAGTTAAAACAGGTTTATTGCCTAAATTTAATGAAGTAAGTTTGCATCTGCTACACTGTAATTTAGTTAATCCTTTCTGATTACTTGTGTCAATAAGCGACAATGGGGTATAATCACATAATAATATTGTAATATTTGGATTATTGCTTAAGTCTATTTGAGTAATGCCCGAGCTAGAAATATCTAAATAAGCCAATGATGTACAATCGCTTATATTAAGAGAAGTTAAATTATCACTATTACATGTAAGACGTTCTAAAGCAGAACATCCATTAAGAATTAATGTAGTCATATTACCGCCACCGGAACAATGCATCAAAGATGAGCATCCAGATAAATCAAGTTTTTCTGTATGGGAACGAAGCAATATACTTGTTAAAGTAATACAATTTTGTAGATTAATTTCATTTATCTTAAATTCAGTTGAACCATATTTTCGTTCTCCATCTACATTAAAAGTTTTTAATGAAGAACAATTATATAGACTAAGTTTATTTATTGCTCCATGCCATGACCCGTAAATATCTACATTTGACAACGATGTACAATTATCTAATAAAACATTATTTGCATTAGAATAGTTTATAGTTATATTTGTTAAATTTTTACAATCTCTTAAATCAACATCAGAGGAAAAAATAACATTATAAATATTGATGCTTGATAGTTTTTCATGCCCTTTTGCACTTAAATTAAAGGAGGACGCATCAATGATGAATTTATTCAGATTCTTAAAAGTATTTAAGTCTATATCAAGAGACTCAATGTCAATTGATGCAATTGTCAATGTCTCAAGATTGACAAAATACTTCAATTCATCAATGTTTCTGCTTGGGTTTCCATTTGTTTCCGTTGTCAGTAGTTTTACGCTTGCCGCTTCCTTTTCTGTAATCTGACCATCTCCATTGATATCTGCCTGCTCAATGATAGCAGTAAGGAAATAAGGGTCTTTGAACTGTATTACGGGACTTCCGTCGGATTCCTGTGAAATATTCAGAACAACAGTCTTGTCTCCGCAAGTAAATATTATTTCTCCTGATTTAGTTTCTGGCGATGTGCTATAACCTACAGAAATCTCTACTGAACTTCCGTATTCCCCCTCTACTATAGAAGTTGTTATCCACTCATTATCATTTGTTAAAGTCCATTCATGAGAACTTGTGACTTTAATAGTCTGTTTCCCACCTTCTGCTCCAAATGCGATTTCGGCAGGCTCTATTGATATTGAAAAATCATTAGCTTCCTGTGTAAATTTCAGTTCGGCTGTTTTGTTCCCACAGGTAAAAACTATTGTTCCTGTGCGCTGCTCGGAAGTATTGTTGAATGATGCGATAATTTTAACCGAAGTCCCGTTGTCTCCTTTTGAAGTTGAAGTCTGAATCCAGTCGCAATTTGTTGTCAATTCCCATTCATCTGAACTGGAGACTGTAACCTCTTTTTCTTCTCCATCGGCGTCAAATGTTATTTCGGTTGGCTCTACAGAGATAGAATATTCCTTTGCAGCCTGTTCTATTGTCACATCTGCTTTTTTATCTCCACAATAGAATGACACGCAACTGTAACGGATTTCCGGACTGTCTGATTTTTCAACTGTTATGTTGACCGTTGCTCCATTTCCTCCCTCAACACTTGATACCTTTAGCCAGTCTTTGTGGTCTGACGGATAAGCGGCTGTCCACTCGTCTGAACTTGTTATCGTAACAGTCTGTTCTCCGCCATCAACTTCATAAGTCAAGTTAGTAGGCTCAACTGAAATAGAATACACCTTTGCTTCCTGTTCTACGGTCAATTCGGTTTCTTTATCACCACAGACAAAAGTATATGTTGTTGTTCTTGCTTCTTCGGTATTCATATATGGCTCTGCTGAGAATGTCACTTTGTCTCCGTCCTTTCCGGATGTGACAGAAATGTCGCACCAGTCAGACTCTCCTTTGACTTCCCATTCATCAGAACTTGTGACGGTTATCTCCTGTTCTCCACCCTCTGCACCGAATTTAAGTTCTTTCGGCTCTATGCTGATTGAGTATTCTTTCTTTTCCTGTGTTACAGTTAATGTTGCTTTCTTGTCTCCGCTGATGAAAGTAAATGTTGCTCTCCTGCTTGATTCAGAATCTTCATTGGGGTCAGCAGTAAAAATGATTTCTGCATCTCCTTTTCCTGAATAAGAGGAAGCATAACACCAGTATGAACCTCCGGAGAGTTCCCAATCTGCCGTACTTGTCACAGTAATTGTTTCATCTCCACCACCGGAATTGAAAGACAGTTCAGTAGGGTCAATTGAAATTGAGTACACCTGTACCAATTCCTCCTTACACGAAGTAAGTCCGACTATTACTATAGCCAGTAATGTTAAAATCTTTTTCATATTGCCAATATATTAGAATTATCTACGAGAAATAGAATGTGTCCGTTTGTATTCTTACGTATATAATTTTGGAGTTCATGCAGATATTTTACTTGTTTTTGATTTTTTTCATTTACTGAAACTAACCATGAGCCAGTAGTATCAAGTTCTACTTTCACAGTATCATCTCCGCCATTAAATTGAATGACAAAGTCCCCAACGCCGAATTTCCTATTGCCGATTAGCTTGTCCAATAAGTCTGATGTCAAAGCTATATTTTTCAACTCATTTTCTTTGACATAGATATTTTTTGTACAGTTATTCTCAACATACGAAATATTAATATCGTTGTTGGTAGAATGAATTTGTGCAAGATGACCGTTATAACAAACCTGATTAAATGGCTGATAAGTATGGCACATAGCAATAATCTCCCTCCACCCAACTCCAGAATGGAATCTATATAAAACAAAGAAAGTGTGGAGTTTTCGTTTATTCTACTGGAGGTTCTCGCACAACCTTGCACAAATAAACAATACCCCACACCTGCTGTTATATACTTTGGAACAGTATATGACAATGCAAGTGATGAATGGCCTTGCCTATTATCCTTGTGCTAACGTGAATTTGCGAGATTCCCAGTAAAGGATAAAAGCGAAACACTTTCATCTAAATATGTAATGCCACCCTCTTTCGGATAGCACTGCAAAGTTAGAAAAGTTTTCCATTCATTGGGGTATTGTAGCGGCAAATTTGGGCCTTATTTATTTGAAAATCAAGATTGACATGCAACAATGTTTCTTGTATATTGCAAAAGTCTTAATTCTGCCGTCAATCGGTATATTTAATGGCCAGATAAAGATGTCTCCAAATCAGTTTCCAGTTAATCCAAAATCAAGTTGGAAACCATGTAAAGGCCCATGACAAAAATCTCAAAATCTCACATTATATACCCCTCAAAAATTTTGTCACACCTTTATGTACTGATATTTAACGGGATATATTTAACAAGCAAAGAGACCTCCAAATCAATTTCAGTTAATCTCGAATTGAACTTGAATACTCTGTACCCTTTGAGACATTGCAGTTATCTCTCCGTCTGTCGGGCTATCTCCTGTATGACCCAATCCATGTAGAGAGCCTGTCCCGATGTTTGCCTGCCCCACCAGTAGCAGTCATAGTCCTCGAAGATTACCTCACCGTTTTCCTTTAGTAGTTCTGCCATGTAGGGAGTGACAAGCCACCATTCAAATACCTCATCCAGTTCGTTAGAGTTTTCAATCTTGTCCCAAAGACTGTCGTTTACCCGAATCAGTTCATTGAGGACATAACTCTGTTCATACAGGATTTCCCTGTCTACAATCTGTTGTGCTGTCATGTCATATAAACGAAAAATGCCGTCCCTTGTTGGAACGGCTGGTTAAACATAAGTGTAATTCAACGGCATTGTTATCTGTCGTTTATCGAACGGTCTGCAGACTGTCTGTTTCTTATCTGAATATGTCTTAATTTGATTCTATCTAAAGTAGTACCTTTTGGATGTACCCTACACTGGTCTTGCGTTGAACTGGATTTTGATTTCCCTTGAAGTATGTGTAGGGGTACTTTGGATAGATACTCTGTGCGTGTCCTTTATCTGTACCTATGAGAGCAGGTATATATAAAGGTATGAATCCAACTTGATTTGGCTGTTTATCTGGAAACCAGTCTGGTATAGTTAAAGACATAGTTTCCAATCTAATTCCCAGTTTGATTTGGAAATAAATCGGATATAGTTAATGAGTAAGTGTTTCCAATTCAATTTTCACTTTATCTGGAAACCAAACTCCCAGATGCAAGAAAGGGAGAACCTGTGCTGTCCTCCCCGTGTAATTTCAAACTAATTTAATATGGATTTATCTATAATGTAGTTAATCCCTTTTCTTCCTGCTCCCTGTAAAGCAAGGCAGATAAATGATTTCTCTGTCTCAATCTTCATCCTCATTATAGATATACACTGTCCTCGACTTCTGGATTTCAAGAATCATCAGTATATCTATCGTTGTAGTACATATCAATGGTATTCCTTTCATGTCATGTATCATTAAATGTTATCAAATCTTCTATGTCTGTATCTCTTTATATGCCAATTCTATATGAAGTTATGTATTATTTCCGAGTTTTCCAAAGTATATTTTTCTGGATAACCTGTTTATATATAATGGGATATGTAAAGTCTCCAACTCGATTTTCTGTTTATCTGGATTTGTTTTGGAGAATGATTCCATATCCTTATCTATACCTGCCTGCTCTTTAGATAGACCTGCTGACGGTATAGTATCATCATATCCTCCATAGTCTCTGCTGCTATCAATCCTGCGCCAGTTCACACTTTTTCTATATACAGATTCGAGTTCTCGCGCAATATCGGTAGCACCAAAAAAGGGAAGCATCGTTTCTGCTCCCCTGTCGAATATCATCTGCACAATGCGCTATGTATAGTCTTCAGCCGTGAAAAGTTCCAGCTGTTTCGGTACAGTCTCATATACCACTTTCTTCTCGCACACTATCGCAAGGCATGATGTCTGCTGACCCTCTATGCGT
The DNA here is from genome assembly GCA_017695115.1 of Candidatus Cryptobacteroides avicola. Taxonomy (GTDB): domain Bacteria; phylum Bacteroidota; class Bacteroidia; order Bacteroidales; family UBA932; genus Cryptobacteroides; species Cryptobacteroides avicola. Next base: position 2,207 of record JADILV010000024.1, on the reverse strand, counting down.
ATGTTCTGCTTCTTGACCTCGTATCATTTCGCAAGGTCTGTCGCTACCGCAATCCTGTGTATGCCGAGGGTGTCGTATATCCCTTGAAGTACCTTTGCTATCTCCTTTCTCGGAATCGCTTTCCTGTATGGCAGTGACTGTCTCACCATTCTGATTATCTTTTCAGTCTCTGTTACTGTGGATGCCTTTACAAGTTCCCTCCTTATGTCCGTTACCTTGTATTTGAGAGAGATTACCTTTGATTCTCCGAGAGTGTCGTATGCTGTCTTTACAAGCGGCTTGTTCTTCTCTATCAGTATCTGTTCGGCACTCGGGAAAATTGTACTTGCTGACTTCAGTTCACAGTATCTTTTGAACGCATCCTTGAAACTTGCCTTTTTGCTGGCAGATTCCTTTACTGGCTTATCTGGATTCGATTCCTCGGTCTTTACTATCTTTATTCCGCTGGCTCTTATCTCGTCAATGAGGTTTCCCCAGTTGCCGTATGTCACACTCTGGAGTTCGTGCTTCATCAGGTCGCAGTTGAGCATGTTCCTGTCCGCAATCATCCTGCCGTCCTGTACCCTTACATATCTCCTGTTCGTGTAGAGTTCCGCAAGGTCTGCACCGTCATTGTTGCCGTTCATCCTGCTGGCGTATTCCTCCGCTTCCTTGAACGCCTTTTCGCTCGCTTTGACATATTCACCGTATGTCACATCCTCTGTCTTTCTTGTCGTGGAGAATATGTTGATTATGTAGTCCCTGTATCTGCTATCCCTCAATCTGCCTGCTATCTGGAAGAACAGTGTGTCCACTGGAAGAAGCGAATGTACTATATGTCCGTCATTCACTATCACCGTAAGCCCTTTCTCGTCATAGATGTCACAGCCCTCAAAGGCAGTCGAAGTGTAGAAGTTGTACGGTTTCACTGGGTCGGTTATGTCGGCTATCCTGTAAGCGTTTCCGAGTTTGCTCTGGTTGGTCGCTATGCTGTCCCTGTTCTTCGAACACACTATGCGGACATCATCTGGTTTGAGACCCGCATATTTGATTATCCTGCTTATCATCGTGACACTGTTTACGAATATGTGCAGGTTGTATTCATCTGTCCTGTTTTCGCACAATTCCGCTGCAAGTCTCGCTGGCGATGTGGTCTTGACACTGTGCAGTCTCAATTTCTGTTCATCCTGCCATTGTATCTTGACCCTCTGGAGGTGTTTCATCTCGTCTGGCATGTACTTCTGTTTTACTGGAGTTGCCGTCATGTAGATTACATCCTTGAATCTTTCCGCAGACTTTAGAAGCCCCTGCATCGCATCTGGTCGGAAGTCGTATGAGTTCAGTATGACCTGCCATTCGTCTATCACGAGTTGATAACCGTCCAGAACATCATATCCCTCGTCTGTCAGTATGTCTATGACTTTCGGTAATGAATCGTATGTGACCATTATCTTGTGCGTGCCGTGGCTCTTTGCATAGTCCAGTATCTCGTCCCTGCCTGTACCCTCGTAAACTCCGAGAAGAATGTCTCCGTGTTGGGATTCCTTGCTCTTTATGAGGTTTACATAGGGTACTGTTATGATTGCGTTCCCTTGCTGCCTTATCGCAAGTGTTGTCGCTCCGCATCCTGTCGTTCCCTTGCTTAATATGCAGTTGGACGGTATCTCTTCCATTCAGTCCGTGAGGTATATTGCACCCTCTGGGGCTACTATCTTCTGGTCTTGTGAATTGGTCGTTTTTTGATTGTCATTTTCGTATTTACGCATAACGATTCTTAATTTGATTTGGAATTAAAATTGACTGACATTCAGCCTTATCTCTTTTATATGGAATCTCTTTCGGTCGATTCAGCCACTCAAAAAATATGGTAAGTCAAGACACAGTTAAGGGAGACGGCATTTTCAGCCCCTCCCTCTTATCTGTGTATCGTTACGCATATATGACTGGCTTCTCCGTGACCATTGTCGGAATCAGCCTGTGCCCAGATTCGGCACTATCCTTATCTGAATCTGTAATACGAAGTTATATAAATATTGTGACATTTCCAAATGCGAATCCGGTTAATATACAGCAGGTTATGATTTGGGCAATGATATCCTGTCCTTGATTCCATTTAAGGTCTCCGTTGTATCTCGGACTGTATTTGAGACTGCCATTGCATTTTCTCTGCCGCTGTTTGTTTTGGATGTATGTCCTTATATGGAACTGCCTATGATTCCATTTGAAAG
>JADILV010000023.1 GCA_017695115.1 Candidatus Cryptobacteroides avicola | reverse complement strand
ACGACCCATAGGGCCTCATTCCTTCACGCGGCATGGCTGGTTCAGGCTTCCGCCCATTGACCAATATTCCTCACTGCTGCCTCCCGTAGGAGTCTGGACCGTGTCTCAGTTCCAGTGTGGGGGACCTTCCTCTCAGAACCCCTAGGCATCGTCGCCTCGGTGCGCCGTTACCGCACCGACTAGCTAATGCCCCGCGAGCCCATCCGCGTCCGACGTGTCTTTCAACCACTCCCCATGCGGGGAGTAGTGTTATGGGAAATTAGTCGGCGTTTCCACCGGTTATGTCCCGGACGCGGGCAGGTTGCTCACGTGTTACGCACCCTTCCGCCGGTCGCCGCCACAGGTATTGCTACCCGCGCGCTGCCCCTCGACTTGCATGTGTTAAGCCTGCCGCTAGCGTTCATCCTGAGCCAGGATCAAACTCTTCTTTGTATAGTTTTTTATTTTCCTAGCTTCGATTGATTCATTCTCAAAAGAATTTACGCTCTCTCATTGTTCTGGTACATACTGCTTGTATTGTACTTTTAGTCTTTCAATATTTTCAAACAACTACCGTTATTTCTCAAACGGGCTGCAAAGATACGGACTTTTTTCAACTCTCCAAATTTTTTCGAAGTTTTTTTGAAATATTTTTCCCACCTTTGCATCCGGAGATTTCACTAATCATTGGACGGATTTTCTTTCATGGCATCTTACTTACAGATTTTCAGCACTTTTGCAAAGATCGGAGCATTCACGATAGGGGGAGGTTATGCCATGATCCCTTTAGTGAAGGATGAAATCGTAAAAAGAGACTGGATGAAAGAAGAAGATTTTCCGGATATCATAGCCCTGTCCCAGTCCGCACCGGGACTTCTCGCCGTGAACATCTCCATTTTCGTGGGCTACAGGCTCAAAGGGACAAAAGGAAGTATTGTCGCGACTCTCGGGAGCATCACTCCCCCTTTCCTGACAATCCTGATTATCGCAATGGCCTTTACCGGATTCCAGGACCACCCCGTTGTAATACGGATATTCAGCGGTATAAGGCCGGTAGTGGTGGCCCTCATAGCCGTACCGATGCTGCAAATGGCACGTAAGGCCGACAAGACATGGTGGATGTGGGGCATGTCGGTCGCGACGATATTGCTGGTGGCGTTTCTGAAAGTCTCTCCGGTATATATACTTATAGTGACCATCATTGTCTCATATTCTATAGTAAAATATCGGGAAAGCCGTAAAAGGGAGGACGGGAAATGATATTTGTCCAGCTGTTCACGACATTCTTCATCATAGGGCTCTTTACCATCGGAGGGGGCTATGCCATGCTGTCCCTGATCCAGGCCCAGGTAGTGTCGGTGCACGGCTGGATCGATGAACAGACTTTCACCGATATCGTCGCCATCTCGCAGATGACTCCGGGTCCGATCGGAATAAACAGCGCCACATATATAGGGTACAGCGTCCTGCAGCAGACGGGAGCCCCGGAGTTCGTATGCATCCTGGGGTCATTCACCGCATCTGCAGCTGTTGTCCTGCCGTCTTTCATACTGGTCTTGGGAATCTGCAGGATGTACAACAAGTTCCAGAACAACCATGCCATGGACGGAGTCCTCACCGGGCTCAAGCCCGTAGTGGCCGGACTGATCGGTGCGGCGGCCGTGATCCTCATCACTCCGGAAAATTTCCCGGACTGGAAGAGCTGGGTACTGTTCGCCGTAACTTTCGCCGTATCATGGTGGTGGAAGGTCAGCCCGATAATATGCATTATAGCCGGCGGCGTCCTGGGGCTTATACTGTATTGACAGACACTCTCGAATCTACAGAACAATGGACTATATTCAGGAAATACTATTCGAACCGTCGGTAATCCAGGCAGTCATCGTGCTGTCCCTGATCTGCGCTACAGGACTGTATCTGGGCAGGATCAGGATTCTCGGCATATCGCTCGGGGTGACATTCGTCTTTTTCGTAGGAATACTCGCAGGACATCTGGGGCTGAAAATCAATAAGGACATGCTGGATTTCGCCCAGAATTTCGGGCTGATAATCTTTGTATACACTCTGGGACTGCAGGTGGGGCCCGGATTCTTCTCTTCTCTGAAAAAAGGAGGGGTAAAACTCAATCTACTGTCTCTCAGCCTTGTAGCATTAGGACTTATATTCATTCTTGTCCTTAACTGGACAACACGGATGCCTTTGTCCGACCTGATGGGACTCCTTTCCGGGTCGGTTACCAACACGCCTATGCTCGGAGCCGCCCAGCAGGCACTCCTCCAGATGCATCCTGACGGCGGGGAAAACGTCACGAGAATGGCGCTGGCATGTGCCGTGGCCTACCCCTTGGGTGTCATTGGGGTAATCCTTGCCATCATTGTCCTGAAAAGGATGTTCGCCAAAGACTCGGAAAGAAGCATTAAAAACGCGGAAGACAAGACATACGTAGGAGAGTACCATGTCAGCAACCCCGCTGTATTCGGCAAGACGATAAAAGAGATAATGCTTCCGCTGGACATGCATTTCGTCATTTCCAGAATCTGGCATGACGGCAAGGTGTCCATCCCGGCCTCGGATACCAGAATACAGAAGAACGACCACCTGCTTATCATTTCAGGAAAAAGCGAAGTCGACAGTATAATGACCATCTTCGGCGAGCAGGAAAACATTGACTGGAACAGGCCCGACATCGACTGGAATGCCATAGACAGCCTGCTGGTATCCAGACACGTACTGGTGACCAACAGCAAGATGGACGGGGTGAAGCTCGGGTCGCTGAGGCTGCGCAACGCCTATGGGATAAACATTACCAGGGTAAACAGGGCAGGAATAAACCTCGTGGCGTCACCGGCGTTGAGACTGCAGAGCGGAGACCGGCTGACGATAGTCGGAGAGGCAAAAGCCATCGACAACTGCAGCAAGATTCTCGGGAACGAAGCCAAAGAGCTGAACAATCCCAATCTGATAGCCATATTCATCGGGCTTACCCTCGGTCTGCTACTCGGTTCTGTACCGTTCATGATTCCGGGAATGGGCATGCCGATAAAACTGGGGCTTGCAGGAGGTCCTATAATAATAGGCATCCTCATGGGCGCGTTCGGGTCAAGGTTCCATCTGACGACATATACCACCCAAAGTGCCAACCTGATGCTGCGACAGTTCGGGATTACGACCTATCTTGCCGGCCTGGGACTGGCCTCCGGGGAACATTTTTTCGAGACCGTATTCTGCAAAGAAGGTCTGGTCTGGATCGCGCTGGGACTTGCTCTGGCCGTCATTCCGGTACTGATAACAGGAATAATAGCAGGGAAATTCTTCAAGGTGGATTATGCCCGAAATGCGGGCATGCTATGCGGAAGCATGGCCAACCCTATGGCCCTCAACTATGCCAACTCTACAGTAAAAGGGGATGAACCTTCTGTAGCATACGCTACGGTCTATCCCCTTGCCATTTTCGTGAGGGTCATAACGGCCCAGCTGATACTCCTTATATTCTCATGACGTGCAAATCCGCAGAAGCCGTCAGTGGGTAGAGATATAGTTCCGGTAATCTTCCATCGACCTCCGGATTATCTCCTTGGCTTCGTCGGCGCCGTAAAGGTTTACGAAGACCATCCTTTTTGTATTTTCACCCGGAATGTCCTTATATGTAGTAAAATAATGGACCAGACGGCGGATGATGTCTTTCGGGAGCTGGTCTATGTCCGTATAGGATCCGTAGACAGCGTCGTTTTTAAGAACCGCGATGATCTTGTCGTCGGCCTGGTTGTGGTCAAGCAGGCGGAGTCCTCCTATCGGGTGTGCCTTGACTATTATGTCGCCATGGGTAACATCCTTTTCGGTCAGCACACATATATCAAGCGGATCACCGTCTCCTTCGACATCATAGCGGGCAAGAACCTTGTTGGTCAGTTCCGCCATCTTGACGCTGCAGTAGGTCTGCGGCAGGAAACCGTAAAGGGAAGGAACTATGTTGGAGAATTTCTGCGGCCGGTCCAGAGAAAGGTATCCTGACTCCTTGTCCACTTCATATTTGACCGTATCTGTCGGTACTATTTCAATAAATGCCGTCACCTCGTCAGGTGCATCTTTCCCCAGGCTGATTCCATGCCAGGGGTGAGCTTTATGCGCTGTGCTTAAGTCCATGCCTAGAATTTTTCCCCAAAGGTAGTCAATATCTGCTTACGATGTGAAATTTACCGGCTTTTTCTTTGAAACTTTCAACAAAAGCGGCTACCAGCCTCCTCCGAGCGCCTTATAGAGATCCACAAGGGCAAGATGTTCGTTCATGATGGCGTTGCTCAGTTCCACCTGCGCATCGAAATAGGCCCTCTGTGCATCCAGCAGATCCAGATAGTTGATAGTACCGTTTATGTACTGGCTCATGGTGAGGCTCACGTATTTGCGCGTAGCTTCCTGCAGATCGAATTTCAGTCCGGTGTTCTTTCTGGCGGAATTGAAATTCACAGAAGCGTCATACACTTCCTTGAAAGCCTGCATGACAGTCTTCTCGTATTCGTACTTCGTCTGGTTATACTGCGCAATGGCGGCCTTGAACTGCGATTTCTTTTTCCCGAACTGGAATACCGGAGAAGCGAACGAAGCCGCGGCATAGTAGAACGGAGATCTGAGCAAATTATTGAAAGCATTGCTCTCCAAACCGCCTGTGAGGCTGATCGTAAATGTCGGGAAACGCTCGGCCTGTGCGACGCCTACGGCAGCCTGTGCCGCATACAGGTCCTGATATGCAGCCCTGATGTCCGGTCTGCGCTCAAGAAGCCGGGACGGCACGCCGAGAGGCACTTCCTTGTTGTACGAGAGTTCGAGCAAGGCACGCTCCCTTTCTATTGTCTTCGGATATGATCCTGTAAGAAACGCCAGTTCGCTTTCTTTCATCGCCACCTTGGCCTCAAGGTCAGGGACAAGCGAAGCAGTGGACGCAAGCTCCACCAAAGACTGCTGATACGGCACCTCGGAAGTCAGACCTCCTTCAAATCTTATTTTTGCGGTATTCACTCCGGCCTGTCTGGTATTCAGTGTCCTGCGGACAATATTAAGTTCGTTGTCCAGAGCAAGCAGCTCGTAATAGGCACGCGCGACATCGGACACAAGAGTCATTTTCAGTGCCCGTCTTGCCTCCACACTTGACAGGTATTCGGCCAATTTCTCGCGGCTTGCCCATCTCAAATGTCCCCACAAGTCTATTTCCCAGCCGATATTCAGTTTCGGGATTCCGATTTCGGGGTCATCAGGATCAGGCTCGTTCCCGCCGTAATTGTTGTATTCGTTGTCGACGTATGCCTCGGCCGTCACCGAAGGCCACAGGGAGGAACGCTGTATCCTGTACCTGTATTCCAGTTCCCTGACACGTTCGGCAGCCACCAGCATGTCCTTATTGTACTCAAGGGCATCAGAAATAAGCCTGCGCAATGTAGTGTCCGAATACAGTTCCCACCATTCAATGTCCGCTATCGTCACCGAATCCGTGCCGCTGGTGAGCGTATATCTGTCCGGCAGTTCTACATCAGGCTCCGCACAATATTTTGCCGGAGAGCATGAAGTGGCAGACAGTCCTCCGGCCAGTACCAGGACTGCCGTCAAGGTTCCGGCTCCTGGAAGACCTGCCTTTCTGCGTTTCCTAACTGACATTTTCTTTTTCATCTTATATATCCATACAAAGAAGAACGGCACGAACACGATACCTGCACTGATGGCTACAATCATACCGAAGAACACACCTGTACCTATATTCTGACGGCTTTCAGAGCCGGGGCCGGTAGCGAACACCAGAGGCAGCATACCCAGAATAAAGGCCAGGGAGGTCATCACGATAGGACGGAACCTCAGGTGCGCCGCCGTGACGGCAGCCTCTTCAAGGGACTTGCCTTTTTCGACTTCTTCCTTGGCGAACTCGACTATCAGAATGGCATTTTTCGCCACAAGACCTACGAGCATAACCAGTCCGATCTGGAAATATATATTGCTTTCCATCCCCAGTACCCAGACTCCGAGGTAAGCTCCGAATATTGCAATCGGCAGAGAAAGGATGACGGCTATCGGCACTGACCAGCTCTCATACTGTGCCGCCAGGAACAGGAATACGAACAGAAGGGCAAGGGCAAGGACCAGCCCCGTCTGTCCGCCCTCCTTCTTCTCCTGATATGACAGACCGCTCCATTCCACGCCGATATTATCCGGAAGATGTTCATCTACAATTTCTTCCAATATCGCCATTGCCTGGCCGGAGCTTGTCCCGTGCGCCGGTTCCCCGTTGATTGTCGCTGAATAATACATGTTGAACCTCTTGATAGTTCCAGGGCCGGTAGTGTACTCCGTCGTACCGAGGGCGGTAACCGGAATCATCGCTCCGGAAGAGCTGCGGACAAAGAACAGGTCAAGATTGTTCTGATGAGCCCTGTACGGGGCCTCCGCCTGCAAGTATACCCTGTAGACGCGGTTGAACATGTTGAAGTCGTTTACATATTGTGAACCTGTGAATGTCTTCAAAGTGGAGAAGACATCGGAAAGTGGCACCCCGAGCAGCTGTATCTTGTCCCTGTCCGCATCGAAGAACAGCTGCGGAATGTCTTTCTGCAGGCCCGATGACAGTCCGGTAAGCTCCTTTCTCTGCGATGCATAATAAAGCAGAGTGTCAGACGCGGCCTGCAGCTGTTCGTATGTAGCGTCTCCCCTTGTCTCAAGGACCATTGAGAAACCTCCGGTCGAGCCGAGTCCCGGGATTACAGCCGGAGTACTTATATATACTTTGCTTTCAGGATATCTGGAAAGGGAATCCCTTACAAGCTGCATTGTTTTCTCTATGTCCGTTTCATTCCTCTCGTCCCATGGTTTCATGATAACGGTAAGGGTGCTGTTGCCCTGGCTTGTCCCGAGTCTCGGACTGGAGCCCGTCACATTCAGGACATACTGTATATCATGCTGTCTGAGAAGGAAAGCCATCGCCCTGTCAGTCACTTCCCTTGTTCGCTCAAGTGTCGCACCGACAGGAAGCTCCAGTTCTACAGTAAAGTACCCCTGGTCCTCTTTGGGGATAAAGCTGGACGGCACGATCTTTCCCATCACCCAGATTCCGACAATTGCCACCCCGAAGAAGGCGAACATCCTGCGGCTGTGCCTCAGACTGGCATGGATCATCTTGGCATAGAACGAATTACCTTTTGCCAGAGCATCATTTATCTTTCTGAATATTATATTCTTCTTTTTGCCGGGATCGTGAGGCTTCAAGAATATGGAGCACATCACAGGGCTCAATGTAAGGGCCACAATGGTTGAAATGATCACCGACACGGCAATGGTCACGGTAAACTGCCTGAACAGCTGTCCCGTGATTCCGGACAGGAAACTTACCGGGACAAACACCGCACACAACACCAGTGACATCGCTATCAGCGCACCCCCGATGCCGCTCATGGCCTTCTTGGTCGCCTCGTAAGGGGAAAGGTGTTCCTCCTCCATTATCCTGTCCACATTCTCAACCACCACTATGGCATCGTCGACGACTATACCTATAGCCAGGATCAGGCCCAACAGTGTCATCATGTTCAGGGAGAAACCGAATATGAGCATGATTCCGAAAGTTCCCACAAGCGATATAGGGACCGCTATGGCGGGAATCAATGTGGCCCTCCAGCTCTGCAGTGACAGGAATACGACCAATATGACAAGGAACAAGGCTTCGAAAAGGGTCTTGTAGACATGATGTATTGATTCCGAAATATATGATGTTACATCGAACGGAATGTCATAGGTCATTCCTTCCGGAAAATTCCTGCTGATTTCCTCCATCGTGGCTCTGATGTTGCCTGCGACCTCCATCGCATTCGCCCCAGGAAGGAGATATACGTTCATCACGGCGGCGTTTCTGGCATTGATGCCGCTCTCCGTGTTATATGACTGTGCTTCCAGAGACACTCTGGCGACATCCTTTATCCTTATGATGGATCCGTCCTGACCGGCCCTGACCACTATGTTTTCAAATTCTCCTACTGAAGACAACCTTCCCGTAGCGGTAATGGGGATAGTTATATCCACATCGTTTATCGGCTGCTGTCCCAACACACCCGCCGCCGATTCCCTGTTCTGGTCTTTCAGCGCATTCTGCAGATCCTTTACAGTCAGTCCGAAACTTGCCAGCTTGTCCGGCTGCACCCAGATCTGCATGGCGTAATAGCGGCTGCCGACGTTGGAGACGCCTCCTACTCCAGGAACACGGCGAAGCATATCCAACACATTGAGAGTCGTATAGTTACTCAAATAAATCTCGTCGAATTTAGGATCATCGGAAAGCACGGTTATGGTCATGAGTCTGCTGGCGGATTCCTTCTCGACCGAAATTCCGTTCTGGACGACCTCCGCAGGAAGCCTGGATTCTGCAAGTTTCACCCTGTTCTGGACCTCCACGGCAGCCAGATCCGGATTACTGGTTATATCGAATGTAATGGTAGCAGAAAAACTTCCCGAATTGGTATTTGTGGATTCCATGTACAGCATGCCCGGAGTACCGTTGAGCTCCTGTTCGATAGGCGTGGCCACAGCCTGCGCCACGGTCTGCGCACTGGCTCCTGGATATGAGGCCGAAACCTTGACAACCGGAGGTACGATCGGAGGATACTGGTCCACCGGAAGCATAACCAGCCCTATAAGGCCGACAAGCACGATAATGACAGAAATGACTGTTGAAAAGACGGGCCTGTCTATAAAGAAATCAGATTTCATAAAAATTCTCAGTTATGTTTTATGGGGTATACCTGCCGGGGATCTCCCTATGAGTTGTCCCTGATGGCCTTCTGGCCGTGAGTAAGCTTATGGTAACCTTCTACCACGATCTGCTCTCCTGGCAGCAGTCCCCTCTCGATGACGGTCTTGTTCTCTACTTCAGGACCTGTCTCTACAAAGCGTTTTTCAGCTACTCCGTCATTTCTCAATACGAAAATATATGTTCCGCTTTTTTCTATCATAAGGGCCTTTGACGGGACAGAGACAGCATCTTCACGCACATCGAGGAGCAGAGTGACGTTGGTGAACTGCCCCGGAAGGAGTTCCCTGTCAGGATTCGGAATATCCGCCCTTACAGTGAAAGTTCCTGATTTCGAATCGACCTGCGGATCAGCGAAATCCACGAGTCCCTTGTACTTATACACCGATTTGTCCGCAAGTGTTATCGTTACATAAGGGTCCCAGTTCCTCAAGGAATCCTTCTGACCGATATTTACATTTCTTGCCTTGCTCCTCTGATAATCAAGATCCGTCATCTTGAACTCTACAGTCACGGTATCACTCTTGACCACAGTAGCCAGCAAAGACTGTCCTCCGGGACCGACAAGCGTACCTATATCCACATATCGTTCACTGATATAGCCGCTTATCGGGGAACGCACAGTCGTATAGCCGAGCGCAAGTTCATCCTGCGTGAGATCAGCCTCGCTCATCTGCACTTCCGCCATGGCGCTCTCGTAAGCAGCCAACGCATTGTCCAGATCAAGCTGGCTGGCCGCATTCTGGTCATACAGAGGCTTGATCCTGTCGTAATCACGCTTGGCCTTGATGGCAAGAGCCTTGTTTTTCTCAAGAAGGGCCTTGGCCCGTTCCACCTGCGCCTGATACTGACGTGGGTCTATGATGAAAAGCACCTGATTCTTCTTCACATACTTGCCTTCTTCAAAGAGCATCTGCTCCAGATAGCCTTCTACTCTGGCACGTACTTCCACGAACTGTTGGGCACGGACATTTCCAGGATACTCACCGTAAATCATCACATCCTGCGTCGTTACGGTTTCTGTGCTGACGACAGGAAGGACTTCTTCCGCCGGTTCAGGACGTGTAAGCCATATTATCAGACAGATTATCACTATTACGACCGCTGCTGTCGCGAGCCATTGCTTCCAACTCAGCTTCTTTACTTTAAAAACGAAATACTGAGAGCCTTTCCCAAGGCTGCTGTAAGTCTCTTTCAGAATTCTCGAGCCTTTCATATTACATGTTTTAACCGGCAAATATATGTATAATTTTTTATGGACCGTCAATTTGCCGCAATGAGTATACCTTTTTTATAACAAATCGGCAACCCTGCTCCGGAGCCGCGCGGAGATTATGCCGATAGTATTCGCCTTATTGACGGGTGGCTGCGAGAGTATAATTGCAAAAACGGGGGTGCGTTCGGGGGTGCGCCAAAAAGAAAAGGAGCTACGAAATTATCGTACATCACAAGCGGAAACCATTCTTAACAAATACGGCAAGATAAATCCGGATGCTCCGGATGAATATATATTACCATACTTTATCGGCCTCAAAAATTTAAAGTCACAGGAGAATAAAGTGCATGATATAATCCGTAAAGTAAACCGAGGGCTTGGCAAGATAAGTTCTGCTCTTGGAATACAGAAGACAACCACATATACGGCTCGTCATACATACGCCTCATTTTTATATGAGTTCACTCCAACAAGATGTCAAGGATATAAACAGAAATATGTTAGAGGATATAGGAAATTCTCATTAGTAACCGGTATATAGTCTATGCCAAACTGACCTCGAGCCTGAGAGTAATACCAAGAGCGTCAGAGATACGAAGAAAAGAGGACAGCTGGAGGTCTGTCTCACCCTTTTCTATGCGATTGATATAAGTCCTGTCCCTGCCGACCATATCGGCAAGTTCTTTCTGTGTCAGCCCGAGTTCTTTCCTCCGTTCGCGAAGCACTTCTCCGTAATACCATGCACGGGCTTTAGCGTCAAATTCAGACCTTTCCTTTGTGCCTTCTTGTCCGACCTCCCGTGCAAGCATGTCTCCTGCCTTTACGAATCCCGGCTTGCCGCTGAAATCCGTGCTGCGCAGTTTCTGCAGTTCCTCTGATGTAAGTATCTCTGCTTTCATGGTCATAGTACATTTCTTAATATCCTTATCGCTCTGCTTATCCCCTTGTCATAGTCCTTTGTGCCCTTTTTGATAAAACCGTTCAGAAATATGATCCTCGTGGCTAAATTGATATTGTCACTGTCCGCTGCAAACAATATCACGCGCACCTCATTATCCACTGATACCCTCAACTCATAGAAATCCGTCCCTACCAGTTTCTTTACGAATTTAGTTCTGCACAAGCTCTCTCTTCATTTCACTCTTGTTTGTCGCAAAAGTAACTAATTAGTCACATTTATCCAAATTATTATTTGGAACGATAGATCTTACAGTCCGAATTCCTTCTTGACGCGCTGCACGGTGCTGGATGTTAGCCCTCTCTAGAGAATAAATTCCCGTTTCATCAGATCTGTGGCTCATATTCTAAAGTGTATTACCATGATTCGGAGGTGGAAAAATGGCTCAGGGAACGGCAAATTTGTTAGTCGTTTTGTTAGTCGTTTTGTTAGTCATACAAAAATCAAGGAGCTACGAAATTATCGTAACTCCTTGATTTTTAATGTGGTCCCAACAGGGCTTGAACCTGTGACCCCCTGATTATGAGTCAGGTGCTACTAACCAACTGAGCTATGGGACCTTTTTTCGTTTGTTTTTAATGATAACTGCGTCAGTCTTCGCTCTTCAGTCAGTCATTTACCAAAGTAAACTCCTTCCTTCATCTCTCGACTTCCTTGTTCTAATCAAAAACAAACTTCAAAAATTTCTCTGCTTTTTGGTGATTTCTGCATTGGACTGCGT